>CAZBUD010000066.1:11354-26980 GCA_964495015.1 uncultured Enterobacteriaceae bacterium | reverse complement strand
GCCCTGGTGAACAACCCGGATGAAGTCGAAGTCTCAGAAATCCAAGGTGAAACGGCGGCAATCCTTGAGCTTCGCGTTGCGAAAGACGATCTTGGCCGCATTATTGGTAAACAAGGGCGTACGGCGAAGTCTATCCGCACCTTGATCAATGCGGCGGCTTCTCGGACAAACCGAAAAGTTGTCCTCGAGATCGTCGAAGATAAGTGACGCGCAAACCGCGGCCGGGTTGATCGAACTTGGTCGTGTGGTCAATACGCACGGTGTGCGGGGTGAGACTCGCTTCCTCCCCTACGCTTCTCCATGTCCGACATTGCGGTCTGGCCTTACGGTCACGCTCCGAAAGAAAGACCAGGCGGACCAGGCGTTTGAGATTGCACAAGTCAGACCACACGCCTCTTTTCTGCTTCTGAAATTTAAAGGCATAGACTCACGTGATCATGCGGAAACACTGCGCGATTCTGTCCTTCTCGTAGCAGAAGAGATATTACCGCCGCTTCAGGAAGGAGAGTTCTATCATTACCAAGTCATCGGCCTTCCTGTCCGGACCACAGCTGATGAGACGGTCGGGACCATTACCCAGGTCTTCTCCAATGGGGGGCATGATGTGTGGGTCGTACACGACGGAAAAAAGGAATATTTGATTCCTGTTGTAGAGGACATTGTTCAGACTATCGACATCGAACACCGACAGGTGATTATTGCCCCACCCGAAGGGTTACTCGAATAACCGCGAGCAGATGCATTTTCATATCATCACGATTTTTCCTGAGTGGTTTCCCTCCCCGCTTTCTACCAGCTTGTTGAAAAAGGCTCAGGACAAGAAAATTCTTTCGTTTCACGTGCACAATCTGCGGGATTATGCACCCGGAAAACACCGCTCGACGGATGATACGCCGTATGGCGGAGGATGGGGCATGCTGATGAGCCCTGGACCTGTTGTTGGCGCACTGGAAGCGGTGGCCCGTCCTGTACCGCATGCAAGACGGATTTTGTTGTCTCCTCAGGGCGTACCCCTCTCTCAGGCTAAGGTAGCCGATTTGCTGCGATATGAGGCGCTTATACTTGTATGCGGGCGATACGAGGGTGTCGATGAGCGTATCCGGACCTTCGTCGATGAGGAGATTTCAATCGGCGACTATATTATCAGTGGTGGCGAGGCCGCCGCGCTGGTGCTAATCGATGCAGTTGCCCGGCTCGTGCCTGGTGTGGTGAGCAGCAGCGAGTCAACCCAAGACGAATCTTTTAGTGCCGGCCTTCTTGAGTATCCACAGTATACGCAACCAGAAGAATTCCGTGGCATGCGGGTTCCGCACGTGCTCTTATCGGGGCATCACGGTAAGATTGCAGATTGGCGACGGAAACAGGCTCTACTGCGCACCCGAAAACGTCGGCCTGACCTGTTAGCCAAAGCCCCCCTTGGTCGGGAAGAAAAACGCTGGTTGGATCAACTCAGACGGGACGACTGAGCGCATAGGCCTGCTCCGAGTTCATAACTCAGTCCGCATTGCTGTTTATCTTCTTATCTTTCTCATCAATATCTTGCATCATGCATTATGGCTGACGTCTATATCGCGCTTATTCACCATCCGGTGTACGACAAACAGCACAAAGTCGTGACCACTTCGATTACTAATATAGACATTCATGATATTGCGCGATCTGCGCTCACGTATGGAGTCAAACGCTATTTTGTTGTAAACCCGGTGCGGACCCTACATGCCTTAGCAGAAAAGATTCTCAATCATTGGCAATACGGATATGGCAGTGTGTATAATAAAACCCGCAAAGACGCGTTGGCGACGGTGTCTCTGGCTGAGACTCTCGACGGAGTCCTTGAATCCATAGTTCAGGAGACACGTGAACAACCGCGCGTGATTGCGACGTCCGCCCGAGGTGGGGATAATCGTGTTACCTTTTCCGCAGTACGCAGCAGCATTGAGCAGAACGGCCGGCCTGTACTCTTACTTTTTGGGACAGGCTGGGGACTGACGGAGGAGGTATTCGCGCAGACAGAGGCAATACTGGAGCCAATCCAAGGGACGGGAGCGTATAACCATCTCTCTGTTCGCGCTGCCGTCGCTATACTGCTCGACCGTCTGCTTGGGGTTCCTGCTCGTTCGTCTCTTGAAACTCCTGCTTGACCGCCTGTTAGGGGCACGGTAATAGAAGAGAAGCAGTCAGTTCTCGGCCATCGGCACTCAGCAAATGCACGGCAATAGCAGAACTGGACCTCATCTGTCCGAAGTGAGGTAGCGCTTAGTACGCTCTACCTTTTGTGCTGACTGCAAAAAGTACATAGTGATCGCATGGGAGAGCGCCATCATGAGCAACCTGATTGCTGCAATTGAAGCAAAACATCAGAAAATAGATATTCCTGACTTTAAAGCCGGTGATACTGTTCGCGTCCATGCCAAGATCATTGAGGGTGAGAAGGAACGGGTGCAAGTCTTTGAGGGAGCGGTTATCAGCCGGTCGAACGGCAAAGGTAACCGAGCGACTTTCACCGTACGAAAAATTTCGTACGGGGTAGGGGTTGAGCGGATTTTCCCCGTCCACTCTCCTCGTATCGAGAAGATTGAAATTGTTGCCCGCGGAAAAGTCCGCCGCGCCAAGCTGTACTATTTACGCGAGCTGTCTGGAAAAGCGGCGAGAATCAAAGGAACCCGGCTCCAAATTCCGGAGGTTGGTGCGACTGGACAGGTCATTGCCCTGGCCGAGAAAGCCAAGGCGGCTGAAAAGCCTGAGGAAGCCACAGAGTAGCTTGAGAGAGACGGTCGCGCTTCTGACCGGCTGGAGTTGACTCTGCTGTGGGGCGTCTTGGAAGCCGCCCATCGTTTGGCTTCTTCGGTTCATTCTAAACAGTCCGCTTCTCCCACCATACTAATCCCGCAACGAGCGCGATGAGCAACACAACCGTCGCATAGCCATACTCCGGCGTCGCATACAAGACCAGCTCATCAAAGCGACCTATGAGTAGCGACATGCGGGCCATGACCGTATAGCCGAAGGCGGCGCCGAACGAAATCATTAAGAAATAAATACCGACCCGTGCGACGCGGCGGACGTTGCCAGTGTGTTCAATCGAGAAGAAGAAATAAACCAGGACACTCACTACCCCTACGAGAATGAGGACGGTGTTGAACTCTGCCAGACCAAACTCAACTGCCCCTGCCGGACTGATCGTCACAAGCGGTTTCAGGGTGCCTTGGACCTGCTGCAGAATGAACGATGATAGCTGGCGTGGAATTGCGACGCCGGAACTCACCCCGAGAATAAAGGCAAACGTAATTCGACTGGTCCAAGCCAGGCGTGGCAGGAGCCGCGCCAGCAGGAGTAGACCGAGAACGAGCGGAATCACCAGCCGCCACTCGTGTTGCTCGATCAGGGGCAGGTAGAGTTTTTTGAGCATGACCTCGTGGTAGGTGATGACCAGCAGATAGCCGACCGAAGCTCCGACAAAAATATGTTCTCCCAGCTTAAAGAACGGGTTGTCTTTATACAGAAACGAATAGATGAACAGGCTCACGCCTGTGGCAACCCACGCACCGAGCACGGTTTCCGGACTCATAGCCTTCCTCGTGGCTGCCGGCTGAGTAGGTAAAAGACATTGCAGACTATGATCAAGCCAATAATGAGAAAATGCATGGCTGACTGAGCGTCCATGCCAGCTGTGGCTTTCCCCGCCTGATGGAGGAGCGTTTCGTATTCGGCTGCCCCTCGTAAGCCGCCTAGGAGGCCATTAATTTGCCCGGTCTGAAGTAAAGGGTAGAATTTGGGAGCACTGACCGCAGTACACCCGCCGCCCAGTTCAAAGCCGTATTTTTCCTTGCCGTACACGTACCAGGTGTCGAGACCGGGGAAGCCGGCGCTCAGACTGATCGCATAATCGATATCGCGTAAGCTCCTTACGCCTTTGAGGACCGGCAGTTCCGCAGTAGCGTTTCCCGCATAATCCGTTGGAAACGCTGCCGACAAGCTCTGACCCATACCGATAATGGCATTGGCCTCCCCAGGACCATACCCGAGGAAAACGTAGTCTGTGCCGTCTTCTTTGCCGGCTTCTCGGGCGAGTTGGCTGACTACGGATTCCGCCATACTGGTGCCGGCAGGCCACAAGGTCAGAGTGACAATACGAAGATTCCTTTGAAAAGCATGTTGCAGCAGGGAAACGGTCATGGGGTAGAGTTCCGGCTTTGAGGCGGGATCAAAATCTAAAGACAGCAGGAGTACGGACCGTTCGGGCAAATTTTCAAGCGTCTCGTAGACCTTGTGTGCCTCGGACGAGACGCGCACCGGAAGACCGACTGGGTAGAGCAAAGGGATTAAGGTGACTATGCCCATCAGCACAAAGATGATGCGTCGATCCAATTGCAGCATATGGAGGGCAAACTCACGCACTATCGTTTTGTCCCCCACCGAGATAGGCGCGCTCAATACCGAAAATAATTTTGATAGATATCGCGATACCACCTAAGCTCACGCCAATGAGAATGCCGCGCTGCGCCGCCGTGTTCGGCACGCTCATGATCCAATCGGAAATCTGGCCAATACCGGGTAGCAGGTACTCACCAAGAGGTACACGGCCGGCCATAACGATGACGGCCGCACCGAGCAGGATCGTCGCCTCAAGCGACCGAGCACGAAAAGCACGGTAGGCCGCGGACGCAACAAAAAAAGCCAGGAGTGAAAACATCGTGCCCTGAAGCGCCACGAGAACATAGTCGTATAACCAGCCAAAGACGGTGCCCTCGGCTTTGCCCTCTGCCCACAGTCCTGCGCCGAACATGACGAACATAGACATGAACAGCACCCCACTATAGCCCCAACCCGATTCTTGGTGTTTGATTTTGAGGTAATGGGCGGAAAGCAGACTCCCCACACCGAGTACAATGGCAAATCCCGCGATAATTTGATTCCAGACCGACATCTCTTGCAGAAAACCTTCGGAGGCCGGATGGGGTATATAATACTGGAGGACAAGGGTGACCCCAAAGACAAAGGTAATGAGAACAGGCAGTGTCCGTTGCCAGAACAGCACAGCTTCCTCCTAGCGAAAATCGTAAAATACCTGAAAGGTCCTCTCAAAAACTGGCAGGTCAAAGAGAGTGCCGACCGTGATGAGCAGTGTTCCCAAGACCAGACCGACGAGTAGGAAGCCTTTGCCCAAGTCTTGCCCACGTAGCGTGCCGACCAGGGCCGGGTCGCGTGAGAGATACGCGCTGGCGGCGTAGAGCTCTTCGCCTATTAGGGTGTAATCGCAGCTGGTGATAAAAAAAGGCAGCTGATGCTCAGCATCCGTGCCCGCAATCTGAATCGCACCGGTTGCCACACCGGTCTCAGCCAGGAGGAGCGACTCGGCATAATAATAGCCAATAAAAAAGTTGGCTGCCGGTCGCTCGCGCAGCATGATACCGTCAACTGCTGCGGTGTAGGCGAATTGGTCTGCGGCAATAAAGAAATTTATGTCATCGGAATAGGCGTCTGGCCGTCCGGCCGTGAGATAGGCTTCCCTGACTATTTCCTGCGAAATAGCCATCACAATGGCGGATCGATGCGGGACCTTTATTGCTGTGCCGTACACAGCCGCGCGCTTGGCGACTTCGCCCAGGATGACCGTGGCGGCAATAGTCGAGAGATTGGATGCATCACCGCTTCCGGTCAACTCTCCACTTCCTGTGAGATACAGGATAGGACGGCCCATTTCGGTCGCACGCCCGACCGCTTCTTCTACTGCGTCGATGCCGGGAATGCGTCGCAGAAAGATGTTCGGATGGGTTCGCGCATGACGTATAGAGAGCAGCACGCCCGCGCTGAACGCGAGCATGAAAAGAAAGTTGTTGAGCTTAGCCCAATGAAACCAGTTTGGTTGTGGAGTTGCGGACAGGACAAGACTCTCAATGCGTGTTTTCCCAGCTAGGCCGACAACTTTAAGGAAATATTCAGTTCCATCAACCAATGCTTCCTCCGCATAAGTGCTGATTTGAAAAAAATGGGAGTGTGGCCGTTGTGCCCAAATGAGCCACCAAGGAACCTGGCGATCTTTTTCATAATGGGTCTTTGCGAGAAACGTTGCGATCTGGTGAAACTCGCCCTCGGCCCGGTCGCTGAGGAAAATTTGGTAGCGTGCGTCCGCCGTCTCTTCAAAGAGTCCGTCCCAGCGTAAGCCAATACTGCCTCCTCCGTCGCCTGGCATATCGAAGGCTTCAGCTTCAACTGTGAGAACGACTATAGCGTCCAGTGCGAAACTACGGCAGGGAAAGGAAATAACACAAAACGTAATGATGATTTGGACCCACCAGTGGGAGAATTGGCGTGTTTTTTCTGGAGTATTCTCTGCTCGAGAGGCCACACGCCAATCCCTCATCCCTACTCCCACTCGTCCCATCAGTCCCATGTTGCTAGCCGTCAATCATCTCCACATTCGCCCGAGGAATGGTGATCTCGTGGCCATTTGGTAAGGTCGCGACTAGAACACGGACAACACTCTCCGTCGCAATACGTTGCAACTCAGGGGGAAGCGCTTTCACCCGTGCGAAGATGCCAAAGTATGGCGCACGAGTGATGCGGACGAGATCCCCAATCTGAATACCATTTGCGGTTGTTACAGTTCCGTTAGGTGTGGGTACTGTGTCGGATGTCTCTTCAGATCCGCGTCTCGGAATCACGATTTCTGGACGAATCACCCCAGCTCGAATCTGCGTCGCACCACTACACGAAGCCTGCTGCCCTATGTGTGCAGCAAGAAGTTCAAACGTGTGTTTCGCCATAGGAATATGGCCAAAGCCTTCGGTAAGAATCAGAGTAAAGCCGATTTGCTCGGTCCCGGTTATTGCCACTCCCAGGTCGCACCCGAGCAGTGCTTTGAGGTCAGCATCATCGACTCCGCCAACGACGAGTGCACGTATGCCAAGCTCTCGTGCGCGTAAAAAGGCTGCTTGCTCAGCGAAGGCACCCCCAATAACAATGCAGCCATGCTGATCCGGGATTAAATGTTCAGGTCTGAGTGTCTCCTGAGGGTCTTGGACAGCGAGGGCAATCGGTCCGTGTGTTTCTCCACCAACGCCACAAATACCCTGAATCAGTGCGCCGCGTGACTCAACAATGACGCCTTGTTTGGGCATGACGTCGGTGATCCAACCGTCAACATACGCCCGAAGTTCAAGTTCCTGTGGCGGTTCGCGTATGAACACCTGTCCAGTTCGGTGGGAGACGGTCTCGATAGTACCCGTGACTGGTGCGTTGATTTGGGTTTGGAACAACTTGAGCCAAGGCTGATTCTCAGCAATCGGCTGTCCCTGTATGACAATGTCTCCTTCGTGAGCAAGCATGTAAGAAGACACGTTGCTCGGTGAGATATTCAGCCGGTTAGCGATGTTGATGGGGTATACGCGTCCGGGTAATTCGGCCCGGGCCACAACAGAGGGTGCGCAGACGACGTCCCCTGCGGACACTATGACCTCTCCTGGAAGTGGCAGGAGGCGCTGTTTCCGAATGGTTGAGTCAGGTGTGACACACAAGCCTGGAGTGTATGCGTGGGCCATAATTTCAGAATGATTTCAGTGGTGGGTTTCTAGCTCTCAGCCATTTCTTTTGCATACATATCCACAGCGTTGTTCACCTCCTGGACCTGTTGCATGCGCGCCGCCTCATATGTGGAGAGAGAAAGCGGACGGCCGCGAGTATCGAGCAAAAGGCCAACCTCCCCGCCGGTCACCACTCCCGTAAGAGTCTTCCCTCGGCCGACGCCAAAGTCAAATTTTCGGGTTGGGATTAACTCAATATGAGTTCGCTGGTCCGCCGCTAGAGGAATAAGACGCAGACTTCCGTAAGAGAGTTCTTCTTCTTGAGTGGTTCCATCAGGGAGTTGGAGGATATATGAAAAACACGGCTCGCCGTGATTCCCAACGCCAGTCGGGGCGATACAAGCGCCGAGTGGAATCAAACAGTCTTTGTTGAAAACCTCGCTGGCCGCCTGTTCATGAATAGTCGACAGCACCCCCAGATGCGGCATCATAAAGATGCTGTCAACGGCGATCTGGGTCATGCCGAGCGGCGCATAAGCGTCGGTAAGCATCTGCATAGCCTGGGCCCGGCGGGGCGCGTGGGACAGGACGCCGCCACTCCCGATAATGAGATTGAGGGCAAACATGTCGATCAGACTCTGCCCTGAACCGACCTGCTCAAACGCGTCAGACACCGAGCGCTCTTGCTGTACCCCTTTTAATCCCACGGCCAACTGTTTGTGCTGATCCAGTGCGAGGCGCAGGGCTTCGCGGGCAATAGCCTGCTCAATATGAAGATCCTCAACCGTCTGGGGGATAGTCGTCGGGCGAATCATCTTATTTTTGATCTGATTGCGGAGCTGCGATTCCTTATAGGCGAAGGGCAGCCAGCGTTGGATGTTCTCTAAGCCCGCTTCGGCAACCACATTGGCCACGCTATAGCTCATACCAAGATTGGCACTCACAGTTCGATTAAAAACCCCGTCAAACACCGAGAAGACATCCGTCGTAGCCCCACCAATATCAACGCCGATCACGTTCAAACCTTCGCGCCGGGCAACGGTTTCGATCAGCATACCAACCGCCGCCGGCGTCGGAATAATGGGGGCACCGGTCCATGCCATGAGCTTTTTATAGCCGGGTGCTTGGGCTATAACGTGTTCCAGGAATAGGTCGTGGCTTTTATGTCGTGCCGGCATGAGGTTCTCCCGCTCAAGCACCGGACGAATATTCTCGGTAATTGAGAGTTCGACTTGCTCTCCCAAAATCTCCTCGACCTGGGACTGTGCCTCGACATTGCCGGCATAAATTACTGGGAGTTTATAATCGATGCCAAGGCGAGGCTTAGGGTCGGCGGCGGCGATATACTCGGCGACCTCAACTACATGAGAGACCGTCCCGCCGTTTGTTCCGCCTGCGAATAGGATCATATCCGGACGAAGGTGGCGGATACGTTCGATTTTTTCATGGCTCGGACGACCATCGTTGGTTGCCAGAACGTCCATAACAATTGCCCCGGCTCCCAGGGCGCAGCGTTGAGCGCTTTCCGCTGACATGGACTGCACGACACCTGTCACGACCATCTGCAATCCGCCTCCGGCGCTACTGGTCGAAATATAGATATCGACTCCCATCGAATCGTTGGCTGGCGTAAGAATTTGCTCTCCATCCAAAATGGTTCGTCCGGACAATTCTTCTACCTCTTGAATGGCATTCAGTACGCCACGCGTCACGTCTTCAAACGGGGCTTCAACCGTAGTCGGAGCTTCACCCCGGTGCGTCTGCCGATACTCGCCGTTTTGGAATTGGACGAGGATGGCCTTAGTTGTGGTGCTGCCACAATCCGTGGCGAGAATGACGCGCAGATCCTGCGGATTTATTTGAGGATCCATGTAGGGATTCATACGATAAAGGACGAGTCAGTCTGCAGAACGAGTGATTCTCGCTTCTCCTGAATGAGCCGAACGAGCTGCTGAATACCGTCTCTTCGCTCTAGCATATGAACCAAGCGCTCGATCTCTTGTGGAGCACACATCAGGTCAAGAAAAGGCCTTAATCCGTGAATGGCTTGGCTACTGAGGAAATGAAGTGGTTCGCTAGATTCAAGCAACATGACTGCTGGTGTATCAAGTCTGTGGGCGACAATCGCACCCGCTATTTTTTCAAGAAAAAGTCTATCGTGCGCGGAGAGTTCGGATGACATGGGACCAATGGCAAAGGCATGCGCGACTGCGCGCCGAAAACGGTCCCATACAGGCATGCCTTTCATATGGCAAATTTAGTGCGGTCGAGCAATCCCGCACGCTCAGCTATGATACCTTTCACCTCGTCCGAACAGAGGGAAAATTTATGCCAGAACCGTACGACATTATTATCATTGGCGGTGGAGCGGCAGGATTTACTGCTGGTCTATACGTGGCCCGTGACCGCTGCCGAGTGCTGCTGCTCGAACGCTTTGCTGCTGGGGGCCAGGTGCTTAATTGTGAACACATTGAAAACTATCCGGGTTTCCCGGATGGAGTGGCTGGATACACCCTTGGGCCGCTGCTTCAACAGCAGGCAACCAACCATGGGCTGGAGATGCAACTCACTGAGGTCAGCGCCGTACAACGAGACGGTGATCTGACAGTCATTCAAACTGATAGCGGTGAATTCCAGACTAAGGCGCTGATCATTGCGACTGGATCGAGTTTCGCAACTCTTGGCATTCCTGGCGAAAAGGAGTTTTTTGGAAAAGGCGTGTCGCACTGCGCGGCATGTGATGGCGCGTTTTTTATGGACCAGCCGGTTGCCGTCGTGGGTGGCGGGGATGCGGCTGTAGATGAGGGCATCCATCTGACCCAGTATGCATCGCAGGTGATGATTATCCATCGTCGTGATGCTCTGCGTTCGTGTCGCCTGCTGCAAGAACGTGCCCACGCAAACGAAAAGCTCTCTTTTTGTTGGAATACGACTGTCCAGGCAATTGAGGGAGATACTGGGGTCAATCGGATACAGATTGCAGATGTGAACACCGGTTTATCCTCGTCGATGGATGTGGCAGGAGTATTTCTCTATATTGGTCTAACTGCCAATGCCCAGTTCCTGGGTGACCTTGTTTCTCTCAATGAGAAGGGGCAGATTGTTACTGATCTGTGGATGCGTACCTCGATGCCGGGCATCCTAGCAGCTGGGGATGTTCGTGGAGATTCCTCACGACAGCTAGTGTCTGCGGCGGGTGATGGCGCCACCGCCGCCCTTGCAGCGATTCGTTATATACGTACAAAAGAGTGGATCGATCAAGTGAAGTTGCTCTGATAAAACATAAACGATTAGGATGAGTGTGTTATGAATTTTGTTCCTTACGTTATTGAACAAACGGGTCGCGGTGAACGATCCTACGATATTTATTCCCGGCTACTCAAAGACCGCATTGTGTTTCTTGGCTCAGAGGTCAGCGACGCCGTTGCCGATGTGATTGCAGCCCAACTCCTTTTCCTGGAATCCGAAGACCCGGACAAAGATGTCCACCACTACATCAACTCGCCAGGTGGGTCCGTTACCGCTGGGCTGGCGATTTATGACACCATGCAATACGTCAAGCCTGATGTGTCCACATTATGCATGGGGCAAGCCTCGAGCATGGGCGCGGTTCTTCTGGCGGCAGGAACGAAAGGCAAACGATTTGCGCTGCCGCACGCCCGCATTATGATGCACCAACCGCTCGGTGGCGTACAGGGCCAAGCGACCGACATCGATATCCATGCCAAGGAAGTGCTACGCATTCGGGAAGAACTGAACGGCATCCTTGTCACACATACTGGGCAGACGATGAAGAAAATCGAAAAAGACACGGACCGCGATATGTTCCTGTCTGCGAAGCAGGCGATGGATTACGGAGTGATCGACCAAGTCATTACGCGCCGCAGTAGAGAATCAGATAAAGAGGAAGAAAAGAAAGGGAAGTAACTCGCCCAATGTGCATGATGTGCGCGGTGCACATCATGCACGTGGTGCGTAGACCATAGGTCCGGTTGACGGAACGTCAGCGGCCAACAACGCTCTACTCGGTTGTCTCTTCTCCATATAAGTGACACCATACCAGGTGTTTGCCTTCGCCGTGTCCGCTTTGGACACGGGGCGGGGGTGTGGTTTTGCAGTGCTCCATCACACGTGGACAACGCGTATGGAACGCACAGCCAGTTGGGGAATTCAGGGCTGAGGGCACATCGCCGGTCAGCACTGTGCGCTCGGTCCGTATAGTGGGATCGGGGATAGGATTAGCGGACATCAGCGCAAGCGTGTAAGGATGCTGGGGACTGCGAAATAGCTCGTCAACCGGAGCCACTTCAACCAACTTGCCCAGATACATGACGGCCACCCGGTCGGCGATATGCTCCACCACGTTCAGATCGTGGGAGATAAATAAATAGGACAGTCCCAGGTTTTGTTGCAGATCCTGGAGCAGATTGAGGATCTGGGCCTGGATAGAAACATCAAGGGCAGAAACCGGCTCGTCACATACAATAAACTGAGGACTCAGGGCTAAAGCCCGCGCAATACCGATACGCTGGCGCTGGCCGCCTGAAAATTCGTGTGGGTAGCGTGAATGGTAGGTTGGCGATAGCCCTACTCGCTCTAAGAGGCTGTTGACCTGTCGGGTAAGCTCTGCTCCCTGAGCGAGATTGTGCACTTTGAGCGCTTCCCCAATAATCGCACCGACTGTCATACGAGGATTCAGCGAGCTATACGGATCTTGGAAGATTATCTGCATCCGCCGGCGAATGCTGCGGACCTGGGCTGCGTTGAGCTGACAAAAGTCCTGACCGTCAAAAAATACCCCTCCAGCAGTTGGTTCGATCAAACCCAGCAACGTTCGGCCCACCGTCGTCTTGCCGCAGCCTGACTCTCCTACAAGACCGAATGTCTCTTGGGGCTGAATGGTAAAGGACACGTCATCGACCGCTTTGACCCAGGCCGAGACACGGGAGAAGACGCCGCTGCGGACAGGGTAATATTTTTTGAGATTGCGGATTTCCAGTAATGGGGGTCGGATGTTGGGGGATGGGGGACGGGGGTCTGAATGGGCTGCCATCTCTAATATTCCTCTGGATTTTTACTGGCCAACCCCTCGTCCCTAACTCCAGCCCCTGTTTTCTCACGCAACCAGCATGCTGCTGCATGGCCCGATTCAACTGCAATCAGGGTCGGTTGTTTCTCAGCGCAGAAATCGAGTCTCTCCGGACAGCGTGCAGAAAAGGCACAGCCGGGGGGATACTGCAGTGGCGAAGGGACGCTGCCCTTGATCGCGGCAAGCCGCTCAGCTCGATGGCCCCGAAGCGGCAAGGCCCGGAGCAAGGCATTGGTGTATGGGTGCAGGGGATACCGGAAGAGCGTCTGCACGTCGGTGTGTTCAACGATCTTTCCTGCGTACATGACTGCGACATCCTGGGCGAACTGGGCGACGACGCCGAGATTATGAGTAATGAGCAGAATGGCCATGCCCATCTCGTTCTGAAGGCGTTTCAGGAGGTCGAGGATCTGGGCCTGGATGGTCACATCCAGGGCTGTGGTTGGCTCATCCGCGATTAATAAATCCGGACGACAGGCCAGCGCCATGGCGATCATCACGCGCTGTTTCATGCCGCCTGAAAGTTCGTGTGGATATTGTTTGAGCCGTTGGGCAGGCGACGCGATACCTACGGTTTCAAGCAGGCGCAGCACTTCCTGTTGCGCCTCATGCTCAGCAAGACCCTGATGCAGCTGGAGCACTTCACCGATCTGATTGCCTATCGTAAAGACCGGATTCAGCGAAGTCATGGGCTCTTGGAAAATCATGCCAATGGATTTTCCGCGAATAGACTGTAACTCCGCTTCAGGTGACGTAGCGAGGTCTCGGCCTTGATACGTTATGCTCCCTTTTACAATGCGGCCTGGGGGCTCAATAAGCCGCATGATCGAAAGTGCGGTAACGGATTTCCCAGAGCCCGACTCGCCGACCAAAGCCAGTGTTTGGCCCGCTTGAATCTCTAGGTCGATGCCACGAACGGCTTTGACTTCGCCTTTGTCTGTGAAAAACGAGACATGCAGATCGTTAATGCTGAGCAGCGGATTCGCCATTTACCGACTCCGAAGTCGAGGATTCATGGCCTCGCGCAGGCCCTCGCCGACGAGGTTAAACGCCAGCACGACGACAAAAATTGCAACTCCTGGGATGAAAAATAACCAGGGAGCATCGAATATAAAGCCCCTCCCGTTGGCGAGAATATTGCCCCAGGTGGCATCAGGCGGCTGAACACCAAAGCCTAAGAAGCTGAGGCCGGACTCGGTCAGGATGGCACCAGCCACGCCAATGGTGGCCGACACTAACACCGGAGCAATGGCATTGGGGACCATATGCCGAAAGATGATGCGGATCTCGGGTAAGCCCAGGGCTTGGGCGGCAACTACAAAATCCTGTTCGCGCAGCGCTAAGAACTCGGCGCGTACAAAACGTGCCGTCGCCATCCAGCTGGTCAGACCAATCACAATCATGATGTTGTAGATGCTGGGTGGAAGCAGCGCGACGACGGTCAGAATAAGAAAGAACGTCGGAAAGCACAGCATTATGTCGGTAAATCGCATGATGAGCGTATCGACCGAGATAAAGCCGAGCTTGACATTGCCATAGAAGCCGGACAGGCCACCCAGGATAATCCCAATCGTGACTGAAATACCGACGGCAATAAATCCAATCGATAATGACACAAACGATCCCTGCAGCATGCGCGCAAACACGTCCCGGCCCAGTTCGTCCGTGCCGAGCAGATACATGCCAAAGAGGGGTTGGTCCAGACTAAGAATGAGATTCGCAGAAACCGCCGAAAAAGGTGGCAGAAATTTATCCGGTAGGCGCACCGTTGCCGGATCGAAAATAACAATCCACTCAGTTAATACTTTTCCTGCAACGGCCATGGCCACAAGCAGGCCCAGGATGAGCAAACCGCTGAGGGCTAGCCGATCCTTCTGGAAGATTCGCCATGCTTCCTGGAGCGGTGTTTCCGGTTGTGGAAGTTCGGTCTCTGCGGCGAAAGTAGCCGTGTGGGTGAGTTCAGCCATGTTTATTGCAACCGAATCCGAGGATCGACAACCGCGTACAGAACGTCCGAAACCAAAGTGCCGACCAAGGTGAGCGTCGCGGCCACAAAGTTGATTGTCAGAATGACAGGAAAATCGCGGGCCAGAATAGCTTCGTAGCCGAGACGGCCTAATCCTGGCCAGGCGAAGATCTGTTCAAAGATCACTGATCCGCCAATCAATCCAGGCAGCAAAAATCCGAACATCGTAACAAACGGCAATAATGCATTGCGCAAGGCATGCCGGTAGATCACGGCATCTTCTGTGAGACCCTTTGCGCGTGCAGTGCGGACATAATCTTGGCGTACGACTTCAAGCATTTGGGAGCGGACATAACGCGACAGGATGGCAATACCGGCCATTGCCGACATCAAGGAGGGAACGACAAGATGCCACAGTCGGTCCATCCAGCGAAAGGCTGGCTTAGCGTTTTCCATGCCGAAGGTGCGCATACCAATAACGGGCACGTTGAATACATCTACAACCCATTCGATGAGGAGATAGGAAAGGAAAAACCCGGGAATGGAGATCAGGGCGTACGCGACAAACGTGGTTGTGCGGTCGAAAGGAGATCCACGTTGGATCGCGGCTTGAATACCAGTCGGAAAGGATAAGCTCCAGACGATCAATGTGGCACAGATAAAGAGTGGCAGAGAATTGAGAAAACGTTGCCAGATCTTTGGGAGAACGGGTTGGCTATCCTTAAAGGATTTGAGCTCCCCGGTCGCTAGGTCACGCAGCCAATATGTGTACTGTAAATAGAGCGGTTCGTCTAAGTGAAAGGCAGCACGGATACGGGCGATATCCTCAGGCTTCATACGTGGGTTGTTAGGGTCGACTTCACTCGGTTCTCCGGGGGCGAGGTGGACAATAGAGAAGGCGATAATCGAAATAACCACCAATAAGACGAGGCGCTGAAGAATTGCACGAAAAAGAAAAGTCCACATGGGTGTTATTGGCCGGTTGCAGTCAGGTGTATTAGGGGTCTGGTGTCAGTTCCAATCTGTCGAGTTTGCGCCATTTGTTGAA
>CAZBUD010000066.1:0-11344 GCA_964495015.1 uncultured Enterobacteriaceae bacterium | reverse complement strand
TTGAAGTAGAAAGAGATACTGCCGCTCTTGGTTGGATAAATTTTCTCGTAGCGTTCGTCGCCATCTTGCTCCTGTTCTACAAGGACGATCTTCTTGTCCAATACCTGTGTTGCCAGTCCAACATAGAGAAAAGTGTAGGGCTGGTCTTCGGCAATGACGTGATGCAGGTGGTGGGCTAAGGCACGCTGCTGGCCGTGATCATATTCTTGGCGAATACGTACGATCAGGTCATCCGCTTCCGGGCTGGTATAGCCTACAAAATTCAGCTGCTGTGGTCCTGCCTGACTGGAATGGAAGATTTGATACAGGTCTGGATCAATGCCCATACTCCAGCCTAAGACAACGGCATCAAACGAGCCCGTATTGATAAAATCCTTGAGAAAGACCGCCCACTCGAAGACCTGGGTATTACACTTCACTCCAATCTTTTTCCACGCATCCTGGGCAATCGTCATAATATTGGAGCGGATGAGATTGCCGTTGTTCGTGGTTAGGTTGAACTCAAAGAGCTGTCCATCTTTTTCCAACCAGCCGTCATTATTGCGCCGCCAGCCAACTTCTTCGAGCAGCCGTTGGGCCCCATCCGGGTCATACGCGAGAGGTTTAATAGCGGAGTTATACCACTCGGTTTGGCGGGGATATGGGCCGGTAATTTGTTCGCCTTCTCCGTATAAGAGATAGGTGATGATTTCGTCTACATTAATGGCCATGCCAAGAGCACGCCGGACGCGTTTATCTGCAAATAATGGATTGCGGTTGTTGTAGCCAATATACGAATAGCCGAAGCCGGAGCTAGAAAAAGATTGGTACGAGGTATCCTGCTTGTAGCGGGCGACTTGGTGCGGTTGGACTCCATACGAGTCGATGGCGCCACTCTTAAACTCAATCTCCTGGGTCAGGGGCTCGGGGATAACACGAAAATAATAGTTCTCATATTCAGGGATACGTTCCCAATAGTCTTCATTCCGGTTGAGATGGATAAATTCGTCCCCTTGCCATTCGACAAAACGGAACGGGCCGGCACCGATCGGATGACGATTAAAATCGCTGTCCCGCATGCCAAAGTTCGCACGCGCGCCGTCTGAAAGCCCGCGTGCACTCATTTCTTTTTCAAGGACTTGGGCATTCAGCAAATGCTCGGGCAAAATGCCCATGGTCCAAGCGTTAATTGCAGGTGAGTATAGGCGTTTATACGTCACCTGAACGGTGTAGAGATCGAGGATATCGACGCTTTTAATGGGCTCATAGTCGGAGGTGCGTGGCGAGATATTACGCGGGTTCATAATGGCTTCATAGGTGAATTTTACATCGCCCGCGTCAAATGGATGACCATCGTGGAAGCGTACATCCGTTCGTAGATGAAAGAGAATAATTGGGTTATGCTCTGCCACGGGAAGTAGTGCGGGAAATTGTGGCTGGACTTTTTCAAGCGAATCAGTGCCTTCCCCTACGATGTGATCGGTGTATGGGAAGTCCTGGAAATAGGCTTTGCCAAGCAGCGGGCTGAGGCGCTTAAATAAATCTTGGTCGACCGTGTTTAACGTGAACTCGACGCGCTGAGGAATACGAATCGCGACTTCAATCGCTGTTGGTTTTAGTTGTCCCTGCTCGTCTGGTTCAAGCTGGGTGATGGTCTCGGTTTTTTCCTCGGCGGGGAGCAGTCGAGTCGAAAGGAGCATGCCGTCAAGTGCGGACAAGCTGCCATCGGCTCGTGCAAGAGAGACGAGCTCAATCAGTCGTGCCCCAGTAGCCAGGCTGTCATCGGGTAATGCGAACTGCGGACGGGTCAAAAGATAGGCTTTTTCTGTGATTGTCCAATCCGTGGCTAGCCGCCCCCGTAAAATGAGGTTCTCGTCCATATCGAGCAGCCCATCGAATACAAAATCGACGATACGGCTGCTTGCTCCATCTGCGTTCAGAATGGGATTGAGAATCTTGGCATCCGCAATGGAGCCTTCGATATACGTTTGGAGCCGGGCAGGATTGCCCACAGACTGCTTCTCATAGCTGGGAACCCAAAAGTACGACTGCAGCAAAAACGCAATCAGTACGAGTGGGGTGAGAATAAGGGCGCGTTTCAGGTTCATTGTCGGGTGCGTGGAGATCTGTTTGTGCTTCACTAATGTTCTTCATCCATCTATAGCGCAAATATGAGAAGACAGTGAGAGCAAAAGGAGAAATCGCTCAGGTGTTATTCTTCGCCCTGTTCCCAATAGGGGTCAGTGTCGAGTGGCGGTCTTGTTTCGCCCAGCTGAAAGAGGACGCCACAGGCGTTTTTGGGGGAGATGAATGCATCCCGGAAATCCGAATCATCGAGATGTTTGTCAACAACGCGGATGCCTTTGTCTTCAAGCAAGGCCACTTTTTCTTTGAGCTCTGGAGTTTGAAGGGTGATATGATGCACGCCTTCACCCCGCTTGTCCAAAAACTTGGCCAGAAATCCATCCGTAGCGATGGGTTCTAAGAGTTCGATAGTGAACCCCTGTAAGTTAAAAACTGCAAAGCGAAAGGTGCCGCTGCGCTCGACTCTCTCAAACTGGAACTTGGCACCCAGTATACCCTCGAAGAACGTCCGGGCCTGAGCAATAC
This sequence comes from uncultured Enterobacteriaceae bacterium, assembly GCA_964495015.1. Lineage (GTDB taxonomy): Bacteria > Desulfobacterota > Binatia > Bin18 > Bin18 > Bin18. The sequence goes on along the minus strand of CAZBUD010000066.1, from coordinate 8,755 downwards.
TGCGCACGGCGATACCCACATGATCCAGACGGCCGATTGGTTTAGTTGTCTGTGGCATTCATTTGTCTCCCTCCCCACGCTTTCCCGCTCGGAGAGGGTGTAGCGTGTTTGGGCTGTAGAAGGCAAGAGAGGCCGAGAGAGACTATGAGAACGAGCTTTTTACCCCCTTTACTGTGTCCCCCCAGCCGGTCCATAATTGGCACGAAAGGAGCGCCAACACGGCCATGGGAAATACGTTGACAGCAGGTCCGGAGCCAAATCGTCTCGAAATCTGGATCGAAGCTACGCGGCCTTATTCATTCACCGCCTCGATCACGCCGGTATTAATCGGATCGGTCTTAGGGGCAATGGATGGTCTCTTTTCCTGGGGGCGCTTTGCTCTGGCACTCTTTGGTTCGCTCTTTATCCATATTGGGACCAATCTGATCAACGACTATTACGACCACAAAAGTGGGGTGGATACGATTAAGTCCGAGAGTGGGAGCCAGGTCATCCAACGCGGGCTGCTGACTGCTGACGAAGTATACTGGGGCGGGATTGCCGCTTTTTGCATTGGCAGTTTATTCGGCCTGGTCCTGGTTGGTCTGTGTGGCTGGCCTATTCTTGCCCTGGGCATTGGCAGTGTATTGGCGGGCTATTTTTATACGGCCAATCCACTGTCTCTGGCCTATATCGCACTTGGCGAGGCGACGGTCTTTGTGTTCATGGGACCGGTGATCATCATTGGTGCCTATTATGTTCAGCGCGAAGTCTTTACCCTTGCCCCGCTGCTGATCTCACTCCCTGTCGGTTGCATGGTTGCCGCTATTCTCCAGGCAAATAATATTCGGGACATTGAGCCGGATAAGGCGCATGGCAAAAATACGCTGGCGACAGTTATCAGCCGACGCGCGGCCAATTGGGAACTCGGGCTCTTAATCTACGGAGCGTTTGTCCTAACCGGTCTTCTCGTCCTGCTAGGCTACGCGCCGTGGCCGGTGTTGCTGACTCTTCTCTCCATTCGGCTTGCCATTCCAGTGGTGCGGATTGTGTTCCAAACAGACGAGCTACAAGACATCGTGGAACAATCGGCCAAGCTTCATCTCGAGTACGGCGCCTTGCTTATTGTTGGGATGCTGATCAGTCGATTCCTTGGATAATCGTTGATCCTCTTCATTCGTCCCCCCTTTTACAAGGGCAATAATATACTTGCGCGACCGTGCTAGAGAGGCTTCGCGTCCAGGCACGTTCAGCCCGCCTCTTGTGTGTGTAGAATATGTGGCGTTTATAGCCGAGCCTGATAGGCGCTTTTAGAGGCAGCTTGACCCTTATTACTGTCTGTCGTACAAGCGGGCACAAGTCGTTGTCAGGAGGGTATGTATGCCGGGACCACTCGACGGAGTAAAAGTCATCGAAATCGCTCAGGAGATTCAGGGGCCATACGCCGGGCTGTTCCTGGCTGATATGGGCGCGGATGTCATCAAAGTTGAAATGCGTGATGTTGGAGATTTGAGTCGGTTTCTGGTGGTCAAGCTCATCGCAGGGGAGGACGCGAAAAACGCGGATTTCAGCCACTATTTCTTGGCCATGAACCGTGGCAAACGCAGCCTGACGCTTGATTTGAAGAGACCTGAGGCGAAAGAAATTTTGTCTCGCTTGCTCTACTCAGCCGACGTGTTGCTGAGTAATTACCGGCCCGGGGTGCTGGATCGACTTGGCTTTGGATATGAAGAACTATCAAGACAGAACTCGCGTCTTATTTATGCGGCAGGATCATCGTGGGGGCCGCAGGGACCGTGGGTGACACGGCCGAGTCGCGACACGTTAGCCCAAGCGGCAGGCGGCATCATGGCCAAAAACGGTATGCCGGATGATCGGCCGCTACCGTGTGGCAGTCTGGTTGCCGATCATTCCGGAGCCTTTATGCTCATGAGTGGGATTCTGGCTGCTTTGTATGCTCGTGAGAAGACGGGCAAGGGCCAAAAGGTTGATGCGTGTATCTACGGTACGGTTATCGCGATGCAGCCGATGGAAATAAACTTTACCTCGGTGAGTGGGATCGAGACGCGCAAGGCCGGCCGCGGACATCAATTCTTGCAGGGCGTATGGGGGTCTTTTCAAACTCAAGATGGCTGGATCTGTTTGGCCGGTGTTGATGACAAACGTTGGCCGGACTTCTGTCGAGTGATGGGCATTGAACATATTGTATCTGAGCCCGAGTATAGCGACAATGTGATCCGCAACTTCCGAGGCGTCAAAATCGAGCAACTCCTGGATGAAGTCTTTCCGACCAAGAGCACGGCTGAGTGGATGGAAATTCTGACCGGTGTCGACGTTCTGGCTACACCGGTTCAGGATTATCAAGATATTCTCGACAGCGAGCAAGCTTTGGCGAACGGCTATATCACGGAAATGGACCATCCTCAGATCGGAAAAATTCGGATAGCTGGAACACCTATCACGTTGAGTGATACTCCGCTCGACGCATCAAACCCGCCGCCTGAATTGGGGCAGCATAGTGAAGAGGTTTTGCTGGAAGCGGGTTACTCGTGGGAGGATATTGCTCGTTTCCGGGAGAAAGAGGCAGTGTAAGTAGGGGCAATCCCGTGCGGGTGCCCTTTTAATACATTACACTAATCACTGCCCACAGTTTTGCCGTTGGCGACAATTTTGGCATGTCGCTGGAGTAGAGGGCGGAGGGAGTGGGTCGTCAAGCCAGTGGCGATTTTGGCGTATGCGCGCCGGAATAGCGATGACTGAGGACCGCAACCTACGCGTATCTTTCACCTTTACGCGTCTGCCGTTCCCGAGGACGAGGAATCCATACGGTGGGCGAATCCCGTACTCCTCTTCGATTAGAATGAGATATACGCTGAGCTTGATAACTCTCGGTCAGTCCCAGCCCTGACTTCTTCTCTTCTGGGATAAAGTATCTGCGGCGCTGCAGGATGCGGTCCGGGTTGCCTCGAAGCATATACCCTTTGGGGATAGCCGGACGCTATCGTGGCTGATGGTCTTTCCATATTCAAAACCCGCCTTGCGTCGCTATCTACGAGCAAGTGCCAAGACCAGGATGGACGGATGAAGGAAATCCATCACAACCGGCCACGATCCTCACAATGAGAAGAAGCGCGCAAGGAGCAATGCTAGCGTTACACTAGCCAACACCCAGGTGGCTCGTATCATCCCTGAGGTGAATCGTTCCACCTTTTGCCATGCTGCGTGTTTGGCCGTGCCTTGCTTGAGTGCACGAATATTGCCTGGAGGTGTTTTCAGGCCATGGGTCAGCCGCCACGACTCCTGACAATACGTATAGGTGGCAATCTCGCTCGCGGTCACCCAGTCGGTGCGTTTGGCCATACCGTAGACGGTGCGGAATGAATGCGGATGACTGAGTTGGTGGAGCCTGACAGTTGTTCTAGAGCTCGCTCTTGTCTTCAGGATGCATCTTTTCCATTAGCCAATCGTCATGCACGCTTGGGCGGGGAACTTCGTGCCAGTCTATGTGTTCGCGCAGAGATTCGAGTGCCGCCCAGGTGTGATCGATGAAATCCGGCACGACGAGGATGACGATAATGGCCTTTTTGCGGTCTATCGTGCGAACGATGCCGAACTCTTCGTAGGATTCAATAATGAACTTGATGAGCGCAATATCTGCGCGCTCGACGCGCAGGTAAATGTCAATGAGGTCCATGGCTGAGCTACGAGTACGGTGTACTGCGTACTCAGTACTGAGTGCTGGGACAGGAGTCAAGCTTGACGTGACACAAACGGCCCACTAGAGTTCGGTTTTACTACGCCGGATATATCCAGCAGTACGAAAAGGGAGGGGCTATGCCTAGCGCCTTATCAGGCTTTCGGATTCTTGAGTGTGGAGATATGGTCGCGGCTTCGTATGCCACAAAGCTGATGGCCGACATGGGAGCTGAGGTTATTAAGATTGAACCGCCGGACGGCGGGGACCCGGCCCGGCAACGCGGCCCGTTTCCTGGCGGAAGACCGCACTCCGAAAAAAGCGGCCTGTTTCTTTTCCTCAATACCAATAAGCGCGGTATCACGCTCGACCTTGAAAACACCGCTGGCCAGAATGTCTTCCAGCGTTTAGTGAAAGACGTAGACCTGCTTATCCACAATGTCCATCCGACACAGATAGCTGCTGCCGGCTTGGTCTATGACCAACTTGTGCAGATCAATCCGCGCTTGGTCATGACCTCAATTGCGCCTTTTGGCTTGAACGGGCCGCATACGAACTATCAGGCCTCAGACTTGACCCTGTGGAATGCCGGCGGGCTGTGTTTTCTCAACGGCGCTGGGCCGGAGACTGATCACCTGCCACCGCTGAAACCTTTTGGACAGCAGGCCGGTTTTAGCGCTGGGGTGCATGCGGCGGTGGCTTCGCTTGGAGCGCTGTTTGCCACACTGCGAGATGGGACGGGCCAACATATTGAATTCTCTGTTCAAGAATGTCTCATGGGCATTTCCGAGTTTGGGACGATGATGGCCTCGTACGCCGGCGTGGCTGTCACGCGACTTGGACATAAACCTATCCAGCCGCTTGACTTACTGGAGTGTAAGGACGGCTGGATTTTTATCTGCTGCGTAGAAGAACACCACTGGGAGTCGTTTGTTGATCTGATGGGTAATCCGGAGTGGGGCCTAGAACCGATCTTCAAAGATCGTCTCAAACGAGGGGAGAGTTGGGATGCGCTCAAATTGCTCATCCAAGACTGGGTTAAGGACTACACCGTGCAAGACCTGTATCTCAAGGCCCAGGCTCGGCGCATTCCGTTCGCTCCAGTGTCGACTATGGGCTCTCTGCTCAACTCAGAGCACTTGAACGCCCGAGGCTTCTTTGCTCGCTTGGGTCATCCTGAAGCCGGCACTCTGACGTATCCCGGCGCACCGTATATTTGCTCGGAAACGCCGTGGGAGCTTCGTCGTCCTGCCCCATGCCTTGGCCAGCATAACGCTGAGGTGTACGCCGAACTCGGCATGACAAAGCAAGAGCTCGCCACACTCCAGCAGACGGGAGCCGTATAACACGAGGAGATCATCATGAGCCGACCACCATTAGAGGGAATTCGTGTGGCTGATTTTTGCTGGGCTTGGGCTGGCCCGTATGGTTCCCTGCAGCTGGCTCACCTGGGGGCAGATGTGATTCGCATTGAGAGCGCAAAGCGGTTGTGTCCGTCGCGTCTCATTCCACCCTGGCCGGATAATGAACCGGGAGTGAACCGGGCAGGCTATTTTAACCAATACAATCAGGGCAAGCGTTCGATCACGCTCGATCTTAAAGCGCCTGAAGCAATTGCTATCGCCAAGACGCTTATCGAGAAGAGCGATATAGTGATGAATAATTTTGCTTCGGGCGTGATGGATAAGTTGGGCCTCGGGTATGACGAGTTGCAGCAGGTCAAATCCGATATCATCATGGTCTCCTTGCCGGGTTATGGGACCAGCGGACCGGAGAAAGACTTTGTGTCCTACGGGCCGCCCCAGGTCGCCCAAAGCGGCCTGTCTTCGCTGACAGGCTATGTTGGCGGAGAGCCGATGATGGCCGGTTTCTCTTACGGCGACCCCAATGGCGGGGTGCATGCCTCTTTCGCGGTTATGGCTGCCTTACTCCACCGAGAAAAGACTGGGCAGGGCCAGTATATTGACCTTTCGCAATGGGAGGCCGCCATTATGCTGTTGCCTGAAGCGGTTATGGACTACAGCATGAATAAGACCCAGCCCGAGCGTCGGGGTAACCGCGATCCATACATGGCTCCGCACGGGGTGTTTCGGAGTAAAGGCGAAGATCGCTGGGTCAGCCTGTCTGTAAGAGACGACGCCGAATGGCAGCGCTTGTGCGCAGTCATGGACCAGCCTGAGCTGGCTTCGGATGCGCGCTTTGCCTCGCTATCGGCGCGTAAAGAAAATGAGCTTGCGCTCGAAGAGACCGTGACTGCGTGGACACAGGAGCGTACGGCAGATGAGGTTACGGAAAGGCTACAGCAGGCGCACATTCCTGCCTATCCCGCACTGGATGCGATTGACATGATCAACAGTCCGCATGTTGGATCGCGGGATTATTTTGTCGAACTTGAACACCCGGAAGTTGGTAAGCGTCGCCACATGGGTGTGCCGTGGATAATGTCCCGTACGCCATGCAAAATCCAGCGGCCAGCACCATGTCTTGGCCGGGATACGGACGCTATCCTAATGGAGATTGTGGGCTTGAGTCAGGACGAAGTAGCAGCGTTACGAGAGAAAGATATTTTGACTTGACCTCAGCGGATTTCGACAGCCGTAGGTCGGATTAGCGGAGCGCGATCCGACACGTTCTCTGATCCGAGAAATTGCCCCCTCCCTAGGCATCAAAAAAATATATGCAGTTTGGAGGATCGTGGGCCTCAGGCAGAGTGCTCCGATTTTGTTATTCCTGCCCTCATCATGCGCGTTTTACAATCCGTATAAACGCCTCGCATTGTCATAGGTGATCTTCCGTTTCACTTGCGCGGGGATACCTGCAAAATTTTGTTCAACAACCTGGCGCGAACGCGGCCAGGTTGAGGCACGGTGCGGGAAGTCTGATGCCCACATCAGATTATTCTCACCGGCGAACTCATAGGTCACGACGCCTGGCCGGTCGTCTTGGAATGTGGCATAGACCTGCCGTTTGAAATACTCGCTCGGTAACAGCGTATTGGGTGTGGGATCGATATACTTCAGAGTTTCAGACGAAATATCCAAGCGATTCAGGTAATGCGCGATCCAGCCAATATCGTTTTCAGCTGAGACGAGCTTGAGCCGCGGAAAGCGTTCGCACACGCCATTATAAATAAGGTCGGTCAGCGAGTTTTGGACCTCGTGAATAATAGACATATTGGAGGCTACCCGGCCTTTTTTGAGCCGAATGTTTTGCTTGCCGGTCAGAATATGCAGACTCATCGGCAGATTCAGATCTTGGGCTGCCGCCCAGAACGAATCATAATGGGCATCGCTATAGGGCAAATCCCCTGGTGAGGCGGCATTGATCATTGCCCCACGCAGCCCTTTCTTCGCAATACGCTGCAGCTCGCGAACGGCTTCCTCAACGTCTTGCATGGCGATCAGCCCGAGGCCGATTAGCCGCTCCGGCGCGTGACTACTAAACTCGGCAATCCAATCGTTATAGGCGTGAAAACACGCCCACTGCAGGTCGGCGTCTTTGAGATGAAAGAGAAACATACCGAGTGTGGTATACAAGACTTCACCTTCGACCCCGTCGATATCCTGATCTTTGAGCCGCTCAGCCGGGTCCCAACCGCTGGGACGGGCTGCTTCGTATCCGATGTTTTGATTGGTGGCGAGCTCTTTGGGGTCTTTGCCCGCCGCAAAGCCACCACCGATTGGAAACGGTATCAGCCCTTCAGCAACAAAGAAGCTGCCCTTGTTGTCTTGGTAATCTTTTATGACACGCGGCGCCCGGTCACGGAAGCCGCGGTCAACGCGCTGTACCCACAGATTTGCCGGCTCCATGGTATGAGAGTCTGCGGAAAAAATTGGATCATTGGCCATGCGGTGTTCCTCCTTTCGCGACTGTGATTATCGTGCGAGTGGCTTAAGAATGTCAAGGAAAAAAGAGGAGGCTAGGCGAGATCCTCCATGCTTGGCACAATGGAGACACTTTGACTCTCTCCACCGACTCTAGTGGTTTGTATTAGGAAGGACGATCCTTATGACGACGGCGCATGATTCTTTAGGTTCTTTGGTAATTGATGCAGATGCCCATATTCTTGAGCCCCTTGATCTGTGGGAGCACTATCTCGATCCGACATTTCGTGATCGGGCCATCCGGATCAAAACGGATGATCTTGGCTTGGAATATCTCGAAGTCAACGGAAGAATGTCCAAACGCAATTCCGGCGGGACGCTGTTTATAGTTGGTGGGTATGGCAAGAGCCTAGGAGAGCTCATGCCTCGGCCGGACCGCACCTATGCCGGCAGCGCGCCGCTCGGGGCCATGGACCCCAAAGAACGGGTGCAATTTATGGATCAGGAGGGCGTTGATGCCTCAGTCTTGTATCCGTCCTTAGCCTTGCTGTGGGAACCGGAAGTGTCTGATGTCGTTCTGTGTGATGCTTATTGTCGGGCCTATAATCGCTGGATCGTTGATTTCTGTGCGGACTCAAATGATCGCTTGATCCCGATAGCCCATATCTCGCTGGGTGATGTTGATCTGGCGCTGAAAGAGCTTGAACGTACAGTCAAAGATGGTGCGCGCGGAGCCTTTGTTGCGCCGCATACTATTACTCGCAAACCGCACGGCCATCCGGACCATGATGCGTTCTGGGCCAAGGCTGAGGAACATGGTGTCTCAATAGGCGTACACCCCACTATCGAACCGAATCCGCCTATGGCTGCCGCCCATTTCGATGGTATGCGAGGTCAGGGCTGGTATTTCACGGTGATGTCAGCGGTTGCTGTGCAGGCGGCTTTTACGACGATGTTCCAGTACGGAACATTTGAAAAATTCCCGGAGTTGAAATTTATCGTATTGGAATCCAGCGCCGGCTGGATTAGTGCTTGGCTGGAGCGCATGGATGGGAAGTTTGAGTCCATCGGGCGCTTCTCAAAAAAAATGGGACGTCATCCAAGCGAGTTGTTTAAATCCAACTGCTGGATTTCATGCGATCCAGACGAAAAAACAGTCCCGGCAATTATTGATCTGGTTGGCGACGATCGCTTCTTTTGGGCCAGTGACTATCCCCACTCTGAAGCGAAGCCGGGGGTGATGGACGACCTACGTGAA
>CAZBUD010000065.1:0-27068 GCA_964495015.1 uncultured Enterobacteriaceae bacterium | reverse complement strand
GCAACCCTGACAGTAGGACGGGGAAGCCGTGACGCCAGTGGATGCCCGCCCAGAAATTTCGGAAGTAGCATCAAAGAGTGACTGTCCTGTTACACGTATAGGTTCGCTGGCGCCGCAGGCAGACGGGGTCAGGGTCAAACTGGGCGACGGCATGCGCTCTGCGACGGAATTTACAGGATTCGACCACTTCGCTCGGAAGCTATCATGACGCGTGATCGTCTTATTGAAATCCTTTCCCAGGTCCAAAAGGGAGAGCTGCAGGTCGACCGTGCCCTTGAGGCACTGAAGGTGTTCCCCTTTGAGGACTTAGGCTTTGCCCGTATCGACCATCATCGTTCGGTCCGCAAAGGCTTCCCCGAAGTCATCTTGGGCCTAGGCAAAACAAGCCAGCACATCAGTGCCATTGCAAGCCGTCTGGTTGTGAATGGACAGCAGGCTCTGATAACGCGCTTAGATGAATCAACGGCACGAGAGGTGCAAGTTGTTTTGCCCACATTGCGCTATTACCCCGAGGGACGGATCGGAGCGCTGGGCGAGCCACCTGTCCCACACGCGCAGACGCCTATCCTTGTGATCTCGGCTGGCACAGCAGACATTCCCGTTGCCGAAGAGGCCGTGATTTCAGCACAATGGCTCGGGAATCGGGTGGAACGCCTGTATGATGTAGGTGTTGCTGGAATCCATCGCCTCCTCGATAGTCTGGATCAGCTTATGACCGCGTCGGTCTTAATCGTTGTTGCTGGCATGGAAGGTGCCCTGCCGAGTGTAATTGGTGGCCTTGTTGACCGGCCGATCATCGCTGTCCCGACGAGTATTGGCTATGGGGCGAGTTTTGGCGGCGTTGCCGCGCTGCTAGCCATGCTCAACTCCTGCGCTGCCGGCGTGACGGTCGTCAACATTGATAACGGCTTTGGTGCTGCCGCCGCCGCGACATTAATGACTCGACTCAGTGCACGCGCTGAGTGATAGTGGAGTTGATCCCCCTTTCCGCATGCCTGCCAAGAAATCAGCCAACGCGCTCACTCAAGGCCGAGCGAAGCGCGCTCTGCAGGTCGGCTCACTAGCAACGTTGATCGGCGGTAGCTATGCCTGGCAGGCATTGAAACAGTCGTTTCAAGACGCAGGGGATAAAGAACAGGAGATGCTTGACCTGCATCTCAAGAACGCGCTGAAGATTGTTGAAAGCTCACGCGAATTGCGCGGCGCATTCATGAAGCTCATCCAGTTGCTGAGTATGCGGGGCGACCTCTTTCCTACTGAAGTGCTGGATATCCTCTCCGTCGTACAGTCTTCTGTTCCGCCCATGGATTATGCACTGATCCGAACCCAGGTGAAAAGAGAGCTTGGAAGCGATCCGGAACGCCTCTTCCAGCGCTTTGAGAAAAAAGCATTTGCCGCCGCCTCACTCGGCCAGGTCCACCAGGCGCAACTCAAGAGTGGCGAAGAGGTTGTGGTCAAGGTCCAGTATCCGGGAGTGGACACTACCGTCGAGCAGGATCTCAAGAACCTCAAAGCGCTGCTTCAAGTTTTTACCCTGATCCTGCGTGACGTCATGCGCCAGAACTTTGATGCAACGGAAATTTACCAAGAAATGGAGGAGCGACTCCGGGAAGAAATAGACTATGTAAACGAGGCGAATAATATCGCCGTGTTTCAACGGCTCTTTGCCAAAGACGATGAGGTCATTATCCCACGCGTCTACCCGGATTTTTCTTCACGGCGGGTGCTCACGCTGGAGTTTATCGACGGGTATAAGCTGCTGGATGTTCTTGCTCCGGGGGTTGATCGAGAATTGAAGGATTGGGTGGCTATAAAATATTTTGAGATTACCTGGCGGCAGATCTGTTCCTTCGGTGCTCTGCATACCGATCCGCATCCGGGCAATTACCTTATTACTTACCACCCCAAGATGGCCATGTTGGATTTTGGGAGTGTGCGCTTTTTTCCGGACGACATCAGAGAGGGCTACCGAAGGCTGGCGCAAGCGGTTTTAGATCGTGATGAAGAAACCATGGCCCGTTGTTTTTTCCAGCTCGGCTATCTCGATCCAGGCGATGATCCTGCACCGCTCTTTCGCATTATGTATCTCGTTTTTGAACCGGTGCTGGAAGACCGAGAGTACGACCCGCGAGATTTTCGTTCCGTCGATAAAGCCAGGGAGGTGACCAACATCAGTGTGCAGCATCGTATTTTTAAGGTGCCCGGCCATCGGCTGTTTCTTGTGCGGGCACTGTTGGGCCTGCAATCCTATGTGCAGCAGTTCGATACGGTCACGAACTGGCACCGGATTTTTCGGAATTGCGTGGAGGCGGCGGAAGTCTAGAACGCCGGAGCTAAAAGTGAAAAAACAGAGCTAAAACAGCCCGTCAGAGACTGAAATAAGCGCTACTCAATCTAGCCGTACGGAGTCCGGCAGTGAGCGAGAGGACAGCGCCAGAAGCATGGTCGCAGGCTAAATCTCGACGACATCATCTGTCTCAAAAAAATTGCAACGGAGAATAGTCCACAGGGCGGCCAAGCCGTCTTGCCAACCGATCTTCTTGCCTTGCGTGTACGTCCGTGGGGTATAAGAAACAGGTATCTCACACACGCGTGCGCCACTACGTGCAATTTTGGCTGTAATTTCAGGCTCGAACCCAAACCGTTTTGAACGCAGAGCGATGTCTCGTAATACCTGGGCTCGAAAGACCTTGTAGCATGTCTCCATATCCGTGAGCTGGGGCTGCGTAAAAGTGTTGGAGAGCGCAGTGAGCGCTTTATTGATCGCGGTATGCCAAGAGAGTCCAGAGAGCTCGGAGAACCCAGAGCTGGAAGACGTATGTAAAAAGCGAGAACCATAGACCCCGTCAGCTCGTCCGGTCAGCAACGGCGTGAGCAGTTGCGGATAGTCCGACGGGTCATATTCGAGATCGGCATCTTGGATCAGAATGAAAGAGCCCGTCACCTGACTCAGCGCAGTCCTGATCGCTTGCCCTTTGCCTTGGTTGTTGGCATGGAACAGGGGCTTCACCTGACAGGGCGCTAACAGGTTTTTCAAATTAAGGAGAGGCGCGATATCTGAGATCTCCTGGAGCTCCCGGAGTAGGTCTCGTGTGCCGTCAGTAGAACCATCGTCAACGACAAGCACCTCTTTGGCATAGGGCGTTTGGGCAACCCGCTTGAGAATCTCACAAAGCGTTTCGACCTCATTATAGACGGGGATAATGATGGAGAGGAGTGGTTTCCTGGGGATACACTTCTTCCGAACGATGTGAGGGCGACCTGTCGTGCTAGCAGCTGGTTCCGGCGTACAGCACACGCTGGGACCAGAGCGTGGGCCCGTTGCGTGAGTCATAGCGCGGTTGGAACTCCTCTTGGAAGCGATATCTATCTCGCCATTACTTATAGTATAGTCCACCCTTGGGTCTATCGGAAAAAAGCATGTGTTCCTTTCTGCCGATGCCGGACGGAATACGTTTGGGGATGGGTAGTGTGCTGTGATGGCTCACGTTTTGTCCGCCTATTCTGTCGTTACCCCTGACAAGCTGAGAAATGTGTGGGGAGAGGGAGGCTGTATGATCGTCAAATATTGTGGGACTCTCATTGGTAGTCTTATTCTCTTTAGCAGTGCCCTGGCAGCACCGGCACCAAAAATCTTGCCTGGTACGGAAACATTCCCAGCGGCGGTGCAGCGGCAGCTTGAGGCGGCGCTTGCCGTAAAGGGAAAAACGTATACGCCGCGGACACACCATCTTTTTGAAGATGGCAGGCCGCATTATATAAATCGCCTCATCCTCGAACCGAGCCCATATCTCCTTCAGCACGCGCATAATCCAGTGAATTGGCATCCGTGGGGAGACGAAGCCTTTGCACGGGCCAAACAAGAAAATAAACCCGTCCTGCTATCCATAGGCTATTCGACCTGTCACTGGTGCCACGTCATGGAGAAGGAGTCTTTTGAAGACCTGTCTATCGCGGAGTATCTTAACCGCCACTACATTGCAGTGAAAGTCGACCGAGAACAACGGCCCGACCTGGATGGAATTTATATGACTGCCGTACAGATGTTGACCGGTCGAGGTGGGTGGCCCATGACGGTTTGGCTTACCCCGGACCGCCAGCCATTCTACGGCGGAACGTATTTCCCGCCTCGTGACGGCATGCGCGGTCAGAAAGCGGGATTTCTAACGGTCCTGACCCGTCTGCAAGAGATTTACCATAAGGATCCGTATCGTGTAGCAGAGGTAGCAAAAAATCTGCTGCAGCGGATCGAGACTGCGGTCGTTCCGATCGCAAGTGAAGACGGTCCGACTGCTGTGGTGCTCAAGAATGCTGCCGAATCATTTACCAAAATTTTCGATGCGCAATACGGTGGCTTTGGGAAGGCTCCGAAGTTTCCACGCAGTGCGACGCTGGAATTCCTGCTCCGGTATAGTCGCCGGGTTGGTGATCAGAAGGTCCAAGATATGGTGGTCAAGACCTTAGAGACCATGGCTGCCGGAGGCATATATGATCAGGTAGGCGGCGGCTTTCATCGCTACTCAACAGACCGGAAATGGCTAGTGCCGCATTTTGAGAAAATGCTGTATGACAATGCGCTGCTCACTGTTGCCTATCTTGAAGGCTATCAAGCCTCTGAACGAGAGGATTTTGCCCGCGTCGCGCGTGAAATCCTTGACTATCTTGACCGTGAGATGCGCGCTCCAGGAGGCGGATTTTACTCTGCGATTGATGCAGATAGCGAAGGGGAGGAAGGAAAATTTTTCGTTTGGACGCTGGCTGAACTCGAAGCACTACTCGACCCTCGGCAAACGCGCTTGATCCAGCATCATTATGGTGTGACGGCGCAAGGAAATTTTGAGGGCACAAATATTTTCGCTGTTGCCCAGCCGCTCTCAGTACTGGCTGAAGCCCAAGGCCTCGGCCTTGAGCAGATGCGGGCACAACTCCAGACGGCACGGAAAATTCTTTACCAAACACGTCAGAAACGTATTCCACCCCATACCGATAAAAAAGTCTTGGTATCCTGGAACGGGCTGGCCATCTCGGCTTTTGCCCGAGCGGCGCACATCTTAGGTGCTCCGACCTATGCCGAGCGGGCAAAACGTGCAGCGACATTCATTCTGAAACATATGAAACAGGAAGGACGGCTACAAAGGAGTGCGCTTGGGACAACAATAGGCGGCAATGCCTATCTGGATGATTACGCGTTTTTTATTGCCGGCTTGCTCGATCTGTATGAAGCGACATTCGAGCTCCCTTGGCTCCACGAGGCGATTGCCTTACAAGCCGTACTGGAAAAACACTTTTGGGATAGTGAGAATGGCGGATTCTTCCTCACCGCTGATGATGCGGAGGTACTGCTGGCGCGTGAAAAACCGTCCTATGATGGAGCGGAACCCTCGGGCAATGCGGTCGCCGTTCAGAACCTGCTCCGACTTGCGGAGTTGACGACCAATGATCACTATCGGAAGCGCGCCCAGCGGTGTTTTCGTGCGTTCGCCTCACAGCTGAAGAAGAGTCCGACGAGTATGCCACGTATGCTCAGCGCTCTCGACTTTTCCTTAGGCAGGCCCAAAGAGATTGCGATAGTGAAAGCGTCGCCACAAGACACGACTGAACCACTGCTGGCGCAACTGCGGACGCATTTCCTTCCGAATCGGGTCGTCTCAATCGTGACGCAAGGCAGCGAACTCACAACGCACCAGAAAGTGCTCCCCTGGCTTGAGGCAAAAATTGCGATTAAGGGCATGGTGACAGCCTACGTGTGCGAGCAGCACGTGTGTGCCTTGCCGACGTCAGATCCAGAAATCTTTGCCAAGCAGATTACGACGACAAGACTGCTGTCTGCTGCGCCATGACCGCAGAAGCTACGTTCACGGTTTGCAATGGTTGGGCAAAAGTGCTTGTTTTCAGGCTAAGAGGGTGTCTCGTGGACCTGATGCTGGAGCTTCGTAATATCTTCCCGCGGGCCAGCTAGAATCAGCGTGTCGCCGGAGCGGAGGGGCTGATCCGGCTGCGGAAGACGATCTTCATACCCAGAAGCGGTTTCCGTGCGGATGGCTAAAACCGTAATCCCGTAGCGCACTCTGAGATCGAGCTCCCGGAGTGTCTTATCAGCAAAGGCGGCTGGGACAGCAAGGGCTAACACCGTATATTGTGCAGGCATGGCCAGTGTCCCTCCGCTACCAGGAGTCGCCCCAGGCATGGTGCCGAGAAATTCTTTGCGTAAGACTTCTCGATCGTATAAATCCAGCAGGTCTGTTTGCGTGACAACCCCGATGATCCTCCTATCGGCCTCGGCCTCTACCACAGGTAAACAGTCGAGCTGCGTCTCACGGAATTTGCGTAAGCAGTCTGCCAGGCTTTCCTGTTGGTGGACGAGGATGGGAACCGGACGTGCAAGGTCACGGGCGACCACCAGGCCGTCAAGTCCACCTTCGTTGAGGAGTGTTTTGACATCGTGCAAAGACAGCATGCCGGTGAGCTGTTGATTCGGGCCCACCGTGTAGTAATACGGGTCCTGCGAGTTCAAGACTCGCGCAACGACCTGTTGAAACGAGGCGTCGTCCGCAAGCGTGGGGGCTGGGGTGTGCATGACATCGGCGACCTGAAAGGAACGCATGACCGTTTCCTCTCGGCCAAGAGAGAGCGAAATGCCACGACGCGCGAGCTTGAGTGTGTAAATCGAATGCGGATAGAGATAGCGCGCTGTGACCGTACTCAAGGTACAGGCAATCATAACCGGCAAGATAATCTGATAGCCCCCGGTTAATTCAAACAACATTAAAATGGTAGTCACGGGCGCATGCGTTGTCCCAGCCACAACCGCGCCCATACCGATCATCGCATATGCTGCTGGAGTCGCGGTGAATTCAGGAAAGAGAGCGTGGACGATCTGACCGAAGAGGCCACCGGCGGCAACACCCAGAAACAGGGACGGCGAAAAGATGCCGCCGGAAGCACCTGAACCTAACGTGGTGCAGGTTGCGATCAGCTTGAGGAAAAAAAGGAGGGCTAAGAGGTGCCATTCCGTTGCCTCATGCAGGAGTCGGTCCATGGCTTCAAAGCCGGTGCCGTAGACCTCTGGAGCGACGAGAAGGAGCCCGCCGACACACAGCCCGCCGACTGCTGTTCTGGCAAGGGGCGGGATAGAGCTATGGTCGAACAGATCTTCGCTCTTATACAGCAGCCAGGTAAAAACAACGGCGACCAGTCCCATCAGTATGCCAAGCACGGCGTATAGCGGCACCTCTGCATAGTGGACTAATGTATATTCGGGTACCTGGAAGGCCGGCGCGTCCCCGAGGTAGGCACGAGAAACGGCCGTTGCTAACACAGAGGAAAGAACAATAGGCGCGAAGGTAGGGATCGAAAAATTGCCAAGAATAACTTCTAGGGCAAAGAACGCCCCCGCAATAGGGGCATTAAACGTTGCCGCAATACCTCCGGCTGCGCCGCAGCCGACCAAGGTACGGATGCGTTCCGGAGAAAGATGTAGTGCTTGTCCACACGCTGAGCCTAAGGCGGAACCGATTTGAATGACCGGACCTTCCCGACCTGTCGACCCCCCCGTCCCAATCGTGATCGCTGATGCAAGCGCTTTAGCAAAGGCAACGCGTGCCCGTATGATCCCCCCCCGGAGGGCCACGGCTTCCATCACCTCGGGGACGCCGTGGCCTTTCGCCTCAACTGCCCAGCGGTAGACAAGAGGAGCGGTCAGTAGCCCGCCGAGTGCAGGTAGGCCGAGCTTCCAATACCAGGCGAGGTTAGGGAGTGCGCTGAGGGGGGAGTGACTACCAAGGGCGAGCCATTGTACGAGATGCAGGAGTTCGTGAAAGGCAATGGCCGCAACGCCGACGAGTAAACCAACTCCACAGGCCAATACTATCGTTACCCCCTGCTGGCTAGTGCGTAACCGGGCTGTAATATATGTCCTCAACCGTGTGGTCATCATTGTTACATAAGGGCGAGTCTAGGACTCATAGGGCCTAAGGACGGCTGCTCATTTCCTCTTCGATGCGGGTCGACTACATATCCGGCTACGACCCGCTCTCGTCGATCTGTTCCTCCGATACATCTGTCGGTCGGCGCAAATGTTCTGCGCGGCTTAGCAACACTAAATAGTCTTTCTGGTGAAATGGGCTGTTTGGGTCCGGCAACTCATCCGGACTGTGAAATCCTCCTCGCCGTATGGCTATGGCTGTGAGGTTAAACCGATTACGGAGCTGTGACTCGCGCAGCGTTTTCCCGATCAGATGAGCGGAAATCTGGGCAATCTCTACCGTATAGTTATGCGGGAGACGAACCTGCTCGTGAACCGTCTCTATGACCTCCGGCACCCCATGGCCTGTGGCATCCTGCGAACGAAAGAATCCGACCAGGCCGACAGCCAGACCACCAAGCGTGGGTGCGGGAAGAATTTGATACCAGGGGAGATCCGGTAGAACGTACAGGGGATGATCTTGTGAGGTCAGGGCGAGCCCCCGTACGAGATGAATCAGACCATCATACAGGATTGCCCCACAGGCTGTGATGAGGCCGACAGCACAGGCCTGGGCCACGATAGAAAACGGTTGGAAACGATCATTCTGCTCTCGAATATGGAAGAGGAAGGAAGAAGATGGCGTTCGCGTAGAATACCTCTTTCTTAGGCCGCACAACGCCAGACTTATTGCCCTGTACGCAATCCTTACTCGGGCAGACCAAACATCCGAGACAGCGCGCGGACTTCATCTCTACGCCAGGGCAGCGGGGCAGGCTCCTGGATCATCTTGTCCTGTTTGAGTTTTTCAACCACTTCTGGGTCACGCTTCATTGGTACGCCATATTCGCCCTCGAAATAGAGGCTCTCAAGCGGCGGTCGGGGACGTTGTCCGCCCGCCTCCCAAGACTCCGCAGGATAGCCGAGGAGCATGGCGTAGAGTGGCATATAATGATCCGGCACCTTGAAGATGTTCTTTGCCTTGGCCCCGTTAAACGCGGTGAGTAGTGCGCCTAGCCCTTCATCAAAAGCGGTCAGAAGGGCCTGATTCATCGCGACCCCGCTGTCCATGGAAACTGCGACCGGATTGATACTTGGATCTCTGGAGATGGGATCCAAAACCTGTGCCCACACCGTCTCTTCGATGAACTTATAGCTCCACCCATGGGTGGGGTTGAGCGCGCCGACATCATACAGTTCTTTTAAGGTCTGCCCGTGGCTTTCTTGAATCGCGTTCAGATTGCCGTAGAAATAAATATGCACGGGAGCCATGTCGAGTTGCAGCGTGGTTGTCGGCATCTTGAGCGACTCTAGGTCCTCCGGGGAGAGTTTGTCTCGCTCTACGACTATGGCGCGCAGAAAAGAGGCATTAACCGCGCAGGAGGACAAACGGGTCGCCTCCATAATGGTTTGAATTTTTTCTCGTTCAACTGGACGGTATGGAAGGAAGTAACGAATCGAACGGCGTCTGCCAATGACTTCTTTGAACTCCATGAATACGGCCTCCCTACGGTGTGTCTCTCGGGCCTGCTTAGCGCAGGGACGGTTTCCTTGTCAAGGCCAGAAGTCCGCCAACACCTTGACTTTCTGGGCGAAATCCCTAAGTTGAATGAGGAAGGTGACCTCAGGGAATCCCCAGTTGGGAGGGGGTGAAAGAACTACATGGCAGGTGTACGTGTCAAAGATAATGAGCCTATTGAAAGTGCCATCCGCCGCTTCAAAAAACAGTGCGAAAAGGCGGGTATCCTGCAAGAGCTGAAAAAACGTGAACACTTCGAAAAGCCGAGTGTTCGACGCAAGCGAAAAGCGATTGCTGCGAGAAAACGTGCTTTGCGACGAGCAAGCCGGTCAATGTATTAGAGCGATGCTGGTTATTAGTGCTTAATTGATGGTCGTTTATGTACGAACACCCACCTCCCTGAGGTGGGTGTTTCCTTTTACACAGTCGAGATTACCCCGCCTAGAGCGGACGGGCTGACGACGGGTATGGCACCCAGAATACCTGAGGACACCCTCACCGAGATTCGTACTCGCACGAGCATTGTCGAGGTAATTTCGGCCTATGTCACCCTCCGGAAAGCAGGCAAAAATTATACGGGGCTGTGTCCTTTTCATGAGGAAAAGACGGCATCGTTTAGCGTCAATGAAGAGCGCGGGTTTTTTCACTGTTTTGGGTGTGCAGCCAGCGGAAATGCGTTCACGTTTCTGTGCCGTCTTGAGGGAATCTCCTTTCCCGAGGCGGTGAGACAACTGGCGTCAAAAGCAGGCATTGTCCTGTCTCAGGCTGCCGATGATCCACACTTCCGGGAGCAGGCGCGGCTGTACGGTCTCAATATATTGGCCAAAACCTATTTCCGCCAGTGTCTCCTTGGGAACGCTGGGACAGGGGCACGGCGCTATACGGAAGAGCGCGGCCTCAATGCGGAAGTCGCTGAGCAGTTCCAGCTTGGTTATGCCCCTGCGGGACGTGGAGGACTGGTGCGCTTTCTGTCTGCGCAGCGAGCGTCTCTGGCGGAGGCTGCCTCGCTGGGCCTTATCGGCGAGCGAGAGGGGGGTGGTTGGTATGACAAATTTCGACATCGGATTATGTTTCCCATCACTGACGTGACTGGTCGACCAGTGGGATTTGGCGGTCGACTGATTCCGGCTTCTCAACCAAACACCGCAGGAACACGGCCGTTACCCAAATACCTCAATTCACCGGATTCGGCGTTGTATAAAAAAGGCTCCCTCTTGTACGGTCTGTATCAAGCCAAAGAGCCGATTCGGGACAAAGGGCGCGTGCTCATTGTGGAGGGGTACACGGACCTACTCTCGCTGGTGCAACGGGGTTTTGACGAGACCGTTGCCGTGCTGGGAACGGCACTCACACTTGGGCAACTGAAGCTACTCAAGCGGTTTACGACTGATATATATATTTTTTTCGACGGCGATGAGGCTGGTCGCCGAGCCGCAACGCGGGCCTTTCCGCTGTGCGTCGAATCTGGATTGACGGGGAAAGGCATTTTCTTGCCTCAAGGCGAAGATCCGGACTCCTTTGGGCAAACGCACGGGAAGGCGGGTCTCGAAAAACTGATCAACACGGCCCCACCACTTGAGGAATTCTATTTTGCGCAACATGCTCCGGCTCCTGGGGCATCGGCTTTTCAACGTGCCCAAGCGGCAAAAGAGGCGGTCGCCGTCTTAGAACCAATGACTGACACCTTAGCCCGAGGAGCCCTGCTCACCCAGATTTCCCAGCGCTTTGGGGTGAACGAGGAAGAACTCCGTCGTATCCGGCCACGCAGGGACCGTTTAGGCAAAGCCCGGGGCCCTGGCTTACGCTCTCCTGTCCAACCGCCGCGTGTGCCGAATGGTTACCGTTCCTCGGCTGAAGCCGAATTACTCCAGCTTATGCTTGTTAACCGTCAGGTGGTCTCTTGTGTGGTCGAACGAGACCTGATTCCCATGTTCCAAGAGTGGCGTGAAGTGGCTGCGGATGTTGCTGCTGCCTGTCAGCAGCTAGAAGGCCCAGGAAGCATCGATGTTGGAATATTTTTAGAACTTTTACCGAAAACCATGGCTGATCGCATCTCAAAAGTGATGCTGGAAGAAGAGTCAGATGAGGCCCAGGCGGTGCAAGAACAGCTGATGTGGGATTGCATTGAAAAGATCCAGCATGTCCAACAAAAAGCGGAACGGGTTCTCCTGCAGCGGGAAATCCGCGAGGCGGAGCAGCGGGGAGATGAAGCCGGAGTGCGCCGTCGGCTCCAGGTACTTCATGAGTTAGGGAGGTCGTAGGAAAAATACAGGGAGCATGGTATATCAATGTCCGCTGAGGCAGGGAGGATGGGCCCATAGCTCAGTTGGTTAGAGCGACCGGCTCATAACCGGTTGGTCCCAGGTTCGAGTCCTGGTGGGCCCACTCACAACAGAAGGGCTCTGTCTCGGAATGGAAACTGGATGCGAAAGGAGGTCATCGTTGGCCACGCAGATCACCCAGCTACTCAACCTACAAGATCTTGATCAGCGCCTTCAGCGCAAAGAACAGCAATTAGTGGAACTCCATCAGCAGGTCGCGGTCATTGTGTCAGCAAAAGAAGCTCGGGAAAGAGAGGCCGAGGAACGGCAACAGCGTATAGCTACACTGGAAAGCCAACATCGCACGGTAGATGGACAACTCAAACTGGAAGAAGAGAAAATAAAGGAAAAGCGCGTTCGGCTGAATCGCGTTCGGAACGAACGCGAACTCCTCGTGCTGCAACGCGAGATTGAGCTGATGAAAGAGTCCAACGGCGAGTTGGAAGACAATATCCTCAACGTGCTGGCACAACTCGAAGAACAACAACAACAACAGACCGACACCCAAACGCGCATAGAAGAACTCCAAGCGCAGCTTGCTCAAGAGACGGCGGATGTAGAATCACAAATAGTAACCTTGGAAAAGGAGACTCCGGTCGAACGGAAAAAGCGTGACCAGATTGCCGTTGATCTCGATGTGAGTCTCTGCGCTCGCTACGAACGGATTTTCGGTAGTCGTGGTGGTTGGGCGGTGGTACCAGTGCGTGACGGGACTTGCCAAGGCTGTCATATGCACGTCCCCCCGCATATGTGTAATCAGATCCAGAGTAGCCAAATACAGGGGGATGGCGCGGTTTTTTACTGTCCCCAGCCGTCTTGCGGACGGATTCTTTATTTCGGCTTGGAGTCAGAGGTCTCGGAGGCCTGAGGTCTCGCGAGCCTAAGGTCAGGGGAGGAGATTGAACGGTCGCGGTCCTGCGTGAGCAGGAGCGAGGAAAGTCCGGACTCCTTGGGGCAGGATGGCTGCTAACGGCAGCCTGTCGTGAGGCAGGGAAAGTGCCACAGAAAAGAGACCGCCAGCGACAGGCAGAGTCTGGGTGCTGGTAAGGGTGAAAAGGTGAGGTAAGAGCTCGCCAAGTCCCTGAGAGATCAGGGAAGTTGGGTAAACCCCATCCGGAGCAAGATCAAATAAGAGGGGCCCGTTTAGCGGGCAAGAGTTGCCTCACTCTCCCTCTGGGTTCGATCGCTTGAGCGTGTTGGTGACGGCACGCCTAGAGGAATGACCGTTGCCCTTCCGTGTTAGGGAAGGGAACAGGATCCGGCTTACCGATCTCCTCCCCTTTTCCTCTCGTCGTCTCGTCCATATTGGTAGACTGGGCATGTGCTCGCTGAAATACTGCATCGTTGCGGAGCCATCCATGCGATCGCTTCACATGGGACCGTTCCTCCTTCATATGGGAAGCTATGGCTGGCTCTTCTGTATCCTCCTGGCTTTGCCAGTAACAGCGGCCCAGGCTGAAACCGTATCAGTAATTCAGGCCGTAGACGCTGCCGCTGAGCATGTCACCATTCGCATGTCATCACCTTCCGTCTTCACCCAAGCGGCGTTGCCTAAGGACATTGCACACCAGCGGGCCGACCGTTGCTATATTGACATGTCTCCAGCTGTATTAGGCCGGATAGTCAGACGTTTGTATGCTGTCAACTCACAGCGTATCCAGCAAGTTCGGGTGGCCCAGTTTCAGCCGGGTGTAGTTCGGGTAGTCCTCGATTTAGCAGCAGCTCGCCCGTGTCAGGTGAAAAAACTCTCTAGTCCCGATCGGTTGTATATTACGGTAGGGCGCCTTGAGCATGAGCGAGAGCGCGAGACTGATGTGAGCGGAACGCTTGCACCGGCAACACTTCGGCCGTTTCAAGCACTTGAGACCGCCGAATCCCAGCCTCCCGTAAATACACCACTTGAATACTTAGACCTGCGTACCCCTTGGGCACCCGAGGCGGAGCAATCGACGCTGTTCAGCCTTTTTGGCGGGTCGCCGGCAGATACTGCTGCACCGCTCAGTCTCTTAGGCAGGCCACTGATAGGTAATACGGCTCCACGTTGATGTTATTCTCCTGATATTCTGTTGCGCGTTGTCAACATTTCGGGTAGTCGCTCAGCTATAGTTTGTGAGCCTGCGACGTATGGGTGCAACAGGCCGCTGGTCTGTTTATATAGAGTGACTGATGCCCAGCATTGAAGGGCGCAAACGGCCTGTGAAATTTGACTGGATGAGGGATCCTCTCGTGTGGAATAGCTCCTGCGTACCTGCCTCCTGTCGGTACATACCGTCCTAGCTTGTGTTCTTCGTATTGCTCACAGCCTCGGTTGTCGCAGCCTCTCGACCTGTCGTGCGTTCGATATCAGCTGAGGAAAACCGGGTTATAACTACCCTGTCAGCATCGGCGTCGTTCACGCAGGCTGCTTTTCCTAGCGACTCAGAGCGCAATCTGGGTGATCGGTGTTACGTTGATATTTCCCCACCCGTGCTGGACATAATGGCTCCACGGTATGTGGTGGTTGACTCTGGATCCATTCAACAAGTGCGCGCAGCTCAGCTCCGATCAAACACAACGCGCGTCGTGCTCGACCTCGCTGCAGCCCAGCCGTGCCATGTGGAGCTCCTTACAGATCCTGATCGTTTGCAGATGGTAGTCACGCACGCAGGCGGAGGCGAGATGAGCGCCTCTACACCTCTTGAAATAACCCCGGAGGCGGAGATGGTACCGCCCGCAGACACCCCAGCGCATCGAGAAGCATCAAAAACAGAATCGGAACCCGACAAGGAGACGCTGAGGATCGCCTTTGAGGCGCCCAGCCCACAAAGTTCTGGTCCAATCCAAGAACCTAGCGAAAAATCTAACCAAGAATATGGGCAAGAGATTCCGGGTCGTACGCTTGTCGTAGACCGGAATCGTCTCAAACTCGCCCACAGCTTTTTGGCCAGAAGTATTGGACTCTCCGAGGTGGTTGGAGTTATGGCGCCCGTCGCATCGTTTTTCGCCAGCCAGGAATATGCGCAATTGCTTGAGCAAGCGTATAGTCAGCGCCAGGACCTGCGCGCCCAAAAGCTCGCCATCCAGGTACAACAAGGGCGCAAGAATCAGGTCCTCGCTCGGTACTTCCCTCAGCTGAATGCACAGTACCAATACCCCCGTCTTGACGCAGAAACCTTTGCTGACCAAGATGAGTATTGGACCTTATTAGTCAACCTGCGTTGGTCCATCATCGATGGAGGCAGCCGAGAGATAGACTTGCAAGAGGCGAATGAGAATGTATCCCAGGCTGAACTGCGTGTTGGCGACCTGGAGAAGAAAATCCGGGTTGAGGTACGCGAAGCACACATCACGGTCGAGACGCTGCAAACCACCTGAGCGACCCTAAAAAAAGAAGTGGGCTTAGCCCAGGAGAAGAACGATATTACCTCGAAGCAGTATCGTATTGGCCTGTCCACAAGTCTGGATATCAATACTTCGCTGAATGCCCACAATCAGGTGCGCACCCAACTGGCTGGCCAAACCTACGCCTATCAGGTGGCGTTGCTCAGTCTCGACAATACGGTGGGCGTTTTCTCCAAGGACTATGTCTCCCAGCGCTAACGTCCGTGCACCAAGGTCATAAATTCTTCCCGGGTTTCCTGGTGGGTCCGGAACGCGCCTAACGTCGTGCTCGTCGTGACAATCGAGTTCTGTTTCTCCACGCCGCGCATGCGCATACACAGATGCTCGGCCGTAATGATTACCCCGACGCCCAATGGACTCAGTGTTTCCATAAGCGTATTGGCCACCTGGGTTGTCAGGCGTTCTTGGATTTGCAAGCGTCGCGCGTAGACCTCAACCAGTCGGGCGATTTTGCTGATACCGACAATATGTTTGTTCGGGATATAGGCCACATGCGCACGTCCGAAGAAGGGTAGGAGGTGGTGCTCGCACAAGGAGTAGAAATCGATATCCTTGACCAAGATCATTTCTTGGTAGTCTTCTTGGGTGAATATCGCCCCATTAATGACTTCTTTTGGGTCCTGTGCGTACCCTTTGGTGTGATATTCAAAGGCACGTGCGACTCGATGCGGAGTTTTGAGTAAGCCTTCCCGATCCGGGTCTTCTCCTATGTGACAGAGAATTTGTCGGACGTTGTTTTCAATATTTTGCCGAGGATGCGACGCCGTTGTCGAGTTCAAGCTCGCCTGGCTTATTTCGGACGAAGTGCGTTGCGAGTTCATGCGAATACGCTGCTCCCTGTTTTGTTTCGGTTCTGAGCCACTATATCGAGTATGACAAAAAGAGAGAAGTATGGGGCTACATACGGAACACGCCGACGTGGTGATCCGGTATAGGCGCATTCAACGACATGGCGATACTGAGTCCGAGCACGTCGCGCGTATCCTTAGGGTCAAGAATGCCGTCGTCCCACATCCGGGCAGTGGAATAGTATGGGCTGCCCTCTTCCTCATATTTTGCCAGGATGGGCGCGGTGAATGCCTGCTGTTCCTCTCCGGTCATACAGAGGCCTTTGGCCTCAAACTGTTGCAGCTTGACGGTTAACAAGACGGAGGCTGCCTGCTCACCGCCCATGACCGAAATGCGTGAATTTGGCCACATAAAGAGCAGGCGGGGAGAGTAGGAACGACCACACATGCCGTAGTTGCCTGCACCGTTTGAAGCACCGATAATCACGGTAAATTTGGGGACCTGGGCGTTAGCAACGGCGTGTACCATTTTCGCTCCATCTTTGGCGATCCCGCCCTGCTCATATTTCTTACCAACCATAAAGCCGGTGATGTTCTGCAAAAACAGAAGGGGGATTTTTCGTTGGCTACAGAGTTCTATGAAATGCGACCCTTTGAGCGCAGACTCCGAGAACAGCACGCCATTGTTTGCCACAATACCGACCTGGTAGCCGTGAATGCGGGCAAAGCCGGTGACGAGTGTTGACCCGTAGCGGGGTTTGAACTCGTGCAGGCGGCTGCCGTCTACAAGACGCGCAATAAGTTCATGTACGTCATACGGGACACGTGTATCATGTGGGATCACGCCGTACAGTTCGTCGGGATCATAGGCTGGGTCTTCCGGGGTGTCGCCAGCCAGCAGAAATTTTTGCGAGCGCGGTAAATTCTCAAAAATCGAGCGGGTGATTTCGAGCGCGTGTTCATCATCCTCGGCCAGGTGGTCGGATACGCCGGACAAGCGCGTATGCACATCGCCACCGCCCAGTTCTTCCGCCGTTACTTCTTCACCTGTGGCTGCTTTGACAAGGGGTGGGCCGCCGAGAAAAATCGTACCTTTGCCTTTGACAATGACGTTCTCATCCGCCATGGCCGGGACATAGGCACCGCCCGCAGTACATGACCCCATGACCACGGCAATCTGCGGGATACCCAAGGCCGACATGCGGGCTTCGTTAAAAAAGATGCGCCCAAAGTGCTCGCGATCTGGAAAGATGTCGGCTTGAAAGGGGAGGTTTGCCCCACCGGAGTCCACCAAATAGACACACGGCATACGATTCTCCAGGCCGATCTCTTGTGCCCGCAGATGCTTTTTCACTGTCATGGGGTAATACGTGCCACCTTTGACCGTAGCATCATTTGAGACAATGACAGCCTCACGGCCATGAACCATGCCGATACCAGTGACAATGCCCGCAGATGGCGGGCTATCGTACATGCCGTGGGCGGCGAGGGGGGAGAATTCAAGAAAGGGCGTATTTGGATCGACAAGGGCTTCGATCCGTTCACGGGCGAGCATCTTGCCGCGCGCCTTATGCCGCTCACGAGAGGCCTCCGAGCCGCCGCGCTGAGCTGTGGAAACCTCTTTTTTGAGCGTCTCTACTAGCCCCGCCATATGGGCAGCGTTTTCTTGGAATTCCGGCGAATTGGTTTTGATCTTGCTTTCAATACGGTCCATACGTCTTTGTTTTGAATGCTGAATAATGGGGGTTGATGAGGAGGGGGGGCGGAGACACTCGTCCCCCGCAGTCTTTTAGCTTCTGTGTGTCTACGAAAAGTGGGGAACTACTTTTTGGCCAAAGGTTGCAACCTGACCAACAAGTTGATCCGGCGCGGCAATCGGCCACAGGACGAATTTCGAACAGCCCGCATCAATATAGGACTGGACTTTCTCTATGCAGGCTTCGGCCGGACCAATAGCAGAGCGAGCGATGAGTGGTTCGGCCGACATGGCCGGAAATTCCGAAAGAAAGGCGCGGGCAACGTCGTTGGCCTGCTCTTTATTTTCGTTGATGTGGGTGAAGATAAGGACGCCGGTCTCGTCAGGGTCTACCTTGCGGCCATATTGTTTGCCGTAATCGGCCATCTTCTCAAGTCCGGATGCATATTCCTGGGGGGTGACCAATGACGGGAACCAGCCATCGCCATAACGTACCGTGCGTTTGATGGCTAAGTCGCTCCCGCCGCCTATCCAGACATCGAGTGCGCCTTTCGCCGGTCTCGGTTCGATGGTCACGTCCTCAAACTGATAGAATTCCCCTTCGTGGGTGACGTTGGGACCTGCCCACAGCTTGCGCATGACCTCGACTGCCTCCTGCATGCGTTTGCCGCGTTTTTCGAGCGGAACTCCGCTGGCGACGCAGTCTTTTGGATCGCTGCCTAGCCCAACAGCCATAATAATACGATTACAGCTCCCGGACAGATAATCCAACGTTGCGTAGGTTTTCGCGACCTGCACGGGATTGCGGGCAGGCATGGTCAGAACACTCGGGCCCATTTTTATTTTTTTGGTTCGACCCGCCCACATAGCCATGATGCAGGCGGTGTCGAACGACGGATTACGCGCCACGATATGGTCAGACAACCATATCGAATCGATGCCCATATCTTCGGCCCGCTCCGCATAATCGCAGATCGTGTCGGGGCTAGGTAAGCCGAGCCCCCAGAGGCCAAAGCCAATTCCAATTTTCACTCCGCTCATAAGAACGCCTCCTTATCTTGGTGAGGTTAGAGGGAAACTGTACCAGAAAGAATAGCCAGGAGAAATGGTACAGCAGATTGCTGTCAATTAGCTGACAAATGATGCCGGTCGTTTAACGCAGCAAGCCGCCACACCGCGAATGGACCAAACTCGGTAAAAATGAGACGACTTATAGAAGCAAGATCAATTTTCAGCCGGTGGACTTTGGCGAGCTCAAGACCGAGCGCTGCGCATAAAATCACCGCGGTTGTGAGCGTATGCCTGACGATGGCCACTAAGCCGCTGAGAGCCTGTTGCCGCAGACCATCGATAATTGACCATGCACGTTCTTGTAAGTCTCGCATCAGTTCTGGAGCGGTGAGACCTTTCAACTTGCCCTGATCCCATTCTGTGAGCTCAGCGTGGCATTCGGGCGATACCCAATGTGGTTTTGCGATCAAATTTGCGGTCTCGGTAAGTGGGATGTCTGTTACCCGTTGGCAGCGCCATTCTTTATTCCAGGCTGTTTCTTCGTGACGAATAAGATACATTGCGGCAGGTCTGTCGTTGGCCATTGAATTATTTTAATGGCTTTCGGAAAAAGTAGTGTTATGGATGAAAAAATTCTGGTGACGCAAGAGTTAAACGAACTAGAGGCAGAATAACGGACCTGGCGGATTGCCGTCATCCACCTTAGAGCGTGCGATTGATGAAATAGAGTGGCAGCTGGAGCAGTCCAATGAGAGAATTTCTCGCCTAGCGCGCCTCAAGAATACTCCCCTCAGCTAGTTGACGTGCGAGATCAACAACGCCGTATAGAAAATAAACTCGGCTGTATTCGTTTACGGTTAGATAAGAAGCGCTCTCGATTGGATGGGATGGCATAAAAGAAACTTGTCCTCCTGATACTGGAGCCCCTACCCCCGGAATTCGCTTTTCATGGAAGAATAGCAATAATCCGGACAGGCGCGCCCGAACCTTTGGCAATCTTCATCGGCAAGGCAATGAGCGTCGCGCCTGCTGGTGGCATTTGATCCAGGTTCGCCACGTTTTCTAAACCCGGTTTATCCGCACCATTAATAACTTGGTGGACGATAAAGTTTGTGGACTGGCCATGATCGATACTCGGCGTATCGACGCCAACGGCGTCGATGTCGCGTTGTGACACCAGGAACTCGGCAGCCTCACGGGAGAAGCTTGGGAAGTGCAAATTCTCAACATCACCAGGTTCATCCGTACCCAGATAGCGCTTTTTGTCCGGCCAGTATTTCCCCCAGTCGCTGAACATAAGGATGATCGCTCCCTTGGGAATCTGTCCATGCTGTAATTCCCAGGCTTCAATATCGGCAACCGTGACCCGATAGTCCGCGTCCTGAGCTGCTTTGGTGCTCACATCAATGACGACGGCTGGACCGATCAGCTGCTCGATCGGAATCTGACTTGCATCATGTTTGCCTTCCGCGAAATGAATCGGCGCGTCCATATGGGTGCCGCTGTGCTCTGATAGACAAAAATTATTAGCCGCATACCAATAGCCAGCCGTTGTTTTTCCTGCGGCCACGACTTCAAGTTCATAGGGCTTTGCAGTCGGCCATGAGATCGTGTGCTCATCAAATGCGTAGGTCAGATCGATCAGTCTACTTTCGTCGAGAGCCCAAGCCGCTGTGCTTCCCAGCCACAGTATGAGTGCTATCAAGGCTGTCCGTTTGCATTGCATTTTGTCTTCCCCCCTCGACCCGTACTGTGTCGGAGAACACACCCGCATGCAAGCTGATATGAGCTGAAACTTGCCATATTCGTTTGTCCATAATCGCATGACCGATTGACAAACCCCGAGTGTCCTCTAGATAATGGCGACTCGCGGCCACAGCAGATACCCATACGATGCCGAGCCGGGCGGAACAACGAAGAAGCCATTTCCTTGTTTAAGCGGGTTGTCACGCGGAACCCGGATCACCTGGTGGCGGGTCTTATGCTTGCGGCATTCTATTATTGAGACAGGATAAAATGAGGCGGCTCAACCCGAAGCCAGAGAAATCTTTCGTATTAGTCCGAACTATTCGCTCGAGATGGCGCGGGAGCGTATGCCCTATAGGTACCCTGAGGTAGTTGAAAGACAGTTTGAGAGTCCGCGCAAAGCCGGGCTGGAGTAGCGCGGCTAGTCAAAGCTAACGATCAAGATAATCAGGATAATAAGGAGGCGGCATGATCCGTGAGTATAAATTTCCCATGCTTGAGAAAGTCATCTTTGGTATTGGTTCGCTGGCCAAAGTGAATGACGAACTTGACCGGTTGGGTAAGAATCGGGCGCTCATTTTGACCGGCAATAGTCTAGCGGGGAAGACCGATCTCGTCCAGAAGCTGGAAAACCTGCTTGGTGCTCGCTGGGCTGGTACGAATAGCGGCATTCGGCAACACGTGCCCAGCCAGACCGTCACCGCTGCGGTTGAACAGGCGCGAGAGATCAATGCCGATTCGATTATTGCTTTTGGTGGTGGCAGTCCGATTGATGCGGCCAAGATCGTGGCTCTGGAGTTGCTGGTGGAGGGCCAGCCTCAAGAAGCCATGCCACAGATCGCGATTTCGACCACCTTGTCCGCTGGAGAATTTACGCCTTTTGCCGGGATTACCGACGAAGACTCACGTGTCAAAGGTCTGCGGACTGATCCGCGCATCGTGCCCAAAACCGTGATCCTTGACCCGGAAGTGACCCTGCCAACGCCCAAGCAACTGTGGACTGCAACCGGCATGAAGGCCATGGACCACGCCATTGAGGCGATCTGGTCAGTGAATCCTCAGCCGGTGACGGATGTGTTGGCCATGGCCGCCATTCGTAAGCTGCACCGCTATCTCCCCGTGTCCATAAACGAACCTGAGAATCTGGATGCGCGGGGTGAATGTCAAGTCGCGGCTTGGCTGTCTATCTTTGGGTTGATGAATGTCGGCGTGCGTTTGAGCCATATCTTTGGTCACCAAATCGGCGCTCGCTGGGACGTGCCGCACGGGATTACCTCGTGCATCACCATCCCGCACTGTATGCGTTTCCTTGCTCCACAGACGTTGGATCAGCAGATTATGATTGCCGAGGCCTTTGGCGTCCAAACTGATGGACGAAAACCCGAAGATGTTGCGGCCGAGGCAGCTGACACGGTTGAGGCGTTTATTCAATCGCTCGCCGTGCCTACTCGTCTGCGTGATGTCGGCGCCAAGGAAGACGAACTTCCCATTGTTGCTGAGGAAGTCCACAAAGAAAGCGCCATCTGGCACAGCCAACAGGGTGGACAAGAATCCCTGCTCGGGCTGCTGCGGCAGATGTGGTAAAACTAGTCTTCTCCCTTTGGGAGAGGGCCGGGGTGAGGGTCTCATGCCAAAATCTCTCCGCTTTATCCAAGAGCCTCCCCGCTCCACGCCAGTCAAAGCCGAAACGCAAGTACTGGTGATCGGTGGCGGTTCTGCAGGCGTCTCGGCCGCTGTGGCAGCTGCGCGCAATGGTGCGGATGTGATTCTGGTCGAACGCCTCGGTTATCTAGGTGGCTTGGCCACAGGCGGTATGATTATCCTGCTACTCACGCTTGATGATGGACGTGGTCAGCAGGTCGTCGGTGGCTTATGCCAAGAGGTGACTGAACGGCTTGCTCAGCGCGGCGCAGCGCAGTTTCCTGCTAAGGCAGAGTGGGGCAGTGATGATGCCGCCCTCATGCAGCGCGATAAGGCGTGGGGGCTCGTCTGGGGCCACGGTCCGCACCGCGTGCGCTATTCCGTGGCCTACGATCCGGAGGAACTCAAGTTTGCCCTCAATCAAATGGTCGAAGATGCCAAGGTCCAATTGCTCATGCACGCGCAGGCGTGTGACGCCTTGGTTGACGGTGACCGCATCAGGGGAGTGACTTTTCAGGGTAAGTCGGGCCGCTTTGCGATTCTGGCCGATGTCGTGATCGATGCCAGCGGTGACGGAGATATATTTGTCTCGGCTGGTGCTGAGTATGAGAAAGAGAAGGTTCTGCCATGGTTATGGTTCTCAATGGGTGGAGTTGAAAACCCTGACGAAGCGATCCGAGACGGCGGCTGGTTTTTTCACACCATTGGTAAAGATAAGGTCCTCTTACCGTGGGGCGCGACTGACAAGATCTCCAGAAAAATTGATGCGACTGATCCAGACGATTTGACCTATGCCGAGCTGGAATGCCGCAAACAGGTCATGGCAGAGGTTGATCGCTTACGAAAAGAGGCCCCTGGCTTTCAGAATGCTTACCTGTGTCACATTGCTGACCAGCTTGGTATTACCGAAAGCCGCAGGCTGGTTGGTGAGTATACGCTTGGCCGAAACGATGTCGACCAACCTTGCAATGATGTGATAGCCATTACCGGCCACTGGACCAAATACGAGGCCCTGTACTACATTCCTTACCGTTCCTTATTGGCGAAAGAATTTTCAAACTTGCTTGTGGCTGGCCGCTGTATCTCAGTCGATCATCGTGTGCATCACGCCACCAAAGAAATCCCACCTTGCATGGCAACCGGTGAAGCCGCCGGGACAGCGGCTGCCCTGGCTGTTCAAAGCGGACTCAGCCCCAAAGCGGTGGAGGTAAAGAACCTGCAACAACACCTTGAAAAACGGGGAGCGATTTTACGGGTGTGAGCTGTGTCGGGGCATATGACATACGGCCAGGGCGAGGTGACCTTACCCCTACAAGATTCCTCCTTGAGCTGTCTAAAAGATCCAAACTGTGGTCGGTTATTTTTTCAACGACTTTTCCCCCACGTATTCCAGTACGTCACCTCTTTGCCTCGACGACGGTGGCCAGGTTTGAAATCTTTGCCTGTGTAATACGCCACAGGTAGGAGGACGGCTTGGGTCACAGAGTTGGGGATGCCGAGTTCCTGAGCGACTTCCTTTTCGTGGACAAGATGCAAGGTGGTCCAGGCAGAGCCCAGTCCTCGGGCACGTAACGCCAGCATCAATGACCAGGCAGATGGCAGGATCGATCCATAGAAACCGGCTTGGGCAGCTGGGGTGGGGCTTTTCACTCGTCCCTCAATGCACCCAATGATGAGCACGGGTACTTCGTGCATATGGTCAACCAAATGCCAGGCCGAGGCAGTAATGCGCCCGCCTGCGGTGGTTGGCTTATCGGCTGGACGCGGCCCCGCATAACTCTTGAAGCTCTTGCCGTACAAGTTCGCAATCGCCTTCTTCTTGTCCGGGTCGGTGACCACCATAAAACGCCAGTTTTGGCGATTGCTGCCGCTCGGCGCATGAATAGCGACCTCAATGGCTTCCTCAATAATCTCCGGTTCAACCGGTCGGGTAAGATCGAGCCGTCTACGCACCGTGCGCGTAGTAGTGAGTAGTTTATCGACCACAGCCAAGTCTAACGGAGGGGCTTGTTGAACGGCGTCATCGGAGGAAGCGTGATGGTCTGCATTAGCAGGCAAAGAGAGGAAGCCGAAGCCGGCCATGAAGATGAGGGTCATGAGCCTGACCTTCCTATTTATACCTCCGTATATTATCGCCTTGAACTCCATATGTATTCTCCTTTCAGTTGGGGCGAACTAATTGAATTCTTGGTGGATCCGCATGCATGTTTTGTTCTTGCTCCAGATCCGAGCGCACTCGCCGTCTCAGCGCCTCCAAACGGACTCCTGCGCACTCATCTGGCAAAGCAGTGACTTTCTCTAATCCTAGTCCGAGCATCTTCTCTCCGCCAGGATAGTTCGACGAGCATTTGTGATACCCCACCGCGATTTGAATTAATCCAATAAATAATTCCCATGTATGCTCATCGTCTTCCACGTCGTCCAAGGCTTCTTCCAGATATTCGTGGGCTTCGAAGTAGCGACCGGAATTAAAATCCTTGACTGCTTGCAGTAGGGCAGGGTGGTGGGCCATTACGGTGTATTGTAGCTTTCCTTTCCGCAAGAGAAAGTGCTAAGAGCAAGATCAACTAGATTCTGTCACTCGGGGCGAATAGGAAAAGCTTACTTTGACCGGAACCTGAGAGATTCTTCGCCGCGCTCAGAATGGCATTCCCTAGCTGTCGTGTATTTTCGTAAGGAGGGCCAGACCATGCCGAATGTTTCCGAACTCTGTACCAAAACCCTGACTGAGGTTGCCGGACTCATCAAGAACAAAGAAGTCTCACCCGTCGAGCTAAGCCAATCCATGCTCGAC
Organism: uncultured Enterobacteriaceae bacterium; assembly: GCA_964495015.1. GTDB lineage: Bacteria > Desulfobacterota > Binatia > Bin18 > Bin18 > Bin18. The sequence continues at coordinate 2,208 of CAZBUD010000065.1, read as the reverse complement.
CGTATCGCCAATCTGGATGGCAAGCTCCACAGCTATATCACCGTCACCTCAGACCTGGCTCTGGAACAGGCTAAAGCGGCTGAAAAAGAAATCCAAAACGGGACGTACCGGGGCCTGCTGCATGGAATTCCGATTGCGGTGAAAGACCTGTGTTACACCAAAGGTATCCCTACCACGGCCGCGTCTCCGATCTATGCCGACCATAAGCCGACTTTCAATGCGACGGTGGTCGACCGGTTTTACAAAGCGGGCGCAGTGATGCTGGGCAAACTGGCCATGACTGAGTTCGCCCTGTCCGGCTATCACCCGTCCATGCAACCGCCGATCAATCCGTGGAGCGCCGAGCACTGGCCTGGGGCTTCGTCGAGTGGGTCTGGAGCCGCAACTGCAGCCTCGCTGTGTTTTGGCTCATTAGGTTCAGATACGGGCGGCTCGATCCGCTTTCCTTCAGCTTGCTGTGGCATTGTTGGTGTCAAGCCGACGTATGGCAAAGTCAGCCGCTACGGCGTGTTTCCCTTGGGAGAAACCCTTGACCATGTTGGCCCTATGACCCGCAGTGTGGCCGATGCTGCCGCTATTTTGCGGACGATTGCCGGCTTCGATCCCAAAGATCCTACGACCAGGCGCGAAACCGTGCGTGATTATATGGACACCGTGTACAACGGAACAGAAAGCCTGCGAATTGGTGTTGACGAATCATACTGTACAAAAGGCGTAAACCCCGTAGTACGGAACGCCGTTCTCGCCACGGTGCAGGTTTTTAAAGACCTTGGGGCTGAGATCCACGAGGTCGATGTGTCCGGGATTAATGACGCCACGCCGCTGTGGTACGCCATGTGTGCCTCCGAAGCTGCTGCCGCCCATGCCGAGACCTTTCCCTCTCGTGCGGATGATTATGGGCCGACTTTTAGGACTTTCCTGGAAAATGGTGTCAAAGTCACAGGTGCGCATTATGTCAAGGCGCATATTGCCCGTCAGTCTGTGCGACGTTTGATCGAAGATGTATTACAACAGGTCGATATTCTACTCTGTCCAGCAATGTCCACGCCGCCCATGGAAGTCAAAGATTTCTCACCCCAGGCCGTACTGCCGCCCGATGACGTTCCGGCTTTGTTAGCTTTTACCGGGCCGATGGATTTTAGTGGTAGCCCAACCATCACGCTGCCGTGCGGATTTACGGATGATGGTCTACCTCTGGGTCTTCAGCTTGTGGGCCGGCATGGAGAGGAAGGCACGATCATGCAGGCTGCACACGCCTATGAGCAGGCAACGGAGTGGCATACGCGGAAGCCGGAGGTTTGAGAAAACAAAGGGCGGGTGGGTCCTTCTAGATCTACCATTTATGGCGGGTTGCGGTAGACTAACCCGCCCTACGATACTTCCTTATTTTGAAACAACGGGCCTGCCCGCCACAGCAGAACCGCAATAATCGAAATTCCCACCGCCTGAATAAGCCCGGTCGGCCAGCCTCGACCGTTTGTACTCAATTCACTCCAGACCAAATGGCTGATTGCCACTTGAGCGACATACACAGACGCCCACGGACACATCCACGGGCGCATTTTCCAGAAACCCCACGTCCCAGTGGTGAAGAGCAGGACATGCAGGAGGCCACCTCCTTTGGCGAGCCAACCGGTTAGCTCAAAGCCGAACCAGACTTCAATATCCTCAGCGACCGATCTGGAGAGCAATTCGAAGGGAACGCCAATGGCTAAGATTACACACCAGACGAACAGAATATTCATCCACCACGGCCGACGTTGCAGTTCTTGTTTGAGGAAGGACGTGTTCGTCATGGTTTACTGTTTGTCATGTTGCGCTACTCCTCCGAGAAGGCATCCTTAGCCGACCTCTTCTGAAGATGCGGACAATTCGCCAGCCTGTTTTTTTATCGTCCGGCTTTCGTGCTGTACCATATATAGCCCGCTGCCAATAATGAGCGAGGCTCCTGTCAACATGACGCGGGTAGGAATATCTCCCCAGAGCCAAAAGCCCAAACCTATGGCCCACACCAGCCCGGTATATTCAAACGGAGCCAGGAGGGATACCTCGCTATACCGAAACGCCTGAGCCAGGAGCCAATGCGCTACGGTTCCAATCACACCCATCAGGATAAAGGTGGACACATGGCCGGTCGCAATCGGCGTCCATTGGCCGACAACAAAAGGAGCGGTCGCGACAAGACTGAGCAGCATATACGTGAACAAT
>CAZBUD010000064.1:0-27163 GCA_964495015.1 uncultured Enterobacteriaceae bacterium | reverse complement strand
ATACCATGAAGAAGTATCTGGCACGCAGCTTTTTCTTCTTGCTGTACCAATTTGTACGCACTAAATACCGGAATGTGGAGATTGCCTTTATTGCCCATCATACTGAGGGCAAAGAGGTCACTGAGGAGGAGTTTTTCTACAAAGGGGAGTCTGGCGGGACATTCATCTCCTCTGGGTATACCAAGGCGTTGGACATCATCCAGGAGCGTTATCACCCATCCTTGTGGAATCTGTATGCCTTTCACTGTTCAGACGGGGATAATTTCGATGCTGACAACCCGGCGACGCTCAAAGCAGCCAAGGAATTGTGTGAGATCTGCAACCTCTTTGGCTATGGTGAGATCAAACCGCTCGGGTCGCGCTATTACGCAAGTTCTATGCTGAACATTTTCCGTCGTTTGGAGGTCGAAAACTTCCAAACGGTATTGATCGAACGCAAAGAAGACATCTGGCCGAGTTTTAAAACCTTTATGTCCAAGGAGCGCACCCCGTCGGCAACCGAGACGCGCGAGGCGGCCAAGTAGCGCTGCGTACCCTCGAGAGGAGCAGGTATGGCTGATTGGGATATCAGAGACCTGGAAGGCTGGGAAGAGAAAATTCGCGTTAAAGTCGAAGAGTTCGGCTTATCCTGCTTCGACCAGGAGTTTGAGGTTTGCGATCATAATCAGATGCTGGGCTATATGGCCTATTCCGGCATGCCGTCCCATTATCCGCATTGGTCCTACGGCAAGAGCTTCGAGAAGCTTAAAACCCTGTACGACTACGGTGTGTCCGGTCTGCCGTACGAGATGGTCATCAACTCCGATCCTTCTCTCGCCTATCTCATGACGGATAACTCACTGTGTCTTCAGGTTCTGACTATCGCGCATGTGTATGGGCACAATGATTTCTTTAAGCATAATTTTACGTTTCGGACTACCCGCCCTGAGCTTACACTCAGCCGATTTAAGATTCACGCCGACCGGGTGCGCAGCTATCTCGAGGATCCCTCTATCGGCATTGACAAAGTTGAGGCCATTCTTGATGCGGCGCATGCGCTCTCGATGCAGTGCCGGCGGAACCTGGCGATTAAGAAACTTTCCCTCAAAGAACAACGCGAGCGCCTGATCGAGGCGGCGCGTCCTGTCCCGGACGCCTTTGAGGACCTGCACCAACAGGAAGAGTACGAAGCTCCGGATCTCAATAAAGTTCCGGTTTCTCCTGAAGCCGACCTGCTACTATTTATCCGTGACTATAACCGTAAACTGAGTGATTGGGAGCGCGATCTACTCACCATCGTGCATGAGGCATTGGAATATTTTCTTCCCCAGATGGAGACAAAGATCATGAACGAGGGCTGGGCTAGCTTCTGGCACCGCGAAATCATGCATAGCCTCGATCTGCCCCAAGAGTTACACCTGGAATTCCTAGTTCGGCATAACCAGGTCGTCCGGCCATTCCCGAAGGGGTTGAATCCGTATCATCTCGGTCTCAAGGTGTGGGATGATATTAAGCGCCGGCACGATGATCCAACACCAGAAGAGATAGAAAAGTACGGCAAACCCACCAAAACCGGAATAGAGGCGATCTTCGAAGTCCGCGAAGTAGACCGGGACGCGTCCTTTTTACGCCGGTTTCTCACCGAGGAGCTCATGCGAGAGATGGATATGTTCGAATACGAGCCGCGCGGCGAGGATCTGGTGATTTCCAAGGTGTCGGATAAAGACGGCTGGTGCAAGGTCAAAGAAACGCTGATTCAAAGTGTGGGATTGGGGACCGTACCAGTCATCCAAATCGAAGATGCGGATTACAATCAGAATCGTAGTCTATACGTCAAGCACTCTCACGACGGTCGTGATCTCCAACTCGAATACGCGGAGAAAGCCCTTTCTTACATGCATCGCCTGTGGGGCCGTGAGGTCGTTTTAGAAACGGTCGTGAACGGCAAACGCGCCTTGCTGGCGTATAGCGACGATGGTTTTTCGGCCAAGCCACTCAAGTAGTATTCCCCTCCTCAGCCATTTAGCCATACTGGGCTGAGGAGGGTTCTTTTCTCTCTCGCTTTTGCCGTTTACACTGTTGAGGCCGTGTTAGCGTAGTATTCCGGCCCAGGTAATATGAAGTCATTTTTTTGTCTGGCCTTTATCCTCGTCCTGGGGTGGATACCCTCAACGGCTTTCGCAGTCTTGCCAGCCGTGACTGAGGAGTCCCCGCAGTCGTGTTTTGTTTTTAATCCGGAAACGCAGCAACGAGATCTTCCGGGACGCAAGCTGGGCCCCAACTGTTACCGGCCGATTTCACACTCAGAAGCGCAGCGTGAACAGTGTCGCAGGGTTGCCGTCAGAGCAGGCTGGTCGCGAAAGTCGTGTCAGGTGATAGGCTCCTTCTACGACTTTGCTGCTCCGCGTCCGGATCAACCGACGCTGGTGCTGGGTGAACTGTATTATCAAGACGGTTCATGGCGTGACTATTTTATCGGCGCGGGCGAGTCTGCCGATAAAGCCCAGCAACAGTTTGAGACCAATTGCCGGACCAATCGTTTTCAGTGTGTCCTGCGCGCAAAAGGCGGCGGCCCGCCCGGCTGGTTTGCCGTGTCCATGCGCAGGCCGACAATGGCGTCTGGGGAATTGCCTCAGGTGTTTCTAAATGCCGACCGGGGAGCGATCATGGCTGTAGACGCCTGGGATACCGCAAAGCAGGCCTGCGAGGCAGAGACGAGGGCCGAGTGCTGGGTTGTCCTGATTTTTTGGAAGGAGAACCCAGAGGAAGAAGGACCGACTGTCAAACGACCCGTCTCTCGCTAATTGGAATGGATTCCACAAGGACCACGGCCTCGGCCCGCATGCCTTCCTCTCGTCCTATAAAGCCCATTTTCTCACCCGTTGTGGCTTTGATGTTCACGGCGCTAGGCCCGACTTCAAGCACGTCTGCGATGTTTTGACGCATGGCATCTTTATAGGCGGCGAGCTTTGGCCTTTGAGCAAGAATGGTGAGATCGGCATTGCCCACACGGTAGCCGTGGGCTTTGACTTTCCCCATAACGACGCGCAGCAGCTCAAGGCTTGAGACGCCCTTATAGCGGGAGTCCGAGTCTGGAAAATGTTGGCCGATATCACCCTCACCAATCGCACCTAAGAGGGCGTTGCTCAGCGCGTGGCAGATCACGTCGGCATCCGAGTGGCCGAGTAAACCCTTTTCCCACGAGACGTCTACGCCACCAAGAATGAGCTTGCGGCCAGGCTCAAGCCGATGAATATCCACACCTTGACCGATACGGAAGCGCATGAGAAAGCTACAGCCTAGAGGTTGTTTGCCATGAGTTCCGCCAGGTGTCGATTGAAACTCACTGGATCGGCAATCTCCGAGCCTTCGGCTAGCAGGCCATAGCCAAATAATAATTCGGCATAGGTCTTGAGTGTCGGGTCGTCTTTGTCTTGTTGAAAGCGTCCATGCAACTTCTCTAAGAGCGGATGGGTCGGGTTCAGTTCCATAATGCGCTTTTGCTGTGGCAGGTCTTGCTGCGCCTGTTTGAGCAGCCGTTCCATTTGCGGGCTCGGGTCGGCATCCTCGCTGATTAAGCAAACGGGGGACGAGGTCAACCGGTTAGACAGCCGCACTTCTTTAATGTGCTCATCCAACGTTTTTTGCAGCGCCTCAAGTAAATCGGCGTATCCCTCAGATTTCTCCTTGAGTTCCTCCTTAGCCTGCTCGCGTTCGGTCTCGCTGCCGAGTTGGACCGTACCCTTACCAATCGATTTCAGTTTTTTCCCTTCAAAATCGGTGAGGGATTGGACGACGAGTTCGTCAACCGGATCAATTAAGTACAGAACTTCATGCCCCTTTTCCTTAAAAGCTTCCAGGTGGGGCGAGTACTCAACCGCGTGACGTGATTCTCCAGTCAAATAGAAAATTTCGGGTTGGGCTAATGGCATGCGCTCAACATAGTCTTTTAAGCTGACAAGCTTTACCGGATCTTTAGAAGAGGGGAAGAGGAGGAGGGGCGTAATTTTGTCCTTATTCTCATAGTCACTATTCAGCCCTTCCTTGAGTGTGCGGCCAAAGTTCTGCCAGAATTTGAGATACGTGTCTGCATCATTCTGGGCTAGGTTGCTCAACGTATCGAGTACTTTCTTGGTCAGCCAGTTGCGCATCTGGGTAATATGACGGTCCTGCTGGAGCCGTTGTCGGGAGACGTTGAGCGGCAGATCGGCGGAGTCAACAACGCCTTTCAGAAAACGCAGATAGCGCGGGATCAGATCCTCACATTGTTCCTCAACCATGACCCGTTGAGCGTAGAGTTGGAGACCATACGTGGAAGCGTGGAAGGCGAGATCGAACGGGGCTTGAGATGGAAGAAAGACTAAGGCCTGAAATTCAAACCGACCTTCAGCTCGAAAATTGAGCGTCTTGAGCGGGGGATTCCAGTCGTGCGAGATGTGCTTGTAGAACTCCGTATATTCTTCTTCTGAAACGTCGGACTGGGTCCGGGTCCAGATGGGCTTCATGGAGTTGAGGGTCTTGTCCTCAATGACGATGGTCGGCTTGGCGTCAGGCTCGGGTTTGCCCTCCTCGTCGCGTTCGATTTCTTCACGCTCTTGTTTGTTCTTAATCGGGTAGGTGACAAAGTCAGAGTAGCGTTTGACAATACTGCTCAACGTCCACTGTTCAGTGAAATCTTCAATCCCGTTCTCGGAGTCGGCCGATTTCAGGTGGAGGGTAATTGAGGTCCCGTTCTGAGGTCGCGCGGCCTCACGGAGCGAGTATTCACCGTCACCGGTCGATTCCCATTCTGTGCCGGTATCCTCACCGGCGCGACGTGTCACCAGAGTGACCTTATCCGCCACCATAAAAGTGGAGTAAAAGCCGACGCCAAAGCGGCCGATGAGTTCCGACAATGCCTCAGGCGACTGGCCGTCTTTTTGAACCTGCTCCAGTAAATTCCGCGTCCCGGATTTCGCTATGGTACCAATATTGGCCACGATCTCATCCCGACTCATGCCGATGCCGGTATCGGAAATCGTGAGTGTCCGGTTTTGTTTGTCCGCTTCCAAGCGGATTTCTAAGGCGTCTTTATCTGCTAAGAGTTCCGGCTGAGTCAGGGATTCGAAACGCAGTTTATCCAAGGCGTCAGAGGCATTAGAGATCAGCTCGCGTAAGAAAATGTCTTTATTCGTATAAAGCGAGTGGATAACAAGATTGAGTAGTTGTTTCGTCTCTGTCTGAAAAGCAAAGGTTTCGGTACTTTCCTGTGTTTGTTCGCTCATAGTGTCCTCCTCATCCGATCCAGTTCGTCCACAACGCACGCGAGGCTCTCCTGACTCGCGTGCTATGCGTCTCCTTTTCTCCATAATCATTCTTTTGTGAAACGCAAATAGGACTAGTCTCAAAATTATGCTGTTTCGGTAGGATTTCTCTTTTCGCCTCTGCTAAGCTGATATTGGACAGAGGCGAGTGCCTTTCCTCAATCAATATGGAGTCACCAGTATAGGGCGAGCCGGCCGGCCACCCAAGGAGGTCGTAGATGCAAACTGATGCCCAAGCGATCGACCACGACCGTCACCCTCAGGCAGTTCAGTCAAAGGCGGAAAAAGAGGTTCTGAGAGACGTGCCTGGCCCGCCGGCGAATCTCCTCAGCCTTCTTCATCTACTCGTGTTTGGTGTGCCGCGTGACCTGTTGCGCATGTATATGGACGCAGCCCGTCATTATGGCGACGTTGTCCGCTTTGGAGCAGAGTCGCGGCCGATCTATTTTGTGAACCATCCTGAGTACGTCAAACACGTCTTGCAAGACAATAATCACAACTACTGCAAGAAAAACCAGTTTAACGATCTGTTGAAACTCATCGTTGGTGAAGGCCTGCTTACGGCCGACGGCGACGTATGGCGCCGTCGCCGGAAACTGGCCCAACCTTCTTTTCATCGACAAAAGATTGCCAACTTTGCAACCATTATGACTGATGCAACCGAGGCGGTGCTCGAGCGCTGGGCGTCGCCTGCTCAAGACGGTACCCCGCTGGACATTATGGCCGAGATGCAAGAGCTCGCTACCCTCATCGTAGGGCATGCCCTGTTCGGTACCGATCTTAGTCCGACTTATTCTGAGGAGGTGCGGCAGAATACGCTCGTCTCTATGGAGTATTTGAATCGTTGCTCGCGTCGGCCGCTTTCGCTTCCTGTATGGATGCCCACCCGCATGAATTTGCGTTTTCGGAAAGCCATGCGTCTCTCTGACAACAATGTGTTCAGTATCATCAATGAACGACGCCAAACTGGGAAGGATACCGGTGATTTATTATCCATGCTGCTCGCCGCCCGAGATGAAGAAACGGGCGAGGGGCTCAACGATCAAGAATTGCGCGACGAAGTGGGGACCTTTCTTGGCGCGGGGAACGAGACCACGGCAGTCTCCCTGACCTGGGCCTGGTATATGCTTTCTAAACACCCAGATGTCGAACGGAGACTCCATGCAGAATTAGATGCAGTGCTCGGCGGTCGCACCCCAACGGTTGAAGACGTCGGCACCCTCATATATACGCGCATGATTATCGACGAGACCATGCGTCTCTATCCCCCCGCGTGGGCGATGTCACGCGGCATTGTAGATGATGATGAAATCGGTGGCTTTTGCATTAAAAAAGGCGCGGTGATGATGCTGAGCCCGTATGTCACCCATCGACGGCCAGACATCTGGGACAATCCCGAAGGGTTTGATCCGGAACGGTTTACGCCGGAGCGTGTAGCCGAACGTCCGCGTTACGCCTACTTCCCATTTGGCGGTGGTCCACGTCAGTGCATTGGCAATACGTTTGCGCTGATGGAAGCCCAACTCGTGCTGGCCACCGTGGCCCAGAAATATCGTCTGTGCCTCGTTCCTGGCTGTACGGTTGAGCCTGATCCGATTTTTACCTTGCGGCCCAATCGGGAAGTGATGATGACCTTGCAGCCGAGGTAAGACTGAAATGGGGGCTCAACGAGTCCCTTTGGCGCTATTCTGACTGTGCCCATTCATAGGCCAGGTGCAAGTGCCGTGCACTTTGTCTCATGCCGCGATCTGCCGTGAACAAGGTGAGGGAGGCGTGCGCACAGCACGCGAGCTGCAAGGCGTCCAGGGTGCGCAGCGGCGTGGAAAAGCGTCTCAGGTACGTCGCTGCTGACTCGAAGACGTTGGCAGTCAGATGAACGATTGCGTAGCGGTTGTGTTGTCGGTGTTGAGTTAAGAGTGAGAGTGCCCGAGCTGCATCACGTCGGTGCAGGCGGCGTTGCCGAACTTTCAGCGCGAGCGCCGAGCACAACTCCATCTCGGTCAGAGGAGAAATATACAGCTCTGCTTCTTGTGCCAGCCGCGTCGTAACAACTGAGCTCAGGACCTCAGGGACATACAGCGGGGCGCGTGCAAGCGTATCAATATAGCGCTCAAAAACGTTCCTCACTGCGCATATCGACGACGGGTTGACTCAGCGGTTTGCCGCGCACTCTCATGTGTAGATCCAGCCGAAGGGTGGCAAGTTCCGCAAAGAACGTCTCCCGTGTCTCCTTTGCGTCTTCTTCCTGGAAAGAGAGCGGAACGAGTTTTGCCACAGGACGGCGATGCGAGGTCACAATAATTTCCGTCCCGCGTTGGACTTCGAGCAGGCACTGGCTTAAATGGTCTTTGAGGTAGCGTACGGAGGCGTACATACGAAGACTCCATAACTGTAAAAATAGCCATGTTATATGCTAAATATAGCTACATAACAAAGAACATGACCACAGCCGCTTATTGACAAGCTTCCAAAAGAGGCGTTAGTGGTAAAAATATCATGCTGATGCAGGCGCAATATCCTCTCTTTTTTCTGCCGTTCACCTTCTATTTTGCCCCCTGAGGGGCATATACTTTCTTCATCACAATAAAGTCGTCTTTTTTTGTATCTCATGGGCTCTTTCTTCGGAAGGAGGCAGTTGAGGTGTCATCATGCTGATTAAAATGACCAAGCGGGCGACAGTAGAAGAAGTCGTCGCTATTGAAAATAAACTTCACGACTTGGGCTTTAAGACCGGCAAAATGGTCGGCGAGGAAATCACCCTCATCGGCGTGTACGGTGATATTACCCGCCTGCCGACCGGCGAGGTCCAAGAGATGGGCGGAGTGGCGGCCTTTCATTACCAGTTGTCCTTCCTGCCGATTGCGGTCGACGCGTCGCACGGAACAGGGCTGCGGGATCTCGTTCACCCAATGACGCTGGCTGGAGTGATGGCGGGTGCTTCCGTGGTGCTTGTCGAAGTCCATCCGAATCCGTTGATCGCCAAGTCGGATGGTTTTCAAGGACTCTTCCCAGAACAAGTGAAACACTTGGTGACCGCGTGTGAGCAAGTCTGGGAGACGCGCAAACGCATCGAACCGCTCTACGTGCCGAGCGCGTTATTAGAACGGGACTATGAGGACCGTGTCGCCGAGGACAAAAAGCGCTTCTTTGGCGCCCCGTAAAGGATGTTTATACATAAGCCTACAAGGCTGCAGCCGGGCGACCTCATCGGGATCGTATCGCCGGCTGCTGCGGTACAAGCGGAAAAGCTCGATCAGGGTTGTGCCGCGCTGAGACAAGATGGATTCTCAGTGCAGGTTGGACAGTCCGCGCTCAAACGTGAACGTTTTTTTGCGGGTACAGATCAGGAACGGGCCAATGAGCTGACAGCCATGTTTACAGATCCCGCCATACGCGCCGTCTTTTGTAGTCGGGCCGGGTATGGATCGGGTCGTATTTTGCCGCTGCTTGATTTTTCGGTCCTCAGCCGACAGCCCAAAATTTTCCTGGGTTATAGTGATGCCACGCTGCTCCTGAATGCCTTTGTCCGGGCTGGCCTAGTCTGTTTTCATGGCCCGCTTGTGGCGGGTGAATTTGGTGCGGGCCTCTCGCCTCGCTCCAAAGCGCACCTTTTCAACCTCTTGACCGGAGGCATGGGCGAGGAACGGCTTGTGTTCCGCACGACTATTCAGTCCGGAGTGGCCGAAGGGCAATTGCTGGGAGGCTGTTTATCCGTGCTTGTCGCGACACTCGGGACGCCGTTTGCTTTTGATCCGGCTGGGGCCATTCTGTTCCTTGAAGATATTGACGAAAAGCCGTATCGTATTGACCGGATGCTCACCCAGCTTAAGCAGGCGGGTCTGCTTGAGCATCTCGCGGGGGTTGTGTTTGGTGATATGCCAGGGTGTTGGGGAGAGGGAGATGATCCGGCTCTGCTCCTGTCCGTTATTGCTGACGCGTTTGCAGACTACGCCTATCCAGTTGGGTTTGGTCTGCCGGCCGGGCATGGCGGAGAGAATCTGGCCCTTCCGCTGGGCACGCGCGTGCGACTCGATACGGAAAAAATGCGGTTGGAGTTCCTGGAGCCGGCAGTGACATAAAGGGAGGGACAGGGATGGACTTCTCAGCGGTCGATGTGGCGTTGGAAGAGGCGGTACGAGAAGGGGTATTTCCTGGTGCCGTTGTCTTAATCAAGCGTGCTGGAGAGGTTGTGTATCGGAAGGCCCATGGTTACCGTAGCCTGGAGCCTCAACACACGCGGCTCGACGAAGATATCGTTTTTGATCTGGCTTCTCTGACCAAGCCGCTGGCGACTACGGTTGCCCTGATGCGCTTGGTGGCGGAGAAGAAGGTCCGGCTGGAGGATCGGATCAGTCGTTTCTTCCCAAACTTTGGGACGTATGGGAAAGCGCCTATCACTGTGCGGCAGCTGCTTTCGCATGCGTCCGGGCTGCCCGCCTGGCGTCCCTATTGTCAAGAGATGAGAAAGCGCAAACGAAAAGTCGGCCAGCGTGCGACACTGGGCTCGCGAAGTGCGCGCGACTTTATCTACGCCCAAATCCAGCGTGAAAAGATTGAGAACGAGCCTGGCTCCTGTGCCGTCTATAGCGACCTCGGCTTCATACTGCTGGGCGCCTTGGTCGAGGATATGAGCGGGATGGGCTTGGACCAGTACTGTTGGGAGAAGATCTATCGTCCACTTGGCATGCAGGCGACTGGGTTTATTAATCTTGAGGTCATAGGGCAGAAGAAAGTCGAGGCAGCGACCGAGATGATCGCACCCACTGAACGCTGCCCGTGGCGCAAACGCGTGCTGTGCGGTGAAGTGCACGACGATAACGCCTACGCCATGGGTGGAGTGGCCGGCCATGCCGGACTCTTTGCCCCAATTGATGACGTGGATCGATTAGTGACCTGTTTGGTGCAATGTCATGCGGGCGTCCATACGTTTTTGCCCGCCGATATTCTGCGCGAATTCTGGACGGTCGACGAAACCGTCCCGGACTCGACCTGGGCCTGCGGCTGGGATACGCCATCGCCTCACGGGTCAAGCGCCGGGGATTTATTCCCGTCTGATTCTGTCGGGCATTTGGGTTTTACCGGCACATCCATCTGGATCGATCTTGAACACCAGATTCATGTCATTGTACTGAGTAACCGTGTCCATCCACGGGGTAAGAATGACAAGATTCAAGCCTTCCGGCCCGTGCTCCACAATGCCATTATGCAAACCTTGCTCGAAGCCGAACGTGCTAGCGCGCCAGTGGCGGTCGATGCTCCGGCCTTTGAGCGGGGAGAGGGGTGACGAGCGAAGCGGCTCCTGGGGCACAAGAGGGACAAGGGGAAGAGTACTTCGGAAAGGTTAGACACCGTACCGATTCCGTTGACCGAAGCGGCGATGCAGGTTGAAGTCAGTACGGCTCTTCCAGCGGCGACCGAAGCTCCAGCCTTTAAGCGGGGAGAGGTGGTGACGAGCGAAGCATCTTTTGAGGCACAACAGGAAGAGCCCGCCGCCGAAGATTTAGACATCGTTCCAGTGCCGGATCCATTGCCGATTCCGTTGATGGAAGTAGAGATGCCGGTTGAGGCAAGTGCTGAACCCAAAGGAGCGCCCTTGGCAGAACAAGCGGATGAACAAGAGACGCAGCAAAAGGTGGAGACCGAAACGGCTGAAGATGCGGCTCCGCGTTACGCTGAGAAAGAGCAAACAAGGGAAACAATGCCACCGCATGCGCATTCGAAATTCGAGTTACACCGGTTTCTCGCCGGCTATCGATTCCTGACGAATCCTGAATTCGTGGCGGATGAAGCGCAGGCTAGCGAGGCTAGTGAGAGTCAACCGCCTGTCGCCGATGCTCAGCTCTCCCACACTCAACATGAAGGTGATACCGCCGACGGCATATTATCGGACGACGGCGCCTTGTCAGGCAACGATGCATCATCCGGGGAAAAGGCGTCGTCTCTGGCCTCGTGATTCGGACGGCATCTGCACATCTATCAACTAGACATCTATATTTGCTGGGATTTGTATGCCGCATGTGTCTGAACCAGACCTGAGCACCGTCCGCCACATCCATTGTATCGCTGTGGCCGGTGCCGGGATGGCTTCTCTTGCCGCTATGCTCAAAGCCCAAGGGTATCTGGTAACGGGTTCGGATAGAGGCATCTATCCTCCCATGAGTGATTTTCTAGCCGAGGCCGATATTCAGGTTATCCAGGGCTATCAGGCTGAAAACCTACACCCAAGACCAGACCTTGTGGTAGTAGGGAATGCCGTGTCTCGCACCAACCCCGAGGTTGAGGCTCTACTCAAAACGGACATCTCTTATCTATCCTTTCCGCAAGCTGTTGGGTATTTCTTTCTGGGGGGAAAACGCTCGCTGGTTGTAGCCGGAACGCATGGCAAGACCACGTCAACAGCCATGTTGGCCTGGGTGTTGGAGCAGGCGGGTCGAGCTCCGGGTTTGCTCGTCGGTGGAATCAGCCGTAATTTCGGCCAAGGTTATCGCTTGGGCATTGGCAAACATTTTGTGATTGAGGGCGATGAATACGATTCTGCCTTTTTCGACAAGGGACCAAAATTTCTGCACTATCGACCCCAAGCGGTGCTGCTGAACGCAATTGAATTTGATCACGCGGATATCTATGAGGATCTTGCACAGATCAAAGCTGCATTCCGCCGCTTGTTGGAAATCGTGCCGTTCGGCGCGCCTCTTGTCGTCTGCAATGATTTCCCCGAAGCGCTCAACGTTGCACAATCTGTAGAGAAGCCTTTTGTCACATTTGGCTTAAACGATCAGGCGGACTGGCAGGTACACCAGATATGTGATGACGGGCGTCGTCTTGCCTTCACAGTCAAACATGGTCGGCAGGAATTGGGCCGTTTTAGCTGTCCGGCCATGGGACGCATGAATGTGCGCAATGCGCTCGGCGTCACTGCGCTGGCATCAATGCTCGGGTTAAAGGCTGAAGACATTGCGCCTGGCTTAGACAGTTTTATGGGGACTGGGCGACGCCAAGAGCTGATTGGCGAAGTAAACGGTATCACTATTATTGATGACTTTGCCCATCATCCAACGGCGGTGACGGTGATGATCGAAGCGGCCCGGCTGCGCTATCCCCAGTGCCGTCTCTGGGCTGTGTTTGAGCCGCGTTCAAACACGTGCCGCCGAAGGATCTTTCAGCAGCCTCTGACCGATGCGCTGGGGGGTGCCGACCGAGTGATACTCGGGCCTGTTTTTACCAAGCCTCAAGATGCATTGGATGCGGCGGAACTCTTCTCGCCGGCAGAGCTTGCGACTGATCTCCGCGCCCTGGGTAAACATGCGTTCACCGGGCAAAGCGTTGATGAGATATGTAGCCTCTTGGCTGATGAGTGCCAAGCCGGCGATGTCGTGTTGGTGATGTCTAACGGCACGTTTGGCGGGCTGCCGCGCAAACTTCTGACTGCCTTACACGCTGACTAAGGCAAGCTGATATTCAAAGTCGTTTTTCCGTTGCCGTACAAACGCACATACATCCGGTAGTTGCGCAAAACCAGCTTCACGTACTTGCGCGTCTCGCGGTAACTAATACTCTCGATAAACTCATCCGGCTCTAACTTGCCGGAACGGGTCTTCCACTTATCGGCGGCCCTTTCACCTGCATTATACGCTCCCAAGGCCAGGATGACGCTGTCATTGTAGCGATCAAGCAGCTGGCGCAAATAGGTGCTGCCCAGACTAATATTCAATTCCGGATCGGTAAGTGGGCTGACTCCGTTCAGCGGTAGTGATGTCAGCGCGGCTGCCGTTGTTGGCAGCAGCTGCATGAGCCCATACGCATTCGCAGGTGACACGGCTTTCGGGTTAAACAGACTCTCCTGACGGATAAGGGAAACAATAAGATAGGGATCGAGATCGTGCTGCTGGGCCTGGGCACTCACAAGACCCCAATACGCTTGAGGATAGAAATAGGCTTGTTTCAGCTGACTGCCCACCTTCAGTGTCCGGGCTAACTGAAACGCAGCGGTATGGTCGTTCAAGCGTTTGTATTCGGACAGCAAAAAGCGGGTCCAAGTCGTACCGTTGGGGCCTTTCTCCCGTACCCAATCGAGTTCACGTCGCGCCAAGTCGAACAAGCCGAGTTCGGCCAGTACGGTGCAGCGCTGATAATGGGCAGCCCGAGCGGCTGACATGCGGGGGTGCTGTTTGGGCGGCATGATGTGGATAGTCAAGGCTGCGGGCGTAATGGCGAGGCGTTTTTCCGCCCAGAGTGCATAATACCCATGCGGATACCGACGCAACAGACGACGATAGCCTTGATTTGCTTCTTTGGGCTTACCTGCCTTGTCGGCCGCACGGGCTTGCCAGTACAGGGCGCTGCGGCCTTCTGCCGTACCTGGTGCGGACTGGGCAAGCCCGCGCCAGGTCTTTCGGGCGTGTTCATAGTCCCCCCATTGATAGGCCATCCAGCCGAGCCGCCAGTGCGCTTCACGCGCCAGTGACCCACGTGAGAAATGCTGGGTCAGATATTGATAGGCGGAAGCTGCACGCGCGTGAGCCTGCTGGTCTTGAAAAATCCGACCGATGGCATACCAGGCCTCGGCTGCCAGGGCGTGGCCAGGGTAAACCAGCGCGAAACGCTCGAATAGCGGCAGTGCCGTCTCATCTTGATCTCGGTTCCAGAAAAATCGCGCCCATCGATACAACGCTCTCGGAGCTGACGATGTTTTCGGATAGCGTTCAACAATCTGTTGCCATTGCGCCTGTGCTGCGTTAGAGCGCCCTTGGCTCTTATATATCCTGGCTAGGAGTAAAAGAGCGGCTGGACGCAAGCCGCTGTCTGAAAACCGGGTGTTGAACTGCTCCGCAAGGGCCTCAGCTTTGGGAATGTCACCCTCTTTGAGCAAAAGCTTGACCTCATTGTAATACGCTCTATCGGTCTTCAAGCCAAAGCGGTGTGGGTGGCTTACACGGAGCTTTTGAACGTTCTCTTTTGCCTTTTGGCCTATGGCTGACCGAGGCAGTGTGGAGCGGAGTTCTTGGTAGCGCGCATACGCCTTATCCACATGCCCCTGGTATTGTGTGGCTTGCGCGATGAGCAGACGTGCTGTGTTGCGAGTGACATCAGTAGCAAGCGCAGCCTGCAGAGCTTGAGTAGCCGTGTGAATAACCTGCTGCCATTTGCTTTCCGCAAAGGCCAGGTTGGCTAAAACCAAAGCTGCCTCGCTTTGCCATACGGTGGTTGGATAGTCCCGCAGCAACCTCTGCAAGGCGCTGCCGGCCTCAGCCGACCGCCCGACATTGAGGTGAGCTAGAGCCAGATAATACCGATTGTAGTCTGTCAGGATTGTCTCTTCTTGTTGAAGTGCATGCCTAAAGGCTGTCACGGCAGCCGACCAGTCTTTTTTCTGGAAAGTCTGATATCCCTGGAGGAACACTTCTGGGACTACAGATGTTCGTGTCTCAGGCAACGATGGGCGGAGAGGCTCCTCCGAGGCTGGCGGTGACTCCGTTCTGATTTGCTGCGTGTCCTGGGTAGCCTCTGTAGCTTCGGTAGGCCGGCTACCGCTTTCTTGGTCCGCTTGGGCAGAAAGAAGAGAAGCACAGAAGAGAAAGTGAAGGGGCAGAAGTGGGAAGAGTGAAAAAGGGAGAAGCTGCTTTAAGACAAGAGGGAAGGACCGGTACTGTTGGCGTTGCATAAGGTGTCACAGTCGACGCTGAGCTATATTAGGATAGCTGATACTGTAATTGAGTCCCAGTAAAATTCCTATTATAGTTAATTTTCTACAGAGAAAAGGACGCAAAGTCAGAAGGGGATGGATATGCAAATCGGAATGCTCGCCTTTTTAACTGAACAGTCGGGAGAGCCGGGGGCCATAGCGTGCGCGGCCGAGAACCTCGGTTTTGAATCGTTTTGGGTTGCCGAGCACTTGGTTATGCCCGTGCACTACACCACATATTACCCACGTTCAGCGGATGGCAAGGTGCCGGAGTTCTATGCCCATTTGGTCGATCCTTTTGTGGCTTTGTCAGCGGCAGCCCAGGCCACGAAGACAATCCGTCTTGCCACTGGGATTTGCCTCCTGCCTGAGCGCGACATCATTACCACCGCCAAGGCGACGGCATGCATAGACCTGTATTCAAACGGGCGACTTATGCTCGGCGTTGGGGCCGGTTGGTTTCCTGAAGAGGCTGAGATCATGGGCGTCCAGTTCGCCAAACGCTGGCAGCACTTGCGCGAGTCGGTCGAAGCGTTGCGCGAGCTGTGGACGAAAGACGAGGCCAGCTACGCCGGCGAGTTCGTGCGCTTTGCCCCAGTCAAACTGTTTCCTAAGCCGGTCCAACACCCGACTCCGCCCATTTTCCTGGGAGCACATGACCGGCGTTACGCGTTGCAGCGTGTTGCCCGATATGCGGACGGCTGGTGCCCCGGGGGCTTAACCCCAGCGCAGGCTCAGGAAGATATCCCTACGATTAAGCGCCTAGCCCAAGAGGCTGGTCGTAATCCGGATGCCTTTGAATTTTCTGTACTTTTACTGAATTCTGCCGATGCAGGACTCAATGCTGAAGTGCTCAAGCAGTACCAAGAGGCCGGTGTGAGCCGGGTGATCGTAGCCGCTAGACAAGCCGCGTTTGGCAGTGGGACTGAGGCAATCAAGAAGCTGGCGCCTATTGTCGAGCAGGCCCAGCACGTATAAAGAACCTACTGGGCTTGGGATGAAAACGTTACTCGTCGGATTGAAATTCGTATGAAAAATCTGATGTCTGCTCTGGTCGTTGGAATCGTGGGTCTCAGCCTGCTGGGCTTCATAAGCATGACAGGTTGCAGCTCTGTGAAATCAGCGACTAGCGTTCTTATCCCCGGTGCAAAAAAGCCGGAGGAGAAAATCAAAGTCGGTGAGCGATTGCGTCTCAAGGTAGCTCCACAAGTTGCCCTTATGCTGTTCGAAGATGTTGCAACTGAGAATGATTGGAAGGTGCTGAGTGCGGGCGACCAAAGAGATATTAATGGCGAGGTAAAAGGGAAGTTCTTTCGGGTAGAGACAATCAAATTTGTGGGCGGGCGGAAAATCATGAGTGGCGTCTTTTTCAAAGAAAAAGACGATGATGAAAAGTCGTATGTGACGATGGGAAAGCCCTCGACCGATCCTGAATATGGGATTCCTCTGGCGTTGGTCAAGCCGATGCAGGCCGCTGTCGCACAATGGACAGGCGAGGCTGAGGAGCAAGAAGAGCGAGATGACCTAGACGACGAAGAGAGCCCGTTGGAAGAGGCACTTAGCGGAGACCAATGGGCTGGCGGGCGAGATGAGTTAGTAGAGCCTGATGAGTTTGCGGAGTTAGATGAACTAGATGAACCTGACGAGCGAGATGGACTAGATGAGCTGGATGAACTTGACGTGCTAGACGATGAAGAGACCGCTCTGGAAGAGGCACTCAGCGGAGACCGCTGATGTTCGGTATACTGGCCGTTGACGCTGTCGTTTTCCGGGGGCTTCGTGAAAGGCGAGAAAGAGCAACCCAAATATCCCAATATATAAGTCTCAGTGAAAGACCCAGAGGATACGGCCTTTCCGATCCTCGGCCGCGTGCGGACCACACTCCGAGATGCTTGGAGTGTGAAAACCGAGCAAGACAGATTTCTTGAAGAAGCCACGGCCCAAGACTTCGACCACCTGGTCCAAACAGTCAAGCGCTAGGTCGAAACTACACAGACGGACCAGGTTGTGATCGAGCGTCGCCCGGCGCCATCGTCAGGGCTTCTACCCCTCCTTCGGGTTCCGGACGATAAGAATAATTGCAGCAAAGAGGACGAGCGACACGGCGATCATAACCTGGAGCACGATGCGCTTATTCGCCGCTCGGCGAAAGACGAATGGCAGTGTCCTCAGCAGTTGGTTTGCCCCCACAAACAGCGATAGAATAGCTGTTACCAATCCTACAAAGCTGTTAAAGAAATCGACAAGTTCCACTCTCTGATATTCAGACTTCTGATTTTACCAGATTGGAATGGTGGATGCTTTCAGGCTCGGTAAAACGGGGGCAGCACTATTTGTGTAGTTCGTAGGATCAGCCGCACCCCGGATCCTATCACCCTGCGGCTTCGCCTGAACGCACACGCGGTGCCGGGCACGATGGCCTACTGAACCTCTCAAGGCCAAGTGGCGTGGTTAGTCGGCAATGGGTGGGTGAAGCGGACACAGACGGGGTAGCAGCATTTTGTGACGGTGCAGACGTTGACCGCGCCGGCGTAGGCGCTGCTAGAGGTGGAAGCGGCCAAGGCGGTGACACCGACCGTACTCACGGTCCGTGTCCATGTGAAGAAGGGGTAGGGGGACTATGATTATCTGATCACGATCCGGAATGGCCTCTTTCCTGGGACCCGAAAAGGGGTGTTCGTGCAAAAGGAGGCTTTTCCCGGCCTGTTGCTCCTCGTCCTGAGCCTCTTGTTCCGCCTACTGGTCGAAGAAATGTCGATTCAGCCTAGTCAATGTCCACTCACGAAATTCCTTTGAGAACTGTTGCTGAAACCCAATGCTCACCGTCTTCTTCCACGTGGCAAGATTCTGCAATGCCACTATCCACACCCCGGTGCCCTTCTGCCTCAACGTATTCCTTCGTACTGTCCGCTTTGGAAAACTTTTCTTTGGTTATCTCGTTCTCGGCCATCATCTGTTCCTTTCTGAAGGTTCTGTAGTCTTCGCCTATCTGAGCCACAGTCAGGACTGAAACTCGAGCCTCTTTTGCGATTTCAGCATGTCGGGCCCCACCTAGGCCACTCTGGGAAAACTATCAATAAAACTCGAGGAGGGCTTATGCGTTTACATTCATGGCTATCGAAGGGGACTTTTAAAGTGCTTTGGTCGCGGGCTGCTTCATGCTTTTGGGATGCGAGCCTCAAACGGAGATGGGACGGAGTGAGCAATTCACAATCAAATTTGTCAAAGCGCACCAGTCCGATGGGGCGTTTAGCGTTGCCTCAAATATCGCGCAGCAAGCCGGACAAGAGCGGCGCAACCGAAATCGATGGGAAAATGAGACCTGGCAGGCTGGACTGTCATCCGAGAAAGAACAGTAGCTGGAAACCTTCAGTCAATACTTCAATATTATTGAAGCGCCGCGTCGGCGGCAGGTGCGGTTTACTTACACCGATAACGACGGTGTTCGGGAAGCGCTCTGGAGTATAGATCTATTTACCAAGTAAACAGTTCCATACAACGCGGTAGCGAAGCATTTCACATTCCCCCAAGAAACAAAACTCTTTGCCAGAGAAACCCCGAATACGAAGTAGGGCGATCCTCATCTAATTTTCCATCTAATTCATTCTTGCACGAAAAATACGCTGCCGGCGGGACCCGCCGGCAAGGGCCTTAAACAGCAGGCCTCGGAAAACCATAACGGCGTAGAGGAGAACAGAGCTGCCTATTGCCCACATGATAGTTGACGTTGAATTCCAGAAGCCTATACCGAAGGACATAAACATCGACCGACCCAACTGCATGGGCATAGCCAGGATATCGAGCGGAAAGAACAGCGAAGAGGCCAGCGTAATCGGCGGTAAAGCCAGCGCAACCGAGAGGACGAAAACCAGAGCAATCAAGGGCAGAAACCACTCTACGCCGCTTTCGCGTAGAAACTCGACACTCTCCTGGATCATGGCGAAACCATCACTTCGTCCTTGGTAAATGATCTCGGTCACCGGGCTGAGTAGAATGGGCATCACAAGGTGGACCAAAACGTACAGGGCTTGAGAGCTGGTACCGCCGGGTATCATTGAGAGGAACAAACGGACAATGGCCAGAAAGAATAAAATCGTAATGACCGAGCCAAAGTTGGGCCGCCAGCTATCCAGCAAATCTTGGGGTTGAACACGTTGGCCGTGCACGACGCCGTCAATAAAGTACAGATAAGAGCCTGTACATAGAGCCATAACTAACCCGACGAGCAATCCGCCAGCAAAGCCCATACGGCCAAAGACGCTTGCTGAAAAAAAAATGATAGGTGTGTACACAAGCGGCAGAAGGGCAATCCAACAGCCTCTTCCTATTTTTTTAACGGTGTTTTTTCCTGCTTGTTGATAGACGTTGAGCGTTGCCGCAACTAGGGCATTCCAGTTCATTGCACGATTCCTTCCGCCTCTTCCGGTCCAGCCCAAACTCCGAGGTTACGCGTATGGCTTGCCCCATTGGTCCTGAAAGGTCACCTCTTCGAGCGGTACGCGTGAAACCCGCCCGACATTGCCTATGGGATAACCGATGGGCAAAATGGCAAACGTCTCGGCATTTTCCGATAAGCCGAGTATCGTATTCACCTCCTTTTCAAACAGAAGGTGGCGAGTGGTCAAGGTTGCGCCCAGCCCCAGACCGCGCGCTCCAAGCAACATGTTTTGGACTGCCGGATAAATCGAAGCGCCAGACATTTTGGCTAGCCCTATGCTAGACGCAAAGTCTCCGAGTAAACAACATACGATCAGCACTGGGGCTTCGTGCAAGTGCTCGGTCAAATACACAACCGCGTCCAAGATGCGGCATTTTTGTTCTTGCGTTTTTCCCGGCGGCGGTTGACTTGACCGATACCGCGGTAAGAGTGTATCGAGCGCTTTTTTGTAATAGTGCTGAATCTGTTGCTTGATCTCCACGTCTTTGACCACAATAAAACGCCAATGCTGCACATCGCCACCGCTTGGAGCGCCTAGCCCAGCATTAATGATCTTGCGTATGTGTTCGTCTGGAACCGGGTCCGGTTTCAAACGCCGCATAGCGCGCATAGTGCCGAGTGCTTCAAAAAGATCAATCGTTTCGGCCATGAGGAGGCTCCTTCAAAACGCATAACAAAACAGCATAGAGCACGTTGTCAGCGCGCCAGCCCTTCCCTCTGGATTCCCGTTTCCACGGAAAATGACAGTTGTGTCAAACCTGGGCAAGCAGGTATCCAGGCTTACGGGACATGAGAGAGTATTGTTAGTGGCTCTTAGTAGGTGGTCTTTTAGCACGCAGCCCGGCTATGAGGAAATGTGGGGTAGTTGTACATTTCTGCGCTCCTTCAGCCGAACCCGCTTCACTCCAAATGCAATCATACGAGGGGCCACATTCCGCAGCAGCGGAATACGCGGAATGAAACGTAGCGGGAGGAAGCAGCCGGACGGGCGCTTTAATATTGAGTGCGGGCGCGACAATGCGACGCTGGATTTGGGCTTGAAAGGCTTGGGTGGCACGTGTTGGCCATTCGCTTTGACGCTGAACAGTGGCCAGATGATCGCGCAGCAAGGAGCGCTTTGACCTGGCGGACATGGGCTCCGACTGCCTCAGGCTCCTGTTCGACCTATGCAACGTGCTCAGCGTTTCGTTTAGCATCTTGTTTAATATCCCGTCTAACGTTTTGGACCTTATTCCGGGTCTCGACAGCACGCGTCGATGCGTCCCTGTTGTGGTTCGCAACATCATTCGTCATCATTCATACTCCGTCTAGGATTAGATTATTCTTGCAGAGTATAAATGTGAGGAGAAAAATCCAATTCAGTATATCGATCATTTTAAAAATTCTTATAAGCGCTTATTGCGACTCGGGTGGAGTTTGTCCAAGTTGGAAAAGGATCCGAATAATCCGGGAGTAAGGAGTTAGTACTTGACCAAAAGGCATTCGCTCGCAAGATTGGAAAAATGCAAACAGGTGTCTCGCACTACGAAAAAGGTGAGCGCATAAAAGATCGTTTCGAGGCGCTGCTGCGCCAAGTAGCACTTGATCCTAAGAAACGGGGCATTCGGTGGCTACTGGGCGGCTATACGGCGCTGGCACAGTCGGGCGGGCGATCTCTGGGAGAAAGCGAGGGAGAAGCGATGGGGGGCGTGCGAGTTGCTGAATCAGCCCCACACTACGCCTCGCCCGAGGACCAGCGTTGGAATGAGGCTGCCGAGATACGCCTGTCCATTCGGTATCGTCGGCCTCCGTCAGTGCAACCTCTTGTGCTGGACCACATTGCCCTCTTAGGTCGTATTCAAACTCTTACCGGCGCGAACTAATGCATCCTCAGCCGCCGTGCTTTTAAAACAAGCCCATTGAGCGCAGCAGGATCACGGCGACGGCGACTGGCGCGACAAAGCGCAGCAGGAAAACCCAGGTGAGATACAGACCCGACGAAAGATCGCGAACTGGAACTTCGGCTTGACGTTCTGAGTGGGTCATGGACCAGCCGGCAAACAGGGCGACTAACAGACCGCCGACGGGCAACAGATAGTTGGTCGTCAGTATATCCATAAAGCCAAAAAATCCGCCGTCCAAGGCCGACGGAATGCCCACGGCAAAGATCACGCCGCCGAACAGCCAGCTCGCCCACATCCGGCTCCAGCCTTTTTCATCGATAAAATAGGCGACCACAACCTCCAGCAAGGGCATGGCTGAGCTTAACGCGGCAAAAGTCAGCAGCAAGAAGAACAGCAAGGCAATCCATTGCCCAAAGGGGAGCTGGCCAAAGGCGGCCGGCAGCGTCTCAAAGATAAGCGCCGGACCCGCGTTTGGTTCCAGTTGAAATGTGAAGACTAAGGGAAAGATCACAAACCCGGCCAGGACGGCTATAACGGTATCACTTACCGTCACAAAGAGAGCAGCGCGGGGCAGCTGGGTATCGCGGTTCAGATAACTGCCATACGTGACCAGGGTGCCCATCCCTATGCTGAGCGAGAAAAATGCCTGGCCGAGCGCTTCGAGGACAGCCTTAGCGCTGATCTTGTCCCAGTGCGGCGTCATCAGAAAAGCAATGCCTTTAGCGGCTCCATCGGTCGTGAGGGCATATACTAAGAGTAAGCACAGCATGAAGAAGAGGGCGGGCATCATGATCTTGTTGCCCCATTCAATGCCACGTGAGACGCCGCGTGCGACAAACCAAATAGTGACAGCCATAAAGACCGCATGCCAGAATACTTGGAGCGCTGGGCTTGCAGACAGTGTTGCAAAGAGCTGTTTAGTCGCCTCTGTTGACTGCGCGGCAAAACTGTCTGTAATGGACAGGAAAATATAGTGCAGGACCCAGCCGCCGACCACGGAATAATACGACAGCAGGACAAAGCCTGTGATGACGCCCAGCCGGCCCGCCATAATCCATGGTGAGCGCGGGCGCAGGGTGCTGAACGCGCCAACGACATTGCGCTGGGTACTGCGTCCGACTAGTAACTCGGCAATCATAATCGGGATACCGACCGCGATGACACAGCCGAGGTACACCAGAATAAACGCCGCACCACCGTACTCCCCGGTGATATACGAAAACCTCCACACATTGCCCAAGCCGACGGCCGAACCCATGGCGGCGAGGACAAATCCCAGCGTGCCTGACCAATGCCCTCTGCCTTGCTCCGTCGCCATCCCCCCCCCTGACGATTTTACGACACCTTCTTAAGTTTACCAGGCAGGAGTAAGAAAAGAAAAAGGGCGGAACCTTGCTCCGTCCTCATAGCTCATCAAAATAGTTTAGCGCAGTAGAGATGATCTGTGTGACTACATCGGGTCATAGCGTACGAGGGTACGCGAGCCATCGGCCAGGCTCTTCCGAAAACCATCTGCATACGATGTCCAGCCGTCGGCATACTTCTTGGCAAAGGTTGTGAAGAGAATTTCATTAACGGCTTCGTCCGTGACAATAGACCCTGTAGCGTCAAAGGATGGTCCGTCCTGTGAGCCGATCCAGACTTTCGCCTTGGTCCGTCCGGCCTGAATCCGCTTGACGCGGTGGGTGGCTACGGGTGTGCCGACCCAGAGTGCGCCGTCGTGGTGAAAAAACCAAATCTCAGCCTTTGAGCCATACTCCCCACTCTTTCGTTCTGACTGAATGTAGACGTATTTGCTGGAGTCGAGCGCCTGCTGTTGTTCAGCAGACAAGGCTCCGGCTGCAGTTGTAGCCTTGTCTGCTGGCGAAGCGACCGGAGTATATTTGATCAGGACGTAGGAGCCGCCATCAGCCAGTCCTTTACGAAAGTTCGCTTCATATTTCGGCCAGCCGTCCGGATATCGCGCGGCAAATTTTGCAAATAGGACATCGTTGATCTCTGTATCTTTGACGAAGGATCCGTGAGCATTGATTGCTGGTCCGTCTTTCGCACCGATCCAGACTTTAGCTGTGGTACGGCTGGCTTGAATGCGTTTGGCCCGGTGGGTTGTATTTTCTGATGCTACCCACACCGCGCCGTCATAGCGCATGAACCAAATTTCTGCTTTTGCACCGAGCTCGCCACTTTTTCGTTCGGACTGAATATAGATGTATTTGCTGGAATCGAGCGCCTGTTGCAGTTCGGCCGAAAGCGCGGCTGCAGACTGATGTGATGTGGCGAAAAAGAACAACTCACTCAAGAGATAGAGTAGGGCGAAAGCAGACCAACCCGGCCGTCTATCTCGCCGCTTGTTTGAACGCATACTGCCTCCTCCCGTATGTATAGACACGGACTTACGACTCACTCTTAGTTTCATAGCTGGCCTCAGAAAGTACTTCCACCGCTTGAATAATGATCGACTCCTGTGGAACGCTGGCATGCATACCCCTGCGGCGGGTTTTTACCTGTTCAATCGCACGAACCACATCCATGCCCTCGATGACCCGGCCAAAGACGCAGTAGCCGTAGCTTTGCTGCGTATGGTTCAGAGCGTCGTTGTCTTTGACATTGATAAAGAACTGCGAGGTGGCCGAATGCACTGCGTCTGTGCGTGCCATGGCCAGGGTGCCGGTATCATTGGTCAAACCATTGGCGGCCTCATTTTTGACTGGTGGCTTGGTGGGTTTTTGCTGCATGGCTGCGGTAAAACCACCGCCTTGGATCATGAAATTGGGCATAACACGATGAAAAATCGTGTCATCATAAAATCTCTCGTTCACATAGGCGAGGAAGTTCTTGACCGTCTCCGGAGCCTCTTTCTCGAATAGTTCGATCTTCATATCACCCTTGGACGTTGACACTAAAACGACAGGTCCTCCTGTTCCTCCCCCACTGTTTTCTGAACAACCGGGAAAGATGATGAGTAATAGAAGAGAAAAGAAGATGAACTGTTTCCCACCCGACATTGTTTGCCCTCCAAACAGCACGATTCACGCGAGTTATACAGTTTGGCAGCGTAACCCAGCCTTGGCGTGGAAGGAAGCCCCGGTTTGAGAAGGACAGGCGGAAAGAGGCGGACAGAATTCAGGGCTCACCAATGTGCATGCCTCGATAGCAATACCCAAAACATTGGAAGAGGTCACGCACAATAAACTGGCTTATTTCCACGACTTTGCAGCCCTATGCTGTTATCGTTCTCTCAGCGTTGCCGTTCATGGTGGGAAGAGATGTCTGCTGGATATATAGAGAGAGGATCTGGTTCGATGTCGCAGCACGTTCTGGTGGAAATAGAAGTGCCGACGGATCTCAATAAATTCCAACTGCCAAAAGGCGTTGACGGACGGTTCCAAGATTTATTGGGTTGCCATGACAAAGGTGAAGAATTGAAGCCAGCTGAGCGCATCGGAGCAGAAGGACTAGTCAATCTGGCCGATGTAATTTCTCTGCTACGCTTACGCACCCAAAAAGTTTGGCGTGAAGGATCGCCTGGCTAATGCGCTATATTCCTGTGCGGCTGCCGAATTTGCTCCGGTGCATTTACCCGCGTTTCGTAAACGCTATTCTCAAGAAGGCAACCGGATGTGGTCGCCGGGGGGCGGATGGACAGCCTCGTAGGGCTTCCCCTACATCGGAGGCCCCTCTCCTGTTTTCCCTAAGCAGGGACGCATGGGCTGGCCCTACGCCATATCTACTACAGCCCTTCCAAATACTCCAACACCTCTTGGAGCGGCAGCACATCCCCGTACTTTGAGCCGATATCAAACAGGTTGGCATCGTGTGGCTCTTGGGCCCGGTCCCCCACGCATTCAAGCGGCACGATCGGACGAAAGCCATGGGCAAGCGCATCCATAACCGTTGCCCGCACGCAGCCGCTGGTTGTACAGCCTGTGACTATGGCGGTATCGACCGTGTGCATGGTCAAGGTTGAGGCCAGATAGGTGCCAAAGAATCCTGAGGCGTATTTCTTGACAATGACCAGGTCTCCAGGTTCTCGCTTGAGTCTGGGGTCCAGTTCAACCAGGTCGCTACCAAGTTTGAGCCGACGCAACGACGGCGCCTTTTCCGGCCATAAACCCGCATCGTCCTGCCGATAAGGGTCATAGCCCACCACCGTAAAAATAATGGGCACGTTCTTATTGCGCGCAGCCCCTATCAGGTCGTTGGTGGCCTTGACCTCAGCATCGAGATTCCCGGCTAGGGGTGACTGTTCCGGCGCGGTAAAACCTAGCTGAAAATCGACCACAATGACCGCCGGCTTTTTCCCGAAGCCGAGGGTGTGTCCGAGTTGGGCCCGCTCATAGATCGCGTGTTTGTCTTCGTTTGGGGGCATAAGGGACTCCTTACGTACGGCTGGGCGAAGCACTCCCGCTATCGAGAATGCTTTGCCCCTACAGTCAATACTTATAATATTTCGGGTTTATAATCCTCTAGGCTTAACAACCTGCTCCACAAACCGACCGCTTGGCTGCTCGGCCACAATTTCACCATCCTCCATAATCAATTGACCGCGCAGAAAGGTCTTGACCGGAATGCCCTTTACCTGACGGCCTTCCCATAATGAGTAATCCGCCCGTGAGCGCATACGGTCAACGCCGAGTATTGCTTCCTTCTCCGGATCAAGCACGACAATGTCGGCGTCCGAGCCCATGGCCAGGGCACCTTTCTTAGGATACAGGCCGTATAGCTTGGCTGCGTTTTCAGACAAGACTTTGGCTAGCGTGACGAGGTCAATGCGGCCTTTGTTGACTCCTTCGTGAAACATCAGCGGCAAAGTGTCGGCAACCTGAAGATTGATCCCTACCCGGCAATCCCAGAAGTCCCCGTCGGTCTTGAAGGAGGACGAATACGTGAGGCTGTCCGTGCCGACGACAGACAGCGTGCCTTCTTGGATACCGCGCCACAGCCGTTCTTTATCTTTTGCAAAACGAATCGGCGGCTGGATTTTGGCCTTGCCGCCCATACCTGCAGCATCCATTTCGGGTGCCGTGGTGTTCAGAAAACACGCGACGGTTTCGCCTACAATGTTTAAGCCTTCGGCATGCAGTTGTTTGACTGTTTCAACCGTATGGGCTGCACTAATATGAACCGGATAAATCGGCACCCGAAGCTCATTAGCGATCATGCCATACGTATAGACTTGGACACTTTCGGCCCATTCCGGACTCGACTCGGCCCAGGCGGTCAATCGATCGGCCCGTCCCATCTCGCGTAGGCGGTCGATTAAGATGCCGCGTACATGTGGATCTTCGGCATGAATCTTGGCAAACGTGGGTGGCCCGCAGTGCGCTAGTTGCTCACACGCGGCATGAAAAAAGGCTGGGGTAATCCCTTCAGCGTTCATGCCAAAGGCTTCAGCCTGAGGACCGGCGTAACCGGTAAAGAATTTGTACGAGACACCGCCTTTCCTGGCGACGGCTGGGATCTCTGCCACTTGGTCGAAGGTGTTCACCACACATGTCACCTTAAAGTCGCACCAGGAATGGTCGGTCCCGCATTGCACGGCCTGGTCAAAAAGATCCAGCATGGACTCCTGGCCAATCAAGGTCGTTGTCGCAATCGTAGTGACGCCGCCGATCATGCAGTCTTTGGTATCGCGCAGGAAATCCTCGGTCATGGCATCATCGCCAAAACGATCGGAAATCCCAAAATGGACGTGCGGGTCAAATGTACCGGGGAAAAGTATTTTTCCCTCTACGTCGATTTCTCGTTTGGCCTGGCCAAGGGATGAACTTGCGCCCATGGCGACAATCTGCTCGCCCTGAATAGCAATACCACCCTGGATGACCCCATTCGGCGTTACAACGAGCCCGTTTTTTAAGACGATGTCATGCGACACGGC
>CAZBUD010000063.1:0-27849 GCA_964495015.1 uncultured Enterobacteriaceae bacterium | reverse complement strand
CACGCCGATGGGGACAAAGGCCGTGAGATGGCAGCAACTCGGCTCAGCAAGCAGTACGCCCAGGACTTTTCCAAGCTGATAGGGAAGTATGCTGTAGCTGGCACCCCAGAAGAGTGCCGTAAGCGTGTACAGGAATATATTGATGCTGGAGCGCAGACGGTGATCCTGCCCTCCGCCTGCCCAACGAACTATATCGACGAGAATACGCGTCTCATTGGGGAAGAGATCATTCCGGCATTTCGTTAAGCAGCGACATCACGCAGCCTTATACTCGTCGCGGCAGGCTGGGCTACAAAAATACAGATCTCGCCCCCAGCGCGAGAGACGAAGCGCTTCGTGCAGGGGGATAAATCGGCCGCATTGGGGATCTTGCACCAGGGCGACGCTCACCTGTGCCGACCGGCCCGCCCGCTCACTGTTCGGGGGAGGGGACGGCAGAAAAAGGCGGCGGATACCAAACGCGATCAGGTATCCCAGCCCAATGAAGAGCAGTAGGCGAAACAGTCCAGCCCTCCGTTATTCGCTGCTCCCTTGTACGGTGCCCGGACTTTGCAAATAGTTCAGCAGCTGTGAGTCGGCACTGAGGACTAAGGTCGTATCCTTGCTCAGGATCTTCTCATACGCCTGTAGCCTGCGCGTAAAGGCATAGAATTCCGCATCTTTGCCAAAAGCGGTGGCATAAATACCGGTCGCCTCAGCGTCGCCCTCACCTTTGAGCTTTTCACCCGTCTCATATGCGGTTGCCAGAATAACTTCACGTTCCCGGTCAGCTCCCGCTCGTAGCTCTTGCGCCTGCTCTTCTCCTTCCGCCCGATACCGCTTGGCAATACGTTCCCGCTCAGCCCGCATCCGGGCGAACACACTAGCCTGCACTTCGTCCGGCAGGTCCAGTCGCTTTATGCGCACATCGGTGACCATAATCCCAAAGTCCTTAGCTGTCTCACGCGTATCCTTGGTCACAACTGCCATGATCTCTTCACGGTTCTCGCGGATCAGATCGAGGAAATTATGCGTCGCAATCTCTTGTCGTAACCGGGCGGAAATAATGTCATCCAAGCGCGCCATTGCCCGTATTCGGTTTCGTACGCTGCGATAAAATTGGAGCGGATCTTCAATACGCCAGCGTGAGACATGGTCGACTAAGACGCGTTTCTTATCAAGCGTAATATATTCGGCCTCGCGCGCATCGGTGGTGAGTATGCGCTTCTCAAAACGCAGCAGATTTTGCACCCCTGGCCACTTGAAATAGAGGCCGGGCTCTTGGATTATGCGTTTGGGATTCCCAAACTGGACAACCATGCCTTGCTCCCACTCGCCGATGGTAAAAGCGGCCTGCGCAGCGACAAAGACAAGGACTAACCCAAGTCCAACCAGTAATCGTGTCATCGCCTATCTCCCTTCCTGACTGACCACAGCCCCAGCTGCCGTCTGGCCCGCGCCCATATCTCGCAGTGGCAGCAACGGCACCACCCCTCCACCGTCGCTTTGCGAGTCGAGAATAAATTTTTCCATCTCAGGCATAATCCGCTCGACGCTCTCCAAATAGAGTCTATCACGCGTGACCAACTTTGCCTTCTCATATTCAGCTAAAATGTTCAGAAATCGCTCTGCGTCGCCATTGGCCCGAATCACACGCTGGGCCTTATACGCCTCGGCTTGCTGAACCATTTGGGCAGCCGCACCCCGCGCCTTTGGTACAACGTCTTCCTGATAGCCTTCGGCCTCCTGTTTGAGCCGATCCCGGTCCTCTAAGGCACGTACCACATCGTTAAAAGAGTCGCGCACATCGGTTGGCGGATCAACCGCGAGCAGGCGAGCCTCTGACACCGCCAATCCGGTATCATAGGCGTCAAGCAAATTCTGAAGCGCCGCCTTGGCCTGCTCTTGGACATCAAGCCGACCGTCCGTCATGGTATAATCGATTGTGTTCCCGCCGACTGCACTGCGCAGCGCTACCTCTGCGGAAGAGTGCAATATTTTTTCTGGTTCATACGCGCCAAACAGAAATTCGACCGGGTCTTGAATCACGTACTGGATGACGAGATTGACCTCGACAATGTTTTCGTCCCCGGTCAGCATCAGAGCTTCTTGCGGAATGGTGCGGGTGTTGCCTCGGCCAGTCCGTCCGGTGGTTCCGGATGTACGGTAGCCGACTTGGGCACTGCGCACGCGCGCAGTATCAACGACCACATGCTTCTCAATCGGCCAGGGAAAATGAAAGCGTAGGCCAGGGTCCGTTTCCCCTACAACGGCTCCAAAACGCAGGACGATGCCACGCTCGCTAGGGCCAACAACGTAGATGCCGGAGCCCAGCCATAGCAGGACTACTGCGCCAATTATCAGCCATACACCAGCGCCTTTTGTAAAACGTTGGAGTGTCCGTTTCAGGTCCTCAAGGCCCTGGAGGAGTTCGTCACCCGGCGAACCTCCACCTTGGCTTTGCCATCCGTCTGCCATGCTTGCCCTCCTTATCTCCTGCTGACGAGGTCTGTGACTAGGGCAGGAGGTAATGTGAGATGTCTGAGAGAGTATACAGGCTAGGTCAAGACAAATCTCAGGAATCCCTTCCTTCTGGTGCTATTCTATACTGGATGCGGGAGCAACACCAGAGACTCGGCGCGTAGACAAAGACCGGCTGCGAACGGTATGCTCGGCGTGTTTATGAGTGTACCCAAAGAAGGAGCCGCATCATGTCTGACACATTACTCTTGCACAAAGAGGCCCCTTTGGCCTGGATCGTGTTTAATAAGCCCCAGCGCCGCAATGCGGTTGATCTCGATATGTGGCAAACGCTCCCGAAGCTGGTCGCAGAGGTCGCCGAAGATGACACCTTGCGCGTTCTTCTGCTTCGGGGAGCGGGTGAAGAAGCCTTTATCTCAGGTGCCGACATTTCACAGTTTGGACAGGTTCGCTCCGGACCTGATACAAGCCACAAGTATAATCGGGCCGTAGACGATGCGCTGAAATCGCTCTCCACCCTAGAGAAACCAGTCATCAGCATGATCCATGGCTTCTGCATGGGAGGGGGATGCTCGCTCGCCGTCATGTGCGACCTTCGGCTGTGTGCGGATGACGCGCGTTTCGGTATTCCAGCCGCCCGTCTTGGTATTGCCTACCCACTCGAACGCGGAGTCGAGCGTCTGGTGCATATCGTCGGAGTCTCCAACGCGACCGAGATTCTCTTGACCGCCCAGCGGTATAACGCGGAAGAGGCGGCGCATATGGGACTGGTCAATCGCGTCTTACCCAAAGCCGAGTTGGAATCGTATACCCGCGAGTATGCAACAAAGTTAGCGGATAATGCCCCTCTCAGCGTAGCGACGCATAAATTTTCCGTCCGGGAGAGCGTCAAAGCGGCTACACTACGCGATATGGACAAAGTCAAAGCCTGGTCCAGACGCTGCTTTGAAAGTGCCGACTACAAGGAAGGGGTCAAGGCCTTTATGGAAAAGCGGCGACCTCAGTTTCAGGGCAAATAGAGACCGTAATGGCTCCGCTTAAATTCTCTGCGCATCAGCCGATGAAACAGGTAGGGCGCAGCGTATTTGAGAAAAAGCCCGGCAAACAGGACGATCTCGTCAAGCTTTTTCGACCACGGTCATGACGGTCGCAGCCGATAAGCGCGAGTTCTCACGGACAGCGCCGGCCATTACAGCAGAACTCCAGCCTGAGCAAGGAAACCCGTTGAGCGGCCAGGCGACAGACCTGAGCATGAAGGGGCTCCACCTTGCCTGCGACAAAAAAAGCCGCTCGGGCCCAGGTGTCAGATTGACATTCTGATGACTGGCTAAAAAGCCTCTTCGCCTCTTTTATAGAACCAATGACATAACCGAGGGGGAATTTCATCAGCGTGGCGGCGAACGTTCCACCCAGAACCACTACCACTGAGGGAATATAGACAAACATGCCGAAGCCTCCGCTCATAAGCATAGCGCGACAGATCACACCAAGTCCGAGCGACTAAACCAACAATTGTTGCAATATCCACGAACGGATGCTCCTTACCGGTACCCGAGTTAGTATTCCATCAAGTCTACGAATGCAGAACGATTTCGAAGCTCTTCTGCCAGCACCAGACTCTTAGCTATGCTGAGAGAGGCCAGGACTGCCTAACTTCCTCAAAATCTGCCCCTCGGAAGAAGGTATCGGCAAGTAAAATGGCGGCTTTACGATTTTTCCGGGCGTCGTTTACGCGTCTTGCTCGCTAGGAGATGGGTCCTTTGGGTAGACGCGCAGACTTTGCCAGTGGCGCAGCAAGACTTTGCCTGGAGGGAAACCGCGCGGTTTTGTCACATCTGAGACCTGACAGAAATGAACCTCAGCCTTTCCCCGGCTACCTCTGGCCTTGGAGTACCAGGCCGCCAGCTGGGCAGCATAGCCTAGGACTGCCGGCGGCAGGTCAGCGAGGTGATCGGGGTTGCGCACCACAACGTGACTGCCAGCAAAATTGACAACGTGCAGCCAGCAATCTTGAGGGTCAGCAATGGAAAAAGTGAGCGTGTCGTTTGCCGCGTCGCCCTTGCCAACTAAGATCTCGAACCCATCAAAAGAAAGGGTACGGAATTCCTGGCCTTTGCTTGCCATATTTTATGATTTGCGCCTTTTGGATAGTGTATGGTACACCGTTGATGAAACTGATGTTTAACACCGGTAGTACTGATTTGGGACCGATCCCAATAGAACTTCTCACAATATAGCAGACATACCGAAGGAGGGACCTTCTATGGCAGCAACACAGACGTCGGCCTCAGTCCAAAGCCAGGCAGGCGCAACGGAGCAAGAGCAAACTGGGCATGGGGAAATGCCGTTCCTACGCTTCATGGTTATAGGTTCAGGTCTTGGCCTGCTTTCTTTAGTTCTCATTAGGATCTGGCAAGGTGAATGGTGGTTCCCGGTTGGCCTTGACGCCACAACACCGGAATTCGCCACCTATTGGCTCGGCCTCTTGTATATTGAGTGGGCGGTCCTCATCGCTACAGGTGTGATTGGTTACTTAGCATACCGTAAACCATGCTCGATCTGTGCAGCTCACAAAAAAGAGTTGGGCCGGATCGACCCCGAGCACGAACTCAACCACATTGGCAAGCTGTGGGCCACTGTTGCTGTGGCAGCCATCTTCGGCTTTGGCGTCAGCTATTTTGCTGAGCAGGACGCTTCCTGGCATCAGATCGTGGTACGAGACACTGCCTTTACTCCCAGCCATATTCCGCTCTTCTTTTACACCTTTCCCATGCTGCTAGTCATGACCGGGGTTAGCTCCTGGTATGCCTATAATCGTCTGCACCACCTGTATGTGGGTGAGGGCGGTAAAGGCATACCACTCTCCTACCTGCTGTTCCCAGCCGGCGGCTGGCTCTTATTCGCCAATGTTGCGTTCAATGAACTCGGACATTCGAGCTGGATCACCGAGGAACTCTTCGTCCAACCCTTCCACTTCCCATTTGCTTGGGCGACCTATTTCTTTTTTGCTGGGTTTGCCCTGCTCTTTAAAACTGTTCCCCATATCTTTGAAAACCTAAAAGCTATGACACAGCAAGAGACTCCAACGTCTGCGAATGCCTCGTAGAAAGCCTCAGAGGAAGCCTCGACTTGTGGATCACTCACCCGCGTCGTTAAAACTGGTCACATAAAGGGAGGAGCCGTATGAAGGCCGAGGAACTCACTGCGCTCGGACAGCACCGCATGGCTAAGTCCTTTGACCTCATGCTCATCGTCGCCCTTGCTGGTTTTTTCACTGTTATCCCACACGTCAGCCGGATGCTGTATATGGGCGACTGGGATTTCTGGGTGGATTGGAAAGACAAACTGTGGTGGCCGATCGTCGGCCCTGCCTCTGCACTCTTAGTCACCAGCGTAGGCCATTATCTGGCCTGGTATTATCTGCGTCTTCCTCTTGGCGCGACGTTTGCCGCAGTCTTTGTTTTGATCGGGGCGTGGATCAGTCGGATTTTCAGCTTCTATGGGCTGGAGTATTATCCGCTGAATTTTGTCTGGCCTGCCACGACTATCCCTATGGCGCTGGCGCTTGATCTGATCCTTTTTTGGTCACGTAGTTATCTGGTCACGAGCTTCATAGGCGGATTTTTATGGGGTTTCATCTTTTATCCCATCAACTGGCTCATGCTCATGCCCTTTCTCCAGCCCATCACGCTCTTTGGCAAGACGTTTACGATTGCCGATTTGATGGGCTATTACTTCGTGCGCCCGCAAACGCCAGAGTATTTACGACGGATTGATGAAGGTACTTTGCAAGCCTTCCTGGGCCAGCGTATTTGGATCAGCGTCTTAATGGCTGGCGTGACCTGCACAATTGTGTACTGGGCCGGCATTGGGATAGGCAAAGCGCTCGGGGTCATGCCAATGAACAAAGTACTCCGACAAACGTAATCCACCCGCGTCAAGCAAATCGTCTTACAGAGAATTTACATGCCCCGTTTCGAAATACTCTGCGCCACGGTCATCCTGACTCTCAGCCTGTGCACGCTATGCACGATTGCGGTCTCGTCCGTCCACGCCCACGGCGAGCACAACCTAGAACCTTTTATTCGTATGCGTGGGGTGACGTTTTTCAACGTGCAGTTCTCGCATGACCAGCTCAGAGTCAATGAGACCATGACCATGACTGGTAAGTTCCGGTTGATGCACGCCTGGCCACGTATGCTCACAACGCCCGAGCTATCTTGGATCGGTATTCTGGTGCCCGGCCCGAAGCTTGCCGTGCGGGAACGCTGGATCAATGGCCGCTTTATCCAAAATTCCTTTCACATCGAGCTGGGCGCAATCTATGA
This sequence comes from uncultured Enterobacteriaceae bacterium, assembly GCA_964495015.1. Lineage (GTDB taxonomy): Bacteria > Desulfobacterota > Binatia > Bin18 > Bin18 > Bin18. The sequence continues at coordinate 21,061 of CAZBUD010000063.1, read as the reverse complement.
TTTCAAAATGGTTCTCCAGGCTCGGGAGCCCGGTCGATATCACATCCATCCGCTCGTCAACCTGTCTGAGACCGGAGGACTGGTTGGCCCTGCCAAATGGATCACCGTTGTCCCCGGAGACGCGCCACCCTCTTATACCGTCAAGATTCAGGCAACGGGCGAGACCATAGACCTAGAACACTTTGGATTCGCTCGAATAGTTGGCTGGCATCTTGTTTTTGGGATTCTTGGAATTGCCTGGCTCGGTTATTGGGCGGCAAGACCCATAATCGTACGCTATGCTCTCTTACTAGAAGGCGTTGACGAAGAACAGATCACAGATAAAGATCGTCAGGTTTCTTTCATTTTCGGCGCAGTCTTGCTTGTACTCGTTGTTGGAGGGTTGTGGGTCACAAATTCTGGCAGTCCGCCGACCATTCCGCACCAAACGGGCAGTATATGGGATCTGTCCGGTCTGCCGCATCCCAATGCTGTGCAGACCAAGGTCAAGGAGTTCCGTTACAACACGACGCAACGCACCCTGACGATACAAGTTGACGCGACGAACAATTCAGACCGGCCCGTATTGTTAAGAAAATTCAAGACGAGCTATCTCACTTTCATCAACCAGGACAGCCAAGCGCTTTACCCTGATGCAGAGAATGAGGTTCCGGTTATGAAAGTGGAAGCTGAGGGAATCATCCAGCCTGGCGAAACCAAAGCGTTGACGCTGACCATGCAGGACGCGGTGTGGGAAACGGATCGATTCATCGAGTTCGATCAGCCTCAGATCACCGCCGCGGGGGTGCTTGTTTTTACCGACGCCCAGCCTCTTCCACCAGAAAAACTTGAGCTCATGATGATGGGCAACAGCCAGGAAGGCTTAGGCGTTCCGTGGGAACATATCTCGAGCGTGAATGAGGTCTATTCCAATCTTCAGGTCGATTTTGGGCAGATGCGTACTGGGGAAGTGGCGCAGTAGCGACTTTCGCTAGCAGGAAACCATGGCTATTTCCATGCTCGGTCAGGTCAAGATCCAAGCGCAGGTTTTGGTACCGCTGCTCAGGGGTTTCAAGAGGAGTTTGCTAATGCGGTTGCCCGTCAGGGGTGGATGGCTGGTCTCATGAAGTTGGCAGAAAGATGAATGCACGGGTGACGGGTGGTCCAACTGAGAAAATGTCAAAAGTCATAGGCCTCATCCAACGATAAAAGTGGGTGAGAGAAAATTCTTTTTGATTCCCCTCACTCCTTCGACTACGCTCAGGACAGACTTAATCCTTTCCCTTTAGTAGAGAGGAAATTCTTAGGAAAGTCACGCAATCGCCGGACCGTCCTACGGTATCAAAACGACCTTACCGTAGGCTTTACCCTCCCCACTCACTGCACGGTGAGCTTGGGCAGCTTCAGCGAGCGGGAATTCTTGTCCAACGACGGGCTGGAGGGTGCCATTGGCGAGCCCAGTCCCAAGCGAGGCATGGATGCGGACTAGGTCTTGCGGTGTGGCGTTGCGCAAGGTCATACCGATGATTGATGCGTCACACATCATTGCCGCACGGGGGTTAATCTCGACTGTGCCCTGGTTCTTTTCACCGCGATTGCCAATCACGACAACACGTCCACGCATTGCGAGCAGATCAATATCTTTGCCAAGATTAACGTTCGCCAGCATCTCTAAAATAACATCAACGCCGTGCTCGCCAGCCAGCGTCTTGGCCTCTTCTAAATAGGACGGCGCACTGTGGTCCAGGACGTGCTGCGCGCCCTTTTCAGCTACCAGCTGACGCCCGCGTTCGGTACTCGCCGTTCCAATCACGGTCATGCCAGCCCCCCGAGCAAGCTGAACACCGGCAATGCCAACTCCTCCACTTGCCCCATGCACAAAGACCGTTTCACCAGGCGCGGCGTGTCCGCAATGAAATAAGGCTTGGTAGGCGGTCGCATAAGGAACAAAAATCGCTGCCCCTTGGGCAAACGATGCAGACTCAGCGAGCGAGTGAACCTGGTTTTCTGAGCACAGCGCTTGTTCTGCATACGTTCCACTCAGCGACCCAGCGATATAGACACGATCTCCTCTGGCAACACGGCTCACGCCTTCACCCACAGCCTCAATCACACCGGCCCCATCTGAGCCAGGAGTAAAAGGGGTGGGAGGCCTAGGGTAGATGCCGGAGCGGATATAGGCCTCGACTGGATTGACTCCAGCCGCATGCATGCGTACGACAACCTGGCCAGGTCCTGGGATAAGATCCGCGACCTCATCTAGTTGCAGCACCTCTGGATCACCAAACTCATGGACACGAATGGCTTTCATGGCTGTTCCTCGCTGCTATGCCTACTAGGCTGATTGCGCCTCGCCCGCATCTCTTGTCTCAAGCGCGGACAACATTTCTTCGACCGTTGTCATTTTTTCACGCGGCTTGCCGATCTTTTGGCCTGTCTCGACTTCAATCTGATCAAGATATTTCCAATCAGCAAAGGATACATAGCGGACGCCCTTCTCAGTAAGCAAGGCTGGAACGGCTTCTGCACTCGCTTGGATGTCGCTTGGCACTTGGCCCTTCTGCAGGTCTTCTAACATGAGATGGACGGTTTCTATTGAGTCCGGCTTATTGGTACCAACGACACCGGAAGGACCACGCTTAATCCAGCCAGTAACATACAGCCGCTCAATCGGCGCTTTGGTTTCTGGAGCAATGACCCGTCCCGTATCATTCGGAATAATTCCGCCGCGTTCATCAAACGGAATATCTTTGAGCGGATGACCTTTATAGCCGATAGACCGAAAGACCATTTGGATGTTGGGTAACTCTTCGCATTCGCCTGTGCCACGCGCACGCAGCGTTCCCGAATCATCCTTCATCAAACGGTTCTTTTCGAGCCTCATTCCCTCGACGTGGTCGGTCCCAGAGAGTTCAACCGGAGAGACAAAAAAGCGCGCACGGATTTTTCTCTGTCGTGTTCCTTCACCCTTGGGAATTTGGGCAGTCAAAATATCCATATTACGCTGATGGACTGCCTCCGTCGCATTGTCGAGGAACTCTTGGTTGAGTTCGTCGAGCTCGAGGTCTTGTGGCTCAACAACCAAGTCGGTAATCGGCATCTCGGAGAGTTCTCGAATCTCAGGATTGGTAAACGCCGCCTGGGCAGGACCGCGCCGCCCGAGCAGATAAATTTCTTTGACTGCACTTTTCTTGAGCACCTCCAGCGCATAGTCGGCAATGTCTGTTATTGACAGCTCCTCAATGGAACGCGCCAGGATACGCGTGACGTCCATGGCCACATTACCGTTGCCAATCACCGCCACACGCTCGACCTTGCTGAGGTCGAACTTGAGGTCACGATAATCCGGGTGGCCGTTATACCAGCCGACAAAGATAGTTGCCGGATCACTGCCTGCCAGGTCTTCGCCTGGAATACCGAGTTGCCGGTCAGATTCGGCTCCCGTTGCAAAAAGAACCTGGTGATAATGCTCCAAGACATCGGCAAGGAGCAGATCTTCACCAAAGGTCACATTGCCAAAAAAGCGAAAGCCAGGCCGGTTAGCGATTTTCTCGTATTGTCGAATGACGGCTTTGATCTTTTGATGATCCGGTGCGACCCCGCCACGCACCAGCCCATACGGAGTGGGCAGCCGGTCAAACAGGTCAACGGTAACAGTTATATCTTTTTGCCGCAGCAATTCGCCTACGGCATAGAAGCCCGCTGGCCCAGAGCCAAAAATAGCCACGCGGAGCGGGTTAGTAGCGCTTCCAATCTGTTCTGCCATGTAGCCCCTTTTCCTAGAAGAGCCGTGGACTCTTTCCTGAGCATGCTTTTCTTGCGGAACTTGTACGCTATACATAGATCGATTTCAGCCGTCAACGTCGACCGGGAAGATAGGAAAGATTCCTTGCTTTAAGAACGAGAGAATGGCACGTCATGAAGTGCCGTATATTGAACGCGTAGAAAAGGAGAGCAGCCTATGAGTGAGAACGGTAACCCCAAAATTCGCTTTGGCATGTGGTACGACTTTCGCAACCCGCCAGCCTGGAAACGTCCCTATGACCAACTCTACCACGAAATTATCGAACAGATTGTGTGGGGGGAAGAGAACGGGTTTGACGATATTTGGTTGTCAGAACATCATTTTATCGAAGATGGCTATTCCCCTGCGCTGATGCCGATTGCAGCCGCAATCGCCTCTCGGACTAAGAAAATCCACATTGGCACTAGCGTTATGCTCATGCCTTTCCATAATCCGGTTCGGCTTGCTGAAGATGCCGCAACCGTGGACGTGATCTCAAGTGGACGGTTCGAGTTGGGCGTCGGCGTTGGGTACAAGGTTGAAGAATTCGAGAGCTTCGGTGTGTCGAGCAAGGAGCGCGGAGCACGCACGAATGAGGGCCTCGAAATCATCCGTCGCCTATGGGAGGGCGAAACGCTCACGTTTGAAGGCAAATATTATACAGTGACCAAGGCCAAGCTTACCCCAGAACCAATTCAGCAACCACGGCCACCCATTTGGGTAGGAGGCTTCACGCCGCCAGCCCTCAGGCGGGCGGCGAAATATGGTGATGGCTATATCGGAGTCGGTCCGCTCAAAGAAGCGTATGAGCGCTATGTCACTGCGCTTGAAAAGATCGGCAAACCAACAACGGATATTCGCCTCGCGGGTGGCTATTTTTGGCTAATTCCGTCTGAAGATCCGGAAAAGACTTGGAACGAAGCAGCCGAACACGTGCGTTACCAGATCAATGCCTACGCGAAATGGTCGGAAATGGCCGGCATGCCACTGTTTCCCCATATGCCGGATCTGACAGCGTTACGGGAATCTGGTATGTTCCAAGTGGTTGACGTGGCCACCTGTATTCAGATGATCCGCGACTATGCTTTAGAGACTCCATTAACGCATTATTATTCTTGGACACTTCCTCCAGGGTTACCGGCAAGCTGGATTCAGCCGCACTTGGAGCTCTTTACGAGTAAGGTTATTCCAGCGTTCCGGTAATTTGATCGTGATCTCGGTAAACAGGAAACAGATATGGACTTGCAGGCACCCGGCGTTTTTACCTTTCTCGATGGCCTCAGCGGTGCGCAGGCGGGCCAGCTTTCCCGCAATGTCGAACAACTCGGCTATAGCGCTCTGTGGTTTCCCGAAGTCCTTGGACGCGAGCCCTTTTCATTTGCGGCCTATCTGTTGAGCCAAACGGAACGGCTAGTAATTGCCACTGGCATTGTCGTGCCGTATGCCTACGAACCCATCGTTATTGCCAATGCCACACGCACGCTGGCAGAACTCTTTGGTGACCGTTTTCTTCTTGGTCTGGGTGTGAGCAATGCGCAGGCCAATGCCAGACGCGGCATCCCATACGGCAAGCCGCTCAGTTTTACGCGTGAGTATCTCGCCAAGATGAAAGCGGCCCCATATAATGCTCCAGCTCCGCAAAACGATCCGCCCGTCGTACTGGCCGGCATGATGCCGAAGATGCTTAAGCTTGCAGCAACACAGACCAACGGAACACATACCTATTTCAGTGTAGTTGAACAGATTGCAGCGACCCGCAAGGCCCTTGGACCTGAGCCATGGCTGTGTGCTGAGCTCGGCGTGATGCTGGAATCAGACGCCGACAAGGCCCGCTCGGCCGCGCGCAGTTATATGCGGATTTATCTCCAAGTTGACCATTATGTGCAACGGCTTAAAGAAGTGGGCTTTGCTGCTGCTGACTTTGCTAATGGAGGCAGTGATCGGCTTGTGGATGCGGTCGTTGCCTGGGGAGATGCGGCCAAGATTCGAGAGTCTATCGCGGCATATTATGAGGCCGGAGCGTCACACGTATGCCTCATGCCACTATGTTCTGAAGGTGGCATGAACCCGGACAAGCGAGCAATCGAAGTGCTGGCACCAAATTGATCAGGTTGATTTGTTGATTGCTTAGTTCTTAACTCAACCCACTCGCTGTTTTGAAACCACGTCACTACTTCATCTTCTGAATGAAAGAAGCGCGTGCTAAAAGTCCGTGGCTGGTCTGGACCGGCGCCAGTATTCTGAGCAAGAGAAGGCTGCGCATTCGGTCCGGTGATATACCACATCTTTTTGAATGCCGACGGCATTATAGCGCGGGATAATTGCACTATCTCGCCACTGACCGATTTCTTCCGAGAGTACAGGTTTAAAGCGCTGGACATCCACGAGCAAACAACGGGCGCTGTGTTCCTCAACATGATTAGCAAATTGGCTGAGAGCGTCTTTAAAATCAGCGTCGGTCATGTGCGCCGTCTTCTCAGTCCAATCTGTTTTCGCGCTGGATACGGCCTCGTCGTAGGAAATCGTCCATAGGTCATTTGGTGCAGCTGGATGGGGTCGTCCTCCTTTCTGCATCGGAACACAGATCCCAGGGAGAAATCGGTAGTTGAGATAACTGGGCAGGCATGGGGGCCTGCCGCTAACCCTCTATCGACGAAGCGACGCAGCAAGCCGCGACAGCTTAGCAACCGTCAGACCATTCTCACTCCGCTCCTTGGTGCCCGCACCAAAAGGGCCAAAAAGCGGCAGGGCTTGCAGTCGGGAGCCAACCTCGCCGTTGGCCATCTGAATATGATGCACGAAAGAAGCCCCATCTTCGGCTCTGTAAACGGAGTATTCGACCTCAGAATCGTTCGAGACCTGAATGGATCCGACCCACCCGCAGATAGCAGATTCCTGTTCCGCGACTTTATCCCCTTGATCGTGTATTGACCAAAACAGTTGATGCTGGATTTTGCGTAGCAGTCTCCTTTCTTTCTTTATGTTTGTATCAATCGTTGCTTCCCCCCTACTTGGTAATACGAATATGGATAGAGATAAGGATACGTCTTTAGAAAAATTCTCTTCTTTCCCTTAGACGTAGCGCCCGCGCGCCTTCTCAAATTCTCCGTTTGGTAGTATGTCTCTTCCACATCCAGTGCAAAAAGGAGGGACCTCATGAAATTAGGGATTTTTGGTATCAATATGGGACCGTGCAGTACGCCGGAGGCTTCGGCGCGGGTAGCGCAGACCGCGGAAGCGGCAGGGTTTGAATCAGTTTGGGCGGGCGAGCACGTTGTGCTACCGGACCCGCAAGAGCCGCCTTCACCTCTGCCGCCGACCTACCCGATGCTCGACCCAAATATCGCTTTTGCCTTTCTGGCTGGTCAGACAAAAACCATTCGAATGGGAACCGGCATCATTATTCTTCCCCAGCGCAATCCGCTTGTACTGGCCAAAGAAATGGCCAGCCTCGACGTCCTGTCAGGCGGACGGCTCATCTTTGGCGTGGGCATTGGCTATCTCAAGCCGGAATTTGGTGCGCTGGGTATACCGTTTGCTCAAAAAGGGCCGCGTACGCTCGATTACGTCGAGGCCATGCGCGCCATTTGGAGTCAAGACGATCCAGCGCACCAAGGCCAGTTTGTGTCCTTTAGTGGCATAAAGGCCTTTCCCAAGCCCGTTCAGCAGTCAGGTCCGCCGGTTGTCTTCGGCGGGATGACGCCTCAGGCATTCCAGCGCTCTGTCACGCATGGGAACGGTTGGTACGGATTTGCGCTTGATGCGGCCGGAACCAAGAAATGCCTCGACGGCCTCAAGGCCGCGCAAGAGGAGAACAAACGGCCGAGCGAGCTCGGCAAGTTGGAAATCAGTGTGACTCCGCTAGGGCGGGTAGATCTCGATATGGCTAGACGTTTCGCCGACCTTGGCGTGGATCGTTTGGTTTCGCTCTTTCCGCCCAAAGGGAAAGAACTCTTCTCGCTCGACTCCTCAGAGACAGAAATTACCGATTACATCAAAGAGGTTGGAGATACGGTGGTCGGCAAGGTGTGATTAGGTAGAAATGATTACGCCTCTACGATGATGACTGCACCCGGCCACGCTGTTGCACGCCCTCACGTCGGGCGGCGATGTCGTCCGGTGTAACTCCGCGGACCTGTTCACACCAGACGGTCGCTTCAATTTGCAGGCCGTCATGCAAGGTTTGCGCATAGCCTGTGTTAATCACCCGCTTCATACTGCGCAGCATCTCGGGCACGCAGGACAACATGTCTTTTGCCAGCGCGCGACACGTCGGGACAAGCTCGTCGGGGGGAACCACACGATTCACCAACCCCCAGGATTCTGCCCGTTCTGCCGATAAATAATTTCCAGTCAACGAGAGTTCACGCGCGCGGTAGATGCCAATCACACGCGAGAGTTTCTGACTCAGCCCCCAGCCGGGCATCACACCCAGCCGAGCATGTGTGTCAGCAAAACGCGCTTCGCTAGAGGCAATCAACACATCACACGCCAAGGCTAACTCGAATCCTCCGGTGATGGCAAAACCATTGATTGCGCCAATGATCGGTCGGTCAAACGCCTGCATGGTTTGCACGACATCCATACTACCTTGACTACCCTGGGTCGGTTCTGACTCGCGCAGCGGGTCACTCGTGCGGCTGAGTTCCTTGAGATCCATACCGGCGCAAAACGCTCGGCCCGCTCCAGTCAGAATCACCACGTGGGTGTCCGTTTCCTTTTGCAACATCTCAAATGCCTCCACAATTGCGAGGCGCAATTCACGCGATAAGGCATTCATGGCCTTGGGACGGTTCAAAGTCAGGGTAGCAATACCATCGGCTTTTTCAATCATTAAGACTGGTTCTGACATGGGAACTCCTCTTTCAGTTCAACAAAACATTCCTGCGTGCTGGCCACTATGCCTTGAGCGAGACAGATCGCCAAGCGGCTTTTTTTAACATCGCCTCAAAGATCGCTTCGAAAATCGATCTGAAAGCCGATTCCAAGGCCGCTTCATTGACGCTAGCCACGTTCGTATCTACACTCCTCTTCTTCTAAGCAGATGAGCAGATAAGGAGGGTCGATATAGAAACCCACATGAAATTTATCTTCACGAAGGCAGACACCGCACATCGAGGCTAGGCGGGTTTTTGGAACAACAGAAGCCCTATTCGCCTGAATCGGCCTTTTCCTATCCCAACTTTCAGCGCTATTGGGCCGCCCGGTTATGCGTCACGCTAGCCATTCAAATGCAGGCCGTGGCCATAGGCTGGCAGGTTTATGACCTCACCCGCAATCCGCTTGATTTGGGCCTTGTTGGACTTGCGCAATTCTTACCTTCGCTTGGTTTAGCGCTCATCACTGGCCATGTGGCCGACCGTTATGACCGGCGGCGTGTATTGGCCGTGTGCATTGTCGTTGAGGTGGTCTGCGCGCTGCTCTTCCTCGGCTTCACTGTACGGGGTGGCACGAATACGTTGTTTCTCTTTGGCGTGCTCGTTCTGTTTGGAACAGCCCGCGCGTTCGAATTCCCGGCTTCGGTGGCCCTCATGCCCAATTTGGTGCCCCAACGTCTTTTCACCAATGCTGCGGCGTGGAGTTCGTCTGCGTGGCAATCGGCAACTATTGCGGGCCCCGCAATCGGAGGCTTGCTGTACGCGGTCGCGCCGGAGGTTGTGTACGGCTGCTGTGCATTGATGTTCAGCGTTTCCATCCTCCTGGTCAGTATTATTCATATTGGGCCACGAACGGTCGAGCAGAAAGCTCAGACGTGGAAGTCACTTGTCGCCGGGATTTCTTTTATCCGGAGTCAGCCGGTTGTACTAGGCGCGGTGTCTCTCGATCTGTTTGCTGTGCTGTTAGGCGGGGCAACGGCACTGCTGCCCATCTATGCACGCGATATTTTGCACGTTGGCCCCTGGGGACTTGGCATCCTACGTAGCGCACCGGCGCTTGGCGCGCTGGTGACTGCCGTCATCATGGCCCGCCGACCTATTCAGCATCATGCAGGCGTTATTTTGCTCGGAACGGTGGGGATATTCGGGTTGTCCATCGTAGGCTTTGGGCTGTCGCGGAACTTATGGTTGTCCCTTGTCATGCTCATCATACTCGGCGCGTCGGATATGGTCAGCGTAGTGATTCGCAGGGTCTTGGTTTTAGTCAAGACTCCAGACCAGATGCGGGGTCGGGTGAGTGCGGTGGAGTCGGTTTTTATTGGCGGATCAAACGAACTCGGGGAATTTGAGTCCGGCGTAACCGCAGCGTGGTTCGGCGTTGTACCGGCAGTGATCCTGGGTGGTCTCGGAACGCTCGCGATAGTTGGCTTGTGGGCACGCATTTTCCCGCAATTGCGGCAGGTGGATTCTTTGGAGGAGGCAACAGGAGACCCATAGATGTTGATTTCCCGTAGGGACTGTGTTTCCCATAACATCCTGACCGAAGCAACGGAGGGGATATGAAACTCGATAGCCTGATGACTGCTCGCTCGCTCGACGAAGCCATCGCCATAGCGCGGAACGCAGAAGACATGGGCTTTGACAGCGTGTGGAGTATGGAGAACCAGCACGATCCCTTCCTGTCTCTCGCAGTCGCGGCGACTTCAACCACCAAGCTCAAACTCGGAACGGCGATTGCCCTGGCTTTCCCGCGCAGCCCCATGTCTTTTGCCTATACGGCTTGGGACCTCCAACGCGCCTCAAACGGGCGCTTCATGCTTGGACTCGGCACCCAAGTCAAAGGCCATAACCAACGCCGCTATAGCGTAAAGTGGGAATCTCCTGGTCCAAAGTTACGGGAAATTGTTCTCGCTTTACGCGCCATTTGGGACTGCTGGCAGAACGGGGCCAAGCTGGATTTTCAGGGCCAATTTTTTAGCCATACACTCATGACTCCAGCTTTTTCACCAGGCAAGATAAAACATCCACATATTCCAATTTATATCGCCGGTGTGAATCCATATATGTGCCGCCTGGCCGGCGAGTTGTGTGACGGCTTTCATGCCCACCCCTTTCACTCAGCGAAATTTCTACGCGAACGCGTACTTCCCCAGATAGAAGAAGGAGCCCAAAGGGTCGGCCGCAGCCGTAAAGACGTGGTGGTCTCAACCTCATCCTTTGTGATTATGGGTGACAGCCGAAAAGAGAGGGATGAGATGCGTGAGAAGGTGCGCATGCAGATTGCCTTTTATGCTTCAACGCGGACGTATAAGCCCGTCCTCGATGTGCATGGCTGGGGCGACGTCTGCCAGAGCCTGAACGAGAAAGCGTCCAAAGGCGAGTGGGCGGCCATGGCCAAAGATGTCACGGACGAGATGCTTGAGGAGTATGCGATAACCGGCTCACCGGACGAGGTATCCGCCATGCTCAAGGCCAAATATGACGGGTTGCTGGATCGAGTAGCATTCTACCATCCGGATCGACCAGGAGTGAATGATGCGCGTTGGCGCAAAATTGTCGAAGCATTTTACGCGTAAACGGCAAATCCAATAACAGGCGGGATACTATGGCAATCTCACTAGGCGATATCAGCATCTCGCGTGTGGTCGAAATGGAAGGTCCGCTGATGGAACCACAGATGCTCTTGCCAGACGCGACGGCGGAAGGGATTGCTAGGCATAAACACTGGCTGGCTCCACAGTTTGTGGCTGAGAATGGCAATCTCATCATAAGTATTCAGACCTATGTGGTAAAAACGCGCCATCACACCGTGCTGGTTGACACTTGCGTTGGCAACCACAAACCGCGCAGCCTGTTTCCGGACTGGAGCATGCTGGATGGCCCGTATCTGCAAAACCTTGGTGCGCTCGGTGTGAGTCCTGAGCAGGTGGACAATGTCCTGTGTACCCTCCTCCACCTTGACCATTTGGGGCGGAACACAAAATTGGAGGACGGAAATCGGGTGCCAACCTCCCCAAATGCCAAATACCTATTTGCCAAAAAAGAGTGGGAGTTCTGGAAGAGCGAGTACGAACGCGGGGCCGAGAATGCGGCGGACGATGGCTCGATTGCCGACAGCGTCATTCCCATTGTCGAAGCCGGTAAGGCCGTTCTGGTTGACGGCGACCACGCCATTGACGATGAGATGCATCTGTCACCCTCGCCCGGCCACACGCCCCGTCACGTGTGCCTGCACCTGCAATCTGGCGGGAAAAAGCTGTGATGGCCGGCGACATGATGCACCATCCGGTCCAGTGCTCTGAGCCACAGTGGAGCAGCGGTTTTTGTGTTGATCCGGTACAGAAGGCGGCGACGCGGCGCGGCTTCCTTGAGACCTATTCTGATCAGGATGTGATCGTCTTAGCCGCTCACTTTTTAGCACCCGACGGCGGGCGCATTGTGCCGAACGGAGATGCCTGAAAGCTGCAAGTGTAGTGAGGCGGAATCAGGTGGAATCGTTCGTTTCAAGGCTCAGCGGTCCGAGAAAAGGAGGCCCCACATGCGTGCATGGCAAATCAGTCAAGAGTTTGGTATTGACAACCTGAAACTGACCGAACAGCCTGATCCGGAACCCGGATACGGTCAGATTGCCATCCGGGTTCAGGCTACCTCGCTTAATTACCGGGACCTCATGACAGTCAAATATGGCGGCATGCGAGGTCTCAAACAGCCGCTTATTCCATTGTCCGATGGGGCTGGTGAAGTTGTTGCGATTGGTCAAGACGTCACTCGTCTCAAACCGGGTGATAGGGTAGCCGGCATTTTCTTTCAAAACTGGCTGGCAGGTGGACCGGATGCATCCCATGCTGCCTCGGCGTTGGGTGGTGCGCTGAATGGCATGCTCGCCGAGCATGTGGTGCTGCATGAAAACGGCGTGGTCGCGATTCCAGATTATATGACCTATGAAGACGCGGCCTCCTTGCCTTGTGCAGCAGTCACCGCATGGCAGAGCATGGTCACCCTGGGCAACATGAAGGCCGGGCAAACTATTTTGATTCTTGGGACTGGTGGGGTTTCTATCTTTGCCCTTCAGTTTGCCAAAGCCGCCGGAGTCCGCGCCATCATTACGTCGAGCAGTGATGAAAAGCTCGAACGTGCTAAACATCTCGGCGCATCGGAGGTAATCAACTATAGGACTACGCCGCAGTGGGGCAAAAAAGTTTTAGAACTTACCGACGGCGTCGGCGTTGATCAGGTTGTCGAAGTGGGTGGAGCCGGCACTCTGGCCCAATCTATGGAAGCTACACGTGTAGGCGGCATGATCGGCTTGATCGGAATCTTGGCCGGGACTGATGGGGAAGTGAACCCTGTCCCGGTACTGATGAAGAGCCTTCGTCTGCAGGGTGTGTATGTCGGCTCGCGTGAGATGTTTGAGGATATGAATGCAGCTATGACGGTAAATCAGATCAAGCCCGTGATTGATAAGGTCTATCCCTTTGAAGAAGCTCGCCAAGCGCTCACGCTTATGGAAGGCGCGTCGCACTTTGGCAAGATTGTGATCACGGGGTAAAAGCCGATACGGTGCTAGGGGTGACCGGGCGGTCGCTGTGTACAGCATACGGTGCCTCTACAATTCAGAAACCTCCTCATACCGAAAACAATCCGTCGTATGATCATTCACCATCCCGGTGGCCTGTATAAACGCGTAACAGATTGTCGATCCCACAAAAGAGAAGCCGCGCTTTTTGAGGGCCTTACTCATCGCATCAGACTCAGACGTGTGAGCGGGTATGCCCTTCAGTGATCGCCATGCATTTTTCCGAGGACTCCCATCGAAAAATTGCCAAATGTACACATCAAAGCTGCCAAACTCCTTTTGTATGCTCAGAAAGGCTTTGGCATTCTTGATTGTTGAATCGACCTTGAGGCGATTTCGGACAATGCCAGGGTCGGCGAGTAGTTTCGCGGCCTTGCGGGGCGTGTAGCACGCCACGCGAGTCGGATCGAAATTGTCGAAGACTTTTCGATAGTGAACGCGTTTCCTGAGGACGGTATCCCAGCTTAGGCCAGCTTGTGCACCTTCGAGAATTAGAAATTCGAAAAGCGTTCGTTCGTCATGGACAGGCACTCCCCACTCTTCATCATGATACTGGATGGCGAGTTCATTCTTTGCCCACGTGCAGCGTTTGATAGATTCCATCTAGTCTTCCTCTGCGCCTTCCGCGCTAGAATACCTATTCCTTTCGCCTTCTTATGCCAGTACCAGCTTGAGTGCTATAATCAGTCGTAACACAGGTGCCGGAGGAGCCCCCTCACGGCAATGGCCCATCTTTCAAAAACCCTCGAATCACATTCTCAGTCAAGCGGGACACATTATTGTCGTAGTTATTGTGTGACAGACTGCCGCACCAGGCCATTGAGCTAGCAGAGAACACAGCCCCGTCGTTTGGGGTTTTGAAATATACGATGTCAGCGCGGATATAAGGATTTTGATCGCCGGTACCGCCTGCCGCGAAATACCCACGGGCGTTGAAGGTCGATTCTTCTGAGACTGTAACGAAGATGTCATTATGCCCCTCGGAATGAGCGAGGAGCAATGCGTTATGCGGAGTGCCAAGTTCTAGGTCGTAACGGTCTAGCTCAAGCCCAGCGGCGCCGCCACCGACCAGGCCGAAATTACCAATCGGCTCATCCTCGCCTATGCCTTCGAACATCCAAGAACATTCAGAGCGAAAACTGTCCGGCGCGCGACGGTAGTAGCTCGAGGCGGTCAGCCCAAACGACGTGAAGCTTACCCCGGTCAGCTTGCTCATATTTCGGCCCCTTACCCGCCATAGACCCCCGTGTTTTCCGTCAAAGGCATTACAGTATTCACCTGGATTCATCGTCCAGGCTCGCGTGCCGTTATCTCCTTTGCGGACCTCTATAATACCGGCATTATCGGGATGAAAGACTGTACACCAGTAAAAGCCATTGGCTGCCAGATAGAGCCAGCGGCCGCCTTGCTGCTGGTAGGCCTCATAGGCATCCAGCATCTCTTCCGAGCAGTACTCGGGATGATGACAGGTTAGCACCACGCGGTACTGCTTGAGCAGCTCAACCCCTTCGAGCTGGAGATCTTCATCAGTATGGATGTCAAAATCGAAATCCATAGTTTCGAGCCAGTCGGTGAGATGCAAGTCTGCGTTGAGCTGCCACACGGAGGGGGACAGGACATGAGAATATTTGGGCCGCATGTTCAAGATAGGCCGCAGTCGTGACGAGAAATGCACACCCCAACCGTCGTTATGAACGGTGTAGGTGCCATACCCATAGCCGTCTTTTTCTTGCAGTAGGAGATCGCCTGGCTGCATAAGTGGAACGCGGCCGGTGAGCAATTGAGCGACCTGCGAATCCGCACTCAGATTTTCATTGGCATACGCCATATAACTCGCAGTGGGAATAATCACCGCGATCTTAGCTGTTGGTTTTCCAGCTGGGGGTCGGACGAAGAAGGGAATATAGTCCTCACTGCCAGGAGTAACCCGACCTCCCAAACGCAGACGAGCAGCATACACCCCGCTTTTCATTGTCTCGGGAATGGTCAGTTCGAAATCCACATCCCAGCGAGCATCGTCGACCGCATCATCATGAAAGTGAATCGCACCGTACTCTTGGGGCGCGGCAGCAAAGCTCATATGGTCGGAAGTCCAGTTATGGCCGGGCATGCCCCGCGCCGGCAGGTTGATACAGTGACCGTGTAGGCGATGCAACGAGTCGTCTAGCACCTGAGTCGAGGCAGCATTGGGCACAATATTCGCCGCAAAGTCCCAGGACGCTACGACAGCGGGTCGTAGATCCGTAGGTAGCGGCCTTGGTCCTCGCAGGACGCTTTCGATTTCAGCGCGCTCGAGTACACGATTGGCAATAGCCGGACGCTCGATGCGACCATTGAATTTTGCTCCGTGCTCAGGAATCTCAACCGGCGATAGTATGTGTTTAAAATGACCGCCGCATATGTGGCGGCCAGAGTGAGCTTGTATTGTTGCTGCGGCAATGAGAATGGGGCAGTCATTCGTAGCTGGTACTTGGGGTGAGCCTTGTAGGTCCACTTCAGTCGAGGTTTCTTCAATCGGGTGCACCAACCGCATCCCGTGGCCGCTATTGGTACTCGTCACAATCGGCTGTTGAAAGAGTCTCACCTGTCCGGTCGTGGCGTTAAAGTTAGCAGCCGCGAGATACCATAGCTTGCGGAACATCGGTTTGCCCGAAGAAAAGCGCTCGACCGCGCCCGTCCCCCGGCCAATCCACAATGCCAGCTTGCCTTGCTCATCAATAAACAACCCATACCCAGTTTCATCTGGCTCGGACCATTTTGTCACAATACCTTGGATCCGCTTTGGCATTGTGGGGAAGACAAGCGCCATGAGGGTAAAGCTGCTCAGGTCAAACTGCGCATCGTGTGGAACACAAATATATGACCCGGCATGGACAGCTTGGTGACGGCCAGGATATTCACCAGTCACCAAGGTCTCAATCTCTTCTTCTTTATAGCCGGGTCCGTCTGGATTAGTATCCCCATGGATGAGCCGAATGATGTCGGCCTGGTATGATTCATTGCGTTCAGAGTGGACATAAAACCGGATCGTCTGTCCGGATTGAACAGAAATACGGTCACTATAACCAGTGACAGCAAGCGTTGTCATACATCTCTCCTATTCTTTCTCACTCAACGGAAAACGCTGTCTTGCCGGCGAAAGTAGATGCCTAGATCTGAGGGAAGTTCCTAGTCTTTGATCCCGTACGCTGCAAGCAACGCCTCTAGACGTTTGAGGAAAATAGCGTGCTCTGCTTCTTCGCGAGTTGGATATGCTTCGTCCGTAATCGCAACAGATTGGCCACGTACGCCTGGCAGGATACCGATACGATATTCCTCCCAGGGCTTAGTCTCGACAATGACGTGTTTGGCTTGTTGCGGCACGACGCGCAGGCGGTCTAGCAGACGAGCAAGCTCAGGACTGTCTATGGGAGCAGGCTTGCCGGGCTGAGCGGCTTCGTAAATCGGTCGGGCGCGATGTTCGGCGATCAACACCGCACGGTGTTCGCGATCAGTGAGGGCCGGGAGCAGATACATGCGGGTATTATAGTCATCCACTGCGCGGTAGGCGTAATCCTCTTGAAGGGCAGTCTTTTCCGGCTTGTTCTCCATCCATCCTCCCTGCGTCCCTTTTCAACTTAAGAGATCATTATGCTACACTGCGCTGGCGCATTGATAAAGTAAAGATTTTTTGGCGGGTACTGACCTATATTGGTCATCCTTAAAGGAGTCTTAATGTCAGACACACGCGTTAGCCGCTACCCAGTGACCAAGCTGGAAGATTTACCTGACGACATTCGTACTCGCATCACCGAGGTACAGGCAAAGGCCGGGTTTATTCCCAACGTCTTTCTTGTCCTGGCGCATCGGCCTGCTGAGTTTCGCGCTTTTTTTGACTATCACGACGCGCTCATGCTCAAAGACAGTGGCCTATCAAAAGCGGATCGTGAAATGATCGTCGTGGCCACCAGCGCAGCGAACGATTGTCATTACTGTGTGCTTGCCCATGGGGCCATTCTGCGTATTTACGCTAAGAATCCACTAATTGCCGACCAAGTTGCGGTGAATTATCGCAAAGCCGATATCACACAACGACAACGCGCAATGTTAGACTTCGCGCTCAAGATCGCCCTGCATGCTCAGGAGATTGAAGAAGCAGACCATGCCCGGCTCCGGGAGCATAGCTTCAGCAACGAAGATATCTGGGATATTGGCGCGATTAGTGCGTTCTTTGCCCTCTCCAATCGGATGGCACATCTCACCGATATGCGGCCGAACGATGAGTTTTATACGATGGGCCGGGGACGGTAGGACCGACTATGCTGCCGGGGCCTGAGCTTTCACGTCAGCCAAAAAGTCTATTACGGCTCCGCTGAAGATGTCGTTCTTATCTCCGGCAACCATGTGCCCGGCCTCAGACACATCAACATATTTAGCATGTGGTACAGCATCAAGAAATTCCTGAGTGGTTTCATCGCTAATGACGTCGCTCAGCTTTCCACGGACAAGCAGAGTCGGGACGCGCAACGCGCGGGCGGCATTCAGCATCCGCTCCGGATCACGTCTCAGGCGCGAGGGGTTCATCAGGTTCGGGTCCCAATGCCAACGGTAGCGGCCATCCTCCCCTTTGCGCAGGTTTTTTTCCAGCCCGCTCAACTCCTTAGGACGGGGACGGTGTGGAATGTATTCGGCAATCGTGTCCGCAACTTCTTCGAGGTTGGCAAAGCCGTCGGGACGGGCCGTCATAAAGGCGCGAATGCGATCGACGCCCTTCTGTTCAACTCGAGGCGTAATATCCACCAAGACAACGGCAGCGCTAATCGGCTCAGGAGACTCACCCTCAGTGAGTAAGGACGTCATGCCGCCGAGCGAGGCACCGACGAGTACCGGTCGTTGGTCAAAATGGTGCAATATCGTGTGCAGATCGGCAACATATTTATCGATATTGTAATCCCCATCCGGGGCCCAATTACTTTCTCCGTGGCCACGCAGGTCTACGGACACTGCATACCAACCCTGCTCGGCCAGAGTCCGTGCCGTGTTGCCCCAGGCATACCGGGTTTGCCCGCCGCCGTGCAGCAGCAGGGCTGGTGCATTCGTTTCGTCTCCCCAGGCGTCTCCCACAATAGAGAGCCCCTCTTCGACGTGATACGTTACTCGTCGTGCGGAAAGGATTGATGGTTGCGCTGTCATATGTTTACTCCTGAATGCGTTCGAGATTGGTAACGCTTCATTGCCACACGGGTCTTGCGCTTCCGCCTTCTCCGTCTCTTATTGAGCTATCGGCTTTCCACCGTTTGCAGGCTCGTGAGAGAGTCCCGCGTTAGTGAGACCAATAAAGAGGGGAATGAGACAAAAGGTATGGACCGAGGAACAGGGGAGACCTTACCATCCCGTCGGAACCGAGGCAAGGCTGCTATGTCAGATTGGGACGGGCAAAAACTATGCATATACTGAAAGAAGCTCGAAACTGACGCGTCCAGCGTCTAACTGTCCGGGGATGTCTCTCGATGACACGGCAACCAGATACGAAAAGTCGTGGCGTGCCCCACTTCGCTTTCGACAGTGACTGTCCCGCCAAGAAGGGTGACAAATCGTCTCACGATGTTGAGACCCAGACCCGATCCTTTGAGGAGACCATCTGCCAAGTTATCGACTTTTTGAAAGGGTTCAAAGATACGGGTCAGTTCGTATGACGGAATCCCGATCCCAGTGTCGACCACACTGATTGCGATGCCACCCTGCTGGGAACTTGCCTCTTTCCAAGAAGATCCGTACACAACAGGCAGAGGAGGAAAATATGGCTGCAGACGAGATATGCTGGATGTCCGCAACAGATCTTGCGAGAGCGATTCGGCGCAAACAGCTGTCCCCAGTTGAAGTGACGCAAGCCGTGCTCAATCGTATTGACCGGCTTAACCCACAGCTCAATGCCTTTGTCACACTCACACCGAAGGCTGCTATGCGAGAGGCGCGTAGAGCAGAGCAGGTCCTCATGCAGCGGTCGGCCTCGGTCGGGCCGCTCCACGGCGTTCCCTTCTCAACGAAGGATTTGGTCACGACCAAGGGGATTCGGACAACGTTTGGGACCCCGCTCTTCGCGGACAATATTCCGACCGAGGATGCGCCTATGGTGGCTCGCCTGCGGGCTGCAGGTGCGATTCAGCTTGGAAAAACGAATACGCCGACTTTCGGCTGGCTCGGGGTGACGCACAATCCCCTGTTTGGCTCTACCCGGAATCCGTGGAATCTGGATCGCACCCCGGGCGGCTCAAGCGGCGGTGCCGGTGCTGCGGTTGCAGCGGGGATGGGGCCGTTAGCCATAGGCACGGACGGGGGCGGCTCTATCCGTATCCCTGCTTCCTTCAGCGGTGTGTACGGAATCAAACCTTCTTTTGGTCGCATTCCCGTCTACCCACCGAGTGGAGCCTGGAGTCTGTCTCATGTTGGCCCGATGACGCGCACCGTGGCAGACGCGGCACTCATGCTCAACGTCAGCGCCGGCCCTGACGGGCGAGATCAATATTCGCTGCCGGCTGAAAAAACAGATTATGTCAAAGCGCTCAAGGGATCGCTCAAAGACTCGCGCGTAGCGTGGTGTGCAGATTTGGGCTTTACCAAGGCCATAGATCCTGAGATCAGAGCCATCTGTGCCAAAGTGGTCCGACGCTTTCGGGAGTTCGGCTGTCAAGTTGAAACAGTGAAGCCCAACTGGCCAAATCCGCAAAAAGCATGGGAAGGGATTTTTTGTGGCGGGATTGCGGCCCGGTTAGCCCCAGCTCTCAAAACACACCGGGCGGATATTGATCCGGGCCTCATCACACTGATTGAAAAGGCCCAAAAGTGGGACCAATCTCACTACATCAACTCATGGTTGGAGCGGCTAGACTGGAACATTGCTGTCCAGCGCTTGTTTGAGAAGTATACGCTACTCATGACTCCAACCCTGCCCTGTCGTCCGTTTGCGGTTGGGCTCGATAATCCCAAGTCGATTAACGGCACACGGCTTGCCCCGTATGAGTGGCTGACGTTTACGTTTCCGTTCAATATGACGGGCAATCCAGCTGCTTCTATTCCGTGTGGGTTTACTAAAGACGGGCTGCCCGTTGGACTCCAGATTGTTGGTCGTCGTTTTGATGATGTGAGTGTGTTGCAAGCCTCAGCAGCCTTTGAGCAGGCGGCACCGTGGGCTGATAAAAGGCCGTCGGTAGGTTAACCGCATTACATGTAGGGGTGTGGGAGAAAGGCCGCGCGCGCTAACGCGCCGGCTACTTTGAAATCGGCTCGTTGCTGGCCCTCGAAGAGGAGTGGCAGAAGGTCAATCACTGCCGGGTCTTAATGGGCGACGAGGTTTCACTATGTACGAAGAAGGCTTTTCAGCGCGGGTTGTCGAAAGTGGAGGACATTGGGACGATCCCTTCGCGTCAGACACGGCGGCTGCCTGTCAGGGAAAGAAGCGCCCACCCGACCACAAGAGAATGGGATCCCCCGCGTGACCCTACCCGCGAAGAACATTCTTATCCTCGCCGCCGCCCTGCTGCTCGGCGCGCGTCCCGTAAGCGCGCAACAGGTCCAGGTCCAGGTGCTGGAGCACGACACGGTCCAAGGGACCGACATCTCGCTGGTGCAGGTCGATGCCGATACCTACGCCCTCGCCTACGCTGGCGCCGCCGACGACGGGTTCCTCAAGACCTTCACCATCAGTGCGGACGGCCTGACCATCACCCAGGTCCAGGTGCTGGAGCACCAAAGCGCTGAACCCCAAAGCCAGCACAACTCGTTGGTGCAGGTCGATGCCGACACCTACGCCCTCGCCTACACTGGCGTCGGCGCCGACGGGTTCCTCAAGACCTTCACCATCACCGC
>CAZBUD010000062.1:24477-27870 GCA_964495015.1 uncultured Enterobacteriaceae bacterium | reverse complement strand
CCCGAGGGAGACTACAGCATTCCCTTAGGGAAGGCCGACATTAAGCGCGCGGGCGCCGATGTGACCATTGTCGCAATCGGCAAAATGGTCCATCATGCTCTGGCTGCCGCGACTGAACTCGAAAAACAGGGCAAGAGCGCCGAGGTCATAGATCCGCGCACGCTCTCGCCGTTTGATGAAGACGCTGTGCTGGAGTCGGTCCACAAGACCGGTCGTCTCATCGTCGCTGACGAATCACACCCCCGGTGTAATATCGGCACCGACATTGCTGCGCTGGTTGCGGATAAAGGGTTTGATGATTTGAACGCGCCGATTAAAATCGTCTGCTCACCGCATACACCAGTGCCGTTTAGTCCGACCTTAGAGGACCATTATCTGCCCAATCCGCAGAAAATAACTGCGACCGCGCTGGAGCTCTTTTAAATCCGAATCCAGTAGGGGTATGGTTCGCCGTGCCCCCATACGCATCCATAATACTCGACAACTCTCCTTTTTATCTCATGGCATCCGTCGGCATTGTTGCAAATCCACGTGCAGGCAAGGACATCCGTCGCCTAGTGGCACACGGCTCAATCCTCGATACTCAAGAAAAAGTCTATATTGTGCGGCGCGCCATTCTGGGCATTCAAGGTGCTGGATGTGAGGAGGTCGTCTTATTCCCAGACCCAGCCAATATCGGCAACAAAGCCCTGTCCGGCATTGAAAACGAGCTCCGCATAACGCCCCGTTTTTTAGACATGTCGGTCTTCGACGAGGCGGGCGATTCGACGCGCGCAGCGAAGCTTATGAACGAGCAAGGCGTGGCGTGTGTCATCGTCATTGGCGGAGACGGGACAAACCGCGTGGTCACCAAGGGCAGCGGTTCGATGCCGTTGATCCCGCTTTCCACTGGTACGAATAATGCCTTTCCGCAATTCTTGGAGTCTACGCTTGCGGGTTTAGCCGCGGGCTATTATGCAGCGCGCCAATTCTCCGCCGACGCGTACACCCGTCCAACCAAACAGCTCAACCTCTACCGCAATGGAGAACTGGAAGATCTCGCACTTGTCGATGTCGCCGTATGCGATTACCAGTTTGTCGGGGCCAGAGCGGTGTGGGAGATAGACAGACTGAAGGAATTGTTTCTGACCCAGGGGCGTCCGACGAATATAGGGTTGGCGTCAATCGGCGGCATGCTGCATCCCATCGACCCACGCGAAGAAGGCGGACTGTATGTCCAGCTCGGTGGCACGGCACAGTCCATTGTCGCGCCTATTGCGCCGGGTATCGTCGTGCCGGTCGCTATCCAACATCACACGCCCATGCAACTCGGCACCCGGATTCCCGTCATCTTTAAACCCTCGATTCTTGCGCTTGACGGCGAGCGTGAGATTATTGTGAATGCCGCTGATGACTGGGAAATCGAACTGTCGTGGGACGGCCCGCGCGTCCTGGATATCGAAAAAGTGATGGACGCCGCACGTCAGTGAGACACTATCCGTATGAGCGCTGCTCTTCCCTCCCCATTGCCGCCGTGCGTACATAGTGTCAGCCACGGCTCCTACTGCCTGGACCGTGTCGCCGCAGCTGTGTCTGTCGCGCGCTACCGCGCCGGCACGCAGATCATTCCCCACTTCTCCGGAAACGGACATGTTAATGAGATGATGCGTTCGATTCATTCGGACACTGCTCCGCCGGACAGCGAACTCTGGATTACCGATATTTCTTGGACTGAAAAAGAAACCGACGACCATCTCGGCCAGCTTGCAGACTGCGGGGTTAAAATCTACTGGTACGATCACCATCGGACCGCCTTGGCCCAACTCGACAGGGACGATATTCACGTCCCTTTTAGCGACTCTGTTGTCAGCGAAGAGTATTCCGCAGCACGTCTTGTAGACGACTATCTCACAAAACAACTCACACAAGCCGATCAGCACAACCCCGCCTTTACCGACTTCGCCCATGTTGCGGCCACGGCGGATAATACCGACCGCTGGATTCACGCCATCCCAAGCTCGCGAGAGCTCGCGCTAACCGTCCGAACGATGGGTGCAGATCGAGCGAGCCTCGATGGCTACAAAGAATTGCTCGGCATTGATGCTCAGGCAACGTATACGCCCGCCATGCAAACGGCATACAAGAAAGCCGTGCAGGAGATTCAGTCGAGCTTCGAGCTGGCAGAAAAAAGTCGTGTGATTACGTCGATTGCTGGTACGCCATACACCCTGGTCAGCGCCGTATGTGACGGCCATCCAAGTGAAATCGGCGACGCCTGGGGCAAGCAGCCAAACCAGACCGTGTTTGCCTTTTATGACCTCGCAGGTGAAGGTCTCAGCCTACGTCGTTCTCCAGAGTGCCCGGTTGACTTATCTCAGCTTGCCGACACATCCGGGGACGGGGGCCACCCTGCCGCAGCCGGCTGCCGTCCGCTAGAGCTGTATCAACGCTTCGCTCAGCAGACGGCCCAACTCTTGGGCGCAGCCATCCCTAGTTTAGACGGGCTAGACACAAAAAAGCCGGCCACATGAAAATAGTCCTGTGTTCCACACATTTCCCACATTGTTCCGAGATGCTCCAGAAGCATCTGCCCAATGACACGGTTCTCTCGTATCCCGCACCCCAGGTTCTCGAAGCAGTGAAAAACGCAGACGTCGTTGTGCCGACCATGCACCGGGTTGATGCCGAAATTATTTGTGCGACCTCGGCCACGATGATCCATCAGTTCGGCGTCGGTCTTGAAGGTGTTGAGATTCCCGTTGCGACTGAACGAGGAATTTATGTGGCGAATGTTCCGGGGCACGAAGGCAGCGGGAATGCGGCCTCGGTGGCAGAACATGCCATTTTCCTCATGCTGGCTCTCGCACGCAAATTTCCGCAAGCAGCCGAGAATGTCCACAAAAAGGTCTTTGGCGCGCCCATGGGCAGGGGGCTGCTGGGAAAGACGGTTGCCATTATTGGGGTCGGCAGTATTGGAACCCAACTGGCCACACGCTTACGAACCTTCGGCGTCCGCTTGATCGGCGTTAAACAGCACCCGTCCGATGAAGTGAGAGCAGCATTTGGGTTTGATTTTCTTGGCGGGCCGCACGACCTCCTCAATACTCTAGCAGAAGCCGACTTCGTCGTCTTAGCCATCCCCGTCACACTACAAACGCGTGAGATCATCAACGCCCAAGCCTTCTCTAGCATGAAGAACCAAGCGTTTCTCATTAACGTCGGCCGGGGACCGGTGATCGACCACGACGCGCTGGTCGAAGCCCTCAAGCAGAAACAGATCGCCGGTGCTGGTTTGGATGTGTTCTGGGACGAGCCGACTGATCCAAGCGATCCTCTTTTCCGGTACAACGTGATAGCGACGCCCCACACCGCCGGGGTGACAGACTTGTCTTATAACGACATTGCTCGGGGCTT
>CAZBUD010000062.1:18325-24377 GCA_964495015.1 uncultured Enterobacteriaceae bacterium | reverse complement strand
AGGAAGCAGTATGAACCACTGCCTATCCAGTGCCTTCATTTACCTCTGTCTAACCATCCTCCCCTCCGCCTGCGGCGAATCAGGTCCACCAAAGCCATCACGCCAACCTACACCACTGGATATGTCTCGTGTGGGCACCATCTCCGGCAGCATTCATTTCGAAGGGCCAGTGCCAGAGCAAAGCGTTCTCCAACTCGGTGGCTGGTCGGAATGTGCAGCCCAGTATGAAGGCACGGTGTACGCCGGCGACGTACTCGTCACAAACGGCAACCTCCAAAACGCGCTGGTGTATATCAAACACGGACTTGGCGACCGTGTTTTTACTGTTCCTGAACAGCCGGTACAGAACGACCAAAAGGGCTGCGTTTTCCTTCCCCGCGTAATGGCGGTCCAAGTCGATCAACCGATCCGTTTCCTCAACAGCGACCCCACGGCCCACAATGTGCACGGACTGCCCGCCAATTCTTCGCAGTGGAATTTCAGTCTGGGTCTCAAGGGCGCCTCACGCACGATGAGCGTCGGCGCGGAAGAAACCGGTATTGAGGTCAAATGTGACATCCACGGCTGGATGCGTGGCTATGTCGGCGTGTTCGACCATCCCTATTTTGCATTGAGTAGCGAAGATGGATCTTTTACTCTCAACAATGTCCCGCCAGGTGAGTACAGACTCGAAGCCTGGCACGAACGCTTCGGCGTGCAGTCGCAGAAAGTTTCCCTTTCAGCCAAAGGGGAAGAGACGGTCCAGCTGACGTTTACGGCAGGCTAGAGAGACGAGAGGGGAGGTTTACGACCCGCCCCTCTCTTATTTTACGAAAAATAAAGAGTCCGGTACTAATCCACCGGCCATTCCTTGGCAACCTTGCCACCAATCTGAAAGATCATGTGGTACGATAGACCAAAACCGAGCCCGAATACGATAATCAGCCACAGCGGCCCAAAGGTAATCGACGGGTAATGCCCGGCTCCGGCTATCATCCCGAACAGCATGGGCACGGAGAGAAACGTGTTCGCTCGAGAAGCCAGCAGGGCCTTCTTGGGCAACGCCGGGTCTGGAGCTTCACCCTTCACTGTTGCAGTAATAATCTGTTGCTGGGCCGGCCAAATGATGAACCAGACATTGAACCACATAATCGTCCCGAACAGCGCACCCATGGTAATCCACAGTCCCGCGCTCGAACCAAACAGGCCGGCTTCGCCGGTAAAGCCACTGCCCAGAAGAAAATATTTCCACAAGATCAGCAACAAACCCGAGAGAAAGGTGAACATGGCCCCCCAGCGGAACCACCACAGCGTGCGCGGCATAAGTTGCGGCACCACCTGCTTGCGCACGTCCGCTTCGAGTGCGCCCTGGAAGTGGGCGTTGATCAAATTGAAGTAGTACAATAGGCCGACCCAAGTAATTCCTGCTAAAAGATGGATCCACCGGAAAAACGCTTGCAATACATCGTTCATATCCATAGTTCCTCCCCCTATAGGAAGGGTAAGCCCCTTGTCAATGCGGTCTGGTCAATTCGGCCAATTATGAGTGGCTCCCGGAAGAACGCGTAAGTAAACCTCAGTCCTGAGTTGACCGAGGAGGGTCGTCAGTCCAGAGGCAATGTGTAGAGTTGAGAGATCCGTTTCGCCTCTATTGCCATCAAAGGACGACGACCCATGCTCGCCACCGTATAGGACCAGACGACTGTAATCTCCTGTTTTGTGGACGATTTCTTCCACGCCCCGCCTGCAGTGGCGCCGCACGCATGCCCCCGCTTCAGCGCTGCCGAAGTCCTGACCGTGGCCTTGCCCCAGGCGTCTTTGCGGTGGCCACTTCGAAGCGGACCTATCGCCTAGCGGCCAGCAACTGGCTGGCAGCCTTTACGTCCCCTTGCCGTCCTACAACCATCCGTTCTCCATAGAGATATGGACCAACACCGGTGGTATGTGCACCGGAGTCGCCTGGATGGCGCTGACACGGGCGTTATCAAGTCTGCTGTCCAACAATTACGCAAGGACTGTGCAGACACAGGCATCAACCTAGTCATTGGTCTTGGGCCAACGCTCCTCGCGGACCTGACCGACGACGTACCAAAAGATTTCCGGGCCTACGAGACGCTCGTATCGACCGATGGAAGTGGCAAGGAAGCAAAGGGCACCCAAGAAGAGCTCCTGGTCTGGCTGAACAGCGAGAATAGGGACGAAGTCTGGAAGGCGCAGTGGGATGCCCGGGAAGCCCTGGAAGCGCATGTGAAGGTTGCCCGCGAAACCATGACGTTCATTTTTCTGCGACGCCAGAAGAATCTCTCGTCCGTTGGCCGGCCAGGGAGACAATGCAGTTCTAGTGACCTAACGCGCCCGGTCACCGTTTGCCACCCACACTGAGACGTTTCAGGTTCACCCTAAACCGCAAGCAGGCGGCAATATAGCGCACTGGGGTCGCATGGATGATTAGTAGTCTACTATACCCGTAACCCAGCTTGACGCATCAAGGGCAGCACTCTCTCGCCTAAATAATCCAGCTCCTCCAGATAATCGTGACCAATGAGGGCGATCCCCTCAACCCCGATGTCGGAGAGCTTGAGCATCTGGTCTACGATTTGTTCAGGTGTGCCCACCAGGGGATACCCGCCCCAGCCTGCTATCCAGCGCGCGGCAAATTTCTTGATCTGGCTGCCAAACGATTGACTCTCCATGCCTAACGTCCGCATGATGTTCGCTGCCGCGTCCCAGTCCCCTTTCTCCAGAATATAGTCGAGAGCTTGCTTGGCTTCGCGCTCCGTGTCCCGACACAGGACGAAGCTATACGTCAGCACCCCAACCTCACGCCTATACTCCTGCGCACGACTACGCACGTCTTCCGCAATGACTTTGCCATTCTCCAAGGTGTCTACCGAGATGAAGTTGAAATCAACGTGACGCGCCGAAAAGTCCCGTCCCGCTGGCGAGGCTCCCGCGTTGACCACGACTGGGTAAGGTTTTTGAATGGGTTTGGGGAGCAAATATCCGTCTTTAACGCGAAAGAATTCTCCTGTGTGGTCAAAGTGCTGTTCGGTCCACAGCCGTTTGACTACTTCCACCCACTCAGCGGCATAGTGGTAACGGTCATCGTGCGTCATCTGGGTTACCCCAAACATTTCCATTTCAGGCGTGTACCAGCCACACACAATGTTGAGGCCCCACCGGCCGTTGGAGATGTGATCGATGGTAGCCCCCTGTTTGGCCGACACAATCGGATGCACCGTCGGCACGTGGGAGGTGGCAAAGATCATAATGCGCTCGGTTTGCGCCGCAATTGCGGCGGCCCAGGTGTACACTTCCAGACAGTCGCCGTTGTAATCGCTCTTCCCGCCCAGGCTTTTCCAGCGCCCAAAGGGGATGAGGAATTCCAAACCAAGCGCTTCAGCCTTCTTGGCAATCTCCAGATTATGCGAGTAGGTCGGTTTGAATGAAGTCTCGGCGAAGGTCATGGTCCCGCCGTAGCTCACGTTCATGCCAAAGACTCCCAGCTTCATCTTGTTTGCATTATAGAGCGGCACATGTTGGCGGCGATATTCTTGTAACTCATCTAACTCATCTGGGTTCATGTCTGTTGCTCCTCCTCAGGTGTGACTCCGAGCTGATAATATGCTGCCTATTGAAAATGGACAAACCTTGCAACTTTTGCAGCATTTGACCATTCCAATATTGACTCGATCACGGCAAAAAACATCCAGATTGATAACACTTCCCTCCTCAATCCTCGACCCCTCAGAGGACGCAAGGCTGCACCGACCTTGACGCCTCCCCTATCGGACGCCTAATGAAAAGCCTGCATAAAGGAGGAGTCATGGACTACGGTGTTGTGTTGCCCCATCTTGGGGCCTACGCGCGTGAGAATGTCGTTGATCGCGTTCGGATCGTCGCGCAACAGGCAGAGGCTCTGGGCTTCAACTCTGTGTGGGTGGGCGACCATCTTATCGTGCCGACCAAGCTCAACTCGAAATATCCCTACCACCCCGAAGGCCGCTTTCCCCTTGACCCGGCTGACAACTTCCTCGAACCGCTCACAGTGCTGAGCTATGTGGCAGCCCAGACCAGCACCATACGGCTTGGCACCGGGGTTCTTATTATTCCGTACCGTAACCCGGTCGTCACGGCCAAGATGTGTGCCACCCTTGATGTGTTGTCTGGAGGACGCACCATTGTCGGCGCCGGCGTTGGCTGGATGGAAGAAGAGTTCAATATTTTGCATGCCCCGTATCATGAACGTGGGGCGCAGACGGACGAATATCTGCAGGTCATGAAGATTCTGTGGACCGAACAGGAGCCGCACTTCGAGGGACGCTATGAAAAGTTTGCTGACATCAGGTGTGAACCCAAACCCGTGCAAAAGCCCCATCCACCGATCTGGATAGGCGGTCATAGCAGAGCGGCCCTACGCCGGACGGCAACAATAGCCGACGGCTGGTATGGACACGTACTATGGCGTAATCCGAATGCCCTGCCGCGTGAGATTCAGACCATCAAAGCCCTTGCTGAGCAGGCCGGTCGAGACCCCGACGCTCTGACCTATGCCGCACTCGCCTACGAACAAACGCCAGAAGACGTACTCCGCGCCTTACCGCGTTATCAACAGGCCGGCCTGGAGCATGTGGTATTGGCCTTCTTCATGTGGACACAGAACTTTGACGACATGCTGAAGCTCATGGAACGGTTTGCCAAAGAAGTCGGGCTCGCGATGGCCTGATTGGCCGTCATCAGCTGTTATGAGATTGAGCGATTTATTGTATGGGTAGCTTGTGCGTGGACTTCCGGCCGTAACGTGGCAAGATACGGCAGGTTGCGATAGCGTCCGGCAAAGTCGAGGCCATAGCCGACAACAAATACATCTTCTATGACGAAGCCGCGAAAATCGGCTTCACTGTTCACAACTCGTTGTGCAGGTTTATCGAGCAACACACAGGTTTTGACTTCGCTCGCGCCATGCTCGAACAGTGCTGCGCAAAGGAACTCCAGGGTCCGGCCCGTGTCGAGGATGTCATCAACCAGGAGAATACGGCGCCCCTCAATTTCTTGCTCAACAGGAAAGTGCTCAAGCCTGAGAGTTCCGGCCGCTGTCCCGTCTCGGTAGCTCGACACCGCCGCAAAGTTTAGTGAAAGCGGGAAGGACAGGCACCGGATCAAATCAGCTGTAAAAATACAGCCCCCTTTGAGTACTGAAACGACGGTGCATGTATTGTCGCGGAAATATGCGCTGACTTCGCCTCCAATCCGATCAACACCGCCTCGGATTTCCGCTTCTGTGAAGAGGATGCGCTCAATATCTTTTTCCATTTCCAGCGTCCCGACCCCTTTTCGATCCTGTCTCCGATTGACTCGCCTCCAAGAAGCCCTTAACACAAGACAAGACAGGAAAGGAGAATAGGAGTGAGCCATAAATTATTAACGATCCTGTTTGGAGTTCTTTGTCTAGGCATTCTGACTTTCCCAGCACAAGCGGTGGACTGGGCAGCTATCTTAGCCGATCCAGATCGGCCCGAGGCCGACCGAGCCCGCGACACGAACCGTAAGCCTGATGAGGTCCTTCCGTTCTTTGGTATTGATACGGGGCAGAAAGTCGCCGAATTCCTATCCGGGAGCGGCTATTACACGCGAATTTTAGTCGAGACAGTGGGGGAGCAGGGAACAGTCTACGCGGGGAATAATCCTGGGTACCTAAAATTTTTTGAGGAGCCCTGGAATGCATTATTCGCGACAACAGCCTTTCAAAAGGTACAGCGTATTGACGGACCCATCACTCAGATCGCGCTCCCGCAAGACGGTTCTCTCGATGCTGTCATTATCATACTCGCTTACCACGATTTATATCTGTCCGTTTTTTCTCTGACCGATGAAGATCGAGCCCAGGCAAATGCGCGTATCTTCGCCGCACTCAAACCAGGCGGCGTGTACGGTATTGTTGACCATCATGCAAAAGATGGACGCGGTACGAGTGACGCCGATTCTCTGCACAGGATTGAAGAGTCCGTGATCATTAATGAAATTACGGCGGCGGGTTTTGTTTTAGCCAAAAAGGGAGACGTGCTGCGAAATC
>CAZBUD010000062.1:0-18225 GCA_964495015.1 uncultured Enterobacteriaceae bacterium | reverse complement strand
GGGCAGCCTGAGTAGACTGCCCTTTTCTCGATCACAAGTCTGCTGAAGAATTACTTCAGCATTCCTAGATCTTTGAGGGGCGTGCGGTCCACCACAGGCGTTCGCCTTGTCCCAGCCTGAAGCTTATTCGAGCCTGGACGGCGTTCAAACGGATCGGCCAGCCCAAGTTCCTTGGCGTACTCCTTCACCGCAGGACTCACCTCTTGTCCAAGCAACCGGATGTTGGTCATCCGATCTTCGTTGCTGACCTGGCCTTGGACGCTGAAGACTGTAAAAATACCCGGACGGAGGACGCGCATGAGGGTTTTAATCTTCTCGATCACAGTTTTGGGCGATCCTATAAGCATCAACAGATCTTTCTGCGCTCTGTCATACGACTTGAGCAGTTTCCGGCGCACCTCATCGTAATTGTCTCCGCCCGTTTCATCTTTGCCAGTCTGGGACTGTTTGAGCCGCTCCTTACTCACCCCCACCCATCCTCCGCTCGGACGCTGGGCCAGCAGACGGATAGCGTTCTTTGAATTGTACCCTGGCGGCAATGTGTGCTCAGGTCGGGAAAAAGCATTCGCACCACCGCCAAAGACAAAACCTTTGCCTAACTCTTGGGCTTTCTCATCGGTCTCCGCCACAAATACGCCAAGCAAATAGCCGAAATTTTCCGGCCCAGCCTGATAGCCGCTGTCAGCAGCGATATCCGCATAAAAATCCCACAAATCGCAGGTCGGACTGAGCGACGTCACCAGCCCCAGATACGGATAGCCGTGCTCAGCGCTCCAGCGCACAGTCTCCGGGCTGAGGACCCCGGGAATCCACATTTGCGGATGCGGCTTTTGGTACGGCAAGGCCCACGGATTCACATGCCGGTAGTGAAAATGTTTGCCTTCATAGCGCCACGGGCCCGGCTTCGTCCAGGCTTGGATAATGAAGTCGTGCGCCTCGTTGAACATCTCCCTATTATAGGCCGGGTTGGCATTATTAAAGAATTGCTCACTGCCAGCCCCACGCACCCAGCCGGCCACCAGACGACCGCGTGAGATCAGATCGATCTCGGCCAGCTCCTCCGCCATACGCAGGGGATGTTTCAGCACCGGCAATGGATTTCCAATCAAGACGATCTTGGCTTTGCTGGTAATGCGGGCCAAGATCGACGCCTCGACATTCATCACACTGCCCATGCAGAAAGGGTTGCCGTGGTGCTCGTTGAGCATGAGGGCGTCAAAACCCATTTCCTCGGCATAACAATATTCGTCAAGATAGTAGTTATAGTCGTCGGCCGCTTTTTCACGGTCAAAGTTCGAATTCGAGACGGCAAAGAAGGCCTTATTCTCCAGCACCTTGTCTTCGTCGAGATGGCGGTAGGGCCGTTCGGTAAAATATCCAAAGATCATGGACAACTCCTTTTTGTGTAACTCCTATTTGAGTGACACTCTGTCATAGCAGAATCCCAGACAGGCTTGAACCGTCGCTAATACAGATTCCTACTTAAAACGACCTTTTTAAAAAGACCTCGGCAAGCCTATTTGCTCCCCAATGAAGTTGAGGACCATCTCGTCCGTAATGGGAGCGATCCGATACAAACGCGAGTCTCGCCAGTAGCGCTGCATGTCAAACTCCATGCTGTAGCAATACCCGCCCAGCACTTGCATGCCGCGGTCTGCCGCCTGACAGGCGGTGTTGGCCGCGACGAGTTTGGCCATATTGGCCTCTGTCCCACACTCTCGTCCGAGCGACTGCAACCAGGCAGCTTTGTACGTAATCAATGTGGCTAATTCAATGTCCGTGCGCGTGCGCGCCAGCTCATGTTGAAGAGCCTGGAACTGGCCTATGGGGCGGCCGAAGGCCTGGCGCTGCTTGGCATACTCCAAGGCATCGTGAAAGGCTGCCTTGGCTAACCCGAGACAAATGGCGGCGACTAGAATACGTTCATTATTGAGCATGGGCAGTAAATCGTAAAAGCCATAGTCCTGACGGCCAAGAATGCTGCTGCGAGGCACGCGGACGTCGTTATAAAACACTTCGAACGAACTGGTTGCCCGGATGCCCAGTTTATTGATTTTTCGAATCTCAATGCCTACAGTCTTAGGATCAACCAGAAAGATGGTGATCCCGTGCGTCTTTTTTGCGGCCTGCGGATCGGTGCGAGCATAGACCACCATATAGTCTGCTAGGTGGGCACACGTCGTCCAGACTTTTGAGCCATTGATAATAAAGTCGTCCCCTTCGGCACGAGCGGTTGTTTTCATCACATTGAGTACATCTGTTCCGCCGTCGGGTTCTGTGACAGAAATGGCAAACATGGTCTCACCACGTGCTAGGCGCGGCAGAAGTTCCTGTTTTTGCTCCGTGTTGCCGGCAAAGGCTAAGGCTTTTGCGCCAAAGCAGCTGGACATCATAAACGTCAGAGCAATCGAAGCACTCTTCTTTGCCATTTCCTCGACCACAATCACCATGTCGAGAATGTCCCCACCCGTTCCCCCATACTCGGGATCAATAGGAATCCCCAGGTAGCCGGCCTCGGCCAGCTTGTCCCATACGTGGTGTGGGAATTCTTCTTTCTCATCCATTTCCCGTACGTATTCGGCCGGACACTCCCTGTCCACGAGCTTCTGAATACCCTGGCGCAGCAACTCTTTCTGCTCGCCCAGGTCAAAATTGAGATCAGTCTGCATATCCGTTTGCATTGAGTGGGTACTCCTATCTGAATCACTTCCTGCCGATACTCAGCGATAAACAATCCGAACGCCTACGAGCCGATTTTTTGCGCAAAGTCTTCGAGAACGTCTAATACGTGCGCGCGATCATGGCTCCAGTACGGCACTGGAGCCATGAAAAAGTCATAACCTAAATCCTGGTAT
Organism: uncultured Enterobacteriaceae bacterium; assembly: GCA_964495015.1. GTDB lineage: Bacteria > Desulfobacterota > Binatia > Bin18 > Bin18 > Bin18. The sequence goes on along the minus strand of CAZBUD010000062.1, from coordinate 15,370 downwards.
TGCTTTATCTGACCGAAAAACGAGTCCATAGTCGGCGCATAACCCGGCCCGATCATGATCTCAACACTCTCGAAGTCGCGCCCGGCTTTTTCAGTCTCCGTTTTTAGGATCTCGACCATCTCTTGGAACCCCGCCACACTTTTAGGTACCGCCACCCACCCGTCACCAAATTCTGCAATACGGCGCATGGCGCGGGCGGAGTGCCCGCCGATCCAAACCGGGAGTCGCTTCTGGACCGGCTTGGGTTCGCATTTGATTCCGCTGAAGCGACAGAATTCCCCCTCAAACTGGGGGTCGGGATTTGTCCACAGCTCGCGCATGATGCGTAGATATTCATCGCTGAGCGCTCCGCGCCGCTTAAAAGGCGCGCCAAGGAGGCTGATCTCCTCCTCCATCCAACCGATACCCGCTCCCACGATCATGCGGCCGCGTGACAGCACATCGAGGGTGGCAAACATTTTTGCCAACACGATGGGATTCCGGTGAGGCAGAACGAGGACGGCTGTGCCTATGCGAACCCGCTGTGTGATTCCAGCCAGATAGCCCATGACGGTGAGCGGCTCCAGAAATGCCATCTCCGCTGGCAAGGGGAACTTGCCCGATTTATTGTATGGGTAGCGAGACTGGATTTGGGTCGGGATAACAATGTGGTCGGGCAGCCAGAGGGAATCAAAACCTAACACTTCTGCTTTCTGGGCAAAAGCCAGAATAGTATCAAGCGCTCCAGGCCCGGTTGCCAGCGGTCCGGTAATCGGGAGCGAGACTCCAATTTTCATGCTTCCTCCTTCTTCACAGCTGGCGGGGAACGGAGATCATCAGGCCCGCCCAACGCCTCTAATCCATGGGCGGGTTTCGCGCGATTTGGGCAATATCGCTATCAAGCGTAAGCCAAGACTGCACGCTGTCACACCACAGTTGCGCCTCTGGTTTCAGCCAGGAGGTATCATCCAGCGTTCCAGCTTTAAGAAAATCCATAGTCGGCATGGCTTCAACTTCAGACAGAATAGGCGAACCGCACTTCCCGCAGAATTTCCGAATGACTGCTTGGCCACTCGTCCCCTTATCATGAAAAGCTGACAGACTTCCCTCAATTCTTAGAGCGCCCTTGGGAACAGCCACAAGCACGGAAAACGCACTACTGGTTTGTTTTTGACAGTTTTTGCAATGGCATACCGCCATCATCAAGGGGTCAGCATCGCAGGAGTACCGAATACTCCCACACAGACATCCGCCAACGATCTTAGACATACACACCCTCCTGTTTTGGTTAGTCCTTTGCCAATATCACGTGGTCTTGGGAGGCTGAAGGGGTACGGGGTAGTACTCAGAAATAGCCTGCCCTGCAGCAGGCATTACCCACGTCGGTCAGGCTGTTCGTCAAAACGGGGGAGGTCGTCGTTAATGTCATACCATAGCGTTTTGTGGCTCGTCCAAATATGACCCTGCGCTCGCACGCCCGGATCGCTGTCCAGCGTACCGATCCGCAACAGAATCGTCTCCGGCCGTGCTTCGAAATAGGCATACACATGAGCGCCACAACGGGAACAGAAGCAGCGTCGTTTGCCAGGCGATGACTCCTAGGTAGTAATGGCATCCTCGCCAGCCGCAATCGTAAAGCCAGCCTTCTTCACCAGTGCGCTCGATCCATACACCGTGCCATGAATCTTGCGGCAAGTGTGGCAGTGGCAGTGCATAAGGCCACGAATATCAGCAGAGATTTCAAAACGGACCGTCTGACAGTGACAGCTACCTGTTATCATGAGTACACCTCTCTCCCTCGAAGCAAGTAGTAGGTCAGACGACCCACCTTACCCTTTTTACCGACCTTTTCATGAAGACGCGGTTTCGATCCCTTCCCCATGCAAACCGTTAAAAAATAAGCTACATCCGTAAGGAATAACAGGAGAGGAACATGTTGCAAGGAAAAGTAATTGACGCGGATGGACACATTCTGGAGCCGCCCGATCTGTGGCAAAACTATCTCGAAGCCAAGTATAAAGATCAGGCTATTCGTATGGACACCGGAGACGATGGCGTCGAATACTTAGTGGTCGAAAATAAACCGCTGCCTATTACCCGAGGCATAGGCCCAACCGCGGCCGGGATAGGTCAGCCCTTAAAGGAGATCTTTGAGCCCGGAAGCTTTGGCTACATGGATGGTCCTCCTGGTGCGTACGGTGCGCAGGCTCGCCTGCAGCTTATGGATAAGGATGGGATCGATATCTCGGTGCTCTTTCCAACCCTCGGACTCATCTGGGAGCCAGGCATCACGGATGTCGAACTCTCCTCGGCCTACTGCCGAGCGTATAACAACTGGATTATTGACTTTTGTTCTGCCGACCCGAATCGGCTCATCCCTGTGGCCCATATTGTCCTATTAAACATTGACGAAGCCATTAAAGAAGTAAAGCGGGTGGCGAAGTTGGGCAGCAAAGGCGTGTTCGTTTGTGCAGCTCCGGCCAATAAGCGCGCTTTTTGGGATAAAGCCTATGATCCGCTATGGGCGGTGTTGCAAGATTGTGATCTGTCGATTGGCTTTCACACCGCCGTCCACGAAGACTTTCTCGGCCATCAGTGGATCGCACAAGAAAACACGGACTTCATGGATGAGTCGTTTGTCTATTTTCAGTGTCTGCCGCTTGTGGCTGACGTGCAGGCCGCGTTTGCCGCCTTGTTTCAGGGCGCGGTCTTTGACCGCTTTCCCAAACTGAAAGTGAATTTATTAGAGGTCGGCGCGGGTTGGATTCCGCATGCGCTGGATCGATGGGACTCCAAGTTTAAGAAGATCGGTTATAAGACTAACCTCAGGCATTTACCCAGTGAATACTTCGCTCGGCAGTGCTGGATTTCCTTTGACCCAGATGAAACCACGATCCCGTATATGGCCCAGCGCTATGGCGCAGAACGCTTTATGTGGGCGTCAGACTTTCCGCACTGGGATGGCAGCCTGGACGCACTCGGCGAGACCAAAGAGGCTATTGCGTCGTTGTCTCCGCAAGAGCGGCAGTGTGTGCTGGGGGATAATGTGGCCCAAATTTATAATCTGTCGTGAGCCCCGTAGGGCGGATTAGCGTAGCGTAATGCGCCACCAAATTTTGTGCACCTTGACACAGACAACGGCTCGGCTGAGTAATCTTGTCCAGTAACAGGGTATATGGAACGCAAGCTGGCCCGCCATCTTCCGTACGGATGTAAAAGGCTACAGTCGTCTCATGGCGACGATGAAGAGGCGACCATTCACACCCTCAAGACCTATCGCGACGTCATAGCCCGCCTCATTGAGCACCATCACGGCCGTGTGGTGGATTCTCCGAGCAATAACATGCTGGCCGAGTTTGCCAGCGCGGTCGATGCCGTGGTGCGCTTGGCCTGGCCGACGCTGACCTGGGGCGCAAGGCGGACGCGGTCCGGGCGGGACGCCGGGCGGTTAAGCTATACCCAGAGCGTGCGGACTTTCTCGCCCTGCCCTCTCGGCTTAAGGACCTGGCCCAGATTTTTGTCATGCTCGGAGACCAGGAAGCAGCACTCGATACGCTTGAGATCGTTTTCTCTATGCCGTCTATGTTCCATCTGCGGGAGGTCCAGCTCGATCCCCCTTCGCGCCACTCCATGACCATCCCCGTTTTGGGAAGCACCAAGACCATACCCAGATTGTCAGGTCGCATTCTCAGAACAACTCCGGTTAACGAAACTCAGTAGCGTACGCTGTGAGCACGACAGACAGGGGCGGCAACCACCTCTCTCGCCTGACGAACTCCGGAATTTCTCTCTGACTGTACTTAGAGCAATTTGCAGTTGCATTGGTGTAGAGTACATAGGGTGAGGTCACCTCGCCCCTACAGCGGTCCCACTTCAAGAACGAGAGGATGTACGCGAGAGCAAACCGCAATAACTAACGAAACTCAGGCATGACTTTCGTGGCAAAGAGCTCCATCGACTTCATGACCTTGTCGTGTTCCATTCCGCCAAAACTCATGAATAAGAGCACGTGCGAGACTTTGCATTCGTCTCGGAGCCAGCGGATTCTGTGCCGGATTGTTTCAGGGTCACCGAACCAGACTAGGTCTTCCTCAATCACTTTGTCGTAAGTCAAAGAGCGAATATACTCGGCCCACGGCTCGAAGAACTGATACGTCTCCGGCCAGGTTTCCCCCTCAGGCAGGGTAAACATCATGGCAAAGTCATCTAGAAACCATTGCATGCCTTGTCTGGCCTCTTTTTGCGCTTTCTTGGTCGTATCGCTCACGTAAATAAAGGGATGGCCGACACGCGGTAGGTCGGTCCGGCCTGTCTTTTTCATCGCAGCATCAAGCCGCCCAAACAGTTGCTTGAGATCTGCTAGTGAAGTGAGCGAAGCGCCCAGGATCGGCGTAATACCACGACGTAGCGCTTTCTCCATCGTCGACGGACTCAGGCAGGGCTGCCACAGGGGTGGATGCGGCTCTTGGAGCGGTTTGGGCATAACCGTCACTTCTGGAATCTTGAAAAACTTACCGTCGTACGAAAAGGGCTCGCCAGTCCAGGCTTTGAGGATAATATCCAGACTCTCGTTAAACCGCTCGTCTGCCTCTCCCCACGGTACCCCATAGCCATCGAACTCACCTTTGAACAATCCTCTGCCAACACCAAAATCTAAGCGCCCGTCTGAGAGCAGGTCTACTGTGGCGTAATCTTGGGCCACTTCGATCGGGTTGTGCCACGGCAACACGCTGACCGCCGTACCTAAACGAATACGTTTAGTCCGCGCCGCGATATTGCCCAGGATCACTTGAGGAGACGGCTTGCCGTGGTGATAAAAGGCATGCTCAGCTAAAAAGACGACATCGTAACCGAGCTTGTCTCCCCATTCGATCTGCTCCAGGCCCTCCTCGTAGATTTGTTTCATCGAAGAGCCTTCTGGTGTCTGATTAATGACGAAAAACGAGAAGTCCAATATCTTCCTTCCCTTTGGCAGCCGTAACGTGAGCTGCAGTTTGTCGGGTACGCTTCGCTAACCCGACCTACGAGATACAGCCTAGCGCCTTAGGCCGCTTACTTGAGCGTGGGCTCGGTGACAACACCATGTTCGACAATAGGCTGATCGTCAAGAAAGACGCTGCAGTACCGCATCGGAATATCGAAATGACACAGGGTATGCCGACCAGCCGCTGGGTTTGGACCAGTGGATAATAAGAAATTCCCCTCAAACGCACGCCCATCAACACCAATCGCTTCATCTTTGCTGTACAGACTCAGCGCGTGCCACAGGGCCTTCTCGTGCATTCCCCAGCCAACGTGTGAGATGCCGCGTGCGTCTTGGTCTTCCCAGCGGTCCAAATAATCGCGAATCAAGGCCGCATCGACGCCGTCGCCTTCAACCCCGGTCACAAATCCATCTGCAAAATACAGATGGACTGGACTTTCCATATATCTATAGAAAGGGAAAACAATATCGCCGGGAGCAAGCACGGCCAGACCATTAACATCGAGTGATACCGGAAAGGCGGCAATCAGCCCCTGGCCCCAGTTGGCCCAACTGCCCGGTTCGGCACAAAATCCGCGTGAGCCTGCGACTAGTGAACCAAGCAAGTCGACGCGCAGATTCGTACCGGCCGGCGAGGTCACAGTCATGGTCTTGGCTGCTTTGGCAAGTTCAACTGAACGATCAATGCGCTGCGTCCGTTCCTGTGTTGGGAGCAGACGGGCAAGCGCATCCGGCGGTTCTTTGATGTACAGCATGCGCGGACCGTTCTTGAGAATCTCGCCGCGTTCCTCAGAGTGGATCAACCCCTCGACCGACAGGTCAACGATAAAGTCAACATGCTTCAGCATCTCAACGACTTCCGGAAAACCCTGGAGTATGGTCGAGCAGGCATTGCCTCGGTTCACCACCACTTCGTCTTGCTGAGTAGGATCAACGGGCAGCATGACCTGAAAAGGCCGCGCACCACACGCGGTTAGACTTGCCAAACTGGTCGCCAGATAATGCGGAGAGGAATCCGGTTCCGTCAGAATCGCGGCAGTTTCGCCAGATTTTACTTGGCACCATTGGAATTCTTGCATGAACAGCGATATCAAAGCAGGATTGGGTTGCAACATAGTGCACGCCCTCCTCAGGGAATTGGATGAAAACGAATCGTAGGCTGGTGGACCAAATGACCTACCAGACCTTTCTCTTTTTCTACTTGGCGGCCGGGCGGGACACCCCAGCCATGGCCGCTTTGACCGTCGTCTTCAAAGGATACTGGGAGTAGTCGGCTTTGAGCTCAAGAGTATGGCCATTTGGATCGGTGATGTAGACCGCGGTGCCGTAGCCTGTCGCACCGTACAGCTCGACGGGCCCAAAGGTAATCGGAACGTGATTAGCTTTTAGATAATTCACAATGGCATCAAAGTCACCGTGCATGTGCAGACATACATGATCCACGCCACGTTGGTCTTTTTCAGCCAGCGTTGTCCCCTCCGGCAACACACGTAGATCGATCAGATTGCGGCCACAACGGACCTGATACAAACCCATGTCTTCGATGACCCGCTCGACGGCAAGTCCGAGAATCTTTGTGTAGAAATGCAAAGTCTTTTCTATATCCGTGACCTGCAGCACTACATGGTCAATGCCGTGAAATTGTATCGGGCATTCAGAGTTCATACGTTCTCCTTTACAAGACAATGCTCCACTTTGTCCTAGTCTTCCACCGGTACAAAACGCTTTGCATCAAAGCCATTGATAACTGCGGGGTTGTGGAACATTTCGACTGCGTTGGCCACTTCCATTAACGACAGGCTCATATGAAACAACCGCTCGGCATCAAGCGGCATGTTATCGATCGGCAACTGGTTGAGATATTCCATTACTGCCTCTAAACGCGGAGACATGCGGTCATAGAAGGCCTGGATATCTTCCATCCTACTGACCAGTCGCTTGCTGGTACGCTCCTGTTCTTTGGCCAACGCCCAACTCACAAAGGGCTCAAGATCGTCAAAAGCAGAGGGCAGTTTTTGCACCGTCATGGTTCACGCCTCCGCATAGAAACGTTCCAGCACTTTATGAAAATAACGGATCTGCATTTCATCGTCTTGGAAATACAACTCTCTCTTCGCCCGTGACGCAAGCCCGATATGAATCTGCTCGTGGGCAGTCGCGTCCTCTTGCAGGAGATCACGCAGCAGGCACTTAAAATATTCCTGGCCGACCCGATGTCCGGCATTTTCAGCAGGACGGCAATACAGCCTGATATCCCAATCGGTTTGATTGACTGCGTTGGGCCAGAAATTATACGTCATGTAATAATCGTGCGAGACACCTTGAAAGAGCAGCAGGGCCATATTGGGAAAGATCGTGTAAAAGTCGAAGGGGCCAATGCGGGGGAGGCGATATTCAGTCTCTGCAACGCTGAATTGGACTGCCAGTTTTTCGGTCGCCGGTCCAACGCGGTCAGCCGGCGATTCTGATGAATACACACTGTGATGATTAAACAGACGCACATCAAGCAAACGCGTATACTTGCCATCTTTCATCACACAGAACTGCGGAATAGTACGGCGGTGTTGAAAGGGTAAGTGGTACAGCTCGTTCTGGGCATCAAGGGCAACCTTCCAGTTGGCGTGTTCATCAATTTTATACTGCCCCATTAAAGCTAACTCGCTAAAGCCGCCGCCCTCAAGCTGGTCGGCTACACCACCCAAATATTCTCTGAGGCTCTCGTTCGGAGTGTCAGCAAGATGAATAAAGATGAACCCTTCAAAAACATCGGTGTGGATAGGAGTCAGGCCCAGATCACATTTGGGCAGATCAAAGAAGTTGTCTTCATCCGGCACCCAGGTGAGTGCACCTTTGGTGTTATACGACCAAGCATGAAAGCCGCAAGTAATCGAACCTTTGCACGAGCCTTTCTCATCCCAGATCACCTTATTGCCCCGGTGCGAGCACACATTATGAAAGCCACGCACCTGCCCATCCTTACCCCGAATAATGAGGACCGAAGCATTACAGATGGCCAAGTCTTTGGCGATGTAGTCGCCAGGCTTCTGAACCTCTTCGACCCGGCCGATATTCAGCCAAGTGCGGCGAAAAACCTTTTCTCGTTCGAGCTCAAAATGTTCCTCCGAAATGAGCGGCTCAGCGGAAACAGGACCAGTACCGATCTCAGGATATTTTTCTGCCCAACGTTTATTAGCAAGTACGGTTTGCAAGTGTTTATCAGCAGCTACGATTTGCATGCGACTCCCTCCTTATTATCTCTATTATCTCGCCGTCGCCCGCATGTCCTTGGGAATCACATCACCATCTTGGACAACGAGGTCGTCGTCAAGATACAGCGTGCAGCCTTTCATAGGCAGGTCCATATGGCAGGCGGTATCATTGGTTCCACCAAGCTCGACATTGGGACCAGTCGAGAAAAGCACGTTGCCATAGAACGCACGGCCATCCATGCCAACTGTTGGTGCACCCGTGGCCAAATAATCCCAGCGCGCCAGGTCATTCAAGCCCCAGCCGATGTGCGAAATAGCAAACGCACGCGGATCGTGAAAGCCGGTCATATAATCCTTTACCAACATGGCATCAAAGCCGCCTTTGATATCAATGATCATGCCTTTTCGAATGGTGAATTCGATGGGTTCTTGGAGATATTTATTAAAAGGGAAAAGAATGTCACCTCGGTCCATGACGACTTTGCCGTTCACCCCGGTCTCCGATCCTTGGGTAGCAACGAAACCGCCCGGCCAGTGATCCCAACGGCCGGGGGTGTCAGTAAAACCATATTCGGTCAGCACAGGGAATTTGCCAAGCTCATAGCTGACATCGGTTCCGGCTGGATTGGTAAAACGAAGATTGCGGGCTTTTGTCAGGCGTGCCTCTGCCGCCTCAACTCGGTCGCGCAACTCTTGCTTCGGAAAAAGACGTGTTAGGACTTCAAACGGCTCGACAACGAGCAGGATACGAGTGTCTGCGGCTTGAATCTCAAGCTGCTCTTCTGAGAAGAGTAGAAAGATCAGGTCCACAACCAGATCAGCACTTTTTAAAGCTTCAATAGCAGGTGTATTTCCAGCCAAGGCATGCTGGCCGACTTCTCCTGCGACTTGCGTAGGCCCTGTAGGGCGCGACGGCAGGTTGACGTTGAAAACATCAGCCCCTAGCTCTCGGGCCGCAATCATGAACGCAGACGCATACTCAACCGCTTGTTCTGCCTCCGACAGAACGGCAATAGTTTCGCCATGCTTCACTTTACACAGTTCGAGTTCCTGCCGGAATAAACTCACCATGGCGTTGGTCTGGCTAATTGATAATGCCATAGCATTTCTCCTTATCGGAATGCCAATTATTGCTGTTCTCCGTATACCTTGTCCAAATAATAATTCATCACATGATGAACCCCAATTTCATACTTCGACATCGGTCCTGGCTGGTAGGCTCGGGACCGAAAGCCCCGCTGTAAAGACTGCACCATACTCATGTCTTCCTCTAGCGCAACGTGCAGAAAATCCTCATAGACTTTGATCCGTTCCCTAAAATCCGGCAGATCAAATCGCTGCTTGGGAAACAACATATGCACGAGGGCCATACTGCGGTTCGCGCCAATCGGCCATTCAGTAATGTAATGGATATTATCCTGCCTGGCATAAAAGCCCATATTTGGCTGGAGATGACTGGAGTAGCCCTTCTCCAGATGTGCGCCTGACAACCAGGGCATGAAATCAAAGCGCGGCTTGCCATCATGGGTCATGGGACTCACGCCTTTGAAACGGCCATAATAGCCCCACGGTTTGAGCTGAAATTCGTACGACTCAAGAGGCTGATGCGGACCAAACGAAGAAGCGTGTAGGGTTGCCAGATGATAAATATCGACCAGGTTTTCAGCCGTGGCTTTCCAGTTACAGTCATATTCGATGACGAACTTTATCGCTAAACGCAGATCTTCGGGTTGGTATGGTCCAAAGACGTCCGGAAAGTCGCCTAAGAATTCCATTAGACTTTCACAGTTCGAATCAAAATTAATGAAAACAAACCCACCCCAGATGTCGAGCTTGACTGGCGCCAGGCTGTACTGCTGCATATCGAAGTTCTCGATCTCTTTTGTATAGGCGGCACCTCGGAGCCGCCCACACAGATCATACGTCCAGCCATGATAGGGGCACTGGAACCGCGTGGCATTGCCCTGGCCAACCGCGACCTCGGTCCCGCGATGGCGGCAGACATTGTAAAAGGACTTGAGCTGCCCGTCCTCATCCCGAACCACTACAATGGGCTCATCGGCAATGCACAGCGTGAGATAGTCTCCTGGCTTCTCAAATTCCTCGACGCGTCCGACGCACAGCCAGTCTTGCTGGAAGATACGTTCTTTCTCTAACTCGTAGGTCTCTTGTGAGGTATAAAAGTCACCCGGTAGATGTCGGGCTTGATGCAGGGGCGATTGGGTCTGCGCTATACGAGACGCGAACTGCGACCCGGCACCCTGCGAACCATTCCCATGAGAAGACAAGGTCATGTCAGCTAGCCTCCTTTTTATTTGGCGTATACCGTTCGATCACGACCTGTCAAGCAAAAGTCTTGACACTCTTTCACCGCACTGCCATATATGAACATGCCATTTACGATGAGAATGGACAGTTCTTGACCGGCACGCTCATGGATTTCCTCGTCCCCACTGCCGTAGACGTTCCGTACGGCGAGATCGGTCACATCGAAACCCCGTCGCCGTACAGCCAAGAGGGGATCAAGGGCATGGGTGAGGGCGGTGCTATCGGTCCCCCTGCCCTGATCGCTACTGCGGTGGCGGACGCGCTCTCTTCTTTCGGAGCCCAGGTGAGCGAGATAATGCTCACGCCGGAGCAGGTGCTGAGAGCTATTGATCGGGCGAGAACCGCAGCAGAGATAAGCTGACTGGAAGGAGAGAGTACCATGCAGTTTGGTGTTTGTGTTGCCACAAAAATCGATGACTGGCAAATGATCAAATATGCGGAAGAGCTGGGCTATGACATGGCCTGGATCCCCGACTCACAAATGATCTGGTCGGACTGTTACGCTACCCTAGCACTTGCCGCACAGAACACATCACGCATTCGTATTGGGACTGGAGTCGCTATCCCTGGGACGAGAATAGCCCCAGTCACCGCCCACTCTATTGCTTCTATTAATCGCATAGCACCAGGCCGAGTCTTTTTAGGTATTGGCACTGGACATACTGCCATGCGAGTCATGGGTATGCAGCCGATGCGTATTCGGGACTTCCGGGAGTATCTACGGGTGGTCAGGACGCTGCTGCAGGGGGAAGAGGTGGAATACACCCTTCATGACACAACACGCCCAATCCGTTTTCTTCATCAGGACTTAGAGTTCTTGAATTTGGATGATCCAATTCCGATTATTGTGGCGGCCAATGGTCCTCGCGCCCTGAAGACTACGGGTGAGTTTGGTGACGGATGGGTCACGGGGGTGAAACCTGGACCGGAAGCCTTCCGTAACGATTTACGTCAGGTCCAAGCAGGGGCAGAACAGACAGGCCGGACATTGCCCGGCAGCTTCCATACTGCGGCTCTTACGACGGCCGTCGTGCTTCAGCCCGGAGAGTCACTGACCTCGGATCGGGTTATTGAGATGTGTGGTTCTCAGGTCGCAGCCATCATCCACTTTGTATACGAAATATATCAACAAACTGGTAGTGAGGCAGTTGTTCCAACAGGTTATCGAGGAATCTGGGATGAATACTGCGCTCACGTAGAGAAAATGGAGACACCACAGGACAAGCGCTACCTCCAGCTTCACAACGGCCACTGCACCTTTCTCGTGCCGGAAGAGCGCCGCTTCGTCACACCTGAGGCAATCCAGACGACGTGTCTGATTGGCGAGCCAGCAGAAATCATCCATCAAATCCGGGCAGTCGAAAAGGCTGGCCTGAAGGAAATCACTCTCTTACCACCCATGGCGGCAGCGCGCACGGTGTTCAAGGACTTCTCCGAGCAGGTTATGCAGCGCTATTAGAGAACAGGACTGGGTAGCACACGCCCACTGCCTGATCGGGGTGGGTGGAGGCGTAGAACTATCCAATACAAACGTTCGGTCACGCTTATACAGACGCCCTTCGAGGACAAGCGGGCGGCCTCGCATAGCCGGGCATTGGAGAGCTGTCAATAATCCTGGAGCGTCGGCCAGGACAAAAGACTTCCGCATCGATTCCAGCACCCGCAACGCCGGCGCGCCCTTATCGCGGCGATCTGCACTGCGGACATGCATTGTCTTGCAATGTCCACGCCTGCTTATTGATGCGCACCCAAAGCACACGTGGATAATCGCCCGGTCCGTCCTCAGGACCTAAGAGTACAGCGGATAGATGCATGGGCATGCCGTAGGGAATCCAGCAGCGTGATAGTGCAAGAACACCGCCGAAGACAACCCCTTTCATTCGTTCCTCCCTCTGAGGAGCCACTCTTTCTCCTGCATATGTCTCACTGACGAGACGAGCAAGGGTTGCCCTGCCACGCAGCGGTGAACCTGATATGAGTCTGTCTATGAGAAGGGAGATCCGCCTCGGTCCCGGCCTGCTTGTCACGGCAGCCTTTATCGGCCCTGGTACGGTCACGACGGCCAGCGTAGCTGGGGCGCAGTTTGGCTTTGCCTTAGTATGGGCCGTTGTTTTTTCTGTCATTGCCACTCTTATTCTGCAAGAAATGGCGGCTCGACTGGGTGTCATTGGACGCTGCGGGCTGGGAGAAGCGTTGCGCACTGCGATTCAGCATCCAATACTCCGGCCTGGCCTCACCCTCCTCATCATAGTCGGTATTGGCTGCGGCAATGCCGCATTTGAGATGGGCAACATCCTGGGAGCAGCAGTAGCCTTGGCTAACCTCTCTTCACTGCCAGCTTCTTCGTGGGTGCTTGTGATTGGTGGCCTAACCTTCTTCCTACTCTGGTCCGGGGCTTATGCGCCTCTCGAACATATGCTGATCCTTTTGGTGGTCATCATGAGCAGCGTCTTCCTCCTCACGGCTTGCCTTGTCCAGCCGTCGCTGTCCGATATCCATTCCGGCCTCTTCACGCTGGCGATGCCGCCCGGTTCATTCGTTACTGTTATGGCGCTCATCGGAACGACAGTCGTACCGTATAATTTGTTTCTGCACGCCAGTGCGGTTCAGATAAAATGGCCAGTCACCGGCCTCTCTCAGCAGACCCTACGAGCAGCGCGCACCGACAGTCTGGTCTCCATTAGTCTGGGCGGTTTGCTGACTCTGGCGATTTTAACAACAGCAGCCTCGACATTTTTTATGCTGGGCATTCCGCTGGAGAACGCAGCAGGTATGGCCACACAGCTTGAACCCCTCGTCGGCACCAGCGCCCGCCTCCTCTTTGCCAGCGGTCTTTTTGCGGCGGGGTTGACCAGCGCGATCACTGCCCCCCTCGCCGCTGCATATGCCACAGTCGGGGTGCTGGGTTGGTCGACGAGTCTAAAGAGTAGAAACTTTCAGTTCGTGTGGGCCACCATTGTTTTGATTGGCACGGGCTTAGCTTTTTTCGGCACTCGCCCGATTCACTCCATCTTACTCGCACAGGCAGCTAATGCATTTTTACTCCCGCTCCTAACCGGCTGCCTCCTCTTTGTCATGAACCGGAAATCCCTTCTTGGTTCATACACGAACGGAATTCTCGCGAATACGCTAGGCGGCATTATCTTTCTTATTGTCACCGGCTTAGGCGTCTTTCAATTTTTGAGAACCCTTGGGATAGTATAGGGCTGAAGCACAAACGCATGATGCAAGATGAAAAGGAGCCGCTATGAAAATCGACGTGCATACGCACTTCATGTCAGAGCAGATGGCCCGTCATCTGGAGAAGCGGAGCCATTTCCCGTACACGAAATTTATTGACGGCACCTACCACTTTCATTGCTGTCAGGGGCTCACCGTCCCCATGGTCCCACCCTTATACGATATGCAGGCAAAGTTGGCAGACATGGATGAAGCGGGCATTGACGTCGGGATTCTGAGCCTTGCCGTACCCGGCCCGGAACTACTCGGCGGAGCGCAGGCAGATGAGATGGCCCGGATCGCGAACGATTTGTTGGCCGAGTTGATTGCCGGCCATCCGGATCGTTTCTGGGGCTATGCGACCTTGGGATTCGGCGATATCGAGGCCTCACTCAAAGAGCTCGACCGCTGCATATCGACGCTGAGATTTCGCGGCTTGCAGTTATATTCGAATATCAATGGGAAACCCTTAGACGCCCCGGAGTTTCGGCCTATTTTTGCACGCATCGCCGAACTTAAACGCCCGATTTTTATTCATCCCACCGTTCCATTGAATCAAAACTATTTGACAGACCTCGTCCCTGTACCCGTCCTCGCCTTTATGGTTGATAACACGCTGGCAGCTATGCGCCTGGCCTTGTCTGGCATACTGTCAGAATACGCCACGGCGCCAATCATTATTCCGCACGCAGGGGCCACGGTTCCGTATCTCATGGGACGGCTCGACAGCATGTTAGAATACTTCGGCGGAGCGGACGCAATACAAGAGCCGAGCCGGTTCCTCAAACGGTTGTATATGGATACCGTAGTGTACCAGCCGGAGCCTCTACGATGGTGTTTATCTCTCATGGGCGCAGATCAACTCGTACTCGGAACCGACCACCCCTACGGCGCGTGGCGCCTTCCCATCCAATTGCTGGAGGAGGCTGCCTGCTCAGACAGCGAACGACAGCAAATCCAGCACGGCAATGCCGAACGTTTGTTTAGACTCTAAACTGGACGTCGCACGGAGGTCAGCATGAGTCATCTCTTTGCCTATCTTTCCCGGATGAAATTCATTCGGCGTTGGGGCCTGATGCACAGCACGTATACAGAGAATATCCAGGAACATAGCCTCCAAGTCGCCATGGTTGCACATGCTCTTGCCCTGATTCGCAATCGTCTGTTTGACGGCACTGTCAGCCCCGAGCGCACGGCGGCCTTGGCGCTATATCACGACGTCAGTGAGGTCCTGACCGGCGATTTACCCACCCCAGTCAAGTATTTTAATCCTGAGATTAAGACCGCCTATCAAGATCTTGAAGAGACAGCGCTATACAAACTGTTCGGCATGCTGCCGGATGAGCTGAAAGCCGACTATCAGCCTTTCTTTAGTCTTGACCAAACCGACGCCGACCACCATGAGCTGGTGAAAGCCGCAGATAAACTGTGTGCCTATATAAAATGTCTGGAAGAAATCAGCACGGGTAATCAAGAATTCTCACAAGCAGAGCAGACGCTACGAGAGACGGTCGAAGGCATTGATCTACCGGAAGTGCGTTACTTCGTGAAGACGTTTATCCCGAGTTTTCGCCTCACACTCGACGAGTTGGGGTAAGCCCAAGAAAAAAGGGAGGGCGCTTATGCACCCTCCCTTCTCGTGGTCGGTTAA
>CAZBUD010000061.1:0-27961 GCA_964495015.1 uncultured Enterobacteriaceae bacterium | reverse complement strand
TAGGCGATTGGCCCATACCGTCGCGTATCACCTTGCCCCCACCGAACTTGACTTCATCTCCGTATACGGTGTGATCCTGCTCGATCTCGATTATCAACTCGGTGTCAGCCAACCGGAGCCGATCGCCCGTCGTCGGGCCAAACATCTCAGCGTAATGGCGTCGTTCAATTGTCCGACTCATACGTCCTCCTTACCGAATAGGCTGATGCACGCTGACCAGCTTTGTGCCATCCGGAAATGTCGCTTCCACCTGCACCAGATCAATCATCTCCGGAATGCCGTCCATCACATCTTCACGCATCAGAATGGTGGCACCGTATGACATCAGGTCTGCAACGGATTGGCCGTCGCGCGCGCCTTCGAGAATCGCGCTGGTGATCAGGGCCATGGCCTCGGGATAGTTAAGCTTGAGACCACGAGCGCGTCGTTCACGCGCTAACTGGGCAGCGACATAGATTAGCAATTTTTCTTGCTCACGCGGGGTGAGGTTCATGACACTGCGCCTCCACTTCTCGACCGCAAATGGTCATACTGCAAATAGTCATACAGCGGTCATACAGATAAATGCCTTCGAACCACGTCATCATTCAAATCCGCAATGGCCCCGGCGACAACGATAGCCCCTTTTTCCATGACCGCAAACGCATCGGCCAAACGTCGGGCAAAGGGGAGTTTCTGTTCGACCAGTAAAATAGTGAGATTCTCTTCTCGATTCAGCCGGAGGAGAATATTCCCGATCTCGTGCACGATGTTCGGCTGTATGCCTTCCGTCGGCTCGTCGAGAATCAGCAGCTTAGGATCAATCACCAAGGCTCGGGCTATGGCAAGCTGCTGTTGCTGCCCACCGGACAAGTCTCCACCCCGACGGCCTAACATCTGCTGCAGGACTGGAAAAAAATGAAAGACGGACTCCGGGATAGCCCATACATTATCCTGACGAGCCGGCAGGCCGAGGCGCAAATTCTCCTCCACCGTCAGTTGAGGAAAGATCTCTCGTCCCTGCGGGACATAGCCTATACCCAGGCGCGCGCGCAGCTCGGCGGGACGATTGCCTAATTCATTGTCCTCGAACTGGAGGCTGCCTGACGTGATGGGCACGGTGCCCATAATCGTTTTGAGCAGCGTCGTCTTGCCCACCCCATTGCGGCCCATCAAGCAGGTGCAGGATCCCGCCGGGACCGTCAACTCAACATCCCATAAGATATGACTTTCTCCGTACGCTTGGTTGAGTCCACGAATTTTGATCATTGCCGCCCCCGTCCCCGGCCCGCGTTCCTAAGTTCCTAAATACACCTCAACTACCCGGGGGTCATTCTGGACAGCTTCCATCGTGCCTTCGGCTAGGACACGCCCTTCATGGAGTACCGTCACCTGACGGGCCAGGCTACGTACAAACTCCATGTCGTGCTCGACCACCACCACAGTCCGTTTGCCCGCAAGCGACACAAGCAGCTCGGCCGTGCGCTCGGTCTCGTGATGGGTCATCCCGGCGACCGGCTCGTCGACTAACAGCAGCTGTGGATCTTGCATCAACAGCATCCCGATTTCTAACCACTGTTTTTGCCCGTGGGAGAGTAAGCCTGCCCGCGTATGCAACTGTCCGATGAGACCAATAGTTTCCGCCGCGACTTCAATCCGAGTGCGTTGTTCGCCCGTCAGTCGGGCGATGAGACACTGCCACACACCCTTATCGGCCTGCATCGCCAGCTCCAGGTTCTCAAACACGCTATGTCCCTGAAATACCGTCGGGCGCTGAAACTTACGTCCAATTCCGGCTAAGGCGATTTCGTACTCTGACAGCTGGGTTAGATCCACCACATTCCCGAAAAATACCGTGCCCGTATCCGGCCGAGTTTTCCCGGTAATCACATCCATGAGGGTGGTTTTTCCCGCCCCGTTCGGGCCAATCAAGCAACGCAGCTCGCCGGAGTTCAGGTATAAATTCAGATCATCGAGAGCTTTGAAACCGTCAAAACTGACAGTTAGATTTTCAATATAGAGGATAACACCATGACTCGTATCAATCTCGCCGGGCTGCGCAACATGAGCCAAGATCGGATCGCCCTCCTGGCCGACGCCTTCCTCTCTGTCGTCCTTATTCATGACTAATCTTTTCACTCATCGCGATGCTCGGGATGTGTTTGACTCGGCGTTGACCTGAAAGAGGCCGACAATGCCTCGCGGAAGGAACACGGTAACCGCGATAAACAAGACGCCCAGAATATACAGCCACAGATCTGGAAATGCCGCGGTACACCAACTCTTCAGCCCATTCACCAGAAGTGCGCCGACAAGCGCTCCAGACAGGGTGCCTCGCCCGCCAACTGCTACCCAGATGGCCATCTCAATAGAGTTCGAGGGCTGCATTTCGCTCGGATTAATAATACCGACCTGAGGCACATATAAAGCCCCGGCCAGGCCACACATGACAGCCGACACCGTCCATAAAAACAGTTTATAGCTGCGCGGATTGTAGCCGCAGAACATGAGCCGACTCTCGGCGTCGCGCACGGCGGTCAATACACGACCGAGCTTCGAGACGACTAGATACCGACATAACAGATAGGCGCCCAATAAAGCCACGACGGAGATCATATACAGACCGAGCTTGGTCGACTGCGCCTGGAGTGAGAAACCCAGAATGCGCTTAAAGTCGGTCAGGCCATTGTTCCCGCCAAAGCCCATATTGTTCCGGAAAAAGAGCAGCATCAGGGCATACGTCATGGCCTGGGTAATAATGGAAAAATATACCCCGCGGATACGTGAACGGAACGCAAAATAACCGAAGATATAGGCAAAGAATCCGGGCACGATAAGTGCCATCAGCAGGGCAAATCCAAAGTTGCTGAACCCGTACCAGTACCACGGCAGTTCCTGCCAATCGAGGAACACCATAAAGTCCGGGAGTACACTCCGGTAGACGCCCTCTGTCCCAATCGCACGCATCAGATACATGCCCATAGTGTACCCGCCAAGGGCGAAGAATACGCCGTGCCCGAGGCTGAGGATGCCTGCGTAGCCCCAGATTAGATCAACGGCTAAGGCCACCATGGCGTAGCACAGGAATTTCCCGAACAGTGGGATGAGATAATCAGGCAGGTGCAGTGCGGACTCTGCTGGCAGTTGGTTGAAGACGGGCACCAGGATGAGTGTGATTACGGTCAGCGCCCCGATGAGAACCCACGCCCGACGGGTATGGATGCGCGGCCTCTCGGAACCCTCCGACTCCTTCTCCCGCGTCTGCTGCGTTGTAGGCTGCGCAAGGAGTGAATCAGTTGAGCTTTCGCTAGATTTGATAGATGAGGTATTGGGCACGTCCCTACCCTTCGGCCAGGCGACCCTTGAGTGCAAAAAGCCCTTGTGGACGACGCTGAATGAATAACACAACAAAAATGAGAACGCCGATCTTGCCCAATACGGCTCCCGACACGGGTTCGAGCAGCTTATTCACGAGTCCGAGTCCCAGCGCGCCAACAACCGTACCGATAATATTACCCACTCCACCAAGCACCACAACCATAAACGAATCAACAATATACGATCGCCCGAGTTCGGGCCCGACGTTACCGATCTGGGACAAGGCGACACCGCCCAGACCCGCAATCCCCGAACCCAACCCAAAGGTCCACATATCCACACGTGCGGCGGAGATGCCCATGCAAGCCGCCATGGGCCTGTTCTGTGTCACCGCGCGTACTTGTAACCCCAAACGCGTCCCCTGCAGGATGAGCCACACCAGTCCAACCACTAGCGCAACAAAAATGATAATAGCGATCCGGCTATACGGTAGGACCACGCCATACAACACCTCAATTCCGCCGGACAGCCAGGCCGGGTTAGCCACTTGAACATTCTGCGCCCCGAACAGCAGACGGACACTCTGAATGAGAACGAGACTGATCCCCCACGTGGCCAAAAGGGTTTCCAATGGGCGTCCGTATAGGAAACGAATTACACCCCGCTCCAATATCATACCTGTCACCAGGCACGTCCCGAATGCGGCTGGAATAGCCGCGATGAGATACCAGTCAAAAAAATTCGGCACGCTCTCCTGGAAGACGCCCTGGACGACATACGTCGCATACGCACCGAGCATCAACATCTCGCCATGCGCCATGTTGATCACGCCCATCAAACCAAAAGTGATACCAAGACCCAGCGCGGCAAGCAGCAGTATGCTTCCAAGGCTGATCCCATAGAATAAGTTCCCAGCGATATTAATGAGGAACTGAGTGCGCTCAAAACTCCTCAGCGCATTCTCAGCCGCTTGACGAATCGCGGCATCAGCCTCGACAAACGAGCCATCTTCATTTTTTGCAACTAAGGCCTCTAGCTGCGATTTGAGGCCGAGGTTACCCGAGTCTCGGATCCTCACTATCGCCGCCATGCGTTCCTGCGCATCCTCACTCTTGAGTTGCATTTGGGCTAACGCAACCGCTAGGGCGTCACGAACAGTCGGATCCTTTTCTTTTTCAAATGCAGTGGTCAGAAAGCCCATCATTGCGGACTGGAGCCGTTGGCTTAGTTCTTCGGCTGCTGCTAGACGGACTCCGGCGTCCGGAGAGTGTAATTGGAGCTGCGCAATCACCACTCGGAGAGCACGTCGCACAACATTATTAATGCGCGGGGTACGCAACCGAATGACATCAACGGCAACCGGTCCGCCACCCGAGGCCAGAGAGAAGGTCTCTCCATCCTCGCTCATGATGTAGACGCTACCTGTCTCGTCTACCCGCAAGCGTCGGTCGCGCAAGGCTTCGAGCGCGGGCAACGCCGCTGGATCATTCAGCGTACCGAGCGCGACGACGGCTTGTTTAATATCACTCCGCCGCTTTGCCCCTAATCCGGCGAGTGTAGATTGGAGGTCAGATGCGAGCGCGGCCATCGTCCAAACACCAAGTGTCACGCCCACTATAAAGCCGAGCGCACATCGCCAAGGTGAAATTTTCACGGTCATCCTTAATACAAACACAGGGGCCCGTTAATCTATATATAAGACAACGGGCCCCTGTCTCCTTCTGAATCGAGCTAGGGCTAAAGTCGGTACACTAGAATCTGGGCTCGGTACAGTTACCGCACACCCACGGGTACGTCCAGTCGGCCACTTTCTTGGCACTGTCTGGAATAAAAGGGCTCCAAGCTTCGGCCCGGACCGGTCCCTCGGTATTCCAGACGATGTCGAACTGACCGTCTTCGCGTACCTCGGCAATCAGGACCGGCTTGTGCAGGTGGTGGTTCTTAGCGTCTAGCGTAATATCAAAACCGGACGGGGAACGAACGACCTGGTTCCCGACTGCCTGACGGACCGCATCGACGTCCGTCGTTCCCGCCTGCGCCACGGCCTGGGCCCACATCTTGATACCGATATAGGTCGCCTCCATCGGGTCATTGGTCACACGTTTAGTTCCACCGGGGAGACTGTGCTTTTTGACATACGCGCTCCACTTGGCCACGAATTCCTTATTTTCGGGAGTATCCACCGACATGAAATAGTTCCATGCAGCAAGATGACCGACGAGTGGCTTGGTATCAATCCCACGCAACTCTTCTTCGCCGACCGAAAACGCAATAACGGGAATGTCCTCTGCCTTCAGACCCTGGTTGGCCAGCTCTTTGTAGAACGGCACATTCGAGTCGCCATTAATCGTCGAAACCACCGCTGTCGGCTTGCCCGCAGCAAACTTCTTGATATCCGCCACAATGGTCTGGTAGTCATTATGGCCAAACGGGGTGTACAGCTCCATGATGTCTTTTTTCTCTACTCCTTTAGACGCCAGAAAGTAGTTGAGAATCTTATTGGTGGTGCGTGGATAGACATAGTCGGTACCAAGCAGCACAAACCGCTCGGCGCCTCCCCCATCTTCGCTCATTAAATACTCAACCGCGGGAATGGCTTGCTGGTTTGGAGCAGCCCCAGTGTAGAAGACATTGTACGAAGACTCTTCGCCTTCATACTGGACCGGGTAGAAGAGCAGACCATTCAGCTCTTCGAATACCGGCAGAACAGATTTTCGCGACACTGAGGTCCAGCAACCAAATACGACCGCGACTTTCTCCTGTTGAATCAGTTCCCGAGCCTTCTCAGCAAACAACGGCCAATCCGAGGCAGGGTCTACAACAACAGGCTCGATCTTGCGTCCAAGCAGTCCGCCACTGTCGTTGATCTCTTCAATCGTCATGAGCGCCACGTCTTTCAGCGAGGTTTCGCTGATCGCCATGGTCCCGCTGAGCGAGTGCAGAATGCCGACCTTGATGGGGTCCGCTGCCCGAACGGCCGTTGCCGCAGTCAATGCGTAGACAAGGGCTCCAAGAGCGATGGCCGTACACCACGAACGGGCATACCATAACGAGCCGAAAGAACCGAAAGAATTTGGCGTATACATACATGCTCCCATATTCTTTTTCTCCTCTTTTTTTACTTTTAGAATAAAATTTGGGTCTGGAAACGGAGTCGATTCGTGCTCGTGCTACTGCCGGAGAACGGATCGCCGTCCAGGTAGCTGTAGTCCACCTGGAGTTTGACATTGTGGCCATATAGATAGTAGTTGAAGCCGGCCATGTACTCGCGCACGTCACCGCCCGTGCGGGGGTTATTGGCAAACTGAAAATCAACTCCGCCTACCCGGCCGGCGAGCTCTAATTTTTCCGTGAGGTAGTAGCCAACTTGGCCATAGTAGCCCCAGTCATGACCGGTCTCGTCAATGGCTTCAAAATTATTCCTGCGGTAGTACCCGGCGGCCTGCAAACTTAAGCCCTGGTAGCGAAATCCGCCGTCAATGGTGACATTGGTCGTTCGGTCACCAGGCATCACGTTCTGGAAGCGGGATCCCTCGTCAACCGGATTGAAAGCCGCCGCGATTCCAATCGACAGCTGCGATGTTGACGCTGGGGTCGGTGAGCTTTCCAGATAGCCATACGAGTCGAGGATGTCGTATTCCAAGCGACCCTGCCAAGCCACCTCCGCTCCGGCATTCTGTTGTCCCCCAGCATCCAGCGCCCGAACACTGTTGGTGACTACACCGTGGTATGACAGGCGGCCAACTTTTCCGCTGATATTCGCGCCAGCGGCCCGTTGCAGATTGAAGGCATAGTCGGCCTCAGACAGATCAGTGAAAAGCAAATTACCAGGATGGGTGTAGAACTGGCGACTATAGGGCAGAATAAAACGCCCAGCTTGTACTGTCAGGTATTGGGAGTAGCTGTACTGCATCCACCAGTCCAACATCGTTGCACGATTGTTGTTTCCGAATGTGGTTCCTTCATACTGAAAGAAATACTTCACCTTGGGATCAAAGACATTGCCCGAGAAGGCCAACCGACCCAGGGCAAGGTCGAAATTATTACGGCTTTTCCCCTTATCCGGGGCCGTCAGCGTGTATCTAGCCTGAATGAAGCCGTTGAGGTTAAGCGAGAACCGGTCATCTTTACTACGGATGAAGAAGCCGTTGTCATACACGTCTTCCGCCGCAAAGCCTTTTTTCCGTGCTCCCGCAGCGTAGCCGAAATCTACCCCTTTTTCGTCTTGCTCTTTTCCTTTGACCTCGAGCTCCATCATGCGACTCTCCAACGCCTGCATGACCTGGTGCTGCTCGGCGAGCTGCACTCGCAGCTCGCCGAGCTCATCTGCCAACACCGGGGTAGTCGGTGTGCCGACAATACCTCCCAAAGTAAGACACATTCCTGCAATGAGGGCTATTCCTTTTCTCTCTTTCATAAAACTCTCAGCTCCTTTCTCTCTACTGGAAACAAGGTGTTTCGGGAAACGGAGTAGAGCAAAAGAGGGGCCAGCTGCGCGTAGGAAGAAAAACGGGAATGATTTTCGATATACGACAGAAACAGATAGTCCAAAATAAATGTGACCTTATCAGTGCACCGGGCGCATTTTACAGTCGTGTTTCATTTTCTATTAATAGAAAGATGAGGCTTCACTTGGCTCTGTTTATCAGTCAGCGATCTGCCTTGTTTCAGCGCAGGGTGTTGATTTTCAGGCCTATTATTTCAGCACCTCCAGATAACAAACCGTCCGGCATACCCATTTTTCGTCTCATGCAGGCAGGCAGGATTCTTGCACTGGTAACGTGTACGTGGCAGAAAGGAACAGCGCTTGCGAGAGGTAAGAGGCGAGAAGCAAGAGAGGAGTCCGATGTCTTCAGAGAACACAACACACACGATAATACCAGGAGAGATTCTCCCGGCAGAAGGTTCGCTCACTTTGAACGCCGGACGCCCAACCCAGTCTCTGCTTGTTGTAAATACCGGCGATCGCCCTATTCAGGTCGGCTCTCATTATCATTTCTTCGAAGCCAATCGAGCGCTGCGTTTTGATCGTAACGCCGCCTTTGGTCTGCATTTGAACATTCCAGCTGGTACGGCAGTCCGGTTTGAGCCTGGAGAAGAGAAGGACGTCACTCTCGTCCCATTCGGCGGACAACGAACAGTCGTGGGCTTGAACAGTCTGACTGACGGCGACACCCAAGATGCGACTGTCCGCCAACAAGCGCTCAAGAGAGCTTCGGAGCAGGGTTTTCTCTCATCGGCTGAGGAAAATACGGAAGGTTCGTGAAGTATGACGACACAAACTGAGGTTCCACGACTGGGAGTTGGAGGGCCGGTCGGCTCGGGGAAGACGGCTCTGATTGAGCAGCTGGTGCCCTATCTGCAGCAACAGGAAAAGCAGGTCGCCATTGTCACAAATGACATTCTGACTCAGGAGGACGCGGACCGGCTGCGCAAGCGTGGTTTTTTGGCGCCAGAGCGGATCGTCGGCGTTGAGACCGGCGCCTGCCCGCATACCGTGATCCGAGAAGATCCAACCATGAACCTGGAAGCCGTGCGACAATTGGAAGCCCAGTTCCCCGCCCTAAATCTCATCATCTTGGAAAGTGGAGGAGACAATCTCTCATCAACCTACTCACCCGAACTTGCGGATGCCTTTATCTTTGTCATCGATGTTGCAGGAGGAGATGATATCCCCCGCAAACAAGGCTTGGGGATTACCCGCTCCGACCTGTTGGTCATTAACAAGGCCGACCTGGCTCCGTACGTAGGTGCCGACCTCGAAGTCATGGCGCGCGATGCGCAGCATGTCCGTGGGGTACGCCCGTATCTTTTTACCAACTGCAAGACCGGCCAGGGCATTGCGGCAGTAGGGGAGTGGATCGAACACGAATTGCTCTTTGCCTAGCTTCCTTTGTCCCTATGCCACAACTTACGAGTTGCCAATTACCGACGACGCCTATAGACGACGCCCCGTCCTGGCCACGTTCATTCCACGTCTATTTGAATGAGCCACTCGATCAGCGCCCTGCCGGTTCTGTCGGCAAGTGCGGCGAGTGTCGACTAAGCTTCAGCGCCAAATCCGGAAAAACACGCCTGCAGCATACGTTTGTCTCGCACCCCTTTCACCTGACCCACCCCTGGTATTTAGACGCCGCCCTACCCGACATGGCCGTCGTATACGTCCAAACCCCAGCCGGTGGTTTTATTCAAGGCGATCGGGCGCGTTTATGTTTTACGCTGGACTCTGCCGCTCAGGTCCATATTACAACCCAAGCGGCAGAGAAAATTCACACCATGACCGCGAACTGTGCGCTACAGGATATTTCTTTCGCCTTGGAAGCCGGCGCTTATGCCGAATATTGTCCCGAGCCGACGATCCTTTTTCCTGGATCTCGATTCGGACAGCAACTGCAAATTCAGCTGGGAGCAGCAGCAAGCATTTTTCTGGCTGATATCTTTCTGGCCTATCCCAGCGCTAATGGTTCAACTTTTGATGCGCTCACAACCAGCCTACGGGTTACCGACGACAACGGTAGCCTACTCGTGCGTGACCACAGCCTGGTGCTGCCGGCCCACTGTTCGACCACCGGCCCGGGTATTCTCGCCCAGCATCATGTGTGGGGGCAAGCATTTCTCATTGGTCCGCGTGTGCCTGCCGTCTGGGCTCGCGAAGTACACGAGCAGCTCTCTTCTGAACCACACACGGCATGCGGCACGACGCTGCTGCCACAAGACAGAGGGCTGTGTGTCAAGGTCGTTGGCACAGATGTCCGAGCGGTACGACGTGTCCTGCATCTGGCCCGGCATCAGCTCCGCCTGTCTCACCTCGGCGTTCCAGCAATACAATTTCTCAAGTAGTCTCAAGTAACCTTATGGAGCAAACCGATGCTGCGCGTCAGTCACCGTCTCGGCAATATTCATACTGATCAGAAACTCGCTACCACGGTCCGTCAGTGTCAGCAGACCGGACAGTTGGAGGAAATCAGCATCGAAGAACGCCACGCGCACAAGAGCCGCTTCCGTTTGCATACGGCCAGCGGCCGGGAGATCGGTTTCGTGTTACCTCGCGGGATAACCATCGCCGACGGGGACGTTTTCGGCCTCAAAGACGAGGCTGGCGGATTGCTTGTCCACCTTTCTCTCCAAGAGGTCATGGTCCTCAGCCCACAGCCGCACATCGATGCAGCCGAGCGCCTCCAGTGGGCGGTGCGTCTCGGGCACGTACTCGGCAATCAACATTGGCCGATCGCCGTTGTCGGAGAACAGATTCTGATACCGGTCACCTTAGACCGGGCCGTCATGGAAACCGTACTGCGCACGCACCACCTGACTGACCGGTTTATCGTGCACTACGAGCATCGCGCCTGGCCACAAGACTAACCCATGGACGACGCATCACTCATAGCCGCGCTCCAACTGGCAGACTCCTTTTTCCCGTCTGGTACGGTGACCCTGTCGCACGGCCTCGAAGCCTTTATCAGCCAGCAGCCTTCGTCCGATACCGACATCGCACAACTGCTCGAAGACTATGTGCGCAGCAAGATTGCCCGATTTGATCTGATTGCGTATGGGCATGCTTATCGGGCTGCGGAGGAGGAAAATGTTGAGCGCTTGTACACTATTGATCGATACCTGAGCGCTTCCCTGCTACCTCAAGAGCTACGCACGGGCTCTGTGCGTTCGGGCAGAGCCTTGCTTGAAACGCTAGGCCCCCTCGTCGAAGCCCCCCTCCTACAAATATTTCTCACCGACGTACGCGCAGGAAAGACTCCAGGCAATAGCGCGGTGTGCCTAGGCCTTCAATGCGTCGTGTGGGACATACCCCTGCGCACTGGTGGCATCGTCCTCCTGTATACTTTCATGGTCAGCTTCTTAGGCGCGGCCTTACGGCTGGGCTGTCTCGGACATCGTGAAGCACAGCGGATACTACTCGGGCTTCGTCCACACTTATCTGCGTTAGTTGATGAAGCCCTGGCGTGCGATCTCGAAGAGATGGGGGCCTTTGCTCCACTGGCAGACATACGCGCCATGCAGCACGCCTATCTGCCAGTCCGGCTTTTCAGCAGCTAAGGGATGTTTGAAGAAAGAGCGACAAATGCCACGGCCCTTTACGACTCAACACGCTTGAGCGTTTCATTCCTTACGGCATATGCGGTCCAAGAGCGCTATTGCTAATCCACGAGAGGGGCGGCGCTCTCCGCCCCTTTCATTTTCGTACCGCAGTCATAATCTGCACGACCCGGCCTGATAAACGCTGCTTCACCAGGCGCTCAAACCCCGCCGCACGGATCATCTCTAACAGCTCGGCTTTCTCCGGCAGGTACACCACAGATCGCGGCAAATAGGTATACGATTTTCTGTCTGATATCAGACCGCCGAGAATGGGAACGATACGCTGAAAATAGAAGCTGTGTCCCAATTTCAGGAAAGTATTGTCTGGCGCATCAACCTCAAGCAAAGCCAATCGGCCGCCTGGTTTAAGGACGCGCGCTGCTTCTTGGAGCGTTTTTGGGATTGAGACAAAATTCCGTAAGGCAAAGCCGGACAAAACAACCGAAACGGATGCAGACGGTAGGGGTAATGCATTCGCATCTGCGTGAACAAAGGCGGCTTTGATCCGACGTTGCGTAGCACCGACGAGCATATTCCGGGCGAAGTCAAGGCCGATGACTTTGGCACCAGTTGCTGCTGCAAGTTCACTCAGATCTCCGGTTCCACACCCAATATCTACGACAGTGTCGTCAGCACAAACGGCACTGGTTCGGATGGTCTTCCGCCGCCAATATTGGTCAAAGCCGAGGGAGAGCCAACGGTTCAGCCTGTCGTAGCGTGGAGCTATCAAATCAAACATCGCCCGCACTGAGGCTGCTTTTTCCGCATCAGGAGGAAGGATGTCAGACATACAAAAAAATCCGTTGATATGTGTAGGGGCGAGGTCACCTCGCCCCTACAGAGAATGCAGTTAGGAAGGAATCACCGGCAGCAAAATATGAGAGCGAAACTTACTGTCATGTAAAACGGTCTGCTGGGCTGTCTGGAACTGCGTCCCGGTTGCCTGATCACCCCCAGTGTTCAGGTTGCGATCAAAACGTGGGAAGTTACTTGATGCAACCTCTACACGAATACAATGCCCAGGAAGAAACACATGGCTGGTTGCCCACAAATCTATGCTGAACTCATACGGCTCTCCTGGTGTCATGAGGCTGGGATTACTCAGCGACTCACGATAACGCGCCCGCAATATGCCATCGGCAATGTTTTGGGCGTAGCCATCCGGGCGAACATCGACCAGCTTGGCGGTAAAGTCCGTGTCGGTTGCGGAGGAAGAAGCGTACAGGACGACCTTTAGCGTCCCGGTTACTTCAAGCCGCGCTTCTAAAGGGTCACCTGTATACACCAAAACGTCTTGGCGGCTTTCGACCTCGCGCTGATCTGCCACACCAACCCGAATAATCAGGGTATTGCCTCCGCATGTAGGAACTGGGTTAGCAGGATCGTATTCATAATGATCCTCTGGTTCATCTTGGGGCGGCTCAGCACTCAGCCCACCATCGCCATTCAGGCTGTTCGCTTTGCCCTGACTATGGAAGTAGTACGGCGTGTAACGAGTGCGCGCCAACGGCCATTCATATTCATCTCGCCATTGATTGGTGCCCATCACAAACAGCCGAATAGGCGCCTCTTCGGCAATCCCGGTGTCTACCCCCTTCAGCCAATAATCAAACCAACGCAGCTGGGTATCGTGCAGCTCAATAGCTGCATTCGGACCAAAATCAATATCGCCGGTCCCACCGGAAATCGGGGCCGTGTAGGGAAAAAGATGCGCCCACGGTCCAAGGAGGAGTTTTTGTCCACCTCGCGCCTCTGGCGTCATTGCCCGCGACTGCAAACCGCAGAAGTGGACCAGCGCATCGCGCAGGAAAATGTCATACCACGAACTGACGTGGTACATGGGAATGCTGACATTGTGATGCTGCCGTTCAATATTAATCGGCCACCAATACGGCCCCTCGTCGGGATGAGTAAAGTAGTCACGCAGATACGGCGCGACCTCTTCAAGCAGATCGGCCCAATACGTGAGCGGCAGGCGCTGATATGCTTCTGGGGAGAGTGGATTGCCAAAATTAATCGCACGCAGAAGATCCGACCGGACTTTAGGCCAGAGTTGATCCTTGATTCCTTTGCGATCAATCGTATTGCGCGCGAGGAATATGGCATACGGTATTTGCCAGCCGAGGGAGAAGGCGCCGCCCGTGTGGTACACCCAGCCTTGGTGGTAATCTGCCCCAGCAGACACGGGAAAAGCACACCGCAGGTGCGGTGGCCGGGTAGGGGCAAGTTGATATTGCGTTGCCCCAAGATACGACTGGCCCTGCGTACCGACCATGCCGTTTGCATACGGTAACAAGGCCGCCCACTCGACCGTGTCATAACCATCCTGTGCTTCGTCGATGAGCGGATAATATTCCCCCTCGGATTCAAACCGGCCGCGGCCATCCTGGACGACAACAACATACCCACGAGCAGGGAAATACTCATGGTCGCCAAAGACTTCTGCCAGTTGTTTACCATACGGTAGGCGAAGCAAAATAACTGGGAACTGTCCTGCGGAATCAGGTCGGTAGACGTCAGCATACAACGTCGTCCCATCCCGCATCGTAGCTGGGACGTTTTTTTCCGACTTTATTCCGTATTCCGCGCGACTCTCTCGTGGCATATTTCTCCCCTCCCTAGGCCATTTTATAAAGATCCTAACGGGGAAAGGCAATCAGAAATGTGTGCTAATAAACCATCAGCGTTATAATTATGACAGCGACCGGCAATAATTTGCCGATGTCATGTCTGACACAATTTCTAACTTGCTGAATTTACTACTCTTCTCAACTTCCTAAATTCGTGACGCCATTGGCCCCTCTTTCCTGGCGCTTGATAATGGCAAACCACTCAAAAGGGTGGGACGCAAAACTACTGGCCTACATCCTGATACAAGGGGATATGGTCGCAGGGCTGCTAGGCGACCATATCCCCTTTTCCAATTCCCGAAAGCGTGCGTCTCGCATGGCTAAACTAATACCGCTCCTAGGGGGAGCCTCATGTCCACTGCTTCATCTGCCGCCGGCGCAACGTCCCCACGGCAATCTCGATCTCGCAAAAAAGCCAAGCCAGCCGGGAAGCGGCTCACGGCGAAGGCGCGAGAAAAACTTATAGACACCTATTTGGCACTAGTGCGGCAAATAGCCGACCGGGTGCACCGTCTGCTGGCACGTCATCGCATCGAGTTGGTTTCTTTGACTCAATCCGGTGGTGGGGCTACTCGAAGCCGCCCAACGGTATGACGAGGGACGCTGTGTTGCCTTCCAAGACTATGCACGACACCGCATCAATGGCGAGATCATGGAATATCTCCGGTCTCTGGACTGGGCCAGCCGTTCGGTTCGCTCGCGGGGAAGATAAAGTGAGCTCTGCCAAGGTCAATCCGGCGGCTGGTCTCGGTCGCGATGCCGATCCGCAAGAGATGGCATCTGCACTCGCCGTATCACTCAAAGAATATTACCAGTCGATCAGAGCGTGAATAAGGCCACCCTGTTAAATCCGGAAGACCTTTCCCCTGCCGCAAATGAAGGAATTGCAAAACCAACACAGGGGCAAAGCATGCTGAACCTCTTCCAGGATCCGCAGACTATTTTTAACAATAAAGATCTGGTTGAAAAAGTAGCAACGGCAATAAAAAAACTACCAGACCAAGAACGCTTAGTGATCAGCCTCTCGTATTATGAAGGTCTAACGCTGCGCGAGACCGGCGAATCATGGCAATTCACAGAAGGACGGATTTATCAGATCCGCACCCGTGCGCTTGCGGCTCGGTGCAATTTTCGCCCGCCCTTCTTCACATCCTGCTCATCCTTTACGTCCGTCGCCTTTTGCACATTCTGACACTGTGGCGAAGCGGACTGAAGCCGGGTCTCGGAGCGCAGTCCGGTTCGTCTGGGTTTTCGCCGGTGCGGGAATGACGGCGATCCAATCCTGGCCATCTAGCCCGACAGCCAGGATTGTGTTTGTCTATGCGACGGTGAGGGGGAAGCCATGAGCGCAGCGCAAGCAAATTCTCGACAAAGTAGTTCTCGAATCGACGGTGCCCAGTCGCCACACTTGAGCAGTAAAAATACGCTGAAGCTGGCCGTCTTCGGTATTAACGTCAGCAGCAGTTACACTAAGAGCTCGGCTGAGGGCACTATCCAAGTCACATGGGCGGAAAGTAAACACATCGCGCAGGCGGCTGCAAGAATTGGCGTCGACGGTATGGTGCCGGTTGCCCGCTGGCGGGGTTTTGGTGAAGACGTAGATTTTAACCACCGCTCGTTTGAGACCTACACTTGGGCAGCGGGCCTAGCAGCGGCTACCGAAAAGATCTGGATCTTTTTCACTTGGCATGTCCCCACCATTCACCCCATCTTAGCTACTAAGCAAGGCGCGACAATAGATCATATTTCGGGTGGACGCTTTGCGCTCAATATCGTTGCCGGCTGGAACGAAACGGAAATCGCCATGTTCGGCGCACCCCAAAAGCTGCGTGATGATCGCTACGCAGTAGCCAACGAGTGAATCACGATTATGAAGCGGTTGTGGAGTGAAGAACGCAGCTTCGACTTCAAAGGGAAACATTTAGGCGTGCCAAACGCCTACTCCGACCCCACACCACTGCAGTCGTCCTATCCACTGATTATGAGCACAGGCCTCAGTCCTGCCGGTCGTCGTTTTGCCGGCGAACATGCGGATTTTAATTTTGTCATCGTCCCCTCATTTGAAGCCGCACGAGCATCGATAGCGGAAATCAAAGACCTAGCTCGGCAAGAGTATGGTCGCGAGATACGGGCCTTTGGCATGGGCTATGTCGGCTGTCGCGATACCGAGCAAGAGGCCAGAGCCTATGAACGCTATTACGCCCACGAAAAGGGCGATTAGACCGGTGTACGGAATCCACTCGACACCTTCATACCAAACTCCGAGAGCATGCCTCCCAAAGAATCTCGTACCCTCGCTACGAATATGATTGCCAGCTCCGGCGCGTTGCCACTTGTAGGAACACCGCAGCAAGTTGTCGAAGGTATGCAGGCCACCTCGGATGTCGGTATGGATGGGCTCACCCTGTGTTGGGTTGATTACGACGAGGGGCTGGCTTAGTTTGAAGAACAGATTTTGCCAATGATGGTTCAGGCTGGCTTAAGAGAGGAGCAGGAGTGAAGTACTGGCTGGTGAAATCAGAACCGCATAAATATTCGTGGGATGATCTGCAAAAAGATGGTGGGACGTATTGGGACGGGGTGCGGAACTACCAAGCCCGGAATAATCTGCGTGCCATGCAGGTCGGCGATCTGGTGCTGTATTATCACAGCAATGAGGGGCTGGCTGTGGTCGGTGTCGCCCGTGTCACTAAGGAGGCGTATCAAGATCCAACCACCGCTGATGATCGTTGGAGCGTGGTAGATATTGAACCGGTGGAAACCCTGGCTGCGCCGATTACACTCAGCGAGATGAAGCAAGACAAAAAACTACAAGACATGGTTCTTATCAAACAAAGCCGTTTATCCGTTATGCCGGTCATGAAAAAAGAATTCGATCGCATTATCAAAAAAGGACGAGCCAAATAGAGGAGGCGCCGTCCAGTTTCGGCAAGCTTCGCCTGTGCTGCAGCAAGCTGTTGCCAGGTGTCCGCACGACCTTCATTGTGTCTCCCCCGGTGACAGCTAAAGGGGAGACGGCGGAGGCGACGAATCAGGCCAAGAGTATGTTCTTAGCTTAAAGGCTTGTCCATCTCCTCAGAGTAAAACCAGGACAATTCCAATAACGATCAGGCAAACGCCTGGAATTTGTTTCAATACCTCCTTTTCCTTCCAGACAAACAGCGCAATACCGACCGAAAGAATCGCCTCGATTTGTCCTACCGCTTTGACATAGGCAACCAGCGTCAGAGAAAATGCCCAATACCAGCCCAGGCTGCCAGCAAATCCGGTGAAACCGATAAGGGCCATGCGCTGCCAATACTGTCGTACTTTGTAGAACTCTTGCCGCTTACGAAACCACAGAAAGACGGTCAGTATGACCACTTCTATCCAGGTCGTATGGAATAGCGTATAGGCGGCTGGCGCAAAGTAACCCGCAGCCCACTCCGGATTATCTGCCCGGAGCTGAAACACGGCTTCCTTGAGCATAAAGCTGGCGATAACCAAAAGGAAGGCACAGGCCAGAGCTTGGGCAGCTCCCGTATCAATGGAGAAAGCTCGCCGCCAATCTTGCCGCTGGGTATCACGGCCAAGATTCATCAGCAGGATGCCCCCGCCGCAACACCACACGCCAATCCAGCCAAGGAAGGAAGGCCATTCGGAAAAGAAAAGTGCACCAAGAATAGCGGTAAAAAGGACTTCCAGTTTGTGAAAAACAATCGACTGCGCAAAATTCGCGCGTTGAAAAGCCGCCACAAGAGCAATATTGCCAAGTAGTTGTGTTACGGCAGTCGCGCAGCAGTAGCCGAGAAAGGTAAACGAGGTTCCAGGCAGCCCCCTTTGATACACAAGCAGTGAGACTAAAAGCACGGAAAAAGGCAGGTTAAAGGTAAATCGTGACCAGCTATTGAGCGCTGGAGAAATCTTTCCGGCTAAGCTTTTGGCTACGCTATTGCGTATCGTCTGTAGGCATCCGGCTAAAAGGGTAATCTCAATCCACATATTTCCATACCTTGTGGAGAACAGCTTTCTTTCTATGCGTCTTCAGTCGTTGAATATTATTTTATAAAGAATGAAAAATACAAATATTCTCATATCTTAAAGGAATTTAATTTGCCCTACTGACGAGAGTTTTTCAATGAAAAAAGACTCGGCTCTCACCTTTCCTTCTTTGAATGCACTCCGTGCGTTTACGGCTGTCGGCACACATTTAAATCTGAAGCGTGCGACTAAAGAACTTTTTGTGACGTCCGCAGCGGTGAACCATCAAATTCGCGAACTGACAGATGCCGGACGAATGCTCTTACCCTGTCTTGCGCGTGGCTTTGCCCAAATCGAGACGGCAGTCTACGCTGTCCCGACTGAAAATCCGCTAAGGCTCTCGCCGTCAGCACGCTTTCCACCTTTGCAATGCGTTGGCACGTCCCACACTTGGCTACATTTCAAGCGCAACATGCAGAAGTGGAAGTTCAGATGTCGAAGTCTGTTCCTCTTGTTGATTTAGAAGGCAGTAGTATCGACTACGCTATTCGCTGGGGACGAGGAAGCTGGTCTGGGCTGATGGCTGAGTATCTCTTTACGGAACAGTTGACCGTCGTCTGTAGCCCGACGCTGCCTTCAAAAACTGTTCAAAAAGCCGAGCGACCTGGCACAGCATATATTACTGTATGCCGTCTCGCGTCCGAACGATTGGTACACCTAGCGAGAAAATGCGAGGATTCCAACAGCCGAAGCAATCTCAAGGCGAAGCTTTTACACTGGTAACTTTGCGATTCAAGCAGCAAGCGACAGACTGGGATTTCTGGTAATCGACCCGCCTTTGGTCAGACAAGAACGTGAGACGAGATCGTTGATATTCCCCGTTGGCGAAGATTTTCAGTTCCCTTTTTAAACTTTCCCTGACCACGTACCCGACCGGAGCTAGGGAAGTCACGATACAGGGCAAAAGAGATATCCTTCACTTTTGAGTTTAGAGCCTGTTCCGAACCGGCTCGGAATTTTGCGGCCTGGCAGTCCTCCTCGCGAGCGAAGGGCTCGACTTTTATCTATATTATAAGATTTCGGTACAGGCACACTCCCCTTTATTCACCGCACCCCGCAGAATGAGCTATAAAACATCTGAATAGGCCCGTTTATATTGTTCAAACGGGCACACAGAGCAGGCTGAAAAAAGCATAAATAATAAGGCAGCTAGAGAAGCTTCGCTCAGGCTGCACCAGATATGCAGGTATGATAGATTTTCATCATCCTTCTCACGCGTACTCAGGAGACACAAATATGCGAGCGCTGCAGATTGATTTGCAATACGCACAAGCGCCCGAGGATACGCTCCTAGCAGCAAGGCTACACGTGCAGTCACACTCCGTAACCGGACAAGAGATCTTTCGAGAAGTCGGCCTTGACATCAAAGAGGTCAGGGAGCTGGAACGCTTGCTCGACAGGGCGCTGAGGCGTTTGACGCAAGAGGCCTTGAAATTGATATAGCCCTAAAAAAAACGCCCAAAAGGCGCAAGAGGCTTTTGAAAGGAGACTAGGGAGGCCACCAGAGGGAACTAGGACCTCCTTCATTGACGAAATACTCCAGAGAAGCTACCTAGACCCTTCTTCATGTCAAACTGTCTATCAATTTGGATGTCCCGCTGGTTGTCTGGCCGGATGTCTAGCACATCGATTCGCCTAACGAGGGCAGAAAACAAGTGTCCCTGGAGTGCGACCTCCTCATAGCCGGAGCCGGCCCGGTCGGCTGCGTCATTGCTGAGCGAGCCTCCCGCCAGCTCGGCTGGCGCGTCCTGCTGGTTGAACAACGCAGCCATATTGCAGGCTTGTGTTATGACGGAGAGCATGGCAGTGGTCTGCTGATACACCACTATGGGCCGCATTATTTTCGGACAAACAACCTTGCCCTGGTCGAGTATCTCTCCCAGTTTACTGGCTGGATAGACAGCGACTACATCGTGAAAAGCTGTGTGAACGGACGCCTCTACCCCTTTCCGATCAACCTTACGACGCTCGAAATGTTCTTCAATCGCTCTTTTACTGCCTCATCAGCAAAACAGTTCATTGATAATCTGCGTATAAAAATCGACACCCCGCAAAATGCGGAAGAATATGTCTTGTCGCGTGTCGGACGGGAGCTGTATGAAACGTTTTATCGGAGCTATACACTCAAGGCTTGGGACAAACATCCGCGCGACTTACATCCGAGCGTTGCCGGACGCATTCCTATCCGTTTCAATAGAGACGAACGCTATGTTGACCACGCTTTTCAAAAAACCCCCGCGCTCGGGTTTACCGCTATGTTTGCCGCCATGCTGAATCACCCCAATATCGAGGTCCGGTTCAACACGGACTACAAAGACGTCGTAAGAGCAATCAGCCCACGAAAAGCCGCAGTATTTTCCGGCCCGGTGGACGCATATTTTGACTACCGTTTAGGGAAGCTACCTTGGCGGTCTGCCGCATTTGAGTTTCAATATTTTGCGCAAGAACACAGACAACCCTGCGTGCAAATCAACTACCCTGACCAGTATACCTATACCCGCACCACAGAGATCAAACACATTACCCAGCAACAACACCCTGGCACGGTTGTTGCCTATGAATATCCAGGCGCGGATGGTCCCCCTTTGTATCCAATCCCGACGACTGATACTGAACGGTTGTACCACTCATATGAAGAACTAGCACAAAGAGAAACGAGGGAAAATCATGTCTATTTTTGCGGCCGTCTGGCGCAATATACCTATATTAATTCTGACCAAGCCATGGAGATGGCGCTCCAGACCTTTGAGCGCATCCAAGCAGATGCGCAGACGCGTAATACTGGAGGATAATACTGGAGCAACCATCGCAACCGTCTGCTCTGTTCGTTATCTTACCTGTATACAATGAACAGGCTGCCCTTCGGCACGTCATAGAAGAGTGGGTTCCCGTCCTCAGAGCCGCCTGTGAGAACTTCGTCCTCTGTGCAATCAACGATGGCTCGACTGATTCGAGTCTAAGCATACTCACCGACCTGTCGGCGGATTTTCCTGAGATCGACATACTGGACCAGCCGAACGCCGGCCACGGTCACTCGTGTGCGCTGGGGTACCACACTGCGGCCTCTCGAAATGCGGAATGGATCTTCCAGATCGACTCTGATGGCCAGTGCGATCCGCATTACTTTCCCAGCTTATGGGACGGACGGAACAAAAAAAGACCCGTGTACGGCTTTCGATACAAGCGAGACGACGGCCTCAAACGCTTGCTTATCTCACGAGCTCTGACTTGGTTCGTGTATGCTGCAACGGGCGGCACGTGGGTACGAGATCCAAACGTCCCGTACCGCCTCATGCACATCTCCACTATGGCACAACGTCTTGCCCTTATCCCAGACGATGCAATTCTCAGCAATGTCTTTTTAGCCGCGCTGCAAGAGCACTATAACGGAATTGATTGGATAGACATCCGCTTCCGTAATCGACGTGGCGGTCATTCATCTCTCAAGCCTGTTGCGCTTCTTCGCCATGTACTTCCGCTCTATAGACAGCTTCGCCAATGTTTTTCAGCTATCCGCAGGTCCGAACGCGAGCCACCTGAGGGAAGATAATACAATTTCCATTTAACCGTTTTCTATTCGCGTTCATGCTTCGACCGGCTTAGCACGAACGGGGAGCACTCTCCGGCAGAACCACCCTCCTCTTCGCTTTTAACAATAACGGAATTCCCGCCTATGGTCGGTCAGGCATGAATGTCTGGGTTCCTGTTCGTAAGGAAGTCAGCGTTGTGATCGGTTTGGCAACCTAGGGCTGGGCGGTCCGCGCGGGCGAGCTCTATCGGCTGAGTAGCCCCCCGGCGGTCCGGATCAATATCTCGACACTCACATCACAAGAAGCGTCACGCTTGGCCCAAGATCTCGCCGACATTCTGCGACCGACCCGGCACACGCACTCGGCCTAGTCTTTTCTGCTAAACAAATTTTCCCTGAGCAATCGGTATGACCTTCCCGTCAAAGGCAACAGCAATCCGTCCATCGCTCTCCTGCGCTCGGAGGAGGAGCGACGGGCGGTCGATTTCATAGCCTTGTTCGGATCGCACGTCGATCTGATTGCTGCTCCGGTACTTGTGTTTGGACAAATATCCAGCGGGACATCGTATGTACTCGGGAAAGACACAGGTTTGACATAACCATGCTCAGAGAAAAGAGCACCACGTCGAACAGGGCCTTCACTCCAGCTCGTTCGAATTCTTGTAAAAACAAGCCACTAGGGGAAAAGACATCGGATATCACTCCCAGCCGATGTGTTTGTCGAAGTTCTCGAGCGCTTCGGCATGCATTTCCGGTATCGTCCCAACCTGGTGTAGAGCGAAAGTCTGTTCGAGTAGACCAAGCTCGCTCGTAGGCAGACGTTTCATTTCGGCAAGCGTGCTGAGGTAATGCCGAACTGACGGAAACGGCAGCGGCACCGTCCACCAGTCGTAGTCCGTCTGCATCGTCTCAATGACTTCGCGAATCGCTTGCTGCACACTCTGATCATTCAGCGTCTTTCCGCCAACCTTCCGATACGTTACGGCAAAATTTTCGTCCTCGGAAAAACCGTCAACAGCAAACATAACGGGCTTGGCTATATCCGGCAGGATCACATTATATTGGTCAAAGAAACGCAACAGACCTCTTGACATCTTTTTTCCATATCTCTCGACAGTGCATGAAGAGAAGAGATAGAAGAAACGCAGTTTAGCAAAGGAGGGACAAGATGAGCCAATTCGAAGAATATGCCAATAAATACGAAACGATGAAAATGCAGCGCCGCGACGGCATTCTGAAAGTAACCTTCCATACCAACGATGGGCCGCTGGTATGGAACGAGCCTGTCCATCGGGAAATTGGACATGCCTGTGTCGACATCGCGGCCGATCCGGACAACAAAGTTGTTATCCTTGCCGGAACAGGGGATGCCTATTGTGCGGATATTGATTTTGCTAGCTTTGGCGACAGCCTGGGTACCCCGCGTGGGTGGGACACGGTGTATTGGGAAGGGAAACGCCTGCTGATGAATTTACTCGATATTCCTGTACCTATGATTGCCGCAGTGAACGGGCCAGCACTCATTCATGCAGAAATCCCTGCTCTGTGCGATATCGTACTGGCCTCCGACACCGCAGCCTTCCAAGACGCGCCCCATTTCCCAAATGGCATTGTGCCGGGCGACGGCGTCCATCTGGTCTGGCCCTTGCTTTTGGGAGCGAATCGCGGACGCTATTTTCTTCTGACTGGACAAAAGCTGTCCGCCCAAGAAGCGCTCACCCTCGGGGTGGTGAATGAAGTCATGCCCCAGGACCAGCTGTCTACTCGCGCCTGGGAGCTGGCTGAACAAATAGCTCAACAGCCACGGCTGACCCTACGTTATGCACGCGTGTCCATTACCCACCAGATCAAAAAGCTTATGCTCGACGGGCTAGGTTATGGCCTTGCTCTAGAAGGGATGGCGGTCATGGACTTGCCGACATCGAAATCGTGAATTCGAAATTCTAGCTTTTTGGAGGGACAATGCTTGCATTGCCCCTCAGCCAACCCGTGCCCCGCTCGTCTTTAAAGGCGCATCGTTTCACCCACTGCCCTCCTCCCGCCTCGACCCGGACCCCCCCCAGCCACTTAAGACTGCATAAGAAAGGGACGGTAACTCACTGTAAATACGTTTTTAAGAAGAATGGTGCGCCAAAATTCATATCTCGCATGATACTCCAGGTCTTGGTTTTCTTGTGGCTGTCTGGGCGAGTTTCCCCAGTATCGTGCTGGGTCAGATAACGCCGGTTTATTTAACAGATATGAATCTGTCGGCGCTACTGAGCATCAAGGTTGCCAGACCTCCCGCCGATTCCGGCTACTCGCTCGTCAAACAGCAAGGACGCTGGCACTTCCTTTACCAGTATGTCCGAAAGGCATTTGAAGGATACCGGGACGGCGCGCGACGAATATCAAATGAGGCCGTCCTGTGGCAGCAGAGCACCATTCCTTCCGATCTGGCGGGGGGCTGAGTTTTCCCTCGGGTTCGGTCCACGAGCGGGGGGATTCACCACGGGCGTCGGGGGACCAACGACTGCCATATACCATGCAGCTTGGTTCGAGGACGTATGACGTTATCCGCCATATGACCTATG
Source organism: uncultured Enterobacteriaceae bacterium (assembly GCA_964495015.1). Classification (GTDB taxonomy): domain Bacteria; phylum Desulfobacterota; class Binatia; order Bin18; family Bin18; genus Bin18. Next base: position 3,818 of record CAZBUD010000061.1, on the reverse strand, counting down.
TCGGTGAGTCTTCGCAGCTCAGACATCTGCGTGGCTGAGGCCTCTTATCTGGGGCGGGCAAATCTGGGTCAAAGTACGGACCGGAAAAAATGACCGTAATTATCGTCGCTGAGATAGACTCATTCTGAAAACATGGCTGCGAGCCCAACCCCTCACCTGGCTCGCCCCGTTCCTCAAGCTCAGCATGCAATTTTGGGATAACATTCATGGGGCAGGCGCAGATCTGACAGTTCCCGGACCATTCCCCTTTCCTGCACCAGTGACCAATCCCACTTTCTTTGGGGGTACAAAGGTCAGCTTGAGTGCTCGACCTCGCAAAGCTAGAAGCAAAGCAGATGGTTTTCAAGTTCCAAGCTAGATCCAATGCGCTCCCTCCGCTGAGTGTGTAGAAGTCGTACTTGATTCTTCCAAGATCATGCGCGTCATACGCAACCTGCTCAGCTACGCGATCAAGTTCTCACGCGGGCAGGACAACACCGTGCGGGTGACCGTCAGTGATCGGGGGCCTGGTATTCCAGAGAAGGAATTAGACGCGATATTCGTTAAGTTTATGCAGTCAAGCAAGATCAGGCCAGGAGCAGGAGGAACGGGGCTAAGATTAGCGATATGCCGCGAAATTATCAGTGGTCACCACAGTCGCATCTAGGTGGAAAATCGATGCGAGGGCGGGCCTAGTCCGGCTCACGTATCGTCAGAGAACCGGAAGAGAGCGCAGTCAAGGGAGAAAGTATGGGTGCAAGTTTTTGTCCCGGTAATGCCCATAGCTCAGCAGGGTCTATGACTCGGCAGGTAGGACGATCGGCTTCTCCAGCTCTGCCTTATACGCAGAACAATTATCATTTGTATCACTTGCATCGTTTGCCTCACCTTTTTGGCCCCTCCGCTGATCGATCAGACACTGCCGATGTTGTTCTTCAAGCTCCGACCGCTTACGTAATACCCGCCCAAGCTGCCAGTCGCGGCCAGACTCAGTACTTGAGACCACGCGTCGAACCATTTGGCAGCCTGATAAGGGCAGGCTCAAGAGCAAGCCAAAAAATAGCCACATGCTGCACCCACTGCACACCAATTGCAGCATCGATCTCTTTTCAGGCGGCCGCATAGCGGAATACGACGAATGGCCAGTGTGACGTGCTGGTGTCAAACAAAATCTCCACCCAGGCTTTCCCGGTCCCGGGAGCCAGTTCTTTTATCCTCTCTTTGGCAACGAGATAATACCCGCAGGCGAGAGACGGCTGCTGAGCACCCGGTTTCCACTCCACTGCGACGACGGCCACCTGCTGATTAAGGTAAAACATAACGGGGAAACCCCGGATCGCGCTAGGGCCAATGAAAGAGAGCGCTTGCGTCTGTCCAGTCTTGTCCAACCCTGTTCTCGCTATGATTGTATGGGCGAAATCCTGAGGCGAACCGGTCCAGCTCTTGACAACGGCCCACGATGGATAGACGGCTGCATACGACATACCCAACAAAACGAGCAGGGCCAGGAGCGCCGGGCGTAACTCTCCGTGCAGGACGCTACGGCACAGGATCCAGCCAGCACCAGCCATACACAGCCAGACGATGAGACTCGGCCAGGCATAGCTGGCAAGCCACTGAGCGTACGCAAGAACCTGCGCCTGGACCTTCGTCTTCAGCAGTGGCAACAGCCATGCAATCGCGTCAGTCCCGTGCAGCATGATACCAATAATGACACCAACTCCTGCCAGGAAGAGTAGACCGTGCAAGAGAGAGGCACATACCACCACGGGCTTCCACCAGCGTCGTTCTTTCCAGGTCCTCAGTCTTTCGGGGAGATACCTTGTCAGCCACCAGCCCACGAGAAGCGCGGCCGCGGGCTGGGCGGGAAGCATGTAGCGAATGCGCTTATACGCGGCAAATTGAAAGAACAGCACCACGGTTATCCACCAGACGGCAAGAAAAAAAGGGCCGGGATTGTCTTCACGCTCTTTCACAGCCTGCCACAAGGCAAATGGCAACACTAGGCTCCACGGGGCAAACATACTCAGCACAGGCTCGACATAATAGAGCGGCGAGGTGGTATCGATATTCCCCGCAAAACGAGCCAGATTCTCGGTGAGAATCTGTGTTTGCCAAATATCCGATCCATCCTCCAGCAACGCCCCGCCATACCAGCCGAGGATAACTAAACTACAGACAAGAAGCGGAACAGGGCGAAGCAAAGGCCGAAACCAGCGGAACTCTCTGCGCCAGCACAGAAAAACGGCAATGGGCAGGAGAATTAATACCGCACCGACCGGACCTTTGCTTAATACTGCCAGCGCTAGCGAGCTATACAGGCTAAAGAGCCAAAGGCTGGAAAGGTTGGCTCGGCGTTCATCTCCTTTCTGCTCTTGCCCATAGCCCCAAAAGAAGGCTAAGAGACCGAGCGTGACAAAGAAGCACAGCGTCATATCAACGCGCCCACTGTGCGCCTGCCACACATACAAAGGCGAGGTGGGCAAGATGCAGGCTGCCAGAAAACTTCCCGTTCGTGTGATTGCGGAGCGCCCGAGCCAAAAGACAGCCAGGACACCGAATGTTGCCAAAAGTCCGGACGGAAGGCGGAGAGAGAGGACGTCTATCACCCCGCCACGAAGCTGCGCGATAAGCCCGCCCAGCCAATAGAACAGCGGCGGCTTTTTCAGTCCTTCAGGAAAAAGCCATTGCCCACCCTCCAGCAGAGCGCGCAGACGCAGTCCCTCCTGCGCCTCATGGCCGCTGGTCACCTGCATCAGGGAGAGCGGGAGAAGAAGGATGATGCTACTCAGGCCGATGAGGATAAAACCAGTGCTTTTTGGAAGCTCTTTTTCGTCCACTGTTTCAGCGTCCCCTAGCGTCTGCCTATCGGAACACACCAGTGTCGCAAAGTACCCGCATAATACTTCCCTCTCTTATCTTGACCCTGTCAGAGGCGTTCGCTAGTCTTCCTCCTCGGAGTATGTAAGGAATACGAGTGGTGCGATCCTATCTTGCGGCAGCAGTTCAAATGACGGCCTCGTCTTCCAAGGCGGAGAATCTCGCTAAGGCCGAGATGTTTGTCCGTTTTGCAGCAGAACGAGGAGCGGCTCTCGTCGTACTACCAGAGGTATTCTCGTGGCGTGGCCGGCACAGAAAAGAGCCGGAGCAGGTCGAGTCAATCCCAGGTCCTACCACACATCGACTCCAGGAGCTGGCGACTCGTCATGACATCCATCTTCTGGCTGGCTCGTTTCTTGAGAAATCAGGCGAGTCACGCGCGTATAACACCAGCCTGCTGTTCAGCCCTGCAGGTGACATCCTCGCCTCTTACCGGAAAATCCACCTCTTTGATGTCGATATTCCCCGCAAGGTCAGCATAAAAGAGTCAGACAGTATGAAGCCGGGTGAAGAGGTTGTGACGGCCACAACGCAGCTGGGCACGGTCGGTCTTTCCATTTGTTATGACCTGCGCTTTCCTGAATTATACCGGGGACTGACACAGCGAGGCGCACAGGTCGTTTTTGTTCCGTCGGCGTTCACCTTTCCGACTGGAGCTGCTCATTGGGAGGCTTTGCTGCGGGCCAGAGCGATTGAGAACCAAGTCTATATCGTGGCGCCCAACCAAATCGGCAAAAATGTGTACGGATTTGCGGACTACGGCAACTCCATGATTATTGATCCGTGGGGGAAAATCCTCGCCCGTGCGCCGGATAAAGAGTGTGTTATTACCGCAGAGATCGATCTCGATTATCTTGAAAAAGTCAGGAGGGAATTGCCGTGCCTCGTGCATCGACGGCTTTAGCACCCGCCCCGATTAAGGCGTTTTTTCGTGTGGTTACCTCGGCCCAGGCCCGCGC
>CAZBUD010000060.1:11013-28012 GCA_964495015.1 uncultured Enterobacteriaceae bacterium | reverse complement strand
CCGCATAGGAATTAATGAAATAGGGAATCTGGACCGGGCTCGACAGGCGCACCTGCATGGTCTCACCCGTAATCTCCACCTGGGCAGTAATCTCGATATCGCCATACCCATGTCCGGCATCTTCGAGCACGGATTCGCCATGATAGACGCCGTCAGGAATCTCGGTGATAAATCCACGCATTTGCTGTTCGGCAAGGGCGAGCAGGTCATCCAGGCAGGCCATGACAGTGTCCTTGCCGTATTTATCAAGTAAGCCGATTAAGTTGCGTTCGCCAATTGTGACTGCGGCAAGCTGGGCACGCATATCCCCCGCCTGCAGACGGCGAGAGCGGACGTTGGTCAGAATAAAATTCACCACATCCCGCCGCTCTTTGCCGCGATCCCATATCTTGAGAGGCGGGATGCGCAGGCCCTCGGCATAGATTTCTTTGGCCTCCGGGTTGTAACCCGCCGGAACAGGTCCGCCAATATCGGTCACATGGCCTTTGCTGACTGTCCAAAACACCAATTCATTCTTATAGAAAACGGGCTTGTACATGCAGCAGTCAACAATGTGAGAGCCGCTCCAGGCCGGGTCGTTATGATAGAACACATCACCGGGATGAATCTCGTCGACAAAATAGCCGGCAACCGCCCGCAGTGCAGGCATGAGCGAGCCCAGATGAATAGGGATGTCTTGCCCCTGCAGAATCATATCGCCCGTGCCGCTGAAGAGGGCGTTTGAGTAGTCGCGGGCAATATTAAATACAGACGAACGCGACGTTTTCTCAATAGTGAGTGTCATTTCGCGCTGGGTTGATTCAAGGGCGCCCTGTATGACAGCTAAGGTAATCGGGTCAGTCTTCGCCATAGTATTCCCTCTCAGTTGAATTCCATAGAAATATACCTATACCTGAACATATCCAGCAGCCCCCATCACGGCAAATCTACATTTGTCACGCAGGCGGAATTTCTGATATGTTGTCTGCTATGTCCTCGGGACAAACACTGACGAGAAATCACAATCTAAGGGCTACATTTTACGACTGAGGAAGGGAGCACCGGCATGGGTCGTTTAGACGGAAAAGTCGCCATTATTACAGGGGCCGCGCGCGGCCAGGGCGCGGTTGCCGCAAAAATATTTGCAAAAGAAGGCGCGTCACTCGTTATTAGTGACATCCTGCCGGAAATCGAGCAAACCGCCAATCAGGTTCCCTCCGCCGGTGCGCGAGTCGAATGTGTCCAGGCCGACACCGCAGACAAGGATGCGATTCAGACTGTTGTCGAAAGAGCCATCTCAACCTTCGGTCGGATCGACATCTTGTACAATAACGCAGGCGTGATTTTGGGCAAATCGTTTCAGGACACCACCTTAAAAGAATGGGAGCGTATTCTTCGGATCGACCTTACGGGCCCGTTTTTGATGAGTCAGGCCGTTGTCCCGCATATGGAGAAACAACAGCAAGGCTCGATCATCAATATTTCATCTACTGGCGGGATTCTCGGCTATCCAGCTATGGCCGCGTATAGTGCGGCAAAAGGTGGTTTAGTGAATTTGACACGTAGTATGGCCGTTGACCTGGCGCCGCATAATATTCGCGTCAACGCCATCTGTCCCGGCGCGATCGATACCCCGATGCCGCGTGAATATATAAAAGACATGGAGAATAAAGAGGCAGTATGGCAACAAATTGCAGATGTGCATCTGCTCAAGCGGTTTGGAAACGCACAAGAAGTCGTGTATCTAGCACTGTATCTTGCATCGGATGAGGCCAGCTTTATGACTGGTGCGGTTATTCCGGTTGATGGTGGCCATAGCGCGTATTAAGTCCCCCTTTTAGGGCCTTTTTCTCTCTGTCTGCCTCTGCCCCCCTTGATCTTTTACGAATCTGAATCTCTCCTAAGAGAGGAATTGGGAAGGCCGGGAGGGAGTTGATTCCAGAGAGTTCAACACGATACTGTCTGCCTCACGATACTACTCTCCTCTGCTCGGAATGAAATACTCAACATGATCGAAGCCTCGGGTCTCACCAAACTGTACGGCACCTTCCGTGCAATCTCAGATGTCAGTTTTTCCGTCAAGCATGGCGATATCGTTGGCCTCCTCGGCCCGAACGGCGCAGGGAAATCAACCACCATGCGCATTCTGGCGTGCATCCTCTTGCCCACTTCCGGCACGGCTACCGTGGCGGAACACAATGTACGGAGCGATTCCTTCGCAGTCCGCAGCCAACTGGGGTATATGCCGGAGAATATTTCGCTCTACCCAGAGATGGAGGTCGGCACCTATCTCGATTTTGTGGGTAAGATGAAAGGCTTAACAAACCTGGAACGGCGTGCCCGCGTGGCCCAGGTTATAGAAGAACTTGATCTGGGTGCCGTCACGCGGGTGTATATCGGAACGCTGTCCAAAGGCTATCGGCAGCGCGTGGGTCTGGCCCAGGCCCTGCTGCATAATCCAAGCGTATTGATTCTAGATGAACCCACCATCGGCCTTGACCCAGAGCAAGCGGCCGAATTCCGCCAATTGATTCGTGGCATGCAGGGAAACCGGACCGTGCTGTTGTCCACCCACATTCTACCCGAGGTCCGGATGACGTGTGATCGCGTCATGATTATCGCCCGAGGCCAGCTCTTAGCACTGGATACGCCGGGCAATTTAACCCTGCGCCTACGCGATGCAACCGAGGTTGTCGCCCAAATAGACGGCCCACAAGCTGAGGTAGAAGTTCTCCTGCGCGGTCTGCCTGGGGTACGAGAGATCCAGGTCGAACCACAAGGGCACGGTGGCCCGGCATCCTATACTATTCGCGCAGACAAAAAGCAGGATGTTCGGCCTACTGTTGTTGAAGCAGTTACCGCTCGTGGCTGGCGTTTGTTCGAACTCCGGTCCCGAGAGATGGACCTCGAAGAAATCTTTCACCGTGTCGTTGATCAGCGGCTAGCCACAGCCGGCAACGACGGAAACGCATAAATCTCACCATGGTTCTCCGAGCAATTTTCACTAAAGAACTTCAATCTTACTTCGGCCGCTTCTTGGCGTATGCCATTGTTGCGGTTGCCCTCGCTCTGTGCGGTTTCTTTTTCTACACAGACATTAGCTTCTTCATGATGTGGGGCGGACAAAATCTAGGGCGTGGTCTGTGGGAATTCTTTTTTCACGACCTGCGCTATGTGCTCCTCCTCCTTATTCCGGCAATCACCGCGCGCTCATTTGCAGAAGAAAAAAAACTCGGTACTCTTGACCTCTTATGGACCTACCCTGTCCTAGAAAGCAGCGTCTTGCTGGGGAAATTTTTTGCCGCCGCGACACTCCTGGTGGTCGTCCTGATCTTAACCTTGATCTATCCCCTCGCGCTTTCGTGCTGGTATCCGGACGTGAACTGGATCGCTTTGCTACCCGGTTACATGGGCCTCTTTCTCATCGGCTTAGTTTTTATCAGTGTGGGGCTACTGTTATCGTCCCTGACCGACAGCCAAGCAGTAGCCGCCATGGCCACGCTGGGTGTACTCGTCCTCTTTTGGTCGATGACGTGGAATGAGCAAGCGGTGAGCGACACCTGGCTGCAAACCTTGCTCCATATCTCTTTATTCGACCGCTTTTACAATTTCGCACGTGGCGCTATTGATACCCAGGAGATCTCGTTTTTTCTCTTCTTTGTCGCCTTCTTTCTGTTGTTGACGTGGCAGGCACTTCGCTCTCGGCGCTGGCGCGGCAAGGGCGAATTCTCGTCGCTGAAGGCCTTCCTCTCAACGCCAAGTCGAAGGCGGTGGGCGACAGTGGCCGTTCTTGATCTTGGCATTCTCATCGGCCTCATTGGTTTGCAAACGCTCTCGATCCGCAACAATATTCGCTGGGACTTAACACCAACCCTGGCCATGTCCTTATCCCAGCAGACGCACGATCTCCTGGCTGATCTCAAGAAAGATACTTTGCTCACTTTGTTTTTCGGAGGCTCCCCGGACAACTATCAACGCTATGAAGACGTGTTGAAACGCTTTGCTGCCGCTAACGCGCATTTCCAGTATCGCATCCTGCACCGAGACCGGAATTTGGGCCTTGCCCGGGAATATGGTGCTACTCACTACGGAACAGCCGCGCTCGAATACGACGGACAGCGTAAACTCTTGTCGGGCGCGAGCGAAAATATTATTACCAACGCGCTTTTCCAGTTTCTGCATGAGGAGAAAAAAACCATTTATTTTGTTGGCGGCCACGGAGAAAAAGATCCGCGCAGTGGTCAGCCACAGCTCGGCTATAGCGAGGCGGCCTCGGCACTGCGCAACGAGAACTTTGTCGTTAAACCCTTTTTATTACCCCGGGCTGAAAACATCCCTGAAGATGCCGCCTTGGTTGTGGTGAGTGGCCCCCAGACAGACCTTTTAGCCGACGAACTCGACCGGCTTTCGGCCTATCTGAGACGTGGTGGCAGCCTGCTCTTCATGCTTGATCCCCTGCCCGTCCCGAACCTGACAGGCTTTCTCGCCCGGTACGGGGTCCTACTCGATCAAGACATTGTATACGATCCGCAAAATAGACTGTTTGGCGGCGATGCCCTCAGCCCGCTGGTGTCGCTGTATAATACCGGTGTCGAAATTGTGAAGGACTTTCAAATAGGCACGATCTTTCCGCTGTCCCGTTCGGTGGAGCCAGTCAGTCCGCCGCCCACGTCTGTGCTCAAAGCTGAGCCGTTCTGCCGAACCGGGCCAGGATCATGGGCTCGCTTTCGTCCCGGGTCGGAATCACCAGCGGGCGCCGTAGATTTTGAAGGCACTAAAGCCCGGCCAGGGCCGATCTCACTGGCGGTCGCAGCCACTATTAATTTGGGTCATCCAACAAACGGAAACGGCAACGATCCCACGCCAAAGGACGAACAAACGCCTGAACAGGTGGCGAGGCTAGTGGTGTACGGCGACAGCGATTTTGCCAGCAATGCCCGTTTGTCTCTACTGGGGAATAAAGATCTCTTTTTGAATACGGTACAGTGGCTGGTGCGGCACGAACAGTTTATCACCCAGCGCCCCAAGGATACGCGCCAGTCCAAAATCTCGACCCTGGTGTTGACCGCTGAGCAGACACGCCAGCTGTTCTTGCTCGCGATTGTTGCGGAACCTGGTTTTATTCTCATTATGGGTGGTCTCGTGTCGGTGTATCGACGCAGACACAGGCGAGAGTAACCCTCCCACCTGTTGGAAGGGCGGGGAAACCCCGCCCCTACGGATTCTCTTTTCACCCCTCGGTTCTGCTGCCACTTGCCACTCTGTTAACCACAGGCTGACCTTTCCCCGTCGCGGGCTATCCTCGCCACCCACCCCGCCCAGAATGGCGAAAGATTCGTCACGCTGTACCATACCCACCGCGGGCGCATACAGGGTCACCGCTTTAGCTTGACCGTTTCGGCTCCAAAAGGTGACCTCAAGACAGTGGGGGAACACCTCCGCAGGAACCGCAGCAAAACCATCCAGCGCCGTGATTTCGTACCGGCCATCCCGGGTGTGCCAGGTCGTCCCGAGTTGGAGCGGAGTTTTCAGGATGAACTGCGGTGCCGCCCTGTCACGCTGTTCATTATGCTGATCGTTATGCGGCTGCATGACGATCCCGCCCGGTAAGGCGGATATGAATTCAGCGGGCGAATCCTTTGCCAGCAGGCTCTGCTGAATACGCATCACGAACCCCGACTCTTTCCGTCTGATGACTTCCCACACCTCGGTCACCGGGTCGCTCGGGCTTCCTTCGCTCGACGCATATACCCAACGGTTTCCGAGTGAGAGGGGGAAATAGTGCGCCGGTGGGTCTGCCGCCGGGCTTTCTCCGACCCCAGACAGGAGCAGGCCTACTAAAAACAAAAATACGTATATCATTCCACTTTATCGGGCAGAGTGCGCACGTTGGAGCATGTCTGAAAAATACGGTGTCTGCTCGATAATGTCCTCAAAAAACTGCCACGCTTTTACCGGCAATGATTCTAAGATGTTCTGCTTTTGGTGTGGATCTATACCGAGATCAAAAGCTTGTGGACCTTCTAGTGTTGAAAAGACAAACCGGAGGTCCCCACGAGCAATACCAAACCCAGCAAGGTGGTCCCACTGACGTACCACATTGAAGTTCGTCCCGCGGATAACACGATCACACGAGAGGGGTTGCAGTAATGAGGCCCCTTCCAACTCAGACATTATCTCCTGGTTCTGCCTCGTGTGTAGGAGCTCAAGACTGTCAACGATTGTTGGAATCAAGTCAAGGCTAGAGACGAGGCAGTCCACGTGCGCCTCGAGGTTCCGTATACGCTCGGGATAGTGTTCCAGCCAAAATGGCGGGACCCGTATGAGCAAGGGCACTTGGAACATCGCTTCATAATAACTCGACAGACGCGCAATTCTGCGTTGTTGTTCATCGAACTGGCCATGATCTAAAGAACTGTCAACAGCAAGCTTGCGCGAGAGTTCAACGAAGGGCGGAACGCCGGCAGACCACAGACTTTTACCTGACTCGATCACCGTGCCCTTATACCCTTCCGTAGCACTCCAGACAAACGCGATCTGCTGCGATGCAACAGCATGATCGTCCACGATGTCGTCCAGAGGTAAACACGAGACCTCCATGGGACGATTCTCCTCTCCCACTCGACCAAAGCCCGGAATGCCTCCCTCCACCTGAACCTCAACCTGACCGAGCTTCGGATGCCACAGAAGAGTCAGGCGGCCTCGCGCGGTGAAAACAGCGCCCGGCATACACTGGACTCGCGCCTCCAATCCGTTTTTTCTAATATTGTCCTGAAGAATTTCAAACGTCTCAGGTGCGGGCTCCACAACAAAAATACGCATATCGGTAAGCGCGGCAAAGTGAAGGGCGAGAGCTCCAACGTCTGCTCCTACATCGATAATCGCGTTGTATTAAGGCGTCATACGACCGCGTGAGCGAAGAAGTTTGACGAGCGCCTTGGCCGAAGCGAGTTCGTACTGTCCTTGAGAGAAGAGATTCGGAGAGACTGCGTCAGGTGACACATAGGCCGTCCAATGATAGTCGTCTCGCGAGAAGAAGTCCGGTCAGCATGGCCCTGGAGGAGATGAAGGGCAAGGAGCCGCTGGTCCTCCAACAGAGCGGCATGATCGCCGCGGAGTTTGTGGAAACAGGAACGTTTTACAATCTCGAATAGTCGAGAAAACTTCATACCTTCCTCCCCACAACTGTGGATATCGCTGTCACGAGCTGTCTCAAAAGAGAAGGGGAGAGCGTTGTTATGGATTTTTTCATGCCAGTTTAAAATGGCTTTTATATTTGGGCGGGATGCGGAGATGCAAAGTGGAATTGAGTGGAACGAAGGATTGCCCTTCCTCTGAAGCCCCCTGTGGCCACCTTTTTCTCAGACAGATACGATGTCACGTCCATGCCGTTGACGAAAAGGATACGGCACATCATCGTGAAGACAAAAGAGAGCAAGCAAGGAAGAAGGAAACAACAAGAGTATGGACGGTGCTATCGACGTTGTATGTAATCTCTTCACGCCCCAAGAGGTCCAAAACGGTCAAACCGGAGTGGACGAGTATTTCTTAAACCAGATCCGCTTTCCACAGGGGCTACGGCCTGGCGTTCCGATAGAAACCTATTTGGAGAAGATGGATCGAGCTGGCATTCAGCGTTCGCTGCTCATCGCCGTCCGCGCAGGTGATATGCGCATCAAGGGTTCGTTTGAAATTTCATGTGAACGCGTTGCGGAAGTGTGTCAGGAATATCCCGACCGCTTCTCCGGCTTGGCTGGCCTCGATCCAACGCGTGGCATGCAAAGCTTGCGCGACCTCGAACACGCCGTCAAAGAGTATAGCTTTGTCGGCGCGCATCTGTATCCACACTGGTTTGGGCTGCCGCCGGATCAGGCCCGCTTTTACCCTCTGTACGCCAAGTGTTGCGAGCTGGACATTCCGATCATGATGCAGGTCGGCCACTGCTTGCGTTATCAGCGCGAGCGCATTCTGCCCAGTGTCGGTCGTCCGATCACACTGGACCAAATCGCCATTGACTTCCCGGAACTCGTCTTGATTGGCATTCACATCGGCTATCCGTGGACCGAAGAAATGATCTCCGTGGCCTGGAAACACGAAAATGTCTACATCGGTTCAGACGCCTATGCCCCGCGTCACTGGCCTGAGCCGTTCATCCACTTCATCAATACTTGGGGCAAGGACAAAGTCGTGTTCGGAACTGACTGGCCCGTCATCGATCCCGAGCGCGCCACCAAAGAGATTGCTGAGCTTGAACTCAGACCGGAATCTAAACAGAAACTTTTACGAGACACGGCTTTGCGAATTTTCCGTCTGCCTGAATCCCCTACACCATAAGGGAAAACGACATGAGTCAACGCATATGGACTGTTGTGAAAACAGTCCAAGCTTAAGCCACTTCCGACGGCGCTGGTGAGTGCGATGGCGTTTGCGCAGCCGTCAGCGGCATTGCTACCGATCCCATTTACCTTGACGTTGCTATTCCCCCGGGCTCGCCTTTTGAACAGTCCGTCACCCTGGGCCATACGGCGTGCTGTTTTGTCTTCGAAGGCAAAGGCTGTTTCGGCGGCCAGGAGGTACACACGGGCCAAGCAGTCGAAGAGCACACCTTAGCCGTCCTCTCTGATGGAGATACCATCCGTGTTGACACGACCGAGTAGCCAGCGCGCTTTCTCATTCTTGCCGGCAAGCCACTGAATGAGCCCATCGCCGGTTATGGGCCCTTTGCGATGAACACCAAAGAGGAAATTGTACGCGCAGTTGAAGACTATCAGCGCGTCACATTTTCGGATTGAGAAGTTGTGCCTCACCTGATTCAAGAAACATCATCATTGACCAGGGTATAATCAGAGTTGTACGAATAGGCATGAAAACAGCTACAAGGAATGGATGAAGGATTGCGGTTAGTCCTCGCCCTCTAGGCACTGGAAAAACAGGTAGCCTGCCGACAATCACGAAGGACGCTCACGTATGGCAACGACCGACACAGCCCAATCAACAGATTTCATTCGCACTATCATTGCCGAAGACCTCAAAAACAATAGGCACGCAGGCAAGGTCGCCACGCGTTTTCCGCCAGAGCCGAATGGCCATTTGCATATCGGCCATGCCAAGTCGATCTGTCTGAATTTCGGCGTAGCGCTGGAAAATAGCGGCACGTGCAATATGCGCTTCGACGACACCAATCCGACCAAGGAAAACGTTGATTATGTCGAATCGATTAAGCGCGACGTGAAGTGGCTGGGGTTTGATTGGGACGAGCGCGAGTATTACGCGTCTGATTATTTCGAACAGCTGTACGATTATGTCCGGCAGCTGATAAAGGACGGCAAAGCCTACGTGTGTAGTCTCAGTCCTGACGAAACCCGACACTATCGCGGTACGCTGACCGAGCCGGGCGAAAACAGTCCGTATCGCAGCCGCTCGGTTGAGGAGAATCTGGATCTATTTGCGCGCATGCGAGCAGGCGAGTTCGAAGAAGGCAGCCACGTCCTACGCGCCAAAATAGACATGGCCTCGCCCAATATCACTATGCGCGATCCGACCCTGTATCGCATTCTCAAAGCTCCACATCATCGGACCGGAGAGAAATGGTGTATCTATCCAATGTATGACTTTACACACTGTTTGTCCGATGCGATTGAAGGCATTACGCATTCGTTGTGCACTCTGGAATTCGAAGATCACCGGCCGCTCTATGATTGGGTGCTGGATGAACTTCCCGTCTCGAGCCATCCCCGGCAAATCGAATTTGCACGCCTGAATCTGACTTATACGGTCATGAGCAAACGCAAGCTGCTCGCCTTGGTGACTGACAAACATGTCAGCGGCTGGAATGATCCGCGCATGCCGACTTTGGCCGGTCTTCGGCGCCGGGGTTATACCTCGCAGTCGATCCGGACCTTCTGTGAACGGATCGGCTTGGCCAAACGAAACAGCACCGTCGATTATGCCATGCTCGAACACAGCATCCGCGAAGACCTCAACCAAACCTCGCCGCGGGTCATGGCGGTGTTACGCCCCCTGCGTGTGGTGATAGACAACTACCCCGAAAGCCAGGTTGAAGAGCTTGACGCGGTCAATAATCCGGAAGATCCAAGCGCAGGCACACGTAAAGTCCCGTTCTCGCGCGTGGTCTACATTGAGCGTGCAGACTTCCATGAGGACCCACCACGAAAATTCTTCCGCCTGACTCCGGATCGTGAAGTGCGGCTGCGGTACGCCTTTATCGTCAAATGTGTTGGTGTCGTGAAGGATGAAAATGGCGAGGTCGTAGAAGTCCACTGCACCTACGATCCAGATACGCGCCGCGACAGACCGGCTGCGGGCCGAAAGGTGAAAGCCACTATTCATTGGGTTTCCGCCGAGCAGGCCATCAGCGCAGAAGTTCGGCTGTACGATCATTTTTTTACCAAGCCTGACCCTGACAATGTTGAAGAGGGTAAGGAGTTCACAGACTACCTGAATCCCCATTCGCTCGAAGTGTTGACTGACTGCAAGCTAGAGCCAAGCCTGGCCGACGCTGAACTAGGTGCTCGATTTCAGTTTGAGCGGCAGGGTTATTTTTGTGTGGATACAGACGATTCCGCGCCTGGGGCTCCAGTCTTCAACCGTACGGTGACCTTGCGTGACACCTGGGCAAAGATTCTCCAAGCCCAGCAGCAGAAAAAGAAATAAACCAACATGGCAACACCGCTTCGTTAGCTTCAAATCCCCACAATGGAGAAAGCAGGTCCAGTCTCGGCTCTCCTTCTCCGGCCTAAAGCCACCCGCTGTCTACTCGTATTCGGACATGGCTCAGGCGCCGGCATGCGCCATCCCTTTATGTTGGCGACAGCAGACCTGCTTGCCGTAGGCGGGATTGCCACGTTTCGGTATCAGTTCCCGTTTATCGGGAAGGGTAAGAGCAACCCTGATTCACGGACAACGTTGATCGAAAAGATTTGCTCCGCTGTTGAGCCCGCCACAAAAATGGCAAGAGGCCTGCCTGTCCTGACGGGTGAATTACTTCGCTCGTTGCAGCCGACGGCCGGATTCCACAAGTCCAAGGACTCTTCTTCTTCGGCTTTCTACTGCACGCGCCAAGCAGGCCTTCGAGCAATCGCGGCGCGCACCTGGCCGACGTAAAAGTGCGCATGCTCTTCTTGTAGGGAACGCGGGATAAACTAGCTGTACTCGATTTGATCAAACCGATATGTCGCAGCCTTGGTAGACGGGCCAGCGGGCGCATTGTTGAAGGCGGGGATCATTCCTTTCATGTCCTCAAGCACTCGGGCCAAACCGATGAAGAGGTGCTTGAAGTATTGGGAGAGACAGTGGGCTCTTGGGTACCGCGCTTCACCCCAGTGTAATCGGGATATGGCCGAGCTGCACCCGAATGCGTTCGAGCCAAATATTGATCGCTTCAAAACGGTTCAAATCAAAGCCGCCTTCATGCGCTACGTGTGTATAGGCGTATAGGGCAATGTCAGCAATGGTGTAACGCTCACTGGCAAAGAACGTCCGCTTTGCCAGATGTTTTTCCATGACCTCAATCGCGGCATAACCGAGCGGCCGTTTTTGCTCTAAGCCAGCGCGGCATTCGTCTGTGAGTTCCCCGTGCATGAGCCAGAAGCGCGACGTGGCGATATTAGGCTCATGGCTATACTGCTCAAAGAACATCCACTCTAGGATCTGTGCTCTCGCCAATCCGTGGTCGGGTAGGAATGGAGTGTCCTCAGCCAAATAGAACAGAATGGCATTTGACTCAGACAGACGTGCCCCATCTTCAAGCTCTAGTACAGGAATGCGACCGTTTGGATTGATTGTGAGGAAATCCGGCGTGCGCGTCTCGCCTTTCACGATATCTAACTCTATCCGTTCAAACGGAATCCCAAGCTGCGTCAGCAGCAAACGGACCTTGTAGCCATTTCCCGAAGGCAGATAGTCATACAGCTTCAGCATCGTCACTCCCTCGTCTAACCAATAACTTCAGATTCGCGCACGGCATCAAGAATCGCCAAACGCACCGCCTCGGCCCCCAGGGTTCCAACCGTCAGGACATCGCTCTGGACCTGCCCTGCCGATACACTAAAAATCAAATCACCATCCCACGGACTAAACGCCGGGGTAATCGCCCGGGCAAAACCGGCCGTCGCCATCTTAGACACAATAAAGAGATCTTCCTGACTGAGCGCGGCATTCGTGACTACAGCAGCTAGCGTGGTGTTGCTTTGTGGCAAAGAAGTCCTGACCTGTCGGCTGCCTTGAATAAAATGCTTTTCAATGTTCAGAAACTGCCCTTTTTCATCGACTGCACCGGCCTTAATCTTACCGTTTTCCACAACGTCGCCTAAGGCATTGACTGCCACACACGACAATACTTTTAACTCGCCGGTTTGGATGTGGCCGATGCCAAATCCACCTGTCATGGGCCGCCCATTGGTCATTCCTTTTCCCAGCGTGGCCCCGGCACCAACGCCCACACGTCCACGCGCGTACTCACTATTGGTTGCAGTTTTACAGGCGTCATAAGCATCTTGCATAGATGGATAGACGGGCTTGCCGTAGACGAGATCGAAGATACACGCCGTTGGCACGATGGGAACAATGCGGCCCGGCGTCTCCAGTCCCCTGCCCTGCTCTTGTTGCCATTCCATCACACCGGTGGAAGCGCCGAGGCCATAGGCACTGCCACCGGTGAACACCAGAGCATCAATAGCCTCAACAGAATTTCCTAAATTGAGCGGCACGACATCTCGGGTTCCAGGAGCCGAACCACATAAGTGATAGGCGCATGTCACGCGCTGCGTAAACAGCAAAACGGAGATCCCCGTATTGCCCGCCAGGCTCTTATGTCCAATCAGCAGATTCTCAAAGTGCATGGCCTCTTCCCTTGCGATTTTGCGTGCAATCTCTATACAACGCATGAGACTGAGAAGCCCGCACCCTAGCGAGCTTGGCGTAAAGGATCAAGCCTGCGGGCAGTCTGCAAACATTCTTTTAAGTGCGGTTAACGAAGATTCGTTTTCGCTATATATGCGCTATCAATGAATACACTACGGAAAGGAGAAGGAGATGGCACTTGGCGCGTTCAATCACCCCTCCTTGACCGTGACCGACATAGCGCGCGCAGAAAAATATTGTGACAGACTACTCGGATTTCTTGGCTATCCGCAAGCCGAAGAATCGGATGAGCTCAGCTTGTGGGCCAGCCAGCGTGGAGCCATCACCCTCTCACCCGCTAATCCCGATTCTCCCAATAAAAGCCGCGATCACTATTCACCCGGCCTGCATCATTTTGCCTTTAGCGCGGAAAGGCGAGAAGACGTTTAGCGGCTATATCAATCCTTGCTCGACAACAGTGTTGAGATCCTGGATGCACCGGCAGAGTATGACTATGTAGAAGGCTATTACGCCTTGTTCTTTGCGGGCCCGGACGGCATGAAACTCAAACTCGCGCATATTCGTCCTGGCCGGTTTCGTAATCTCCGCTCACGGCACCCCTCAATTCCCCACAGGGGTGCGAAGCAATCCCCCCCACCACCTTTCCCCTCCTTTAGAACTGCGCCGCAGCACTGCGCCTCTACTGCGCGGTTACGCCGCCGTCAATGATGAGTTCCGTCCCGGTCACGAACGTCGATTCTTTGGACGCCAAATACAATACGCCGTAGGCAATCTCGTCTGCGGCCGCAATGCGCCCGACCGGATGCCACTTGGCGGCGCGTTGTTTCCACTTCTCACCAAACGGGTCAAGAATAGCGGTGTCCACGCCACCAGGGTGGATCGAGTTCACCCGAATCTTCTCTTTGGCATATTGAATGGCTGCGGTTTTGGTCAGTAGCCGCAGGCCGCCTTTACTCGCGTGATAGGCGGGCAGTCCGCCTCCACCAACAATCCCGGCAATAGATGAGATGTTCACAATCGAGCCATGGCCTACTTCACGCATCGCAGGGATGGCATATTTCATACCGAGGAATGCGCCGGTCAGATTCACCGTCAACACCTTGTTCCACACGTCCAGAGACGTTTGCTCCACCCCGTAATCTTCTTTGAGCCCAATGCCGGCATTATTGATCAAGATGGTGAGTTTACCGAAGGTTTTGACTGTTTCTTCAATCACCTTTTGCCATTGGTCCTCTTGAGACACATCGAGATGAACATAGTGCGCGGCATCCCCGATCTCTTGGGCAACCTTCTCTCCCTGCTCGTCGAGTATATCCGTCAACACTACCTTGGCACCCTCGCGGGTAAACATGCGTGCTGCAGCCTCGCCCTGCCCACGTGCCGCACCTGTAATAATTGCTACTTCACCGTCAAGTCGTCCCATCGAATTCTCCTTCTCATTCAATGCTTCAACCTGTTATCTAGCCTGTTGCATGCAGGCTGCCTAGGCAGTTTCTGCAATTTAGCAGCAGCTTGGTACTTGATACCTGTCCACAGACAGTAGTACAACACGCCAAGGAGACCGGCTTCGCTCCACAGATATAAGCGCGGCACGGCAAAAAGACCACTGAGACCGGAGGAAGCACTATGCGGACTATCACCCTGTGCAGCGGAAAAGGTGGCGTCGGAAAGACGGTTCTTGCCACGACTTTGGGACGTATTATTCAACGCGAAGAAAACTGTGATGTTCTCCTCATCGACCTGGACCTATCGGTCCGAGGACTCACCCTCCTCGCTTTTCAGAATAAATATCAGCTCGATCAAATTCCTTTGTCCCTGACCGAATACTTGGCATATGGGCCGGACGACACACCAGGATTGTTTGACGAACTCCGCCAAAATTTCTCCATGAACGGGGGTAGTTACGCTGAGGACGCCGCCCAGTCGGACGATGAGTTATCGAGCCAATCAGCCAGTCCGGCTGGCAGTCAAGGCGGCCAGTCCACATATCAACGTCTCAACGGACTCTATATCCTGCCGTCTTCAACCGAGAGCGAGAGACCGGACTGGATGCGGTTCAGCCACTTAGAACTTGACGAGGCCGTGGACAAACTGGGCCTGTTACACCAGTTTGTGGCTGAGTCATTAGACGTGGGCTATCTCATTTTCGATACGCAAGCAGGATTGGGAAGTCTGAGCCTCGCCGCAGCCACACTCAGCGATCTCAACCTGATTGTGCTCGAAGAAGACGACATCAGTTGGCGTACCGCGCTGAGTATGCTGATGGAAATCTCTGAGCTGAATAAACGCCTCCAACACAAATCGCGCAGCTATTTTCTGGCCAATAAAGTCGGCGCCAGCATGCTGGATGCATCGGATAAACTCAAAGCTTTTTCGTTTCTTCCGCCCGTCCCGTTTGACACATGGATGCAAAAGCTGTTTGCCCATGACGCGGCAGCAGTTTTAGAAAAAGATTTTGAGGGCAGCGATTTCTTCCGCCAGGTAGAATCGCGTGTGTGGCGGGAATTAGCCGTTATTCTTGGCGTTCGGAAGCGGTCTGACAAGAGTGGGGGAAAAACGTCGTGGTGGCGAGGATAAGGAGCTGAGAGAAGGGGGACAGCCACACAGGGCTGCCCTAGACCGAATGTCCTAGAACCCCTATTTCCTAGTCGCGCTCCAACCACATATCCGGACAAGTCTCGACACCGTTCCGCTCAAAGATTGCGTCGATTTCGGCAAAGTCCTCTTGCGCGATATCCCAGCCGAGGGCACCTACATTATCTTCGACTTCTGCAGCTTTGCGGCAGCCAACCAGAGCCGTGCTCACGGCAGGATGCGACAGCGTCCAGCATAGGGCGAATCGAGGCAGACTCTTACCATAGCGCGCGGCCATACTTTTGAGTTCCTCAACCGCCTTGATGTTCTTGGGGAAATAGTCCGGACCGAACATGGTCTGAAACAGGTTTATGCCACCCATGCGACCTTGGCGCGCGCGCCAGTCGCCATCGTCAAAGGTCATGTCCGCACTAAATGTCCCTGTCAGTAAACCATACGCTAGCGAGCCATACGCCATCACGCCCATCTGGTTCTCGCTGCAATAAGGAAGAATCTCTTGGCCCATACGCCGGTCAAACATATTCCAACAATACTGGGCCACATCCAGCCGCCGGGTTTTCATGCTCTCGGCAATCTGCGCAGGGCGAAAATTAGAAATCCCAATAGCACGCGCTTTGCCCTGCTGGACTATGTCGTCCAGCGCGCGCATGGTCTCTTCAAACGGTGTGTTCACATCCGGCCAGTGGACCATATATACATCCACATAGTCTGTGTTCAGGCTCTTGAGACTACCTTCAATCGACATCATGGCCCGGTTGCGGCGGCTGTCGCGGTAGTTCCTCTCCTTGGCTTCCTTATAGCCAATGCCGAATTTGGTCACGACAACGGCGTCCTTACGCCGCTCCCCAAGCGCTTTGGCCAGCGAACGCTCTGACGCACCAAAACCATACGCTTCAGCCGTATCAAAACACGTGATGCCCAGATCGAGCGCCTTGTGAACGCCCGCGATAAATTCTTGTTCTTCAACTGACCCATATCCGCCACCAATCTCCCAACAACCCACGCCAATGGCGGAAACTTTGATACCCGTTTGTCCAAAGGTACGATATTCCATGCAAAACTCCCCGACGTTTAGTGTAGTTCGATGCCACCATCGACATTTATAGCCTGGCCCGTGACGTTTTCGGCTAATGCCAGATACACGGCCAGTTGGCCGATATCGTCCGGCGTCTGCGGACGGCCTTGCGGGATTACGTTCGTAACCCAGCGCTGCCAGGCGTCTTCTTTTGACTCGTCCGGCTGTTTCAACGACTCGGCTAAGTATTCCCACATTTGGGTGCGCAGAATACCAGGACAAATCGCGTTGACGCGTATATTCGCCTTAGCCAACTCTTTTGACAGCGAATTGCTAAAGCCCACCACCGCGAACTTTGATGCACAATAGTGAGACAGCCCGCCGAAACCGCTCTTGCCCGCGATTGAGGCAATATTGATAATAAGGCCGCCGCCCCGTTTCTTGAGGGCTGGAATAGCCGCCTGACAAGATAAGAACACCCCTTTTGTGTTCACCGCAAAAGTAAGGTCCCAGGCTTCTTCGGACATC
>CAZBUD010000060.1:0-11003 GCA_964495015.1 uncultured Enterobacteriaceae bacterium | reverse complement strand
CCATACTCACCACACCAGCGTTACAGACCATAATGTCGAGACCGCCAAGCGCGCCACTCGTCTGCTCAACCATGCGCAGGGTATCGTCCTTCTTCGTCACATCGGCTTGGATCGCCAGTGAACGGCGGCCCGACCCTGTAATTTCTTCCGCAGTTTTCTGCGCCTGTGTAAAGCCGCCAACAGCAACATTGCCGTACTGCTGGGCACTGCTCGACATGGTCTCAATATCTGCCACTGCCACATCTGCTCCAGCATTGGCCAACGCTAAGGCGATGCCTCTGCCTATGCCGCGTGCGCCGCCCGTAACCAGGGCCGTTTTTCCACTCAGTTGTGACATTGCATTCTCCTTTCGTTCTCAAAAGCCTGCTGGCCGCGGACAGCCCCCCGATATATCAAGAAGCCGTTTGGCGAGATCCAGCGTCGTCCGGTCTTCAAGGTAGGCCCCCACGACTTGGATGCCTATGGGTAAGCCACTACCTAAACTTCCGACAGGAACGACTGTCACCGGCAGCAAGCACGCTCCCGCAGGCGCCATCCACGTTATCAAGTCCCAATACGGCCGTTGCTCACCGCCAACGGTTGCCACGCGTCCGGCTTGGGGTTCTGAGTGGTCATGTTTGATGGCAGGGCGCGACATGACCGGCAGTAACATAATGTCCCAGTCCTCGAAAAACTCCTCCCAGCGTTTGCGCATTTGCATCCGGCGTTCGTTATAGCTGAGCCATTCGCGATGCCGCATCGCGAACAAACGCCGTGTCTGCTCAGTTGACGTATTCCCACTTGACTGGGCATATTCTTCTATTTTATCGCGTGAGACACCACCAGCTAGCGCGGACTGTAACAACGCCATAAAGGTTGCAGCGACTTTTTCCAGGCTAAATTCGGGACGGGCGTCGGTATCTACACGCGCACCACCATTGCTCAACGTTAGAGCCGCATTTTCAAGCAGCGCTTTGACTTCAGGCTCAACCGGACAACGTGTATCGTCCAGCCAAGCTGCAATCCGATAGTCCTTGAGCTCTTTTTTTCGAGCCGCCGGGAGTTCCAGCCGCCAAGCTGGCTGCTCCCATCGATTTGGCCCAGCCATGATGTCGAGACCAAGTTCCAGATCTTCAACGCTCCGCGCCATCGGACCGGCCACAGCCAGATCGGCCTGAGTCAGCGTTCCCGGCGGGCCTGGAATCTGCCCATGCGCAGGGACAACGCCATAGCTCGGTTTGTGGCCCACCACACCTGACATATGCGACGGCAGACGAATCGAACCGCCGATATCGCTGCCAAGTTCCAACGGCGTGAATCCACAAGCAAGTGCAGCAGCCGCGCCACCGGACGAACCGCCAGGGGTGCGCGATGCGTCGTGCGGGTTGTTGGTCGTACCGAAAATCTCGTTGTAGCTTTGCAGATCCCCGGCATAGATGGGCAGATTGGTCTTACCGTAAATAATGGCTCCGGCCTCGCGTAGCCGTGCCACCGGCCAGGCGTCCTCCGGGGGTACAAAGTCTGTGAGTTCTGGCGCGCCCGACGTGGTCCGCATACCAGCGGTTTGAAAAGAGTCCTTAATCGTCATGGGCACGCCGTGCAGCGGCCCGAGGCTCTGCCCACGTGCTAAGGCTGCATCGGCTGTATCGGCTTCAGCCCGAGCCCGCTCGGCATCAATCGTCACTACACTATTGATGGTCTTATCAAGCGACTCCACGCGGGCGAGGAAATAGTCTAGCGCTTCACGGCTTGAAAGCTCTTTCTTTTGAATCCTGTGTGCGATCTCAATGGCTGTTGCATAAGCGAGATCCGAAAGACCGGAAAGATCAGACATGGCGTCCTCCTTAATTCTGACCGCCTCTGGCGTTTGACTTTCGCCAAGCAGGAGCATCTTGCCATGCCCCTCGGTGAGACACAAGGTTTTAGAGGTGCTGCGCGCTGGTGAGCTGGACACCGTTCTGAGGGCATCGCACGAATGCGTATCAATGACAGGCTTAAAAACCCCAGGAACAACAGGCGTTGCAAGCACTGCCCCGTGAGTCAGTGAGCATGTGCTTACGCGCCTGTTGTTCCTAGCGTCAGACCATCAAGAACGCGTCCGCGAGCCCTCAGGCAGCCCATCGCACGGCTCGTCCACGACCAAAAACGTCACGCTCATATCGTCAGGATACAGAGGAAATTGCTAAGTCGCGTTTCTCCTAACCGTAAACCTAGCAATGGGGGTAAATAAGAACACTGCCTGGATTACGTGAGCCAGCAGTGTTCCTCCCTAGGGCCGTAAAGGCGGGCGACTGGCCCGTGTTCAGCGTGTCAATCTTGGGGAAGACGTAGCTGTTCTCGCGGAGCGCAAAGGCCAGCGATTTTTCGAGAAAGTCGGCTCTGAGCTTCGCGTTGGACCCCAAAAGAACAGATAGAGGAGCCAAGAGGGCGGATTTAGTCCGGCGCAGGGCCAAAGGAAAAAGAAGGGACTGGGCGGAGGCGGTGCTGGCAAAGTTGGGATCCTCTAACACGGCTGGGAATGCGCCAAAGATCCCCCCATTCAGATTAGTCACGGTTGGCCCCAATGGGGTATCGCTAATCCCGTTCCTGCCAGGGAATATGATCGCTCCTAGAGGATCAGTCGGCAGGGTAATCATGATGCCAGTGGAGCCGAGGAGGGGGATTAAGTCGGTCCTGGTGATTCCGGGATAGGACTGGGCCCGGGTCGAGACGGTACCCAGTCCCTGGAAGGTGAGACCATAGTGGGCCAAGACGGTCCGACCCTGATGTCGACACCCGCTCAAGAGAACGTAGGCCTCGGTGGCGGGCGCGGTCGAATCGAAGGTCCCTTCGGGCAGGGCCGGGATGGTGGGATCTGGCCCCGGGATAAACTCAGTGCCGTCCGACCAGGGGGCGTTCTGAAACGGGATGGTCGCTACTAATACGCCATCCTGGTAAAGCTCGAATGTATTCGCGCCTAGGGGAAAGAGGTTAAAGTTCGTAAAGCCTACGAAGCCATTGAAGCCGTCATCGTTGCAGACGCCTGTCGTATCGGCCCGGTCTAACCGGGACGCAATACGCGTGGCACTGCGGCCATTAAAGCCGACAGTGATGGGCGAGGTCGGTTGGCCAGCCGTTTCACACGCATAGCCGAAATAGACCCGGATACCCTCCATCGCTTGATTCACATGCGGGGCTTCGACGACGACTTGGCCCCAGGCAAAGCCAGGCAACAGACACAATCCGAGCCAACTCGAACATACTCCCTGGCGCATACCCACAGCTCCTTTCCTATTCTTATAGCCTCTGGCGTTTGGCTTTCGCCAAGCGGGAGCATCTTGTCATGCGCCTAACAAGGACACATCCTTGCGAAGCTGTTATACCGCTTGAAGGACGTTGGTGGGGTGGTCCGTGGACCACCCATTTATCGGCGGGTCTAGACCCGTCCTACCATACTTGCCTAACTCTCGACCGTACAGACCGTAGGTCGGGTTAGTGGACCGTAACCCAACATGAAGTTGTGTTAAAAAGGAGGAAAACCTGCCAGGAGAACAAGACGCACTAATCGACGACCTATACGAAGCGCGCCGAAACGGCACGCCGCCATCCCGTATTGACCAGATCCCATCCGAGTTAGACGAGGTACTCGCTCTACAGCTCCGCGTTCTCAATCGCTTTGAGAATGCAGGGGAACGTCTAGGTGGTTGGAAGGTCGGGCTGACATCGGGCAAAGCCCGTGACCGCATGGGGAAAGACTTTCGGCCGTTCGGCTATGTACTCCACAGCCGGATTTTCCGTTCCGGCGTGACAGTTCCCGTCGGCCCTATTATGAATTGTCATATTGAGCCGGAATTATGCCTCACCATCGGCTCACCGTTGCGCGGGGCTGAGGTGGATCGTGAGCAAGCCAAGGCGGCCGTCCGCGCCGTTGCCCCGGCATTTGAGATCAACGAAATTCGCGTCCAGCCGGACAAGGGGCATGCGCCGTTGTTAGCCGATGGCTTAGCACAGTGGGGCATAGTCGTCGGACCACAAGCCCCGGCACGAGAGGGACTCGTAGAGACAACGGTCGAGTTCTCGTGCAACGGACAGCTCGTCGAGACCAAGAAACCGGGTACAACAATGATGGATGATCCGTACCTTTCGCTGTCACGCTTGTGCCGGCTGCTACACAAGTTCGGCTTAGGCTTGAAGCCAGGACAGCCCGTCATTACCGGATCGTTTTGTCACCACGCCGTCACTCAAGCAGGGATCTACACAGCTGGTTTTTCCGACATCGGAGAAGTGTCGGTGCGGTTTACCTGAGCGGCATCTGAGCAGATATCTCCGAGTACACCTAGAGTCCTTCACAACACTCCGTCTTGTCCTGGAAGACTAGATACCTGCCTGCGGAGGTATAACACAAGAAGGACAGTCATTCCCGGCAAAACGGGAATACAGAGGAAAGGGGCCGTGGCGCTGACAACGTGCTCCCGGCAGTTTGTCATGTATTTTTAGGGCGCCTAGCCTCAATCCAAGAGATTCTATAGGCTGTGCCTCGATCCTTTCGGCTGTGCTAAAATCCTTCAGGTTGTGCCGAACACTACTCACTGTGGCGAGGGTATATCTAGGTAAGGAAATGGGGGAAATATGAGTGAACAAACCAACCCGGCCAATCCGAAAGTTTTTTTTGATATCACCATAGGAGATGATGCCGCAGGACGCATCGTTATGAAACTCAGAACTGACGTGGTGCCTGAAACAGCGGAAAATTTTCGTGCATTGTGTACGGGAGAGAATGGCGTGGGCCAGTCCGGGAAACCCCTACACTATAAGGGCTCCGGGTTTCATCGTGTCATTACCGACTTCATGTGTCAGGGTGGAGATTTCACCCACGGCAATGGCACTGGAGGAGAATCCATCTACGGCGCTAAATTTGCTGATGAGAACTTTCAACTCAAACATACCGAGCCCGGCCTACTCAGCATGGCCAACGCCGGCCCCGGCACCAATAGCTCCCAATTCTTCCTAACTACCGCAGCGACTCCATGGCTGGATGGCAAACACGTTGTGTTTGGCAGTGTCGTTGAAGGCATGGATGTGGTGCGCGCGATGGAAGCCCAAGGCAGCCAAAGTGGACAGACCAAGCAGTCCATCGTTATTACTAATTGTGGTCAGCTGGATGAGTAGGACTCTAGGTTAGCCAGATACGTCCGGACAACACGGTCAAAGGTTCCCGGTTGCTCGGCGTAGGTCCAGTGACCTGCGTTTTGAATAATCTCAAGCTGACAATTCGGCATGCGGTCATGGAAGTATTGCGCATACTTCACTGGCGTAAAATAATCCTCGTCGCCACATATCGCGATCGAAGGGACTGCGATGGTGCCCACTCGGCTCATGAAGTCGAACGTATCGTCGCTAATCCAGTCCTTGTACGTCACGCACGGGTCGGTCTCGGCGGTCAAGATGTTGATCGCCTCTAGCACAGCCTGGGGGGTACTTTTGGCAAAGCCCAATCTCGGATCGATGGGAAGAGACTCCTCACCCGCCGCGAGTCGGCGCGCGTTTTCAAGGACGCCTGGGTCAACGCGTAGCCGGGCTCCGGTATCAATAAGCATCATCCCAGCAAGACGCTCAGAGCAATAGACCGCCGAGCTAAGGGCGATCCCACCACCCAAAGAATGCCCGGCGATAACAAACCGATCCCAGCCCAAGCGATCGGCAAGCTGGATTGTGTAATGGGTGTAATCAGCTACCCCCCGAAAACCATCGCCCGATGACTTCCCATGGCCGGGCAGGTCTATGGCGACGCATCTGTGACTGCCGGCAATCGCCTGCATATGTCGTTGCCACACCCGACCGTCACAGCCAGTTCCATGGACGTACAAGACGCGCTGCCCGTGTGAGGCG
Source organism: uncultured Enterobacteriaceae bacterium (assembly GCA_964495015.1). Taxonomy (GTDB): domain Bacteria; phylum Desulfobacterota; class Binatia; order Bin18; family Bin18; genus Bin18. Next base: position 5,156 of record CAZBUD010000060.1, on the reverse strand, counting down.
CCCAGATCTCCGGCGGTGTGATAATGAATCCGCAGGCCGTCAATATCCGCAAATCCCATCAGCCGTGCTCCTAACAGGGCTACGCAGGGACTCCCGGATCAGCCATCAGCCCCGCAGCTTCAATCCCCGCAACCGCGCATTCTTCATCAATGTCTGAGGTATCGCCGGATATTCCGACCGCGCCAATAATGGCCTTGGACTCGTCTTGGATCAGCACTCCACCCGGAACGGGAACCAACCGGCCTTGCGCAACGGCAGTCAGGGCTTGGACAAAATGCGGACGTTGGGCGGCGAGATTCCCCAGGACTCGGGATGAGCGTCCCATACCCAAGGCACCCCAAGCTTTTCCTATTGCAACGTCTGCCCGCATTAGACTTGTTTCGTCTTCGCGTTGAAACGATTTAAGTTGGCCTGTTTCATCCAGGACGGCAACCGTTAATGGGGAGGTATGCATCTCACGGGCTTCTTGGAGCGCAGCAATCACAATGATATTCGCTGTTTCCAGATTCAAGCGTGCCATGCTAGTCAGCCTACAGTCGGAACCAAAACAAAATCATACTCAACCGTATAAAACGGGGCTGAGACATTGTATTTGGCGCCGTCTTCATCAGAGTCATGCCGTTCAAATTTACACACCAGGGTATCCTTCACACCAAAGACGGCATCGGAGTCGATATAACAATCGGTATCGTCAAAGAGATGTGTGGTCACCGGCTCAAATCGTTGGGCAGAGATGATGAAATGAATATGCGCTGGACGGTTTGGATGCCGACCGCTGAGTTTCAACATCTTACCCACCGGACCATCAACAGGGATGGGATAACTGACTGGACGGGCGGTTTGGATGCGATAGTGTCCGTCCTCATCCGAGTAAAATTTGCCCCGCATATTAAAATCGGGCTGATTCGGATCCTGACAATCATAAAAGCCGTTTGACGAGGTCTGCCATACATCGAGCAGCGCGCCTTTGATCGGCGTGCCGTCAAGATCGGTCACCCGGCCAGACACAAAGCAGACTGCGCCATCGTCTTGACGGGCGATATTCCCGCCGTTCTCCATATCCGGCGCGCCTGGAGTGTAGAATGGACCGAGGACGGTCGATTCAGTCGCGCCATTCGGTTTGCGATTATTGATGAGGTCCACGAGCATAGAAATGCCTAAGGTGTCAGACAGCAAGATATATTCTTGGCGTGTGTCCGTACACTTCTGGCCGGCCTCTGTCAGAAATTTTATGCCCTCAAACCACTCTTCTTCTGTGAGGTCGACCTCACGCACAAAAGCGTGCAGATGCGTGAGCAAACTCGATAGCACCTGCTTGACACGCGGGTTATCGGTCGTATCAAAACGCCCCAGCACTTCAGTCGTGATTTCGCTTTCCGTCATGTTCCGCATGATTTCCCCTCCTTATTCAGCATTCCCTCTCCTACCGACACGTAAGGCAAAACTTGATCAGGACTTTGATTCGATCATATGCGGAGGAGGAATAGGCGGCGTATCGAGCGCGTATTGATTCTCTTGCGCCCATGTTTCGGCAAACGCGATAAACTTCCAATAGTCGATACTCTCAAGCACAGCGAGCTCCTCATCCTTCTTTGGGAACCCTCTGATCCCTCTATACCGGGCCTGCTTTGCCTGCTCAGCCAGATCGATTTGGAATCCCTCTTTTTGAAAGGATTTGTCTGCTACAGCCTGTAGGGATGCAATCACGAGCAGCCGGTCACGGAAAGTGCACGTCGGCCATTTGAGCAGATCAAAGATGGTATTGAGAGTGTTTTTTCGCACAAGCGTTCCCGTCGTCGCACACGGTGGATGAGGCAGACCTTTGATTGCAGCTACGACCTCGTGCAGAGTCTCTTCAGCAACTGGCGCCGGTAGACGCTCACCCAAAACCGATATACCCGCAGCGACATGGACGAGGCGGTCAGTATGCTGTTTATTCTGCTCTGCCCGCATGGTGCCGAGCAGTCGCCGTGTCAAGGCTTCAGCCTGCGCTGGCGAGACGCGTTGAGCGTATCCGCGCAGCCCTTCCACCATTTGGGCCAGCCAGAACGTCCCTGCATGCTGTTCCATTATGCTGACAAGTCGCTCAGCCACCTGGTTAGCCTGCGCGTCTGAAACCCGTGAACCGAATCCGTGCAGACCACGTACAAGATGAGGCAGCCGATATATGTGGTCTTCCTTCTCCACCCTGGTCATAAGCGTGGCAGCCAGCTCCCCGGCCCTCGCTTTCGACAATGGGCCAATAGACAGTAGGAGTGAATCAACCAATTCCTGTAAACGCAGAGCATCTTTTTCTTGTTCTATTCTGGTCACTAGTCGGTTAATAAATTCCGCACCTTTGGCCTGGGACATCGCGGCGGCCACCCCACGCAATTCTCTCATCTGCTGGGGAAGCTGGTGCGTGCGTGCTTCGTCGTCCATTTCTGTCACCAACTCATCGGCAAGCTGGCCAGCTTCAGCTATGACTACTCGCTCCCCTATCTGCCATAACCTGTCGGCAATCCGCCCTCGACGCGACGCTCTCTTTTCATTCTTGAGGGCGCCTACCAACCGTTTGACGCTTCTATCAACAATCGGCTGTGGTACGCGATTACCAAACAAGAGGAGCCCCTTCGTAAGCTCATTAAGCCGTCCCGCATCCTCTTCTCTTTCCATCTCCTCCATGAGCCGTTCAACCAGCTCCTGCGTCTTGGTCCGAGAAACACGACCCGTTAGTCCCCCCGTCTCAACGACGAGCTGCGAGAGCCTCTCAGGATTTCTTTCGCTCTCCATCCGTAGCATGAACTGCTCGGCACTGCGATCAATAAGGGCCTGCGGCATGCGTCCGCTGAGTCCGCGTATAGCACGGAAGAGATGCATAAATCCGCTATAGTCCTCTTCTTGCTCCATCCTCACAATGAGCCATTCGGCCAGTTTACCAGCCATGCTTTGTGAGACGCGTTGCGAAAGCACGGCTAAACCACCTATCAGACGAGCCACCCGAAAGACGGCTTCCTCCCTTTCGATACTCGCTACAAGCCGTTCAGCAAACTCGTCGGCCTTTGCCGCTGAGACACGTCCCCCAAGCGTCCGTATGCCACTAACGACGCGCGAGCGCAGTTCGAACCCAGCCTCCATCACCATGACGACTACCAGCCGTTCGGTCAGCTCGCCGGCTTTGCTTTCTGAGATACGCTTCGCTGGTCCAGAAAGGCTCCTGGCGAGCCGTGATCGAAGAGTCACTCTCTGTGGATCTTCAATTTCATTCACCAGGCGTTCTGCACTGCGCCCGGCACCGGACGGGGAGACATGCATCCACAGACCTGGTACCCCAGTGGCAAGCCGCACGAGCCAATCCAAGTCTTGTTCGTCTTCCACGCGTGCGACAAGTTGATGTGCAAGCTGTGTCAGCGCTTGCGTAGATGTCCCACCAGATGCTTTCCGAGGATCCTGATGGTCCTGCAGATATCCACTCAGTTCAAAACAGACGATGACCGTCACAGAAGACCTGGCTTTCTGACACACAGCCTGTTGCAGCGTATGCTGGGCCAGTCTTTCTCCCTGTTGCCGGCCCAGCCCGGCCAGCGCGGTGGCGACGAATCTGCCGTGGGTTGTGAGAAGGCCTAAGGTATGCCCCGGACTGGCGACGGCTTGGTCCAAAACTGCCCGACGTAAAGAAGGCGATGCCGTACTCAACTTCCAGAGGACTCGCGCCCCTGTCTCGGACAGCACAGCGCTGGGTTGGAGACCCATTAATTGGTCAAGGAAAGCACGAGCCCGGCGGTGCTCGGGCGATAGCTCTATCTGTTTTTTTTCGCTCCCTTGTAGATTCCTTTCAATGCCGTCACCGCATGCATATGCCACGAGCAGACTGAGCAATGTAAGGATAGTCCAAGCAGCCCGCGTAAAATATTTCATATGAAGGAGAGATCAATACAGGAGGGAGCCTGGGCGCACAACCGTGCGCCCGAAAGAACACCATTTAAAATACAGCGATAGGATTGACAGGCGAAGCCGTCCCTTTCATCAGAACCAGCGGGGCAACGGTCAACATGAAGGTCCAACGTGAGCGTGAGGCACACGCCTCACTCAGATCATCCAGCATACAGTTATCGAGCAGGTGAATGCCCATGGCGACCAGCGTACACGAGTGAATAGGCATGATGAGATTGTCATACCCGCTGGGCACCACATCGCTCACCCCGTCACAGCCAAGCACGGCAATTTTACGCTCGTGTATCCACGGTAGGCACGCCGCACCAAGCCCGGCTAGACCATCCTCCAGGCTGTTCCAATTACCTCGCGCCTTCTGGCGCGCGTGGCGTCCGGTCCGAATAAAAAGCACGTCGCCTTCTTCGACCATGAAGTTTCCAGCCTGTTCGGCGGCTTCGAGATCTGCGGGAGAAATGGCCTCGCCAGGTTCAAGATAATCCCGATTCTTGAGTTTCGGGATATCGATCAACACACCACGCGACACAATGCCATTTTTGACGGCATCGATAGCCCCGTTCAGCGCTCCCTGTACCGTCACGTCAGATGATGGATAGCCGTTATACATCTTGTCGTTGTGAAAGACGTGGCACAGAGCATCAAGATGCGTGTTGGCGACACCGTGGGGCGCAATCGCAAAATAGTCCGCGCTATACGGCAGCGGGACCAAGCTCTCTTCGCCCGGCGAGCCAGTTTTCATCATGAGGTGCATGACGGGCGTTGGATTATCCGGTCCATGATGGGTCGCGAGTGGGAGAGACAGCGACACAGAGTGTCCGTCCTGTACTCCGGCTGCCGCCTGAGCGCGTATCTCAGGCGTAATATAGTTGAGCGCGCCAAGCTGATCGGTCGTTCCCCATTTTCCCCAGTTACTTAAGGTCGAAAAAAACTCTTCCACCTGCGCCTCAGTTAAGTCGTCATTGACCGCCATAGCGTCCTCCTTTTCTGTGCCAAGAATCATTCCCTCGCTCTAGCTAGATGACATATAAGAAACTGTGAGGTCGACGCAAGTTCATGAAGGCGCTGCAGGCACTCCCTCAACCGCCGTCCTTCCTTATCCTTCATTGACATTCTCACCCCTTTGGCTGGATAATCCCTCCTGAGTTCTGTACCGTTTCAACAAAAGGAGGTCGCCGTGTCGCATGACATCGTCTTAAAAAACGGGCTCGTTGTAACGCCGAATGGGG
>CAZBUD010000059.1:6701-28109 GCA_964495015.1 uncultured Enterobacteriaceae bacterium | reverse complement strand
GACATGAATGAGTTCAAAGCCTTTGGCGTACCGATTGAAGAAAGCCACGCCCGCTTTCGAGAAACCGTAGACATTGTAGTCAAAGCCTGGACCAATGATCGTCTCACTTACAAGGGTAAATATTTCTCCTTCGATGATGTGGAAGTCCTCCCCAAGCCGCTGCAGAAACCGCACCCACCAGTCTGGACGGCGGCTTCTTCTCCGGGAGCAATCGAGTGGGCCGCCTCTGTGGGTCATTCGATTCTCATGGACCCGCACGCCACGCATGTCGAGCTTGGCAAGAAATGGGAGTTGTATAGAGATACACTCGAAGCTCACGGCCATTCTATCGAAGGCCGTCAGACGCCCATGGCCCGCCTGCTCGCTATTGCGCCAACGGAAGAAAAAGCGATCGAAGTCGCACGTGAGGGGGCAAAGTGGCTGGTTAACACCTACGTGCCGCCAGAAATGTATGGGGACGAGGACCCGATCCAACGCTATGTTGACAATATTGTCATTCACGGCACGCCACAGAAGGTTGTGGACTCACTTGCCCGCCTCAAAGAGGAGATCCATTTGGACTATATCATTGGCGCACCGCTGAGCCATGAAAGCTTCATGCAGTTCACCGAATACGTGCTGCCTCGCATGGGATAAAAGGCGGACGCGGAAGACAAGGGGTCATCAATAATGAGTAGTGTTGCTTTTGGGATATTTGACCATCTGGAACGCAGGGAAGACGCGCTCGGTGAACTGTATAACGGGCGGCAGCGGCTCCTGAAAATGGCCGACGAGGCGGGTTTTTACTGCTATCACTTGGCCGAACACCATGCCACGCCGCTGGGTATGGCCCCGTCGCCGAGTCTATTCCTGGCCGCGGCAATACAACACACCAAGCGCATCCGCTTGGGTCCGCTCGTCTATTTGCTGCCGCTGTATCATCCGCTACGACTTATTGAAGAAATCTGCATGCTCGATCATATGAGTAACGGACGCTTAGAGATCGGTGTGGGCCGAGGCGTCTCGCCCTTTGAACAGGCGTACTTTGGGGTGCCTTTTCTGCCTTCGCGGGCGATGTTTCAAGAAGCGCTTGAGATGGTCGTGGCGGGCCTACGCCAAGAGCGCCTGTCGTATCAAGGTCGGCATTATGAATGCGTAGACGTGCCCATTGAACTCCACCCCAAGCAAACGCCGAATCCGCCCTTTTGGTATGGAGTCGTCAATCCGAACAGCCTCCAATTTGCCGCCGAGCGCGGCATGCACATGGCCAGCGGCGGACCGAATAATGGACTCAAGAAACTGACGGCTCAATATCAAGACATGTGGTCCAAAAACCGTGATAATCCGCTGAATCTCAACCCGCATATTGAAGCGCCCAAGATGGGCGCCTTGCGGCATATTTTTGTGGCCGAGACCGATCAGGAAGCCGAGACCATTGCTACGCCGGCCTACAAAAAACATTACGACAACATCGAAAAACTGTGGCTAGACTTTGGTGTTGCTCACACCTTGTTCACCCCGGAACTGGATGTCGCCCGCAACCTCGACGTCGCCATCGTCGGCTCGCCCAGTCGAGTGCAGGACGACATTGCCAGCTTCTTTGAGACGAGCGGCTGCAATTATATTTTGGGATCATTCGCCTGGGGTGGTCTGACCCAAGCCCAGTCCGAACGCTCAATGGAGCTGTTCGCCACGCAGGTCATGCCGAAGTTTGGGTGAGGCCTCAATACGAGCCCCATCCACGCATTATCCGAGCATTGCATGGAGCATTGCAGCTATGACCCACCTGCGACCTTTCGAACGGCCTCTCGATCAAGCTCCTGATCTCTCAGCTCCAGTGAAGCATTCTCATACAACGGCCGCCGCTGCTGAAGCGGCTGATGGAAAGTCATGCGTTGGACGCGGTGGACGCAGTGCTGGACTGCAGCTGCTTGAATCCTATCTCCAACGCGCGCATGCCAGGAGTGCCGAGCGCTGGGCGAGAAAGATCGAAAAATGCCTCACCATAGATCATCTCCGGCAGGTGATGGAGAAGCGCGTGCCACCGATTGTGAGAGAGTATTATCGTGGTGGAGCCGACAATGAAATCACGCTCAGAGACAACGTCGAAGCCTTTCAAAGAGAACGTTTTAAGCCGAGATCTGCGGTCCAGCTTGACGCAGTCGAAATGAAGACTGAGATTCTGGGACACACCATTGATCTGCCTGTTATCGCCGCGCCGATAGGAAGTACCCGCATGCTCTGGCCCCGTGGAGAGGCCGTCGCTGCCAAAGCGGTCGGCGAAGCAGGGACAATATGCACCCTCTCAACAATGACGGGGACTGATCTAGAAGAAGTCAGAGCTGCCTCACAAGGACCGTGTTGGTATCAGCTGTATCTCGTTGGTGGAACAGAAGTCGCGGCACGAGGCATCGAGCGCGCAAGAAACGCGGGCTATTCGGCACTCGTGCTCACCATTGATACGGCTGTCGCGGGGAATCGCGCCCAGCACGAATGGTTAGGCGCCTCACAAGCAATTAATGGCACGCCTCTACAGAAACTGAAATTTGGCCCCCAAATGATACCCCATCTCTCCTGGCTGAAGAGCTTTTACGCGGACGGCGGGATGATGAAATTCCGGAATGTTATCCTGAACAACGGACAGCCGATGCCATACGCGGATGTCGGAGCCCAACTGCGCGCTTCAGTCGTCACGTGGAACCATCTACCCTGGATTCGGGAAATATGGGGGAAGGATAAGCCCATCCTCATGAAGGGGGTGCAGTGTGTCGAAGACGCCCAGCTCGCGGTCGAACATGGAGTGGACGGCATTGTCATCTCCAACCATGGCGGACGCCAGATGGATCGCGTCTACCCGACATTGCACATACTAAAAGACATTGCGTCCAAACTCAAAGGCTCCAAGATGAAGATCTTGTTAGATGGCGGCATTCGTTCCGGCGGAGACGTGGTCATTGCCTTAGCCCATGGCGCCGATGCCGTGTTGGTTGGACGGGCGTATGTGTATGGTCTTGGGGCGGGTGGTGAAGCGGGTGTTCGCAAGGCGTTTGCCATACTGAAAAGGGAAATTGAAGAGACCATGCGCCTCCTGGGCTGTGCTTCGATTCACGATTTGAATGCAGAAGAGTACCTGCTGCCGTATCCCTTCACGTCGGAAGGTTCGAGACCTGTCACATCGAGTTGATCAGCCTCGTAAATACCCCTAAGCCCCCGGCCTTGTATCCGGGATAGTCGTCTTTGTGCATCCGCATCCATGACTGGATTTGCGGTAACGCCTCGACTCTTTCGTATACCGCCTGCAGTTTTGGGAAGTCAGGCTGCAATACGTTTTCATTCATGTCGAGTAGTTGATTCAACCGATTGAAGATAGAAATATCAGCCCACGACTGCTGCGACCCGACCATGAAGGATTCCCGTGCCAGATGCTCTAGACGTAGCAGAAGGCCGGGAAGCTTCGTCTCGCAAAATGCGGCGATGCGTTTCTGCCTCTCTTTTTGCGGAACGATTTTCATCTCTGGAGTCCCGGGAACACCGTCGAAGCTCATCTTGGCAATAGCAGACTGGATTTCCGCTTGGTGTATGACGATCATGTCACTGCACGCCGCCTCAAGATGATCTGACGGATACAAACCAGCCAAGCGCGCAGCAAGGCGGGCGATGCTGTCCGTCTGACCGAGAAATACGCCGTCTACGTCAAGGGCTGGCATTTGTCCGAAAGGTAGCTGGGCTTTGAACGCCGCCATGTTGGCGAATTCATCCACAGTATAGCGATGGTCTGTAAATTTCACCTCACCCACGGTGAGTAAGAGACGAATGAGCTCTCCGATTCCTCTTCCGTGGAAGTAATGAAGCATTACGTCTGATGTCATGGTCGTCATACCTCCTTTCTAACCGCTCTGTCTGACCTTCTAGATAATTTTCGCAACTGCCCTCGGAACTAAACGATATTGACCGTAGATTTCGCGAACCGCATTGATTGACGGGCGGTTTTCCCAGCTCACCAAATCTGCAGCCAAACGCCGAGGCAGCCTGAGGTCGGCATGAGGCGGATGTTCGTTTGGTGATGTCAGAGGCGCTAGCAGAGGCGCTAGCAGACTCACTGCAGTCATGTCGGCGCGCGAAAATTGTTCTCCTACCAAAAAACGCCTGCCATTAGATAGTAACCCGTCGAGGCAACTCAGCTCCCCCTCGACGATACGCTTGGAATCCTGGCCCTGCTCCGGTCCCGGATCCATAAGGTCAATCATTCCCTTGCGGACCGCACGCCATGTCCCACTGAGCAGCATCTTATGGAAAAGGGTTAAGTCCGTGGCAAAGATCGGCCGGACAGTCTCGGAATGATCAACAAGGGCTTCTGAGCAATAGTCGCACACATGGACGCCCATGCCATCATCGAGGCGTTTCTCTACTTCTAGACAAGCCTCGCGACGGGTGTTCGGGGTCAGGTGCTTCGCACCCGCCGCTGCGGCCCAGTCAACAATTGCGGCCGAACCCTGCACGACTTGCCCGTTCGCAACGAGAATAGGGAGAGACGAGCCGGGCGCGCCGAGTTTCTCAGCAATCAAGAGGTGGAAGCCAGGCGGGAGGTAGCTCACCTCATAGTCGATATCCAGATAGTCCAATGCCCAGCGCGCCTTTTCGCAATAGTGCGAGATAGCAAAGATATAGAGAACTGGTTTTGACACAACTCCGAGTGCGACCGTACGCTCTGTCTTACCCTGGGTCATAGGGACAGACAACCGGCATAGTGCCGCTCTTCAGGTACATTCACATGTCATGCCCACTCCTCCACCCGATACGATCTGAGAGCGGCCGAGCGAAAGCCTGCCTAGTCGAGTACAGGACGCCATTGCCAGCATCTTTGAGACAAGCGGCTACAATTATATTTTGGTGTCATTCGCCTGGGGTAGTCCAACTCACGCCCATTCCGAACGCTCAATGGAGCTGTTGTCCACACAAGTCATGCCGAAGTTTGGATAAAGGAGAAGCGGCCTCCTTTTACAACTTTTTACATTGAAAAACTTGCGTTGTGATTGACTTACCGTCTTCGATCAATACGATGGAGCGAGATGAGACTTTAGGAAATACGAAGGAGGTTACAGTTATGCCAGCTTATCTTCTCGGTGGAATAGACGTGAGCGATCCCTCGTGGTTGGAAGAGTATAGCCCGAAGGTCGGGGCCCTGGTGGAGAAACATGGGGGGCGGTATTTGGTGCGCGGAGGGAAGACGGATGTCAAGGAAGGAACAGCGCCGTCATCAAGGGTGATGGTTGTCCTTGAGTTCCCGTCCATGGAGAACGCACAAGCGTGGTACAACGACCCGGAGTACGCCCCGCTTATTAAGCTACGCCAAACTGGTTCCAGCGGCGATCTAGTTTTGGTCGAGGGGCTCTAGCTAGGCTCAAGCGGGCAAGAGAGGACTGGAGCGGCGCGCCGGCCGGCGTTGTCAGACTTTCAACAACAATCGGCCAGAGTAGCCACACCGCTCACGCCGGAGCCGTCGCCTCCATATCCCGTAGCATGACCTGCTCCATTTTCTTCATCCCTTCCGGAGTCGAAATGTCGCACTCGACGCGCCCTTCTGGCGTATCAACGAAGGTCACATACGAGGCCCGGTGGTTACTGAAAATATCAAAAGTCGTGCAGCCTTCTGAGCCGGCGATATGTGCGCCGTAGGCAAGGCCCGGTTCGCTTATCATCACGTCCCCAGGCTTGAGCGTCCGATCTCCCACGTCCAGGCTGCCTTGCACCACGACCTCAAATCGATGGCAGTCATGTGCGTGCCGAGGTAAGACCCAGTTCGGCCCCATGCGCAGGGTCATTCATCGATAAGAAAGAAGCCATATCTATGTCCTCCTTTTAGTCCTGCATACTGTCGATAGGCAGCAAGAAGAGCCACAGGTCCCGCCGGACGTCCGCATCCTTCATGGCCTGCTGAGCCGCCCGCATAACTTTGCCTGTTTGGGTTACGTCACGAAACCAGCGCAGACTCGCCCATGCCGCTGGCGTGTGATCGACAATGGCCAATGCTGCCGTCTCATAGTAGCCACCAATGTCCTGGGCGACGCGGGCTGGAATACCGGGAATCTGCGCTTCTTTCCACGGCGTTCCCTCGCTGATCCGAATGAACGATTCAATGGCAGATGGGACATCGTCGGCACTGCAGCCCCGACGCGATTACCGTACTTCTCGATAGCCCGGTCATAGGCCGCCCGTAGGCCACGTGCCTCATCAACTGCGGGATGGACGTCGGGATCGTGCCGGGGCGGCAGTGGACACGTCAGCAGCTCAGTTCCTGCGTCTGGAATGAACTCGGGAAAATCTTCGACACCGGGCCCGGTTCGCTTCAGCATGGAAAACGCTTGCGCCAGAACCTTGTGCCGGAACTCCGCGTCATTGGGTTTACCGATGGGACGTCCCAGTGGAAAGTCACACGCTAGCCCGCGTGGCGGCGCAGTACCGATCATTTGTTGGCGGATCGAACCAAAGGCCACCGTAGCAATGCCAGCCGCCTCAAAGATATGCGCCAACGTACACACCGTACGCGTGCACAGCGGTCAGACTGGCGTGAGCAGCACTACGTCAACGCCTTGCTCCTTGAGAAACGCTGCGCCCGCAGGACCACCGTCCATCCGAATCTGAGCCAGGTCAAATTGGTTTCCGGCAAAGGCTAGGTGTTGGTCTGCAACTTTGCCGATACGTCCTTTGTGCAGCGAGCTCATCAAGCCGGTCGATCGGAAAAACACCATTCAGATCGGCGGCAACGCCTGCGTTGTCAAAGTTGGGGCTCCAGTGGCCAACAAGATAATCGCGTCGCGCCGCGTCCAGCACCCTGTAGCTCGTATCTTTCGGAGCGAAGTCATCCTGGTCGGTATGGTGCAGTGACGCCGAGGTAACGATGGCCACCGTCGCTTCTTCCAGTGGAGGCGGGGTGGTGAACGCCGGCTGCTCAAGCACAGACCATTCAATATCTTGTACTGCACTCTTAATGTCTTGGTCGGCCATACTGTCTCCTGATGCGTCCTTTGATTCAGTTCAGCTTATAGGCTTTGGCAACATTCTCGCCTAAGATACCGCGCCGGGCGGTGTCATTCATCGGGGCGACCATTTTCTGCAACTCTTCGAGATAATTGTCCGGATGATCGGGATGCGGATAATCGCTGGCCCAGAAGAATTTGTCCTCACCGACTAGACTCGTCAGGGAAGCAATGGTCCGTTCTTCAGGGTCGGCGGAAATAAAACACTGGCGCTGGAAATAGTACGACGGTTTTTCTTTCAGGCGAACGGTCGCACCGAGCGTCGTACCGCTGAAAATCGCATCGGCACGATCCAGGAAGTAGCCGATCCAGCCGGCCTGTGATTCCAGCACTACAACTCGCAAACGCGGGAAACGGTCAAAGACCCCAAGCTGAAAAAACGTTCCAAAGGCGTGTTGTACACCCTGACCAGCAAAGAGATCGACGTACCACATAGCCCATCCAAATTTATCGTAGCGCTGATGAATGCCCCACTCGGGCGGCTCAAACGTGGGATGAATGCCCAGCGGCACGTCTAGGTCTTGGGCTACCGCAAACACTGCATCATGGCGCGGGTCGCCGTGCGGAATACGTGAAATCGTAAACGGACTCACAAAGGCACCCTTGCAGCCATCCTTCACTGCACGTTCAAGTTCACGCGTTGCCTCAGCCGGATCACCAAGCGAAAGATGGGCGATAGGGATCAGCCGTCCGCCTGAGTCACGACAGAAATCGGCAATCCAGCGGTTATACGCCCGGCAATAGGCAGCCGACAGTTCGGGATCAAACAACTCGGCTTCCCACAGCAGCCCTATCGTCGGATACAGGATCGATTTGGCCATCTCCTCACGATCAAGCAGCTCTACCCGCTCTTTCATATCCATGGTGCCGAAAGCAGCCCCCTTCAGATATGTCTGCTCCGGTCCTGGCAGCAGTGCCCGCACTTCTTCAGGTTTGATTTCACCCCGCATGGCTCGCTCGCGCAGCTGAGTTGCCTCATTTACCTGCTTGCCCATGCCGCCCAACGTGCCGAGGGTGCCCGGGCGGCTCAGCTTGGATCGTTTGCCATCGATCTCAACATACTCATACCCATCATTCTTATCGACGCAGATGCGCAGAGCACGGTCGCGATACTGCGGGTCAATATATTGCTCCCACAAATCAGGCGGTTCGAGAATATGTCCGTCGCAGTCGATGAGTAATGAATCTGTTGCCATAGGTTTTCCTTCTGTTCTCATGGAATAGTCTCGATGCTGTAACAGAAAGAGAGGAAATGTTCAAAGCCAAGGGGCGGGCGAACGAGGGTATAGAAGCAAAGCATTTCTCAATGGTCCTAAACGACCCGATGGCTAGTCGACAGAAATGCTTTGCTTCTACCGACATTGGAAAGATTTTCTACCGTTTGTGTATTTGGTCTTACTCTTCTACAATGGCCCCCGAATTTCACCAAGGGAGAACAAAGGAGGGTTGTTATGAAAGTAGGTACGATAATGCAGTTGACGAGTTTTGAAGGCAAGCCTGACCTCCAGACCTACCAGGAAGAGCTGTCGATTGCCGACAAAGCAGAAGACTTTGGCTTTGACTCGCTGTGGAGTCTTGACCACCATTTCACCGGCTATGTGATGTCGCCTGACCCATGTCAGTTGCTGACCTATATGGCAGGCCGCACGAAAAAGATTCAACTCGGTACCGCTGTGATCGTGCTGCCGTGGCACGATCCAGTCGAAGTGGCAGAGAAAATTGCGCTGCTCGACCTGGTGTCAGGAGGACGTACTATTTTCGGCTTTGGGCGTGGTGCCGCCATAGTTGAATACGAGGGCTTCCGGATTCCTATGGAGGAGTCGCGCGCACGCTTTGTTGAATGCGCCGACATCATCCGTCGGGGCTTAACTCAGGAAAACTTTTCGTATGAGGGCAAATATTACCAGATCCCGGAAATGCAAATCCGCCCGCGCCCGATTTCCAATCCCGAGCAGCGCTTTTATGCTTCCTCGGTAAGCCCAGAGTCAGCCGACATCATGGCCAAGATGGGCTTTGGGGTGCTGATCATCGCCCAGCGCAGTTGGGAAGACACGGCCGTGGATTACCAACGCTATTGCGATACAGCACAGGCCAACGGCATTACGCCCCGTCCGCCAATTGGATTGTTCAACGTGCTGGTGTCTGACGATGCAAAAGAAGCCGAAGATTTGGCCCAGCATTATATGGGAACGCTGTTCGACTCCATAGAAAACCATTATGGCTTTTCCTCAGGTAAGCTGAAGAATGTCAAGGGTTATGAATTTTATGGCAAGCTGGCAAAGACCTATGCCAAACTCAATGCGGATGAGCAGGCTAAGGTCAAGGCAGTCAAGTTCTTTCGGAGTCTGCACGCTGCCGGCACGCCAGAGCAGGTACTGGAAAAAATCCGCTATATCCATGAGACAGTCGCCCTCGAACACATGGTCGGCACCTTTGCCTTTGGCGGCCTGCCGGCTCCACACCTTAACAAGAGCTTTCAACTCTTTGCCGAGAACGTGTTGCCTACTCTCCAGAATGATCCGGCTTTCCAGCTTCCCAAAGAGCAGGTCGAGTTTGCTGCGGCGAGTGTACAGGCGCAAGCATAGTCACACACTTGAACTGAGAGGGGCGACCGGCCGGTCGCCCCTACGCACAGATGAGAATTACCCGTTGCCCGCTTTGGCTTTGTCTGCCCATTCCTGCATCGAGATCGTGCCGCCTGCTCTTTCGATCCGTCCGTGATCTTTTGACGGCAACACGTCTTGCAGCATATCGATACGCTTCCATTCCGCGAGTGGCGTTTCACATGCCGCTCGCGGAACGTAGCGGGAGGAGTCGACCTTGTGGTAGCGGTGGACATAGCGTGGACAGTTGGTCCAGATTTCAGAAACGTTTATCCGGACTATAAGTTCGGCTTCCTTATATTCCACAATCAACGCATCATCCGATGAAACAGAGGCAGTGCCTTGGAGGCGGAGGCGGTTCGGCGTCTCGAAATCGACGAACAACAGGCCAACTTCGGAATTTCCTGCAATATTGCCCATTGAAAAAAACATGCCGTTGCCGTCATAGCTCGGGAATACGACTGTCTTTTCATCCACGACCTTTACAAGCCCGGGATCTCCCCCCTTATACGA
Organism: uncultured Enterobacteriaceae bacterium; assembly: GCA_964495015.1. GTDB lineage: Bacteria > Desulfobacterota > Binatia > Bin18 > Bin18 > Bin18. The sequence continues at coordinate 17,977 of CAZBUD010000059.1, read as the reverse complement.
CACAGTCGGGCGGCCTTGATGATCGATGGTTGAGAGGAAGAACATGTCCCGTGACTCGATAAAGGCTTTGTTGCCAGTGCTAACCTCAGTCTGCACCACCGCCTCTTCCACACGGTCCGCCAGCTTACGGGTTTCAAATTTATCCTGCAGGGCCCGATGGTGGTCGCCATAGAGTCGGGTCACAGCGTTTCTCCTCTCAAAAGCGGCTTCGAGTTAAACGGCCGCACCAATGTACGCCCACTTAGTGATTCAATCGTCGGCTTAACTAGAGGCCTGCTGCCGGCACGACAATCTGTTCAGCCAGAGTTTCGATATCGGTTCTAGCTGCCTCGGCACTTTCGGAAAAACCCCCGACGATAACCTGTTGGACACCCAGGTCACGGAAACGTTTGACATCATCCATTTCAATCGGCTGCCCAATGCCGGTAGACACAGAATAGTGGAACTGTCCGGGATCACGTCCCGCCGCTTCAGCATAGCCTTGCATCTTGGCGATATGTTCCTTGGTTGATTCAGGCGTGACGTTCACACCAAACCAGCCGTCACCAACTTCACCGACACGTCGCAAGGCCGGCTTGCTCTCCCCACCAAAGATAATCGGCGGATGCGGGCTCTGGACCGGCTTGGGATAAGAGCGGACTTTGGGGAAGCTACAGAACTCGCCACTGAATTCAGACTCTTCCTCAGTCCATAACATTTTCATGACCTGGAGATATTCACGCGTACGTTGCGCGCGGCGCTCCCACGGCACGCCAACGGCGTCGAACTCTTCGGCGAGCCATCCAATCCCAACGCCAAAGTCAAAACGTCCGCCCGACAGCTTATCCAGACTAGCAACCTCTTTGGCCGTGACAACGGGGTTACGCTCCGGCACGAGGCAGATGCCCGTTCCAAGGCGAATCGTTTTGGTTTGTGCTGCCGCATAAGTTAAGGCCGTGAAGGGGTCGAGAATATCAATCTGCGTTGTCGGCATGGGCATTCGTCCATCTGGCGAATACGGGTATTTGGACGAATACTGGTCGAGTAAGACCACGTGTTCAGGTGCCCATAATGAATGAAAGCCTGCTTGCTCGGCCGTCTGAGCAGTAATGCTGACCACCCCAGGGTCCGCGCCGATACCAATACCAATCGCAAAATATCCAACTTGCATATGCGTTGTCCTCCTTTTGTGAGATTCGGCCACATGCTATAGCAGGCAGTCGCTGAGGCGCAAGGTTGGCGAGAGCAACAAAAAAGGGCAGCCCCATGCGGCTGCCCTACCAGTTGGTAGCTAAACGCTTAAGGCCCCTTCGATGCCTTGTCTTTCAACTCCCGCCCTTTCCCCGGCGTGGGGTCTTTGACTAGGCCATAACTTTGCCGGCCTTCATGGTCTTCGGGCAAGTATTCGGTGATAGGCATGCCTTCTGGATTCACAAAGAGCAGACAGTGGCAATACTTCCACTTTTTCATCTCATCGCAGGCGCACATCCATTCGCGGCTACGCTCGACTTCGGCTTTTTTGTCAGGATAGAAATTACACGGACACAGCGGGCGGCCCACTTCGTCAATATTATTGGCCAGGCCCATGATGACGGCTTCGGTCACTTCGTTATCCGGGTGGCCTGAGGTGCCGGTTTTCTGCATATATTTCTCTACATAGATGCGCATACGTTTAATGCTTTTTTCTGAGGGCTGCTCCATTATTTGACTCCTCGTTACTTTGCGTGTCGCCTCTAATCTAGTATTTCAATCGCGCTTATGCCACCCTCTCTTGCACCTTCAGGATAATTATTCATCAGTGAGTTCGACTATTAAGTCAACGCGCAGAGAGTATTACTCATGACTCAGCAACAACCAAAAATCTATGTCACTCGTCAGCTCCCTGAAGAAACGCTCACCCCCATGCGGACCTACGGAGATGTGAATGTCTGGGAATCGGATCAAGCCATCCCGCGCGATACATTGCTTCAGGCGATCGCTGATACCGAGGCCCTGCTCGGCATGATCACGGAACGCATTGATGACGACCTGCTCGATCACGCGCCACAGCTCAAGATCGTAGCCAATATGGCCATGGGCTATGATAATGTGGATGTCCCAGCGCTGACACGCCGAAGCATACTACTGACCAACACTCCAGGCGTTTTAACGGAAACTACGGCTGATCTTACTTTTGCACTTATTCTTGGTATTGCACGTAGGGTCGGTGAAGCCGAACGCAGCGTTCGATCCGGACGGTGGCCAGCCTGGAGTCCGTTTGTCTTTCTTGGGACCGACGTGCATCACGCTACGCTGGGCATTATTGGTCTTGGTCGGATTGGAATCGAAGTCGCCAAGCGTGCTCAAGGTTTTGACATGCGCGTGCTGTATCATAATCGCAGTCAGAACAAAGACGCCGAAGAGCGGTTCGGATGCGAGCGTATGGATATGGATACGCTCCTGGGCGAGTCGGACTTTGTGGTCGTTCTTGTTTCGCTCAGTCCAGAAACACGCCAGCTTATTTCAGCACCCCAGCTCAGAAAGATGAAGCCAACGGCCTTTCTCATTAACGCCGCACGTGGACCAATAGTCGATTCTCTAGCCCTGTATGAAGCCTTGCGAGACAATGAGATTGCCGGTGCTGCGCTCGACGTGACTGACCCAGAGCCGCTTCCCGCCGATAATCCTTTGCTCAGCCTGGACAACTGTCTCGTTGTTCCCCACGTTGGTAGCGCCAGTATTGCCACCCGGACGCGCATGGCCACCCTGGCGGCAAACAACATCACCGCCTTTTTCAGCGGCCAGCGTCCGCCAACACTAGTGAATCCAGAGGTTTTGTCAAAAGGCTGACTGATTATTCTTTAACAGCCCATAATATTGGGTCTTCGAAACCACAGAAATTTAGCAAGACTTTCAGAAACACGCAGAACCACAAAAGAGGATCTATGGCAAATGTACAACAGATGACACACGGAGCCAGGACACAGCCGGTGGATCGATTTGACGCGATCATCATCGGGGCCGGGGTTGCCGGACTGTATCAGCTATACCGCCTTCGTGAGCTGGGGCTCTCAGTACGGATCTACGAGGCCGGCACAGGCGTAGGCGGCACCTGGTATTGGAACCGTTACCCAGGCGCGCGTTTCGATTCCGAGAGCTATACCTATGGGTATTCGTTCTCGGAGGAGCTCTTGCAGGAATGGGACTGGAGTGAACACTTCGCTGGTCAGCCGGAGACTGAGCGCTATCTGAATCATGTCGCGGATAAATTCGACCTACGCCGCGATATCCAGTTCGGTACCCGTGTTACCTCGGCAATCTATGCTGAGACCAACAATTGCTGGCAAATCCAGACCGACGATGGCCGTCACGCGCAGGCGCGATTTTTGATTACTGCGATCGGGATCCTGTCTGCTCCGTATATCCCCGATTTTGCGGGGCGCGAGCGCTTCCAGGGCATGAGTTTCCATACTTCTCATTGGCCCAAGGAAGACTTGGACTTCACCGGCAAGCGAGTGGGTGTCATTGGTACAGGTGCAACGGCTGTCCAGCTCATCACGGAAATTGCCAAGGAAGTCGGTCATCTGACCGTCTTTCAACGTACGCCGAATTACTGCGCACCGCTGCGGAATGGGCCGATAGATGCTGGGACCCAACAGAAAATCAAAGCAAGCTATCCTGAGATTTTCAAAAGATGCCGAGAGACCTTCGCGAGCTTCCTGCACGACTTCGACCCGCGCTCGGCGCTCGAAATGTCTGAGGGAGAGCGGTTGGCACGGTACGAAGAGTTGTGGGCGCAACCTGGTTTCGCGAAGTGGTTTGGCAACTTCGGCGACACGATGTCGAACCCAGAGGCCAACGCCACAATGACGGAATTCGTCCGCAAGAAGATCCGCGAGCGCGTCAACGATCCAGTGCTAGCCGAAATATTGGTTCCCAAGGACCATCCCTGGGGTACGAGGCGCGTCCCCTTGGAGAGTGGGTACTACGAGGCCTACAATCGAGACAATGTCTTACTGGTTGACCTCAAGCAGGCGCCGATCGAATGCATCACCCCGAAAGGCATCAAGATCGGCGATAACGAGTACGCATGCGACGTTATAATCTATGCCACAGGTTTCGATGCAGTCACTGGTGCTTTCAACAAGATCGATATTCAGGGGACTGGCGGGCAAACGCTAAAGGACAAGTGGGCCGACGGGCCGCGCACCTATCTCGGCCTGCAGAGCGCTGGCTTCCCGAACCTGTTCACCGTTGTCGGCCCTCATAACGGCGCCACCTTCTGCAACATTCCGCGCTGTATCGAGCAGAATGTTGAATGGGTGACTGATTGTCTGCGTCATATGGGTGAGCACAACTATGCCCGGATCGCCGCGACACTAGAGGCAGAAGAGGCCTGGACGGCTCACGTCAAGGAAGTGGCCGAGGGCACTATGTTGCTCGATACGCCCTCCTGGTTTGTGGGCGCGAATATTCCCGGCAAGAAACGCACCTTCTTAATGTACGCCGGCGGCTCCCCAGCCTACCGACAAAAATGCGACGATATCGCGGCAAAGGACTACCAAGGGTTTATGTTGGAATAGACCCGGCCCTCCGTCAAGGACTGAAGCGAGCCAAGCCCAAGAAGTAGGGACAGCAGGGAAGCCGGACATAACTGTTAGCCCCGCAGCAGTACGCACCGTGTCCTAACCCGACTTGGACTGCTTAGCGCTTTCCCCGCGTTCTACTTTATCACGGGAAGTATTTTCAGATATGAACTCGGCCTGTTGCCTTGCGTATCGATCTATCCTGTCCCGCCTGTCATTCTGCTGGGGGCATGTTCCTAGCCATAGCCCTGAACGTGTATCCAACCCTCCGCTTGCGCCTGACTCAGGACGCTGGCGCCTTCACCCTCAACCTAACCGTCCACCTCTGGTCATGGAACAAGGTGATCCGCGCACTTAGTGGATTAATCACCGCTCTCCTTGTTGGATACGTGATTATCGAAAATCTCCTGGAGACTACGGGATAAGCTTTCTGCCCGGCAGCGAATCCTTTCTCACTGTGGCAACGGCCCGCCCGCCGATCGGTGATGGCTGCCATTAATCAGCATGTAGTCTGGCTCGTTCTTTCGCTCGGCCTTTCCAGATTGTGACCAATGCCAGTACCGCAATCACGATCCAGACCACGTTCACGAACGCCGCTGGGAAAGCTCCATTGTAGGCCGTATTGATCAGCAGTAGAGCGCCGCCCAATAAATTGAGCCACTGAAAGAACTGCGAATCTCCTTGGAGTTTGTTATTGGAAATGAGCCCATACGCTGCAACCAGGGCAAAAGCCCCTATCCAGCCCAGCAAATCTATCCAGAAGTTCATGCTGCCCATTATAGCGGATCCTGTCTATGTTGGGGACAACACGTAGCATTTAGAAATTTGAAACAATGAAACAAGCAATTGGTTATGTGGCGGTGGTCGTTGAGGACTACGACGAAGCGATCAAGTTCTACGTTGCCACTCTCGACTTTCGCCTTATCGAAGATACCTTCATCGAAGCACAAGACAAACGCCGGGTGCTGGTTGCCCCACCTGGTTCGACCGAGACGAAGGTGCTACTCGCGCGCGCCGTAGGGGCTGAGCAGTCGTCGCGGATCGGCAATCGGACCGGCGGGCGTGTGTTCTTGTTTCTTCACACGGATGACTTTTGGCGGGATTTCCATGCCTATAAGAGTAAAGGCGTAGTCTTTGTGCGCGATCCTGTTGAAGAGAGCTACGGCACGGTCGCGGTATTCAAGGACCTCTGTGGCAACCTATGGGACTTGTTGCAACTCAAGTAAGAAATGACGATGTTTTGCGTGAGGAAGCCATGCAAGAGACGCATTCTCGAGATATTTAACGTACGCCAATTGCAGTCAAGTCGATTACGCAACTGCGGTCTATTGTGCCAGAAGAGACAGGAACGCTCCATCTCACGGTATACCCGGTTGGCTCCCGGTCCCGAGGAGAGGCTGTATCATATTCGGGCATTGATATTGCCATAGGTTCGTCACACCCTCTTCCGCGAGGCTTCCTCACCCAACTCAGGGAACGTTTTGAGGAAAATACTATTCCTTATCGTATCGCGGTTATTGATCTGCGGAGAGCTGATCCAACTTTTCGCCGACGTGTCATTCAAGAGGGCGTCCGATGGAGCGGCTTAAAGAACGTCTGAATATCGCTCAGCGTGCCCTAGAAAGCCGGAGGGAGCTTGCAGACTTAGAGGACCCGTCACAGCGAGGTAGCTTCGATGGAATGGAATCCAGGAGACAACGACCGTGGGGAATCAATGGGGATACTCCGGCAAGAGGCAACCTGGGAGAATCCCGGGTAGCGCTCTCCGCCCGATCACTCGTTCTGCAACAGCGTTAGTGCTCTTTCTGAAATCACCCGTCTTCGGAGCACCGACCACCAAGTCTATCGCTTGGTCTTGAGCCATTCCGACGCGGTTACCGTCGCTCCGCAAGGCAAGGTGAGCGCGACAGGGCATTCAATGAGCCCTCTTGATCCCCAGGCTACCAGGCCACTCTAACACTAAGTGATACCGACGCTTTTTCTACCCTGTCCGTGAAGTGTCCACTTTTCCCACGGAACTGCGAGTGGCATGCGCTGGCGTTTTCCCGTCCGAAGTTTTTTTTGACCCTTTTCACAAACTGTAGTCCGATTGCTTGCCTGGTCGCATCTAACTACGCAAGGAACCGAGGATGAGTGAAAACGCTCAACGACGTCCTCCATTTTTCCTCCTCTTGACCAAAAGACTATATATAGTCGCAACCAGATTACGACGCAGGCGATGCTATCGGTACTAAAAGTGAGACTCAGCACATATCTGGCGGACGTTCGAAAGAGAGAGACGGTAGCCATTTGCCACCGCAAAACGCCCGTCGCCCGACTGATTTCTCACGCTCAAGATACCGGCGAACTTCGGATTGACGAGCCGTCAATCCTGGATCGGAGGCTGCTGCGACCTAGAGCGGTCCGGCTCCGCAAGCAGGTTGACGTGGTCAAGTTGCTTCAAGCGGATCGCAATCACCGTTGATTGTCTATCTGGATACCAGCGTGATGCTCCGAGTCCTCTTTGCGCAACCGAAACCGCTGCAGGAATGAAGGATGTAGGAGCGTGCCTACCCCGGCGAGCTGCTGGGTGTAGAGGCGCGCCGCGTGATTGACCGGCTTAGACTCGAATCCGCCTTGGATGATGAGTGCGTGGTACAGGTATAGGAAGCGCTCGCTGAGATTGAACAGAGGATTGGTTCCGTCAGGATGACGCGGTTTGTCCTTCGGCGTGCAGCCCTGCCCATGGCCACGGTAATCATAACCCTCGACGCTATTCACCTGGCCAGCGCACTGCTGTTTCAAGAGCGTCACGATCAGCCCTTGACGTTTGCCTCTCACGTCCGGCTACAGGCTAGGGCCGCACGGGCGTTGGGGTTCAAGGTGACAGGCATCTAGCGTGGCGCGGGTAAATGCGATCTCTCAGAAGCTACCGGGGCCCAGTCTGGACAATATGGGCCAACGTTCCCTCCACGTCAGACGTATCAAGAACGCAAATGCCGACGAGAGCGGCATCCACCTTCCCGCGGAGAGTACCCGCTTCCTCCGCTGTAGAAATTTCGTCTAAAGAGATGATGGTCTTACGTGGCGGGACTTGAGCAGCAAGAGCCGAGACGTGCTCCGAGTCAACTTTCCGGTTGGAGAGGCAATGCCAACAATGAAGACCTCAGCCGCGAGAGCTCGACTCAGCTCTTCAGCCGTCTGTGCCATGACAACGGGCACAACATGAACAGAACTAGCAGTGATCACCAAGCTCTCCAGGGTCTTTTCATCCACAGCACCAGCCCACAACAACACAGCATCTGCGCCACATAGCCGAGCGTGGTGAATCTGGCTTTCATGAAAAACAAAATCGAGCTGGAGAATAGGCGCGCTGACGACATCAGAGATGGCTCGCAAATCGTCGAGGGATGTTCCGAATACGCTGGGTTCGGTATACACGCCGATTGCGCCTACCTCGGCATCGTCACATGCTTGAGCGAGGGCGACTAGGTCGCGATCCGGCCAGGATTTACCCGTATCGGGATCGGTTCGTCTGAGTGCAGCAATGAGTGCGAGTTCTTGTTTATGGGTTGTGACAAAATGGGCAAAATCACGAATACTCGGCGTGACCTCGCTCAGCCAGGTCACTTCTAGCTGTTGAATTTCTGTCTCTTTTGCTGCTCTCAGGGATGCCCAATCCACACCAAATCCTCACATTCTCAGATCCGGAGCATATTTGGCAGGCCGGTATGAGCGGTGACCCCACCGTCAACGGCAATCTCTTCACCAGTAATAAAAGACGCCTCGTCAGAAGCCAAAAAGAGGACGGTGCTGGCAATCTCTTCGGGTTCGCCCATACGCCCGAGCGGATGTGCGTTGGCTTGGACTTGCCGAAACGCATCAGCGTTCTCACCACTTAAGAGCTGGGCCGCGCGGGTGTTTATCGCTCCGGGACAAACGCAGTTGATGCGAATATTATATTTCGCGTTCTCAAGCGCGGCTGAGCGGGTCAGGTTGATGACTCCGGCCTTGGCCGCGTTATAGGCCGACATGCCGTAATCTCCGCCTATGCCGGAAACGGAAGCCGTGTTCACAATTGAACCCTTGCCTTGCTCGCGCATGATCGGCAGACAATACTTCATACCGAGGCACGTACCAGTCAGTGTCACGTCAATTGTCCGATTCCAGCTTTCCAATGAGGTCTCCTCAAGCAAAGCCAGTTCGCCTAGCCCGGCATTATTGAACATAATGTCGAGCCGGCCATGCCTATCGAGCGCGAGCTGAATCATGGCCTGAATCCCCTCGGGATCAGATACATCCATTTTAATGCAGCTTGCTTTTCCACCTGCGGCATTGATGTGGGCGGTGACCGCCTCGGCCCGCTTTCCGCTCAGATCTGCGACGATCACAGCAGCGCCTTCTTGAGCGAAACGTACCGCTGTCGCGGCACCAATACCGGAGCCACCGGCTGTCACGATTGCCACCTGTCCGTCGAGCTTTTCGGCCATGTATCCTCTCCTTCGATAGCAGAATAAAGGTGCTCCCAGGGGTAAAACACCTGTGACGAGATTACAAGCAGGAGCCGCAACTTTCTACGGTGCAGGGATAGGCCCCTGAGTCACAATCGGCTCAAAGGGAAGTTGCTCTTTGATCTGTGCGCCAATCTCACGTGCTCGTTCGGCAGAGAGGAACGGGCCGATGATAACTCGATGCCACGCCTGTTGGGTGCCCGCCACCTCGGCAATAGCGGATGTATATCCTTCGTCGCGTAGGAGTTTTGCGGCATTTTGGGCTTCGTTATGCGAGCTAAAGGCGGCGACTTGAACGCGGTAAGAATCTTGGGAGGGAGATGTTGGCGATGATGCGACGGGCTGTTTTGACTTCGATCTTGACCGCGATATTAACCGCGCTTTCGTAGCGATACGCACTGTCTTAGTCAGATCGGGATACTGTTCTTTGGGGGCCGTAGCAATGGTCGAGATATTTTCCGGTAGGTCCGGTATCCGAGATACAAGAGAGCGACTCAAGTCATCTATGGCCCGTATAAACTGGAAGTCGGTAAAAGTACGTAAATTTTGGACTGCGCTTATAGCGAAACCGAGAGGAGATACTGGGATGCCTGCATCGTGAAAACGCGTCGTGTACGTATCATGCACCAAGGTTCGCCCAGATGCAGAATCCACGACTTGGATCGTACCTTCCAGCGCGAGCTGGGAGTACACGCCAACGTAGAGGCGGTCGAGTCTAGAGACACGACCATACACCAGGGCATCACAGTGGAGCTCCTGGCCAAGAGCCTGCGGAGAAAGCGGGCGCCAGTCTCCTGATCCTTGGAGTCCTGCGAGCGCCGCGTCGATTTCATGTAGCTCGGCATCGGCAAAGCGCTTGACGCTTATATGTCCGGCTACCCCTCGCCGCACCTTTTCTGCCAAACCAACAATATGGCTCGTATTTTCAAAGGGCAGAACACAGATATGCTTCTTCTGCTGCGGAGCTTTTCGGCTCCACGCCACAAAGTTTTTGGTCGCCGTTGGCGGTTTACTCGATGAGCAGGCCGGTAACAGGAGACACATCCCCACTCCACATATCCACACCACCACTCCCCACATCGGCGTCCCCTTCCAAGGCCAAGACTCGATCCTGGCCCCTTCAGCAACACATCCTGTATAGCAGTTTTCCGGGTAAAGGAAAAATGTATACTGCTTCTGGCCTTCTCCCTTGCTCCCCACTCCTCCGGACGATGCCTGCGAATCCTTGTCGAAAATCAAGAAAGTCGATACAGTCCGTATTGCACTCGCGTATCGGCTGCAAACGGAACGGAGGGAGATGCTATGCATTACGACCTACTGATTAAAAACGGATTTCTGGTCGATGGCTCCGGCCAGCCTGGCTATTTCGGAGACCTGGCTGTTGCGGATGGGACCATTGCTGCCATGGGCAAGGTTGACGGCCCCGCTACGGAAGTCATCGACGCCCACGGACTCGTCGTCTCTCCCGGCTTTATTGACGTTCATACCCATTACGACGCCCAGCTCTTCTGGGACCCTCTGGCAACACCGAGCTGCTGGCATGGATTCACCAGTGTCTTCATGACCAACTGCGGTTTTGGTTTAGCCCCGTGCAAACCGGAAGACCGAGAATACATCACGCGCATGCTGGTCAAAGTCGAAGGCATGCCTCTCGCAAGCCTCAGGGCTGGGATGGAGTGGACGTGGGAGTCGTATAGCGAATATCTTGATGCTCTCGACCGCGAGCTTGGCGTGAATGTCATGGCGTTGGCCCCGCATTCGACCATACGCTACAACGTGATGGGAGACGATGCGCGCAAGCGGCCGGCCACGCAAGACGAGATTACGGCCATGCAAGCCGTAGTGAGAGATTGTGTAAAAGCGGGCGCTTTCGGCTTCTCCTCTTCGTATGGCCCTGTCCATTTTGATGGCGATGGAGTGCCGGTTCCCAGCCGCTTTGCCGAAGAAGACGAAACCGTTGCCTTGGCCAGCACCCTCAAGGACTTCCACCGTGGCACGGTCTGTGTCATCCCGCCTGGGATTCCGACAATAAGCCCAAAAGACATGGATTATTTGGCGCGGCTGTCACGCGAGAGCGGACGGCCGGTGTTGTGGAATTTGCTGTCACAAACCTGGGCTGCACCAGACAATTGGCGTGATGTATTGAACTGGACTGAAGACGCCTTTCGCGAAGGCGCACGCGTTCATCCGCTCTCCCTATGTGAACGTTTCGATCTCACATTCTCTCTGCGCGGGGCGGTAT
>CAZBUD010000059.1:0-6691 GCA_964495015.1 uncultured Enterobacteriaceae bacterium | reverse complement strand
GGTATTTGAAGACTTCCCTGCCTGGAAAGAAGCGATTCAAGGCCGTCGTCCTGAGAAGATAGCCAATCTTTCTGATCCAGAGATCAGAGCTGCCATGCAGCGCGACTTAGACGACCCCGCTCCAAAGATCTTTTCCAAGCGTATGCAGGATATATTTGTGGATAGTGTTCGCCAAGACGAGCACACCAGTCTCGTGGGCAAAGATCTCGTGACCATTGGGCGAGAACAAGGCAAAACGCCACTCGAAGCCATGCTTGATCTGGCTGTTTCAGAAAACCTGGATACCCAGTTTCTCATCAAAGGCTTTCTGAATGGCGACGATGAAGCTGTGCGTAACCTTGCGACCAATCCCTATGTGTTGACGGGCGGTTCCGATGGTGGCGCTCATATTTCGTTTCTGTGTCAGGTCACCTATCCGAGCTTTCTCCTCAGCCACTGGGTGCGGGAGAAAAAAGTACTCAGCTTAGAACAAGCAGTAAGCCGGCTGACTTTTACACCCGCTCAATTGCTCGGCATTCCGAATCGAGGTCTACTCAAACAGGGTATGGCAGCGGATCTGACTATCTTTGATCCTGACAAGGTCGAGGCCAAACCCAAGGAATTCGTTAACGACTTTCCCGGCGATGCCTCACGCTTGGTCGCTCGGTCTGAGGGATATCGCTATACGGTCGTGAATGGTGAAATTCTACTGCGCGACGGGGAACCGACTGGAGCACGGCCCGGACGAGTGCTGCGCAGCTATGAGCCGTAAAAAAGGCAAGGCGAGCTTAAGACGAGCTTATCGAAGGAGTGCGGGTCTCTCTTGGATGGAGACCTGCACCAGCACACCCTTAAATTGTTTTGATCTCTGGGATCGGAGCGTCCTCTCATAGCCCACGATATGCTGAAACACACCTTCCGTCACATTCAAGGCATTGGCGAAAAAACAGAGAAACGATTGTGGAAAGCCGGGGTCACGAGTTGGGAGCAATTCCTCGATGACCCCCGCTCCAGCGCTCTCCCCCTGTGGTTGCAAGACGAATCGAGCTTCGAGCTGGAGCGTTCGTTGGCAGCCCTTGAACGACGCGACGCACAGTATTTCACCACCAAGCTGCCACCCCAGCTCCACTGGAGACTCTATTCGGAGTTTTCTGAACGGGTCGCCTACCTTGATATCGAAACCACAGGGCTGGGTTGTGACGAGTCCAGCATTACCGTTATTGGCTTCTACGATGGTGAGCGGCCTCAAGTCTATGTTCAAGGCCAGGGTCTAGAGCGGTTTGTCACAGACATCGAAGAGTTTACTCTGCTTGTGACGTATAATGGCAAGCAGTTTGACCTGCCGTTTCTTCGCAACAAGCTGTGTATTCCACTCGACCACGCTCACATTGATCTCCGATACCCTCTGGCTGCACTAGGTTATAAGGGCGGGCTGAAAAAGATTGAGCGGCTCTTGGGTCTTGAGCGGGAGGGGCTGGTCGCCCACCTAGATGGCTGGTGTGCTGTCGTGCTGTGGCAGTACCACGAACGTGGCGACGACGGCGCACTGGAAACGTTGCTGCGCTATAATCTTGAGGATGTTGTGCATCTGCCCGCCCTCCTGGCAGAGGTATATAATACGGCTATCCAGCGCGTGCCCTTTCCCGTCGCACCAGTCACTGTGCCTGATCCACCCGCCATTCCCTATCAATATAACGAGTCTGTGATTCTACGCGTCCTCGCAGATACCGGACGGTTGCCTGAATCGTTAGGCCAGCCGTAAGAGGAATAGCGGGCTGATCGTCTAAACGGCCCGCTTCTGGGTGCCGTGGTAAGGGGGGGAGTGGGAATTTAAAAAGAGCCCAGGTGCCAGAATGCTCCGGCACCTGGGCCTGGGGGATTTTCCCAATTCGTCCCCGGTCCGCCACGCGGCCCCGGTGGATTATTGTCCCGATCCCGGACAAAGGCCGGGGATACACACAGCGCACTCAGGGCACCAAACGCCACCAAGTTCCACAAAACTGTCTTGATCTTATGACGTTTCGCGGCTTTGTTGTGCATGAACATAATTCCTTTCCCGTTGCTTTCTCTGTTCTGTTTGGAGGAACGTCTCACGCAGAAAAAAGTTCCCGCGAACAAAGACTATCCGGAGATGCCAATCGAAGGAATCTATTCCAGCTATAGCCACTTGATCTCAAGGAGAAAATCTCTGAGCGAAATAATGCGCGGTGAAGTTTGGAACTCAGCGTAGAAGATCGTCATCTGTTCGTGTATACGGATCACTCTTGTCGGCGACCTCTGCACGGTTATCCGCAGGACCATTGCTTACTAGGATGGGCTGGATCGGCTGGTCTCCCGCGCCTTCGATATCATTGGCGAGGAATCGTACGTTCACGCTATTCTGACTCGGTCTGCTCTTCGATGTTCCCCCCGCCCCCTGGACAACAACAGCAGGAGAGTCGCCGTTCAGCGTATTCCTAGATACGACTGCCGAGAGTGTATTCTCCTTGGTCTCAACGTCCTCAAGCCCAGACGCACTGACCAGACGAATCGCGTTCGTATTCCAATCAGAGATCTCATTGCGATCAATTACGACCTGGCACTTGTTGCGATGAGTCTCGCCCACGGCGCTCTGGACCGCCACGCCAATTGGACTGTGAGAGATTGTATTTCTCGATATGACACCAGTGAGCTGACTGTGTTGGGGAATTTTCTCAGCCAGAGGAATCGCGGTGAGGATATTAATTCCAAACTGTTTGTTATCTTGCAATTGATTGTCAGAGACCAAAAGGGACAAATGATTGGACGCTGGACCAAAAGAACACGAGAACAGCAGTCCACCGCGTTCACAGGCTTTAATCGTATTCCGGAGGACAACCGCCTCAAAAGACACGCCGTCGTCCTGCGGAAAAAAACAGATGAAGGCCAGACCATCTGCAAAGCAGCGTTGCATGACGTTGTCAGTAATACACAGGCGGTTGCGCTGCCCGCCGTGGGCTTCAGCAAAAATATGGTGCCCCTGACGCGCGCCTATTCCTCTGGGCAATGTGGGTTCGAACCGCCGCAGGCCGTTGTCTGCAAACACACAGTTCGTCACGAGCGCTTCGGTGACTCCACATAAGAAAATACCATGGTCGCCATGTCCGCTGAGATCACAATCTGTAATTATTACGCTGGCAGCAGGCGGAACACCGATGCCGTGCCCACCGCCGTTGGTCACCGTCACTCCGCTGAGGCTCGCACCGTTTTCTATCACGACAACAGACTGATCGGGACGAATCGGATTAAAGGAAGGTGTACACTGCCCCTCTCCATCGATGACGCACCCCTCTTTTCCCGCTCCCTCAAGGTGGACGCCTGGAGGAACTCGGATCGGCACGCTTTCCCCTGTGAGAGACGGAGCATAGCGTCCTGGTCCAACAAGCATAACATCGTCAGGCTGTGCCCGCCGCAGGGCAGTTGTCAGCGAGGTAGCGTCTGCACGCGAGTCACCGGGGGACACAAAAAACGTTTGCATATTGATCCTCCAATAGTATGGAAACAATAAAAAAGATACGAACTAGAGAAAAAATGGAGAAAAGATAAAAAAAGGCCCGAATGTAAACATCCGGGCCTGGGGCTCAAGACGACGGGGCTCCCACACTCCGGACGTCTCTACGCGTCTAGGAGGGTAGCGAACTCCCCCCCTAGGGTCAATACCTGCGGACTCACAAAAAGCGATATTTTTGTAACTTTTTGAGACAGTGTTTGTATAAATATAAAACATTCTGTTATTTTTGACCGCGTTATTTTAACGACAGAATTTTAAGTGGAAGAAGTCCTTGATCCAAAAGGACTTTTTCTCGAAAAACCTTTGCTAAAATACTATTTGACTATTGACGAATTTTTAACATTTTGGTAAAAAGCTTTTTTTGAGAAAGAGCTTTGCCTGGGGTTCATGGTCAGGAAAGGGGTTCCCATCCTATTAGAAGCGGGCTGTTGGAGAAGTAAAGCGAAAGGCATTTGTCCCCGCTCAGTTACAAATCCAACCGTCAGCGGTCCGGACACGCACGCACGCTGCTGCAAGGGGCACAGGACCTATATGTTCTCACACAGTGGTTGATCCTAAGGTGAGCAGATTCATCTGCGAAGGGCCCTGAAAAGGGCCCTTCTACTTCTAGGCATGATATATGGCAACTGACCCTACTGAAAAAGTACCACAGATTAAGGTCTCCAGTGCATACCCAGGCGAGTGGTATATTGTCGAAGTAGACGGAGGTGATGGAGGCTTATCCATGGAACTCCGCCGTCCGGTTGGAGAAGAAGATTCAGATATCTTCCATCTTAATATCACCACCACGGCACGACCGTTTGATGTGAAGAGCACGAAACAAGGCGGGCCTACGCACACCCATGAAGGCGCCCATTCCACACAACTGACGTTCAGTAGCCCCCACGCAGTCTGGCCGGATTTTGTACGCTGCATCCAAGCGATCGCCAGTGTGTTTGACACCCTTTCCACGACTCCGCTTGATCGCGAAAAAGTCCGCGAAAATCTCTTAAAAAAGAAATAGGGCTCGCTAAGAATGTCACGCGTAGCCAGCCTAATCGGCGGCATAGCCTTTTTGCGTTCGGACGACGACATCAGCCCGATTGGTTTCAACCCGCACACTCCGATACCGATTCCCACCGTTCGAAGAGGCATAGCCGATGCTGTACTGGAAGCGTAACTCACGTAAAACCGTCTGTGTCGCATCATCAAGCACAGCGCTACTGCCCACCACATCCATAGTATTCAGCGGAAAATAACGCCCACCCGTTTCCTGGCTGATTCGACGGAGTGTTTTTGAATCAACCCGCTCATCAGTCCCACCAACGACAATACCAAAGGGTCCGATACCGAATGCGCCCCCACCCTGGGTGTAACCTCTCTGCGGGTTGCCAATACCAATTGTATATATCAGCACGCCGGAACGACGCGACACGTTTATAGTTTGCTTCAACGAAGCCAAGCTCGCCGTATCCATGCCGTCGGTGATAACAATTAAGGCTTTCTTGCGGTGTTTGCCACGTTTGACCCGACGCAGCCCGTCAAGAATCGCATCACGTAACGACGTTCCACCCGATGGGCGAAGCATCCCGATGCCTTGAGAAAGTAACATCCGCCTGTCGGTGAAGTCCTGTAATAAACGGGGTTGTTGGTTGAATTCTTCGAGAAAGACCTCATCTTGCGGCTTAATAGAATTAATAAAGCGGCGCAGTGCATAACGAGCATGCTCAATCTTGTTGCGCATACTGCCACTTGAATCGACAACTAACCCCAGACTGACCGGCTCATTCTCCCCCGTATTAAAATAGGTGATCTCCTGGCGTACATCGCCTTCGTACAGCACAAAATCACTGGGCTGTAGCCCTGGAATATAGCCACCATTTTGATCGGTCACAGTGACCGCCACAAGCTGGTTCGGGTGAGGCCGAAGGGACTGCAGTCGAGGTGGAATGCTCGCCTGCTGACGAGGGGCCGCTACGGCTGGCCGCTGGGGCTGGGCCGGAATTTCAAGGACCTGTTTACCGGACGGAGCGACTGGCCGCTGCGGGGCTGGGATGAGCGCCTCTTGTTCCGGCATAGTCGGCTTCGGCCCTTGCCACCCCTCTGTTCGAAGTGCCCGTTCTTGAGCAAATGCAAGCGAGACCCCAAGGAAGACGAGTCCGATAATACTAAAGATACAAGCGAAGATGGCAGCCCGGGTGGTTATACGCATAGCTCTTAATTTCTGCATTCGACCTTAAACCCTTCCGTTTAGAGGAACAAGAGGGAATTGCCAAAGTTGCGCTCAGCCCTTATGACGATGCAGCAGAACGGAGTGTATTATGCTTCTGTCCCATCACGGCATGACCCCTCAGATTGACCCGAGTGCTTATATTCAAAACAGCGCCCATGTGATTGGCGATGTCCATATCGGCCAGGACTCCAGTGTCTGGTTCAATTCGGTGGTACGCGGTGACGTGTGCTATATTAGAATCGGTGCTCGGACGAATATCCACGATCACTCCACCATTCACGTCTTCAGCGGAGGGATCCCGACTATCTTAGGCGAGGGTGTATCTGTCGCGCACAACGTCGTGGTCCATGCGTGTACGATAGGCGATTTCACCCTGGTGGGCATGGGTGCCCTTGTGCTTGACGGCGCCCAAATCGGCGAAGAATGCCTGATTGGCGCAGGCGCGGTTGTCACGCCTCGAACAAAGATCCCTGCACGTTCGCTGGTGCTGGGCAGTCCGGGCAAGGTCATCCGTCCACTAAAACCGGAAGAAATCGAATCGCTCCACCGCTCGGCAAACAATTATGTCCGTTTTGCACGCGAGTCTATTGAGCAAGGTATCCGATAGGATGCCTTGCGTGGGTACCAGGTTCGGCTTTCCCGGGCTCAGCTTCCCGGCTTGGCACTCCCCGATCGTCTCTGCGCTGTTCAGCATCGTGTTGATGCTCATAATTTCTCCGCATACGGAGGCTCGGCAGATTGCAGAGATCCAGACAAACGGCGTCCTGCGCGTTGGCACGAGTGGTGACTACCAGCCGTTCAGCCTGTGCCTCAAAGGCCCGGCATCGTGCCAAGGATTTGATATCGATCTCGCCCAGCGCATGGCGCAGGATCTTGATGTTGAATTGCAATTTGTACGCTTCCGATGGCCGGAGCTCCTAAAAGACTTGCGCGCTGGGAAATTCGACATTGCCATGAGCGGTGTCACCATC
>CAZBUD010000058.1:0-28261 GCA_964495015.1 uncultured Enterobacteriaceae bacterium | reverse complement strand
CATCTGTTGGATTATACAGCCGCGCCTGAATCGCGGCGTTGGTGAAATGGCGTTTGGATAGACGTTCCCGGGCGAACATCATGCCGAACTCAGGCAGGGTCATGCCAATCGCGACTTCATTCAGGCCAATTTTAAAATCCCCCTCAGTTCCAAGGCGAGTATCAGACGCCAGGAGCATAAAGGCCCCGGCAGCAATGGAGTGGCCGGTGCTGGCTGCGATCACTGGTTGAGGATGGGTGAAGATCTGGAGCAGCATCTCGGCACCAGCTGTGACGAGGGCACGTGCGGCATCCGGTCCAGAGTTCAAGACGGACAGGTCAAACCCAGCTGAAAAACGCCCCGGCCGCCCGGTCAAAATAACGGCTTTGGCTTCTTGGGCGGCTCTCGCCAGCCCTGCCGTAAGGTCATTGATTAAAGCATGGCTGACGGCGTTCGCCTTGCCGTCGTCGAGGCGGATGACGGCGATGGTATCGTGTAGTTTGTAGTGGACAGAATCGTTCAACATACGTGTTCTACTCCTCGATGGATCTTATTCTCCCTTATCGTGTTGCCGCCTGACTGTATAGCTCAGTTGAAGTGTTGCGGTGCGGTCGGCCTGAACGGTGACCTGAGTAGTCTGTTCGCCGATTTGCTCGTGCCACATACGTACGGTGTAGGTGCCTGGAGGAACTTTTTGTAGAGAGAAACTTCCGCTCGAGTCCATGATTGCAGTTTACGGGTGTTCCGTGACAATGACATACGCCCGCATCCAGGTGTGCAGGACGTCACAATTAATAAGCACCCGGCCCGGCTGCTCAAAGCGATAGGTCTTGCGAGACCACTCCGGAAGGCCCAGGTTGAAAAGGGTTTTATATCCATAGTATGCGCGCGTGAGCATCGTGCAGGATGGTGTCGCTATTGCGTAATTCAAGGGCTTGGCCGACGGTCAGAGTTTGGACACGTGGGACGAATGCACAGTCTTTATTGTCGAGAACGGCCCGTGTGTCTGCCCGCGACTTGCCGGCGGCTATGCCGTCGAGCACGATAACGGCGTTCTTGAGACCACCGTTCGGACCGATGAGCAAGCTTTCATCTGGCGCGCGATCTCCACACACCGCTCTATTCTTGTGCACTGGCAGAAAGTTGAGCTGTGGGACTTCGCCTTCGAAGACCACTCGACCGGCGATGGCCCCGCCGTGTGCCACCGAGATCTCTTGATAGGCGAGGGCGGGAAGGGAACACCCCAACATGGAGAGGCACCCTATCAGCCTGCTCAACAGTTTTTGCGCAGCCATGCCTTATACATGGCTGCAGTTGGGGGGATGGGTCAAGGTGCTTCGTTCTGTCCCCGCGAGTTGCCTCCTTGACTGCAGCGGGCTGATTTTGGAACGGTTGTTGATAATTTCAACAACATGGAGGGAACATGGCGACAGTCAATTTCAGTGTGCCTGATGAGGTGAAAGCTGCGTTCAATAAAATCTTTGCAAAAAAGAACAAGAGCGCCATCATTGCACAACTCATGCGCGACGCTGTTGAAGAACGGCAGCGTCAGCAACGTCGCGCGCAGACGATTGACGCTTTGCTCAAGTTACGGGAAAAGATGCCGTCCGTGAGCGCAGCAACAATTCGTGCAGCCAGGGAGAAGGGCCGTCCATAATGCAGTTTGTTGTGGATGCCAGTGTCGCAGTAAAATGGATCTTCCCAGCTGAAGAACGTGAACCGGATGTCAGTAAGGCATTAGCTGTTTTGCAAGAGATACAATCTGCTGAAGTCCAGATTCTACAGCTGCCGCATTGGCTGGCAGAAGTTTCTGCCGTTGTCTCACATGTCGCCCCAGAATCGGTGCGCGAGGCGGTCGGAGTGCTCTACGCTATGGAGATCCCAGTCTCAGACTCTCTGGAAATATACAACCGTGCGTGTGAATTGGCCGTCCAACTCGGATACCATGTCTTCGATACGCTGTATCATGCGGTTGCACTCTGCTCAGCCGAAACTTTGCTCCTGATGGCCGATGAGCGTTATTACCGAAAAGCCAAACCGACGGGTTGTATCTCACGTCTTGCAGAATTTCGTTCAAGCTTATCACCAAGAGGGCTAACAGGACGGACCCTCCCACAGTCTTCCTATTGACCGCTCACTCCACCGACAACCCATCTGCCCAGTTGCCGTGAAAGCCATACGGAATACGGTGCGGCAGTTGCACGGTCGCCAGCGGCTCTTGCTCGATGTTATCTGCATCGAGAATCACCAAGTCGCTGCGATGCTCCTCTTTTCGATAAACGCCAACGAGCAGGAAGCCTTCTCCTTCTACCGAAGACTCTGAACGCGGTACAAAGATGGGCTCGGACGCACAGCTGCTTTGGCCCAAATCGTGCACGCGTGGCTGGCCGGTCGTGTGATCATAGTGGATCACGGTATTGAACGCTCCGTCACTGAGGGATGAGGAACCTTTTATCCCCGCAGCATATCCGGCGCGATACTGGAGACCGGTGTAGCGTTCGTCCAGTCGTGGGAACTCACATGCTTGGTCATCGCGCTGTTCCATCTTGATAGATTTTTTTTCAAGATCCAGCGTCCAGCGGGTCAAGGTGGGCATATTCGTCTGAGGACGATCATTTTCTCCAGAGAACAGTGGCAAATGGCGGAACTGACATACGTCGGCGATGATCCGATTGCCTTCGGTGTAGGCATTCATGGGGTGGAAAACAAAGCAAGGATCGGTTACGAACCAGACGACATCGTCACTGCCTCCATCCCGTCGCATGACGCCGATGCGGGTGCCGAGTTCAGGCTCCCAGCGTATGGGGAAACCGGAGGTCAGATTCTCTGGACGCAAGGTGACTGGAAAGACCATGAAGACCACGTGCTCTCGGGTGGTAAGAAAATCGTGCATCATGGTTGGGACGGGAATTTCAATGGCTGAGCTGCGGATGATATCGCCGTCCGCTGATGCCACATCGTAGCGCAGGTAAGGGGGGAACGGGCCATAGCCGAAAAAGAGAAGCTCGCCGGTTTCGGGATCGATCTTTGGGTGGGCGGTCATGGCACCCTGCAGCTTGTTGTTAAAATCGTATAGTCCGATGGTGTCGAGCGTGGAGGGATCCAGCTCGTACGGAGGGCCGCCTTCCCACAGGGCTAAGAGTTTGCCGGCGTGGTAAATAATATTGGTATTGGCGGCGTTCGGAAAAACACCTTCCACGCGCTTATCGATATTGCTCAGATCGCTCAGTCCGGCAAATAGTGCTTCGCCAGCTTCTCGTTCGAGCTTGAAGCGTTCTGTCCGCACCCAGCGATTCCGATAATGCGCTTTGCCATCACCGAGCGTGAATGCGTGAATCATCCCATCGCCGTCAAACCAGTGGTAGCGTCCGCGTGGGGAAAACTGGGGATTCGATCCATTCCGATACAGCGTGCCATTAAGCTCCTGGGGAATTTCTCCTTGAACAACCAAGTCGTGGGCCTCACCTTCCATAGGCCAGGGAGCGTAGTTACCTTTTAAGAATGGATCATCTGGAAATGGGCGACTCATTGGACTTTCCTCCGTCTCGGCTGTAGCCGAGCCGTCTTGCGTGAAGGCGTACGTTTTGGACTCCGTCGCGCTTTGGGTGAGGCTTGGGTTTGATATGGTTGGGTGCTCAACAATCCTGCCATCCAGCGGCTACCAGAGAGGTCAAACAGGGCAAAGACGTCCTCAGGGTGGGCAGAGGCCAGAAGTCCGGCTAGGGCAATCGAGGTGAGTCCGTGGACCATTATCCATAGGACGTTGGCTTCCTGATCGATATCAATCCCCTGAAAACCATGCTCTTCGACCCAGGTCTGCATTGTGCCGCGCATGATAGACCAACTGTGCCGCATGCGTTTAGTTTGTTCGGGGCTGCAACTGGGGTCTAGGTGGGTGTCCTGAAAAATGAGTTGATAATAAGTTGGATTTTCTAAGCCAAAACGGATATAACGCCGGCCCATTTGGAAGAGTTGTTCCTCTAGTGTGGGTTCTTGACGCGCACGTTCCATCTCTTGGCTGAGTAAATCTCCGGCCTTGATTTTCAGCGCGAGCAAAAGTTCTTCTTTACTCTTAAAATGTTGATAGATGGCAGTAGCGCTATAACCCAGCGCACCGGCAACTGCACGCATGGTGAGTCCGGCGGTGCTTTTTTCTTCAACGATCTGTAACGCAGCGTTCAGAATGTCTTCTCGCAACGTTGGGTTGGCTGCACGCGGCATATGCGTATCTCTTTTACTTCTTCAACATCCTAAAACTCCCGTCCTTGGAACGGTGGTGCGTGGCGCCGGGGTGGGTTTCCCTTGTCTTCATGCCTCTTTCACCTTCTCAACCCTAGCCGCACCAATCGGTGCATCCTCGCCCTGGCGCTGTTTCAGCCGTCCCTTGGCTGTAATCCTCTGGCCGGCTGCCAGAACGAGCTTCCCAGCCAAGCCCAACCCATACGCAGGCATATTACCGTAAACGGCTTGGCACTGTCAGTCCGAGACACAATAGGTTTCATGCAAACTGCCCACGTGACCGTTCGTGCTGACTTTCCGGTTAAACGCCGTCCACGGAGGGTAGTGCTTCCCGCTGGGGTCTCACGCATACGCGTGCAGATCCTCGAACGCGCGGCAATACTGCACGACCAAAAAATTGGGGAAGCCTCGCTGGTAGCGGAATCAGAGGAGGCCCTGGTCCGGATCGGGTGCCAGCTCATCCAGCATGGCCGGCATGGCTTGAAAGAACGGCAGGCATTTATTGATATTCAAGAATTTATTGGTGCGCACGCCAATCAGAAGCACGACAAACGGTCCATCAATTTCTGCAGCCATGCGTTTGGGGGATGATCGGTGCTATGGGGTGATCCTCCCTTGGATCATTATCCGACAACCTCAAATAACGGTGTTAAATAACGTGGTCAAGTTATTTTTGGGAATATCTTGCATTATTTGTCTGTTGCCGCAGACTCTTAGTGGGATAATTCCCCTGCCGGTCCCACTCCACAGAAAGGGTGAAGGGAGCTTCGCTCCTCATGCCTGCGTTCGCAGGTGGGATAAATTCTGCTACCCTCCCGAGCGTGGGGGTGGCTATGTCTTTAACTGAACTCTGTTTTCTGCCCGCAACCGAATTAGCCCGACGCATTCGGCATAAAGAGGTCTCGTGTCGCGAGGTGATGCAGGCACACTTAACGCAGATTGATCGCATCAATCCCCAGGTGAATGCGATTGTCACGCTGCTTGCCGACCGAGGGTGGAAGCACGCGCTAGACGCCGATGAGGCGCTGGCGCAGGGAAGGGAGGTCGGTCCGTTGCATGGTCTTCCGATTGCCCATAAAGACTTGGTGCTCACCAAGGGAATCCGGACAACGCTCGGCTCACCCATTTTTGCCGATTTTATTCCTGACCAAGATGAGATTATTGTAGAGCGCCTGCGTGGAGCTGGCGCGATTGCCATAGGAAAAACCAATACACCCGAGTTTGGCGCTGGCTCGCAAACATATAATGAAGTATTCGGCGAAACGCTGAATCCGTACGATCTAACTACAACGTGCGGCGGCAGCAGTGGCGGGGCTGCTGTTTCCTTGGCGACCGGGATGCTGCCCATCGCCGATGGCAGCGATTTGGGGGGCTCTCTGCGCAATCCGGCCAGTTTTTGCAATGTTGTCGGCTTTCGACCTTCGCCAGGCCGAGTACCGACGTGGCCGCACCGCGTAGGCTGGTTCCCGCTTACGGTCGAAGGCCCTATGGCCCGCACGGTTCAAGACGTGGCTTTGCTGCTCAGTGTAATGGCCGGGCCTGATCCGCGCGTGCCGATTGCGAACAGTGAGTCGGGCGCGCAGTTTTTACAACCGCTGGAGCGGTCTTTCGCTGCCACCCACATCGCGTGGAGTCCGACCCTTGGTGGCCTCCCGGTTGATGCGCGTGTGATAGATGTCCTGCAAAGTAAGCGGTCGGTATTTGAAGGTCTGGGCTGTGTGATGGAAGAGGCAACGCCGGATTTCCGAGATGCGGATGAGATCTTTCGGGTGTGGCGGGCGTGGTATTTTGATCTGGCTTTGGGTGAGTTGCTGCCCGAACATCGGGGCCATATGAAGGATACCGTCATCTGGAATATTGAGGAAGGCTTTAAACTGACCGGTCCCCAGATCGGACGGGCTGAAAAGAAGCGGACTGCCCTCTATCACCGGGTGCGCGAGTTTATGGAACAATACGAGTTTCTCATTCTTCCAGTCTCTCAAGTCCCGCCGTTTGATGTCAAACAGCGCTACGTCGCTGAGATTAACGGCGTACAGATGGAGACGTATTTGGACTGGATGCGCTCATGTTACTACATCAGCGTGACTGGATTACCCGCTATCTCCGTGCCGTGTGGGTTCACCCCGGATGGCTTACCCGTTGGGGTGCAGATTGTTGGTCGACATCAAGACGACTTTGGCGTGCTGCAACTCGCGCATGCTTTTGAACAGGCGACTCAGGTAGGGCGGCAGCGATCGTCCTTGGTTGCCTAGATTGTTATGACGGACAATTCAAAAATAATGCTGACCTCTCCGGGTCGTGTGGATGGATGCGGGTGAGGGGAGAAACTTTCGTAGCTGTTGGGTTAAGACTTGGGCGGAGAATGGTCTCAGAAGATAGCCGTTCACTTCGGCTTGATATACCTCGATTGCTTCGGTGTGCGTTGCGGTATCAGTGACCATCGTCGTGGGCATGGCTTTGCGCTTGTCATCTTGGCGTATAATGCGTAGGAGGTCGATGCTGCATACACCCGCTAAGTTCCGGTCTGAGATGATCAAGTTGGGCCGATACTCGTGGAGGGTGTTACGCGCGGCTACCCTATCTTTGACCTCTCGAATCTTTTGAATACCATGCTGCCGCTGCAGCCCCCTCCGTGCTATCGGGAGCTGCCTGATGTCCTATGATGGTCGAATTTGGCTCAATTTATAGCTCACATAGCTAAATTTGGTCCAGGTCGTAGTCGTTTATGTTTCCGAAGCATTTTCCGTGTGCTTGTCTAGGGCGTGCGGACACTAGCCAAGAGCGCTTGGGGGGGGGCTTTGAGTGTCAGGGTCAAGGCGTGATAGATCGAGTAGTGACGACCGAGTAAGAATTTCATGAAAGGAGGGCGATTCCATGAAATTTGGATTTATGCAGGATTTTCGGAACCCTGAACCATGGCGGCGACCGTTTCCAGAGCTGTACAATGCGTTATTAGAGCAAACGATTCGGGCTGAAGAGCTCGGCTATGACAATGTATGGCTGACCGAACACCACTTTACCGAAGATGGTTATAATCCCTCTCTTTTGCCGACCGCAGCCGCGATGGCGACGCGGACCAGCCAGATTCGTATAGGAACATTCATTTTGCTGCTGCCATTTCAACATCCTATTCGTGTGGCCGAAGATGCGGTCTGTGCCGACATCTGGTCCAATGGGCGGTTCGATTTGGGAGTGGGTCAAGGGTATTCGTATATGGAGTTCGATGCGCTGTGTATGCCGCGCAAAGAACGCTCGGCTCGTTTGCGAGAAGGTGTCGAGCTCATTCAAAAAGTCTGGAACGAAGATAACGTCACCTTTGACGGACGCTTTACTCAAGTTAAAGATCTCACCTTGAGCCCGAAGCCGGTCCAGCAGCCCATGCCGATGTGGATAGGTGCCCGTGCGGAGAAAGCGACACGCAATGTCGCCCGTCAGGGGTGCCATCTCATGGCGACTCTCGGCCCTGATCCAGCCCCCTGGTATATTGATGAGCTTAAAAAATATGGCCGTAACCCCGACGAATTTAATATTGCCCAGTTGCGATTGGTATACATCGCGGACACGGAAGACCAGGCATGGGCGGAATGCCAGGAGCATTTGTTCAGCATGATGGAGTTCTACGGCCATATCCTTGCGGAAGCGAACGATGCGCCGGGCGACAAAGATGTGTGGACATTTAAGCAGCCTGAAGAACTCCGCAACTCAGCTTTTGGCGAGGCGGTCATGATCGGCACGCCGAATCAAGTTGCGGAAAAGATGCACCGTTTCCAAAAGGAATTTCAGTGTACGCATTTTATTATGAGTACACAGTTGGCCGGGATGGCTCCGGAAAAGTCTACGCGCTCGCTGGAGTTGTTCGCGAAAGAAGTGATGCCCAGCCTGTAGAAAGAATGTGAGGTACAGGCTTTTGGCATCAAGACTTTGGATATGCGAGGAAAGTTTATGCGCTTTGAAAAGACCAACGCGCTGATTACTGGTGCCGGAAGCGGTATTGGGCGCGCGGCCAGTCTCGCTTTTGCCAAAGAAGGCGCGGCGATTGCTGCGGCAGACGTGCGCCTTGAAAGTGCCCAAGCTACAGCTCAAGCGGTGGAAGGACTTGGCCAAAAAGCCGTTGCCATCCAAGTGAATGTGATGGAGCCGGATTCAGTGCGGGCGATGGTGGAGAACGCAACCGCCGAACTGGGATCACTCGACGTGCTCATAAACAGCGCAGGCGTGCGAGAGATTGTACCGTTCCTGGAATTACCGGCAGAAGAGTGGCTGAACGTCATAGGCACGAACCTGACCGGGACGTTTTTGTGTAGCCAAGCCGTGGCGCAACACTTGGTCGCTCAAGGCAAAGGCGGAAAAATTATTAATCTCTCCTCCGTCGCTGGTCTCATGGCGGTGCCTAATCGTGCGGCCTATGTTGCGTCGAAACACGCGGTCGTCGGTCTCACCAAGGAAATGGCTATGGAATTGGGCGACAAGAATATTCAAGTGAACGCGATTGCCCCGGGCGTAGTCGAGACGTCGATGACGGACGGGTATTTTGATGACCCTGATGTTGTGGCCTCGCTCAAGAAGGCCCATCCCGCAGGTCGTTGGGCGCAGCCTGAAGAAATTGCCAGCCTGATGTTGTTCGTGGCCTCGGATGACGCGAACTTTATGACGGGGGCAACAATACCCATTGATGGCGGGTTTGCCGCAGGTAAGAGTATCTAAACACCATAGTCCGGATAGTCGACAAGGTTAAGAAGCTTGAGAAGGCCGGGAACATTCCGTCCGACCGTCGAGGGCAGGAGAGACCGGATGAGTACGCCAAAACAGATTCTTGAAGGAATTCGTATTCTTGATTTGACGCAGTGGCTAGCAGGCCCCCAGGCCACACGACTTATGGTCGATCTCGGAGCTGAGGTGATCAAAGTCGAGCTCCCGCCCAAGGGCGAACATAGTCGGCATATTCGCATTGTTCCCAAAGACGGGCGTGATGGGGCAACCCCGAGCTATTTCATCATGCACAACCGGGGCAAGAAGAGCATCTGCGTGGACATAAAGACGTTCGCGGGCCAGGAGGTCATCCGAGACTTGATCAAGTCTTCGGACGTCTTGTTCGAAAATTTCACGCCCGGCATTATGGCCAATTACGGTTTTACGTATGAATCGGTCTCACGCATCAACCCCAAGATCATTATGTGTTCGGTCTCGACCTATGGCCAGGCCGGGCCGCATTCGCGCAGGATTGGAAATGATCTTGTGGCGTTAGCCGTAGGCGGTGTACTCCATATGGTTGGTGATCCGGATGGCTATCCGGCCTATCCCGGCTCGGCGATTGGTGATCACATGGCGGCTCTGAATGCCTTTGGTGCTATCATGGCTGCTCTGTTTCACCGGCAGCGGACGGGCGAAGGCCAATATATTGATTTAGCCTTGGTGGATTGTACGTATAACTCCCACGACTGGGCCCTGGCTGCGTATAGTGTGACCGATGGCGCGATAGATCCGCAGCGAGGCGGGACGCAGCGCGCTGGCGCCTTTCCCTATGGGTCGTTTAAGTCGAAAGACGGCTATATCGCTATTGGACTGATTACCGAAGATCATTGGGTGACGATGGTGAAACGCATGGGGCGCGAAGACCTGCTTACCTCGCCGGAATTTAAAACAAACCGCTGGCGGATTCAAAATGCAGACGCACTGCGGGTCATTATCGAGGAGTGGCTGCAATCGTTGCCGAGTGATGAAGAGGCGATTCGAATACTGGCCGATGAGCTACGGCTGCCAGTTGCCCCTATTTTGTCTATAGGGCAATTTGCCAATGATCCGCATTTAAGCGCGAGGATGGTACAAAAAACTCTGAATCCTGACTACGGCGAACTCATGCTGCTCAAGTCCCCACACAAGTTTTCAAAGACGCCGCCCCGCATCCCAGGCCCGGCTTCACGACTGGGCCAGCATACGCAAGAATTACTGCAGGACCTATGTGGGTACACTCCGGAGAGAATTCAAGCCCTACGTGAGCAAGGCGTCCTTGTCGAGGACCAAGAGAAGGAGGGCTAGTCTGAGAGAAGCGGACGACGGTCAGTCGTCGCCTGTTCCCCGTTTACGCGTCGTTGAGGCCGCACGGCGGCGGCGCATGCGCGCGCCGTTCTTCAAATCGTCGGGAAGGCCCAACTCTCGCATGATGTCTTTAATCGTTTGGCATTCATTGGCAAGCATGTCACAGATAGACTCGGCTGATTGGCGGGCCTTGTCATGCGACCGGGCGCTGGCAGCCAGATTACCCACTACTTGATCAAGCGCAGCGGTAACATTTCAAGGATTATCCGCCCGCAATAGACAACATTTCCCATTTTTGTTTTAACGGCTGCATACCGCTATGCCGGATAAAGGAGGACGACTATGCTACCAGTTGGATATTTGCCTTGTACCCAGGATCCCCCGTCCGGGGCGAATATGGGTCGGGTGATTGATGATATTGTTGCCGAAGCCCAAGCTGCTGAAGCCAGCGGCTGGGACGGCTGTTTTATTACTGAACACCATCAACAAGAAGACGGCTATCTGCCCAACCCGCTTCTATTGGCCGGGCTTGTAGGCATGAAGACCGAACGGATTAAGGTCGGCACGTGTGTTTTGCTCATGCCGCTGCATCATCCTGTTCACGTTGCGGAAGATTGTGCCGTGATTGACCAGGCAACCAAGGGCCGGCTGGTGCTGAGCATAGGCGTGGGCTATCAGCCACAAGATTTTGACGCCTTTGGGATTTCCGTGACCGAACGGGCACCTCGAACTGAAGAAGCGGTTGAGATTATCCGTAAAAGTTGGGCAGGCGAACGCTTCTCTTTTGACGGCAAGCATTTTCAATACAAAGATACCCTGATTACGCCAGGCCCAAGCCAGCAGCCCGGTCCTCCAATCTGGATGGCGTCGTGGACGCCGGTTGGCCTGCGCCGAGCGGGGCGGCTGGCGGATGGCTGGATTGCCGATCCTGTACAGAGCCTGAGTGTTATCAAAGACTACGCCACGCGCTACCGGGCCGCAGCAGAAAAGGCTGGCCGTAAGCCGTATATCTGTTTGATGCGTGACGCGATCATTGCCGACAGCATGGCGGCAGCTGTAGCCGCCAGTGAGCCGACGATGTATACGCACCGCTTCTACTTCGAGTATGACGCCTACGTCCCGGATGAACACATTAAAGATGTGAAGACTCCTGAGGAGTTGACGTTCGAGAAGGCGGCCAAGGATCGGCTCATTGTGGGCTCACCTGAAGACTGTTTGGAACAGCTCCAGATGTGGAAAGAAGCTATTCAGCCCGACTATCTCATCATGCGCTTCCGCCAGCCTGGTGGCCCGTCACATGAGAAGACGTTGCAAGCCATTGGGACATTCGGTGAGAAGGTGATACCGAAGTTGTAAGGATTGTTTTTTTCAGCGGCACTCACCCGTGCCTGTGAGCGCGGCCACTGCCCTCGCCCTAGAAGGGCACTAGCAGGGAGAGGGTGAAGACAGTGAGAAAAAGACTATGGAAATTCCTTTAACACGCCATCTCGCTTCATTTTGTACTGAGCTGGAGTACGAAACGCTCCCGCCAGAAGTCGTTGACCGAGCCAAGTATTTTTTCCTCGATTATCTTGGTGTTGCTGTACGTGGATCGCTGTCTGATTCCAGCCTGCCGCTCTACCGGCTTGCCCAAACCCTGGCCCCCGAGGGCTCGGGGACAGTTTTAGGCCGTGTGCAAAAAACGACCTTTCCCTACGCAGCTTTGGCCAACGGCACTGCTGCGCACAGTTTGGAATTGGACGATACCCACCAAGGCGGCTCAATTCACCTCGGCGTGTCGGTCTTTTCTGCAGCGTTGGCCATAGCCGAGTCCCTTGGGGCAAGTGGAAAAGAATTTATTACAGCCAGCGTTGCCGGCTTTGAGGTTGCCGCCCGACTGGCCATGGCGCTCAAGCCGGCAGACCACTACAGGCGTGGTTTTCATCCCACCGCCACCTGCGGCACCTTTGGCGCTGCGGCCAGTGCTGCCAGGCTTTTGAATCTTAACGAGCCGCAATTCCTTTTCGCTTTGGGTATTGCCGGCAGCCAGTCAGCCGGATCGATGGAGTTTCTGACCGCAGGCGCCTGGACCAAGCGCTTTCACCCTGGATGGGCGGCGTTTAGTGGGCTGCATGCCGCGCTTTTGGCAAAAGAAGATTTTATTGGCCCGACTACGATACTCGAAGGCCGAGCTGGTTTTCTAAAGGCATATAGCGTTAATCCAGACCCTGGAAAAATTACGCATGGGTTAGGCGAAGATTTTCAGATTCTGCAAACTGCGGTCAAGCCACACGCCTGCTGTCGTTATACCCAGGCTCCTATCGATGCCGTGCTAAAAGTCGTGCAGGAGCACGACATCCTCCCGCAACAGGTTGAGCACGTCACCATTGGTATGCTGGAGACCGGCATCCCTGTGATTTGCGAACCAGCCGACCGTAAATCCCGACCAACGAATGTGGTTGAGGCGCAGTTCAGTCTGCCGTTTGGTGTGGCCGTGGCATTGGCAAAACGGCGGGCCAGTTTGGAGGAATTCACGGAGACGATGCTCCACGATGCGGAAATCGGTTCACTCATGACGAAGGTTGACTATGAACGCGACCCTACCTTGGAACAGAACTATCCCAAGGAGTGGCCGGCTTGGGCAAAGGTCAAGCTCCATGATGGACGCGAGGTCTCTGCTCAGGTCCGTTTTCCCAAGGGTGATCCGGAAAATCCGCTGTCTTGGGATCAACTGACTGACAAGTATAACGACTTGGTGAAATCGACCTGGGACGTGACTCGAGCAGCGCGAATCTGTCATGCCGTCAGGGCGCTTGAGAGCGAAGGAGACATGCGCGATTTTACACAATCGCTCTAGGGGGAGACAATCATGGACTACGGTTATGTTTTTTTTAGCGGGGTGCATGTTCATAAAGATGTCAGACTGGCTGAAAAGCGCGGCTATACGCACGCCTGGTTGTACGACTCTCAGATGCTGTGTAGCGATGTGTATGCCTCGCTTGCCTTGTGTGCCGTTAACACCAGGAAGATTAAACTCGGCCCTGGTGTGACCAATCCAGCCTCCCGCATCGCCCCTGTCACGGCTAGTTCAATTGCATCGATTAACGAACTCGCCCCCGGCCGGACCATACTCGGAATCGGGACCGGCAATACGGCCCGACGAACCCTTGGTATGCCTGCCGCCCGGTTGGCGCAGCTGCGTGAACACGTCGAAATTTGCCGCGAGCTCTTAGCGGGGAATAGCACGTCGTATCAGGAAGGTGATAGACGGCGCATGATTAAATTCCTCAACCCCAAAGGTGGCTGGATTAATATTAATAAAAAAGTTCCCATTTATGTTGCCGCCAGTGGTCCGAAGACGCTGGAATTAGCAGGTGAAATTGCCGATGGGATTATTCTGTTTGGGACAGTCAGTCCCAGTTTAATTGAATTCGCCATGAATCATATTCGAATCGGAGCCGAACGGGCAGGGCGCAACCCCAAGCAGATTTATACCTTGTGTATGACCGCTTTTCACCTGACCAAGAAGGATGAGAAGCTGGAGACTTCGCGAGTGCGCAAAGCAGTTGGACCATTTGTATCATCGTCGAGTAATATTTTCGCCTTTTCGTGTCCGGATCCGCAAGACCTTCCCGCCGATTTGCGCGATGATCTCATGGCCTTCAAGAACGCCTATCGCGTGCCCGAAGGTTCGATTGAAACTCGTCATCTCAAACTGTATGCGGATTATCTGCAAGGCTTTAAGAAAGAGCATGAACCACTGGTGACTGAGAAGATGATTCGAGCCACGACATTGACGGGAACAAAAGAGGAAGTATTAGCGTCCGTCCAGGCTATGAAAAAAGCCGGCATCAATCAAGTCGCGGTCCAGCCTGTGGCGGACTCCCGCGAAATGATTGAAGCATTCGCGAAGGCTGTGATTCGCAAGATGAAATGATGAGATAATGTCAGCCGTCGAGAAAGGGGCGACTGGAGTACCATCTCTACAGACTATAGAGCTTTCATTCCTCGTAGGTTGGGTTAGCGTAGCCCAACATCAGCCCGAATTTCGAACATCAGACCGAAGCTGATCGAGGCGTCTGGTTAACCATGACCGCCGTGCCAGTAATGGCGCGGTCACCTTGTTCGTTTTCGACGACTAAGTCGCAGTACACGGTCGGTACGCCGTCTTCTTCATTTTTCTCCGTGATCATACCCCACAGAGAGACTGTTTCCCCATGCCGGATGGGGGTCCGGAAGGTTGTGTTCAGCGTGCGCAGGCGCCAGCCTACAAAAAAGTCTTTCAGCATCTGACACAAATAGGTGGTGTTCAGTGGTCCGGGGACGATGGGCTTCGTTAAGCCGGCCTGTTCGGCATCTTTCTTATGGAAGAAGAACTTGAGTCCTTGAATATGGGCGACCTCAGCATATTGCAGCACCATCTCTGTGGTCGGCGTCTTGGTGACAGGACCAACCTCGTCGCCGATTTCAAAATCATTAAAAGATTTGCTGTCTTGACTCATAATCTCTACCGAAATGCGGGCATAACCTCATCCGCAAAGACCTTTAAGGTCGCGAGAAAATCGTCCTGAGCCATGTCGCTGAACATCATGGTAAACAGGGTTACGCCTTTTTTGTTCTTCTCCCTCAGGCTGTCGATGACGCCAGCCGGATCGCCAAACACGCCACATTTCTCTAAATCGGCCAATCGTCCCAGCGTTTTTTTTGCGGCCGGATATTTACTCTCAAAATCCTGCTTGTCTTTGCCGAGTACCACGAGCGTCTGCTCTGAGATTTCGATTTCTTTCGGATTGCGTCCAACTGTTTGGCAATGATCCGTAATCACGCCCCACTTTTGTTCGATTCTATGCGCGGCGGCTGCCGGGCAGTTCCACCGGTCCGCATGCTCGGCAACGATCTTGAGACCCTTTTGCTCGGCCATAGCGCCAATAGTGATAGGCGGGTAGGGCTTCTGGACTGGTTTGGGGTTGCAGTGGGCGGCTTTGATCGTGTAGTGCTCACCGCTGTAAGACGCGGCATCTTCCGTAAACATTTTTTTCAGGATTTCGACACCTTCGTTTAAGTGATCCGCTCGGGTCCCACCAGACGGAAAAGGATAGCCGTACGCTTCGTACTCCTCATTCATCCAGCCCGCACCCATACCGATTTCCAGTCTGCCACCACTGATGTTATCCAGACTCGCCGCCATTTTGGCCAGAAAGGCGGGATTGCGGTAGGAGTTGCACAACACCAAGCCGCCGATTCGGATTTTGCTGGTGACTATGGCCATAGCCGACATCACCGTCCAGCCCTCTAAGAAGTCTACCTGTTTCATGCCGCGTGCCCACATATGATCGGTGAACCAAATAGAATGAAAACCATACTCCTCACAGGCGAGTGCCCGCTCTTTGAGTAAAGAAAAGGGTAAACCGACTTGCGGCTGGAAGAGACCAAATTGAATAGGGCGGGTCATAGCATGCTCCTCTCATGACGTCAGAAAGTTGGGCAGACTCGGTATGCGATCTCCTCTCAAGAGGCGACAAGCGGGATGAGCCTTGCCTCTTTCACACAGGCTTAGTATCGTCTCGCTTGCTGTCCGTCTATGACCACATCCAGAGGGGTGTTTCTGCTTGACAATCTTCAGGGCCACAGCCAAGATGCCAAGGTTCTAAGATTGTTGAAAATAGTATTCAATGTTGAAGTGAGGTAGGTATGGATTTCGAACTATCTGAAGAGCAAATAATGATCCGCGACCTATGTCGTGATTTCGCCAAGAAAGAGATTGCGCCGTATGCGGACGAGTGGTTTGATGCCGAATGCTTCCCCACCGAAGTATTTAAAAAGCTGGCAGATTTGCAGCTTATGGGCCTCCTGATCCCAGAGGAATATGGCGGCACAAACGCTGGGACAATGGCCATGGTGATGGCCATTGAAGAACTGGGCAAGGTTGATCAGTCGATTGCCACAACTCTCCAGGCTCATTTGACTATAGGTTCTTTACCCTATCTCCACTTTGGCACGGACGAGCAAAAGAAAAAATGGCTGGCGCCTCTGGCTAAAGGCGAGCACCTAGGCGCGTTTGGTTTGACCGAACCGCAGGCAGGTTCTGATGCCGCTAATATTATGACCACGTCTCGTCTGGAGGGCGATCAGTGGGTGGTGAATGGCACCAAGAGTTTTATCTCAAACGCAGGAACGCCGCTGAGTTATGGATTGGTTGCGCTTACCTCGAACGGCAGCAGTGAGAGCGGCAAGAGGCAATACAGCGCGATAATTATTCCCAAGGGTACGCCCGGCTACACTGTTGGTAAGCCGTACAAAAAGATTGGTTGGCATACGGTCGATACCCGCGAGCAGGTATTTGATAATGTTCGGGTGCCACGCGAAAATCTATTAGGCGAGCAAGGCTCGGGCTTTCGGGCGTTTTTGAAGACGCTTGAATGTGGTCGCATTTCGGTTGCTACGCTGGGATTATCGCTGGCTGAGAGCTGTCTGGCTATGTCCCTCAAATATGCTTTGGAACGCAAAACCTTTGGTAAGCCGTTGGCCTCCCATCAAGCTATTCAGTTTAAGCTGGCGGATATGGCTACCCAGACGGAGATGGCCCGGCTCATGATCTATCGCGCTGCGACTCTTCGCGACGAAGGGAGGCCGTTTGCCAAAGAGGCAGCCATGGCAAAATTGGCTTCGTCCGAAATTGCGGTAAAGACGGCAGAAGAAGCTGTTCAGATTCACGGCGGCTATGGTTATATGCGCGAATCGCCTGTGTCTCGCTTTTACCTGGATTCCAAGATTCTCACGATAGGTGAAGGAACCAGCGAAGTCCAGCGCATGGTAATCGCACGGCAATTGGGCTGCTAGGGACTGGTGCCCCTAATCCCTAACCCCTTGATAAGGAACATTATGACTCTTCCCTATTTTGATTTAAGCGGTAAAACCGCCATTATTACCGGTGGCAGTAAGGGTCTGGGAGAACAGATGGCGTATGCCCTGGCAGAGGCCGGGGCCGATGTGGCGTTGGTGAGCCGGACGAAAGCGGATTTGGATAGGGTTGCGGCTGAAATCAAGGCTGCGACCGGACGCCACGTTATTGGTGTAGCCGCCGATGTTACCAAAGACGCTGACATTCAGGCCATGGTGCAAAAGGCCATGGCTGAGTTCGGCCAGATTGATGTGCTGATCAATAATGCTGGAATTGGCGGCACGACACCCGTTCATAATCTTGAGGAGGCTGAGTGGGACCGTTTCATGAACCTGAATTTGAAAGCTCCGGTGCTGTGCGCCAAGCATGTTGGATCGGAGATGGCCAAGCGCAAGCAGGGCAATATTATTAACGTCTCATCGTTGTTCGCTAAGATGGTTGCCCGGTATATGGCGGCCTACGGCGCGACCAAAGCGGCACTCGTATCTTTCACGCGGACGTTGGCACTGGAATGGGCGCGTGACAATATCCGTGTGAATGCCCTCTGTCCGGGCTATTTTGATACACCCATGAATCATGACTTTTGGGAGACGAAGGGCGGCAAGGGCATTATAGGTAGAATCCCCATGCAGCGGGTCGGCAATCCGAAAGAACTCAAACCTGCGATCATCTTTTTGGCCTCGGACGCGAACACGTTCATGACTGGGACGACGCTGTTCGTCGACGGGGGGCATAGTTTGGTGGGGTAGGAAAATCCCCGTATGCTTTTCGCGTAGTGTTTTTGTTCCCCTTTTACGTTGCCGTTTACAGTGAGAAGAAATGTCTGTCGGATATGAAGAACGAGGAGATGGACCAACCTCGCAGCACATTCTGGTGGAACTAGAAGTTCAACCGAAGTAAGGAGGTCGCATTGTCTGTGGAGAAATTTTAGAAGAGGTGAAAAGACTAACGACCGCAGAGCGCTTAGCGGTAGTAGAAACTGCCCTGCGTTTGATTTGTAATGATCTGCAATCAACACAACCTCCGCAGGTCTCGAAAACGAGAAAACAAGAATTAGCCGCAGTAGCAAAAGCCCTTCTGTTTGACTATGGAGCCGGCGGCGAGCTGATCGTCTTTGCAACCCTAGATAGCGAGGATTTTGATGCAGAGGGGTGAGATCTGGCTCATAACCTCGACCCAACGGGCGGCGCTGAGATTAAGAAAACGCGTCCCGCCGTTATTGTGAACGATGATGCCATCGGCCTCTTGCTTTTGAAGGTGATCGTTCGAATTATCGACTGGAAGGAACGGTATGGAGTCGCAGCGTGGATGGTCAGGCTGGAACCCAGTGACGAAAACGGACTGGCGAAAACATCGGCTGCTGATACGTTTCAAGTTCGTTCTGTAGCGCAAGAACGATTCGTCCGTCGTCGAGGAAAACTCTCTGAGACAGAGATGCAAGCTATAACAAGAGCGCTTGCTACTGTGTTTAGGATGGGGGTCTGAAGGGGATGGTGCTAACCATCAAGTCATGAAGAGATGCCTCGCCTTGTAAAGAATACTGAGGACATCGAAAGGAAAGCGAGGAAAATGGAACCCTGGCAACACACATATAAGGATAAGCTCATCTCGGCAGAACAGGCTGCGCAACTCGTCAAATCAGACAGTCTGATCCGCCTGCATCTCGGCAAACCGCCTATTCCAATTCTCGACGCATTGGCAAAACGGAATGGACAGCTGGAGAACGTCACCGTGATCCAGTGCTATCCGCTGTATGGCCATCCCATCTGGAATGAAGCCGGTTATGATCAGTCGTTCAACATGATTGTTGACTATGTCGCTGAAGGCTGCCGCCAGGGTATGAAAAAACACTATGTGGATTTTATGCCGCTCGACTATCCACAGTACGCCAAACAGGCGGAACAAGGCCGAACGAACACGTGGAATGCCGACATATTCTTTGGCGTTGTCTCGCCGCCGGATGAAAAAGGGTATTGCAGTTTCGGCAATACCCTGTGGTACAACAAAGATGTTGCCCAGGCCGCCAGGTGTTTTGTGGCGGAAGTTGATCCGTCTTTTATTCGGACCCACGGTGACAACTTTATTCATGTTTCAGAGATTGATCATCTCGTTGAAGAGACTAAGCCCTTTCCAGTTGGCACGCCGCCTCCACCTGACGAAGAACAGGGAACCCTAGAAGTCATTGGCGAGTTCGCTTCCTCGTTGATCCACGATGGAGATACGGTCCAAATGGGCATAGGCGCGATTTCTGAAGCAATCGGCCTCTTTCTGATGGATCGTAACGACCTTGGTATTCACAGTGAGCTGATGACGGCCAGCCATGTTGAGTTAGTCAAGCGTGGGGTTTCGACTGGAAAATATAAGTCTACACATAAAGGGAAGGCTGTCGCCGCCATGGTCGTCGGCGGAGCTGACCTAGAATTTGTGGATAATAACCCGGTATTTGAGTTATACAGCGTGCTCTATACAAACTCCCTGCCGAATATCGCTGCGCAGAATAACCAAGTCGCCGTGAATAGTACCTTGTCCATTGACCTGACTGGCCAGGCGGCAGCCGAGTCGATTGGGCCGCAAATGTATTCGGGTATCGGTGGACAGATGACTTTTATGGTGGGCGCAATGTACTCCAAGGGCGGGCGGTCTATCATGGTCCTGCCAGCAACGGCGCGACAGGGTAGGCTATCGCGCATCATGCCTATGCTAGAGCCCGGCAGTACGCTTACCACCCCACGGCAATATACGGACTATGTGGTGACGGAGTTCGGCATCGTCAATCTCCAGGGCAAGACGCAACGTCAACGGGCCGAAGCACTGATCAGTATTGCCCATCCGGATTTTCAGCCGGAATTGAAAATGGCCGCTAAGAAGATGTTTTGGCCGTAGGGCCCGTCGCTCAGTTAAAGAGAAGATTCGCGGTGACATATTCTATAGAGGGAGGGGCGGTCTGGCGGGTTTCCCAAAGATGGGTGAGGCAAAGCCTCGTGCCAACAGCACTCTGTGTTCTCCTGTCTTTTTCTTTTGCCATCGCCCAAACTGTGGGGGAACTGCTGTCCGATCCATCAACATTTGATAGGCAGGAGGTGCGTATCACCGGGCAAGTGAGAATGTTGATTATTGAAGAAGGCGGCAAGCCCTACACAAAGTTCCGACTCCAAGATGAGAGTGGCACTCTCCCCATCTTTATGCGCGGCGCACAACACATTAATCAAAATGAGACCTACCAAATAGACGGGGTATTTTTGGTAAAACCCAGCGGGGATGGTTCCACACAAATTAGCGGTATTGTCGCGAAAACGATTAAGCCTGCCGAAGATTATTCCGAACGTGTTTCAGCGGGGACCCCTGATCTGGAATCTGAAGCTGTTTCCGGACCTTCTTCGATAGATGAGCCAAGCACCACAGTAGGCGAACTGCTTGATTATCCATCATTCTTCGATCGCCAGGAAGTGAGCGCCACCGGACGGGTATCGAGGCTGGCCATCGAAGAAGGCGAGAGGCCCTACACGAAGTTCAAACTGCAAGATGAGAGTGGAACCATTCCGGTCTTTATGCACGGTGCGAAACCGTTAACAGAGGGCGCAACCTACCATGTGGATGGTGTGTATGTAGTGAAACCTAGACGCGATGGCTCTGGTCAGGTCAGCGGCATTGTGGCCAAAGCTGTTGAATTAGGCGATTCGGAGGTGGCCACACTGCTTGATTATCCTGTCTTCTTCGATCGCCACGAGGTGAGCGCTACTGGACAGGTAACGAGGCTGACCATCGAAGAGGGAGAGAGCCCTTATACGAAATTCAAACTGCAAGATGGGAGCCGCGCCATCTCGGTCTTTATGCCCGGTGCAAAACCGTTAACCGAGGGTGCAACCTACCATGTAGATGGTGTCTATGTGGTGAAGCCTACGAGGGACGGATCCGGTCAGGTCAGTGGCATTGTGGCCGAAGCGATTGAACCGATTGAATCCGGCGATTCGGTCGAAGAAACTCCAACGCTGGTCGTGGAGTCCTCTGAGCGTGATGCCGAGACTCCCGATTCTGTTGAGCCGGTCGTTTATGATGCCCCGGTCTATGCGGTAGGCGAGCTGCTGTCCGATCCTCCTGGATTTGATCGACATTTGGTCAGCGTCACTGGACAAGTGACGACGCTCACTACGCGTTACGGGGAGAAGACGTACCGGAAGTTCAAGCTGAAAGATGAGAGTGGCTCTATCCCGGTTTTTATTCGGGGGACACCCTCTTTTAAGCAGGGCCAAATTTGTCGCGTAACCGGTGTGTTCATAGTCAAGAAGACTCAAGGCGGTGCGTCGCTGATTAGTGGAATTAAGGCTGACGTAGTGGCGAAGATTGATGATGCTCCGTACCGGAAGTGGAAAAGCGTGGTATTTCGGAGCCGTTCGCGTGGGACGCGGATTGATGGCAGAGTGCCCAGGGGGTTTGAGATCCCGGAATAGGGGCGACGCCCGCGTCGCCCCTACGAATTTTAGCCAACCAAAATTTCTTTGGCGTGAATTGTATCCAGGTATTCACGCACGGCTTGGATCTTTCCCTCATTCACTTCAATCATGAAGTGATACTGGTTGTTATAGACTTTTCCGTTGGCCAGCTCGCCATACGATTCGGCTTCGACCGAAACCCGATCTCCTTCCGCGGTGATGCCTTTAGGCGTTATTCTCAGTCCGTTGGGCATGGCAGCACCGATTCCCTTGACCAGTTCGCCGAATTCCGCTTTGGTCTTGGTGCCCGACAGTTCGAATTTGCCCGCAACCCACCAGGTTGAAGTATCGGACATCATGGCCAGGGCTTCTTCCATCTTGCCGGATGAAAAGTTCTCAAAGAATCCTAACACGAGTCCTTTATTGGCTTCTACGCTCATGCACGACCTCCTGCTTTCTTTGGGCACCGCTCAGCAGTGCCGGGTTAGAGTTATTCTGTCAGTGTTATAGTCTAGTTCGCCATAGCTTGGCAACTGATCTAGCCCCAACCCCTAAAAATTTGGC
Source organism: uncultured Enterobacteriaceae bacterium (assembly GCA_964495015.1). Classification (GTDB taxonomy): domain Bacteria; phylum Desulfobacterota; class Binatia; order Bin18; family Bin18; genus Bin18. The sequence continues at coordinate 6,133 of CAZBUD010000058.1, read as the reverse complement.
TGGGTGACGGCCCCTTCCGACGCAGAGGAAACCTGGGCGGCATATTTGGCAAATACCCCCGAGGTGTAAGGCGGAGCAGGCGGCTGCCAGCTGGCCAAGCGTGTCTGGATCTCCTCGTCACTCAACTCGGCATTCAATTGGCGATTCTCGATGTCGAAGACGACAATGTCGTTCTCTTGGAGGGCTGCAATCGGTCCACCTGCTGCAGCCTCTGGTGCGATATGGCCGGCCATCAGGCCGCGGGTCGCGCCACTAAACCGTCCATCGGTCAACAAGGACACTGATTCGCCCAAGCCTTCTCCAACAATTGCGGCGGTGACGCCTAGCATTTCACGCATGCCAGGGCCGCCTTTGGGGCCTTCGTAGCGGATGACGACTACATCGCCTTCATTGATCTTCTGTTGGGTAACTGCAGCCATTGCGTCTTCTTCGCGGTTGAAAATACGAGCCGGCCCCTTATGATACTGGCGTTCATAACCTGCGACTTTGACCACACACCCTTCTGGCGCGAGGTTTCCTCGGAGAATGACCAGGCCGCCGGTTGAGTTAAGTGGATTTGCCAGGGGCAGAATGACATCCTGGCCGGGAGTTTCTACAGCCTTGGCGGCTTCCGTCCCAAGCTTGGCCCCACTGGTCGTCATTTGCTCGCCGTCGATCAGCCCGCCTTCAGCCAGACGCTGCGCAATGAGCTGAATGCCCCCAGCGCGATCTACATCTACGGCAACGTATTTCCCACTCGGCTTGAGATCGGCGATCAGCGGCGTGCGACGACTTATCGTATCAAAGTCATCAATGTTAAGCGGGATGCCGGCTTCCCTGGCCATTGCCAAAAGATGCAGCACGGCGTTGGTCGACCCACCGGTTGCGGCAACACAAGCAATCGCATTTTCAAACGCATGACGGGTGAGAATGTCCATAGGCCGGATGTTGTTGCGCAGGAGATCCATCACGAGTTGTCCACATCGAACGGCCACGGTGTCCTTGCGTGCATCTGTGGCAGGAACACTTGCCGTACCCATGGGAGACAGGCCGATGAACTCCATAACGGTGGCCATGGTGTTCGCTGTATATTGCCCCCCACATGCGCCTGCGCCCGGGCAGGCAAAATCTTCTATGTGTTTGAGATCTTGGTCATCCATCCGTCCGGCCGCGTTGGCACCAACGGCCTCAAAAACGTCCTGGATGGTGACATCTCGCTCGTGAAAACGACCAGGGGCTATGGAACCGCCATACAGCAGCAGGCTGGGTACATTGAGGCGGGTCAGAGCCATAGCGCCAGCCGGGATAGTCTTGTCACAGCCGACAACGACAACCATGGCGTCGAACATATAGCCGCGGCCAACCAGCTCGATCGAATCGGCAATAACCTCACGGCTCACCAGGGAGGCTTTCATACCCTCCGTACCCATGGTCACGGCATCACTAATCGCGACGGTATTGATCTCCATAGGCGTGCCGCCAGCTTTGCGCACGCCTTCTTTGACCTTGGCCGCAAGACGGCGTTGATTGAAATTGCACGGCATGGTCTCAATCCAGGTGTGGGCAACGCCGACGAGGGGTTTTGCCAGATCGTCATCCGTAAAACCAATGGCCTTGAACATCGATCGGGCCGGAGCGCGATCTCGTCCGTGTGTAATAATGTGACTGGTATGTTTGGGATTGAATGCCATACGTCCCCCTTAATCGAGCGGCTTGGTTCTTCGTGCTCTATACTCCGCCTCGACCCGCTTGTGCAAGCCTTTCGTTTTGTAAGCTTCCTGGTTCACAACAGCCTTTGTCCTTGACTGTGGAGGGCAATCTTGTAGCTTGTGAAGCAATTCCAATGCCCTGCAGCGCCGGCGTTGAAAAGGGGGACTATGCTCGAAACGATTGCTTCTGGTTACGGACTACTTGAAGGCCCGCGTGTCGATGACGCTGGGAATTTGTATTTTAGTGATGTCACGAATGGTGGCGTATATTGTCGTACACCGGGCGGTGCGATTTCTACCGTCGTGCCGCGCCGTCGCGGGGTAGGCGGGATTGCGCTACATGCCGCCGGGGGCCTAGTCATTTCCGGTAAAAATGTGTGTCATGTCAAAGACGGCACGACGCGCATTTTGTTTCAGCGTGATGACATTCCTGGTTTTAACGATTTATTTACCGACTCCCAGGGCCGCATTTTGGTTGGGGCTTTACGCTCTGATCCGTTTAAGCTTAAGAGCCAGGTACCGGGGGAACTGTGGCGGATCGAGGCTGACGGCAGTGTTGTTGAAATGTACGGCGAGGTCGGTATCACGAATGGGATAGGTTTCTCCCCGGATAACAGCAAAATTTATCATTCTGATAGTGCTCCGCGTCATATTATTTTGCATGATGTGTCAGCTAACGGACGGGTGAGCAATCGTCGCGTCTTTGCCACGACCCCGGGCGTGCCTGACGGTCTGGCCGTAGACGAAGACGGTTGTGTCTGGGTAGCCGTCTATGAGGGCGGATGTGCTCTGCGCTACACTCCTGATGGCAGAGAGGATCGCCGCATAGAGGTTCCGGCTAAGGCCGTGACGAGCTTGTGTTTTGGTGGCTCAGATAGACGCGACTTTTATATTGTCACAGCAGATAATATGGAAGATCCGGAACGCAAAGGTACAATTTTTCATACGCGAGTAAAGGTGCCGGGTGTTGTGGTGACACCGGCTCGGGTCTAGAGGTCCAGAGTAGGCTGTTTCCTCTCTCCTCTGAAGCCACCCGACCGTAAGCGGGCAAGCTCAGTTACTTAATGAGCAGCTGGCTGACCACGGTGTAGAGACTTACTCGACCTTCATGGTTCGCTCCAACAAGCGCGCTCGGACCATCTCATCCGTGGCTAAATCAACGGCAGTCCAGGCCATGGAGACCGCCCCGTCGATGATGGCTTTATCCGCTGCCTGCGTTACACACTGGTCCGTAAACTCAGGTTGGTGATTGACCGCAGGCAGAGAATCTATGCCTATGGCAGGGTGAATCGACGGCATAGCAAGCGACACATTGCCCATGTCGGTTGAACCGGCTGCGCGCTGAGTTGCAGGACCAAAATCGGGAAACGTCCGGCCTAGGGCTTCCGCATTACGTCGATAGGCGGCTGCCATATCCGGATCGTGCAGCATCTCGGCGTATGGTTTGTCACCACCAAGGATTTCGAGTTCAGACCCGGTCGCCAGTGCTCCAGCCTCAAAACATTTAATGACCTTGTCTTTGATCGTATCGAGATCGGCCAACGTGTTTGCTCGAACAATATATTTGGCCACGGTGTGGGCCGGAATGATGTTCGGCGCCTCGCCGCCTTTGGTAATGATGCCGTGAATCCGGTCGGTGGAACGAATATGTTGCCGCAGCAGACCAAGGGCCGTTTGCGCTACGGTCAGAGCGTCGGCGGCATTAATGCCGCGTTCAGGGAAGGCTGAGGCATGCGCCTCCTTGCCGTGATAACACACCTCGAACATCGAAGCGGCAATAATCGGAAATTCGACAACATCTATGGGTGCGGGATGGACCATCATGGCTGCGTGCATGCTCTCAAACGCGCCTCGTTCCAGCAGCAGGATTTTTCCGCCCGCATTGCAGACTTCCTCAGCCGGCGTTCCAATGACGCTGACGGTAAGGCCCACTTCATCCGCGACTTTCGCCGCGGCAATGCCCGCTCCAACCGACGCTGCGGCAATGATGTTATGACCACAGGCATGGCCGATACCAGGCAGACTGTCGTATTCGGCACAGATGCCAATATGCAACGGGCCGCTTCCCGCCCGGGCGATAAACGCGGTGGGCAGGTCGCAGATGCCTGTCTCTACGGAGAAGCCTGCATCTGCCAACGTTTCCGAGAGCCAGCTTGCCGATTTTTCCTCCTCAAAGCCAACTTCAGGGTTGGCATGAATGCGATGGCTCAGAGAAATGAGGTCATCGCGAGCACTCTCAAATCGCTCCTGGGCTCCTGCTTTGGCGTCCATATGTTTCTCCCTTTTCTTCCTCTGCTTTACCATACGTCTTTCAGAACAGTCTAGAAGGAGAGGAGCTGAGACATTTACTTGTGATTCAGGAAAGAACGGTGGTAGAGTCGAAAGAGTCGAGACGCCGCAGCATAATACTTCAGTGTCATGGTTCAGACCAAGCAATGTATCCTAGCCGCCCTTGCAGAGGGCCATAGCCAGATCGGTGCCCTCGGGGTGAAAAGACTTGGACTGTTCGGCTCCTTTACGAATGGGCGGCCCCATAAAGATAGCGATGTTGATCTTCTGGTCGAATTCCTGCGTGAACAGAAGACTTTTGACAACTTTATTCAGCTTGCCTTTTGACTTGAGGCTGCATTTCGACGTCATGTCGAGCTGGTGACTCCTGAGTCGGCTAGCCCATACATCGGCCTCCATATTCTGGACGAGGTAGAGTATGTCACTCTCGCCGCTTGAGTATCTGCAGCATATTTTCAACGAAATAGATTATTACTTGGCACAGTCGAGGAGCTTGCGCAAAGAAGAATTTGTCTAAGTTGAAACGGTACAACGGGCTTTCGTACGGAGCATCGAGATTATTGGAGAAGCCACAAAGAAGATTTCGACGGATCTCAAACAGCGCTACCCCCCACGTGGAGTGGCGAGCCATGGCGGGGATGCGGGATCGGCTCATTCATGATTATTTTGGAATAGACTACGATGTCGTCTGGGACGCGGTGGCAAACAGGGTCACGACTCTCAAACAGCAGATAGGGAACAGAGTGGAACAAGAAGACACGGACCGGTCTTCCTGACTTCCTCCTTGGCAAACGCCCATCCGACTTTTTGGGTGCCGCTCTCCCCAAATCGACGTGCCGGAAAGAACATGTTACATGAAGGCCGGGTTCCCCCGAGAAGGGGCGGAAAAAAGGAGGTACGATATGGATGCGGTATGGTTTGGGCAACTCTCAGTTTCGGCTTTTTTTGCTATCGCATTTTTGCAATCAGCTGCAGACAAATGGATGGACAGCGCGGGGAACATCGAGTTCTTTGGCGGCCATTTTGCCGATAGCCCACTGGCGGGTCTGGTTCCCATGATGTTCTGGACCATCACCGTCCTGGAGTCGCTTGCTGGGGTGGTGAGTGGCCTCGGCGCCGTCATGATTCTGTTCTGTATGGGTGCCGGCGTGGCCGTGTGGGGCGTCGCTCTTTCAACCGTCTCGTTGCTGTGTCTGTTCTTCGGCCAACGTCTCGCCAAGGATTATGCCGGAGCTGCTGTCATCACGAGCTATTTTGTGGTTGCCCTACTCGGCTTTGCCCTACTTTCTGAGTAGGAGCCTTTTTGTCGGCATGCACAACCTCTGCGGCCTCATTGATCGCCCGGTAAGCGGTACGCATTCGGAGGTTAGGAATCCCAGCCTATCAACCGCTCACGCGTTTGTATATCCGTCGCCATATCAATAGCGGTCCAGGCCATAGCTAGCGCTCCGTCGATGAGGGCTTTGTCTGCTGATTCCGTAATACAGTGGGCGGTGAACTCAGGCTGGTGATTGACGGCTGGCAAGGAGTCGATGCCGATAAACGGATGGAGCGAGGGTAGGGCGAGCGATACATTGCCCATATCCGTTGAGCCGGCGGCACGTTCGATTACCGGGCCACGCTCAGGGAAGCTACGGCCGAGCGCTTCAGAATTCTGTTGATAGAGAGTGGCCATAGCTGCATCTGTACGATGTTCTGCATAGGGCTTGTCGCCACCAAAGATTTCGAGTTTTGACCCTGTCGCAAGAGCGCCAGCCTCAAAACAGCGCCGGACCTTCTCTTTAATCTCACCCAAATCGTCTAATGTTTTAGCTCTGACTATGTATTTGGCTTCGGTATGAGCGGGGATGATATTGGGTGCGTCCCCGCCGTTAGTAATAATGCCGTGAATGCGGTCAGTTGAGCGAATGTGTTGACGCAGGAGACCAATGGCAGTCTGGGCAACAGTGAAAGCGTCAGCTGCATTGATGCCGCGTTCAGGAAAAGCTGAGGCATGGGCTTCTTTGCCGGTGTAATGCACATGAAATGTGGAGCAGGCGATAATAGACGGATCAACGACGTCCATGGGAGCAGGATGAACCATCATCGCGGCATGCACGTCTGTGAATGCGCCCCGTTCTAAGAGGAGAATCTTGCCCCCAGCGTCCCCGGTTTCC
>CAZBUD010000057.1:7749-28642 GCA_964495015.1 uncultured Enterobacteriaceae bacterium | reverse complement strand
ACCAGCTACCCGTCTTCGCCTTGGTGGGCCGTTACCTCACCAACAAGCTGATAGGCCGCGGGCTCATCCTCTGGGGGAGGCCGAAGCTCCCTTTGACCCCTAAAGTTTCCTTCTGTGGTCTTATCCGGTATTAGCCCGGGTTTCCCCGGGTTATTCCCGCCCTGAGGGTAGATCACCCACGTGTTACTCACCCGTTCGCCGCTGTACTCAGGAACCGAAGTTCCCTTTCTCGCTCGACTTGCATGTGTTAAGCACGCCGCCAGCGTTCGCTCTGAGCCAGGATCAAACTCTCCACTTAAAACCTGCGAGAGAGACAGTCCCTCTCGCCTGTAAAATGGCTCTTTTGTTCTGCAGGCTGGCTCTCCCCCACATGTGAGGGAGTTATTATACTACTGTTTAGCTGTCAAAGAGCGTGTCGCGAACTCCCTTTTATAGAGATTCGCCGAACCCCTGTCAACCAGGTAAAGAGCTTTCCTCGCCTGTACTTGTTCTCTCTACTCGAAGGAGCGTTCTCTTGAGAACTCCCTCCCTTGAGCGCCGAGAGAAGGCCTTGTATCCTTGTTAGCAGACGAAGTCAATCACGGGCGGCAAGCGTCGAAGGACCCGCGCCCCTTGAACCTGCAGCACGCTCATGATTTCTTCCCTATATGTGCTCTCTCTACTGTATGGATGACATATTTTCTAGCAATGAGGATCTTATGCCCAATAATATTGTCGGCACGTACACCCATTTCTTAGACCAATACGGTCTCACCACCCAGCAGCTTGAAAAAATTCTGGGGTCCGCGGTTGAACGGCGAGCGGATTATGCGGATATCTATTTTGAATCGTGCACGGCGGAAGCCTTCTCGCTCGAAGAAGGCATCGTCAAGAAGGCTTCACGATCGATTTCCCAAGGGGCAGGCGTACGAGTCCTTGCCGGCGAAAAAACGGGATACGCCCACTCAGACGAGATTACCTTAGAGACTCTGCAACTTGCCGCTCGCACCGCGCGAGCCGTTGCTCAGGATACTGTCCAAACCGCCGTTGTCCCGTTAACCAATACAGTCCAGCAACGCGACCTCTACTCACTGCCTTCCCCACCCATATCAGTCCCGCTCACAGAAAAAGTGCAACTCCTCCAGCGAATCGATGAAGAAGCCCGGCGCTATGACCCTCAGATTAGCAATGTTTTAGCATCGATCGTAGTCGAGCAAAAAGATATTCTTATCCTCTCATCAGAGGGGATAGTGGCGGCAGATGCGCGTCCGCTTCTTCGTCTCCAAGTCACCTGTATCGCATCCGACGGGACAGCACGCCAGCAAGGGAGCTACGGAGGTGGCGGGCGGGTTGAATTTGAGTTTCTGTTTGATCAAGACCGGTGGAAAACATTCACTCAGGAAGCAGCACGCCAGGCAATCCTGAGCCTCAAAGCCGTTGATGCCCCGGCCGGGACAATGCCCGTCGTTTTAGGATCTGGTTGGCCGGGCATCCTACTGCACGAAGCCGTCGGGCATGGTCTGGAAGGCGACTTTAATCGCAAGAAAGTCTCGGCTTTTAGTGATCGCTTGGGACAAAAAGTGGCTTCAGAACAGTGTACGGTTGTTGATGACGGCACACTTCCAAATCGTCGCGGATCACTCAATTGTGATGATGAAGGCACGCCCACAAGCCGTACCGTCCTTATCGAGAACGGTATTCTCAAAAGCTATCTGCAGGACCGGCTCAACGCCAAACTCATGAATATGCCTCTGACCGGAAACGGCCGCCGGGAGAGCTTTGCACATATGCCGATGCCACGGATGACTAACACCTTTATGCTCCCCGGGGATGAACCGCCGGAAGATATTATTCGCTCTGTCTCAAACGGCCTGTATGCAGTCTCGTTCAGTGGTGGTCAAGTTGATATCACAAGTGGGAAATTCGTTTTTTCGGCGAGCGAGGCGTACTTAATAGAAGGTGGGAAGGTCACTCGTCCAGTCAAAGGCGCAACGCTGATAGGTAATGGTCCAGACGTTCTTACCCGTATTTCCATGGTGGGAAACGATCTACAGCTGGACGCGGGTGTCGGCACCTGCGGTAAAGAAGGCCAGTCTGTCCCTGTTGGCGTTGGATTACCAACCGTGCGTATTGATGGACTGACAGTCGGCGGAACGCAAGCGTAGAGGCTAGTATGAATCTTGAGGAATTAGCAGGAGACATCCTCGATCACGCCCGCCGACTGGGTGCGACAGCAGGCGACGTAGTCATTGCGACCGGAGAGTCCTTTTCAGCTGGAGTCCGACTTGGCGAGGTGGAAAAAATCCAGAATGCGCAAGAGAAACGCATGGGACTGCGCCTTTTTATAGGCCAGAGCAGCGCTCTGACCTCGACCGCAAATTTTACTCATGATGGCCTGCAGTCTTTTGTCGAGAGTACGCTCGGGTTGGCTAAAGCCACTGCCGCTGATGAATTTTCCGGTCTGCCGGATCAGACAGCTCTCGCTCAAGATCCGCCAGATCTCGATCTTGCGGATCTACAATCCGCGTTCACGCCGGAAGAGAAGCTTGCTCTCGCAAAAGAGGCCGAGGAAGCCGCGCTGACAACCGACGCGCGTATTACGAACTCCGAAGGAGCCGAGTTTTCCAACGCAGCACGGGAGATCTTTTATGCAAACTCGCTCGGCTTCGGTGACACCTACCGGACCACAAGTTTCTCACTGAGCGTGGTCCCGGTTGCCTCCCAGAACGGGAGTATGCAGCGAGACTATTGGTATTCATCGCATCGCAAGCTGAATGGCCTTGAAGCAGCAAAAACAATTGGGCAGAAAGCAGCAGACCGAACGCTCCGTCGCCTCGGAGCGAAACAGGTAAAAACCCAAGAAGCGCCCGTTATTTTTGAGCCTGAAATGGCCGCCAGCCTGCTCCGACACTTAGCCGGTGCGGTCTGCGGCTCATCTTTATACAGAAAGACGTCTTTTTTGCTCGATAAGATCGATCAGAAGATTGCTGCAAATGGGATCTTCATTGAAGACAACGCGCGCATTCCCTCAGCTCTGGGCTCAAAACCTTTTGATGGCGAAGGGCTCCCCACTCGCCAGACCATGGTCGTGGAAGACGGCGTACTCAAGAGTTACCTGCTTGATTCCTATTCTGCGCGGAAACTCGGTCTCCAATCCACAGGGAATGCCAACCGCTCTTTCGCCAACGCGCCCTCGGCAAGCCCATCAAATTTATTCTTCCGGCCCGGCACAACCGAGCCGGAAGAAATTATCCGCTCAGTTCAGTCTGGTTTATATGTCACCGAGCTGTCCGGGTTTGGCGTCAATCCTATCACAGGCGATTATTCACGTGGGGCAGTAGGATTGTGGATAGAAAATGGAGAACTCACCTATCCGGTCGAAGAGATCACTATAGCTGGCAATCTGCTCGACATGTTCCAAAACATTGAACTGGTCGGCGATGACTTGGAACGACGTGGGACTATTTCGGCACCAACGCTCAAAATTTCACGCATGACCATCGCTGGCGCGTAGATGACCTTTTACCAAAAACGGACGAAGAGACTAGGCTGAGCCCAGCGTGCGACAGCAACTCTACGATTATCTAGTCAATCGGCCTGGCGGGGCCACATCAGCCGAACTCCTTAACGAGATTTTTACTTCAGGCGCGGTTTCACCGTTTCCGTCTCAACGCGACCCGGAACTCGGCGCTCGCCTTTTGCATTCGTCCTTTGGCGCAGATCCCAATTTTGCCTACGATCCAACCACAGATTGTTGGTCCCTCACACTGCATACCCACTTGCGGCAGCCCATTCAGGATACGCAGTTTGTCGTTCTTGACTTGGAGACGACCGGACTCAAGCCTGGCAAGGCAGCCATTACAGAGATCGCAGCTATTCGTGTGAAAAAAGGATGCCTGGGTGATGAGTTCCATACCCTGGTTCATCCAGGCCGGCGCATTCCTGTTACCATTACCCGACTGACTGGCATCACCGATGAGATGTTGCGCGACCAAGCGCGTATTCAGGAAATCTTCCCTCAGCTCCATGCTTTTCTTGCCTCTGCCGTACTGGTCGCTCACAATGCCAGCTTTGACCTCGGCTTTCTCAACTTCGATGCGCGGCGCCTGTTGTCCACCCCCCTCTTCAACTCCTCAGTCTGCACTCTCAAGCTCGCTCGACGGCTTCTCTCTGGCATTCGGTCCCGCTCCCTTGATTCAGTCGCTTCCCATCTCGGAGTGTCCTACCCAACCCAGCATCGCGCCTTAGAGGACGCGCGGGTAACCGCCGAGATTTTTTGTATTTTTCTCGAACAGCTTGCCGCGCAAGGCATAACCACACTCGGACAGCTTATTGATTTCCAACACAGTGCCCGCGATGGACGGCGCTTTGAGTTCTTTGTTCCCCGCTCGACGCTCACCACCCTGCCTGGGGGCCCAGGTGTCTATCGCATGCTCGATGTCAAAGGCAAGCTGCTCTATATCGGCAAAGCCAAAAATCTCCGCCGCCGAGTCAATTCTTATTTCACCAATTCTTCAGGACATAGCGACAAGGTTCTCGACCTAGTCCGCCACGCACGTGAAGTGACTTACGAACAAACCGGCTCAGAACTTGAGGCTTCACTGCGCGAAGCTGAGTTGATTCGCACACTCAAGCCGCCGTATAACCGTCTTTCCAAACATCTGCCAAGAGTCGCATTTCTCAAGCTAACAGTACGAAATGCCTATCCGCGCCTCTCAGTGACGGCAAAACCGTGTAGTGACCGGGCCATGTACGTCGGGCCGTTCCGGAATCGCGACTTTGCCGAACGGGCGCAGCGGCTGCTGGCGTGGCTCTTTGGACTGCGTACGTGCCAGGGCAATCTCTCCCCGGCTCCTCAGATCTCCCCGTGCGTAAGCGGTCAGATTGGCGCGTGTACCGCTCCATGCGCAGCACAGGTGTCGCGGATGAGCTATGCGGAACAAGTCCAGCAATTTCTCGCGTTTTTCGATGGCGAAGCCACAACGTTTCGGGGCGGGCTTGTCGAGAAACGGGATCGTTTGGCCGCCGATTTACAGTACGAAGGCGCCGCCCGCCTTAAGCAGGACATTGAACTCCTCGACCATATTCAGCATTTACACCAACGCTTCCACTGGATCGTGACCCGAGCCAACGCCTTTCTTTTGCTGCCAAGTCACCAAGCCGGCGCGGCCCTAGCCTATCTCGTTCTCAATGGACGTCTGATCGACAACCGTACCGTTTCCCAACCGTGCGATTTGGAACACTTTGCCGCGCTCGCTCAGGAACAGTTTGAGCGTGACCGCGATGTCCCGCTGCGCCCCCAGGAAATTGATGCCAGCGTCATCGTGGCGGCCTGGCTACGCGATCCGGGCCACTCCCAAAGCGCAGTGTTCTCCATAAGAGACGCCTCGACTCTACGCGCTCACCTTGACGAAATCGAGCTTGCACTTCGGGACCTGCAATGCGTGGAGCCGGTCTAACCGTGACACACAGGAAAAGACTGGGGCAGAACAACGAGCAGTCGTGTGAAAACCGTCGCGAGCGCAGGGACTTGCGACCCCACTAGCCAGTCCCTATAGTTTGCGCACCATGACAGATGTCCCGGTGACAACCCAACTTCAGACATTACTCAAACGGTCCGGTCCTGCGCTGGTCCTCGGTGCGCATGATGCCCTGTCGGCCAAGCTTGCGGAAGAGGCTGGATTTGACGCGGTCTGGGCTAGCGGCTTTTGCATTTCCGCCGTCAACGCCCTGCCCGATGCCAATATCCTCACCATGAGTGAGACCTTGGATGCCGTCCGCCGTATGAGCGATGCCGTCGATATCCCGGTGTTGGCCGACTGCGATAACGGCTTTGGGAATGCCATCAACGTCATGCGCACCGTCACCGAGTATGAACGCGCCGGAGCGGCCGGCATTTGCATTGAAGATAACATCTTTCCCAAGCGCTGTAGTTTTTATGCCGGCGTACAACGCGAGCTGGCGTCCATTGAGGAACATGCCCGAAAGATCCAGGCCGCTAAGGCCGCGCGCCGAGACCCTGATTTTGTCGTGATTGCCCGCACCGAAGCCTTTATTGCCGGTTGGGGAAAACAAGAAGCCCTGGGCCGGGCGCAGGCCTACGCTGACGCGGGCGCGGATGCCATTCTCGTCCACTCGAAGGCCGCCACATTTGAAGAAGAACTCAAGGATTTTGCGGCAAGTTGGGATAGCCCCTGCCCGCTCGTCTCCGTCCCGACCACCTACGCCAACGTCACGGCTCAGGACCTTTCTGCAGCCGGCTTTCAGCTCGTAATCTTTGCCAATCAAACCCTGCGCGCGGCCGTCACCGCTATGCGTCAAGCCCTGACCACCCTCAGACGGGAAGAACGACCAGCAGCCGTTGATGAACAGATTGTCACGCTTCCTGAAATCTACGACCTGGTTGGAGTTCCTGATCTGCAAGCCAATGAGAAAAAGTTTTTAGTGCCGGGCGGACATGACGTCACCGCCATTATTATTGCTGCAGGGTTTGAGGAAGGGCTGCTCCCACTGATCGAGGACCGGCCGAAAGCCATGCTCGAAATCAAGGGCAAGACGCTCCTTGAGCGGCAGATTCAGGCCCTCAACGCGTGTGGGGTCAAAGATATTGTCGTGGTACGCGGCTATCATAAAGAGCAGATCGATCTGCCCAATATTCGCTACTATGATAATGACCGTTTTCGGGATACGGGAGAGTTAACCTCGTTGTTCATGGCCGACCCAGAAATGTCAGACCGCTTTCTTTTTCTGTATTCGGACATTCTTTTCGATCCGTCTATTCTCGAAAAACTCCTCAAGTCCCGGGCCGATATCAGTATTGTGGTAGATCGCGCCTGGAATGACCATGAACGAACTCACAAAGAACAAAGGACAAAGAAGCCCGACCTCGTCATGACCCCACAGCCGCCCCAAACTGGATATCGTTATCTCCCCACAGGAGAAGCAATACCCCTGGCACGAATCGGTCGCCAACTCCCGCTAGACGAAGCCGACGGTGAATTTGTTGGGATGGCAATGTTCTCGGCGGCAGGTGCGCAGACCCTCTGCACGGTCCATAAGCAGGCCCAAACGCGAGACTTCCCTCGCGGCTTCCATGAAGCCGACTCGTTGGAAACCGCGGCGTTCACCGATATGCTGCAGGAATTAGTTGACCAACAACATGAGGTAGCGTGTGTTGATATTTATAAGGGCTGGCTTGAGATCGATACCTTTGAAGACTACCGACGCGCGTGGGCCAAGATAAAATAGGGTGTAGTAGCTACGAACGAGCAGTTCTTGGTCACCCTTCGAGCGGGGCACATGGATGGACCTGCAGCGAATCAACGGACTCATTACAGACGACTATGCCTTTTTCCTGCGCGAGCGAAACAGCTGGAGTCTCACCGCAGGACCGCAAGATCTTGAACTTGTCGCGCACGCTATGCGCGTCCTCCTCCACGCGCAGACTACTCCTGACTTTCTTGACGACTATACGGCCCTAGAGGCATGCCAGAACACCGATGGCGGCTGGAGTCCTTTGTCCTCCGATACTGACAGTACCGTCTGGGTGTCTGCTTTCTCAGGCCTCATGCTCATTCGCGCGAATCGTCTCCTCGGCGAGGAGCACCTCACACGATCAGTACAACAAGCCATCGACTACTTTCTCGATACCCAGCACCAGGACGGCCGTTGGGTTGATCCAGCCTGGGCCGACCTAGATACGACAAGCCATCCTGTAAGCTTTTTTAATGTGGTCATGGCCCTCAGTGAAACGCACCGTCAGCAAGAGGTCCAACGGGCCTGGGAACAGGGTCTGCGGTTCATTATCGACAACCAAAGCGCAGACGGCGGCTGGTACGATCAGGAGTTTCATGCGTCAGGGGTTGAGATTACCGCGCACTTGATTCAGGACGCCCTAGTAGCAGATCTTGTCATGGATCGTCGCGTCAAGGGGGTCCGAGAATCCTGTGCCAAAGGTGCTGCTCGGCTGACCGAGTGGCAGGCGCAGGCGGGGTCATGGGACGACGAGAATGTTGACCACACAATGGACTGCATTCGGTCTCTTATGTTGGTGACCCGCATTCTCGGAGAGACCTCACCCAACGATACGATTATGCGCGGTCTCGGCTGGATCATGAACAACAAAAACGAGCACGGCTGGGGTGATTTTCCCGGCATGGAGACCAACCTGGAACGCACCTGTGACGGTCTCGATACCATGCTCAAGTATAAAGCCTACTGTCACAGTGAAGCGGATGCCGTTATCAAACTTTGGGGCTACCTCCCGTAAGAACAGGCACGCGCCAGGTTATGCCACCTCCGGGGCCAGCCACGCCCACCGATCATCCAGATCATCTTTGGGTTGAAGTCTGCACCATAGATGCACTTCCACCCGGAGAACGTAAGCTCATAAAGATCGACAACGTCGAGATTGCCCTCTTCAATATTGACGGGACAATCTTTGCCATAAAAAACCGCTGTCCCCATCGCAGCGGCCCACTCATCCGTGGCTATATAGATAGTGAAAGAGGAATTAAGTGCCCAATGCACGGCTGGCGGTTTGATCTCCGCACAGGAGAAAGTAAGCGCCCGGCTCATGCCAGCGTCTATCGGGTCAAAATCGAAGGCGGAGATGTTTATACAGAGGTCGCCTCATTATGAAAAACATTATCTTTTCCGTATTCTTTCTACTGATCTGGGAACAGGTTGTCGCCCAAGAGGCCACGCCTCGGTACCAACCGGGTGCCAATTATGACGCTCAACACCCCGGAGCAGCACCAACACTATGACGGTCACTTTATATTGTCGGCCGGCCAAATCTAACAGTTGGGCCAGCATACCGATCGAGCGGGTTAGGACCATATGGGCAACGACGCGTCGAACGTACACCTGGTGGAGGGAACAGTTGATATCGAAGTGAACGAGATCAAAAATACGGGTCACTTTGTCGCCCGGCTCAAGGGTCCGAAGGCTAACCTTATCCTAGAACTCAACCAATTGCAGGAATTCAGCCCCTACCAAGGTGGCGGACTGGCAGCCTACCTGTACGAACACGGCTATGCAGGCTGTGGTGATACCAACTGGCCCAAAACGTTAGTCTATATAGCTAGTTGGGGTTAAGGGCGGGCAACCCTAAATGCAAAGCCGCTGTACGAGAATTACAAAATGCACCTCATGGTTATTCAGAGCATTCGCGCTCGAGACACGGTGCAGGTAAAATATCCATCACCAGACAAACAGTCATCGGCCGGACAGGTCAATCCTGCGGCCCAGCAGTTAGACGTCTATATTCGAAGCCCTGAGGTGGACCAGCGCAACCGTCCCACACGGCAGATTTTCGACCATTTTTTTGCCATGCAAGTCACGTGGAAGTAAGGGACGCTATTTTCCCGCCGCCCCTTTGGCCATAGCGAGATAGCGTTTCTGATCTTCTGCCGTGGCAGGTTGGTGCCTCACGTCTCCTTCCCCCCCCATTTCTCGCGTCCAGGCGGCGAACTCCAATTGAATCCCATCCGGATCAAAAAAATAAATGGAGCGGACAAAGGTAGACGCGTTGACCGTTGGGCTGATTTGCGCAGGCGTGTCATCGTGATTCATGATCTCAGTCACCTCAATGCCTTTGGCGGCGAGCTTCTCACGATACTCTTCGATCTTGTCTAGCGACACATCGAACGCTACATGGTTCATCGAACCATGTGCCGTCGTCAGCGAGCCCTGGCCAGCAAGCGCCTCGGGCGCGGCGATTCCAGGAGCAGCCTCCGGTGCGTCCGGGAACCAAAAGAATGCCAGAGAGTCGCCATTGCCAATATCGAAGAAAAAGTGCTGCCCCATGCCGTTGGGCAGATCGATAGTCTTGGTCAGCGGCATCCCGAGGACGTTTGCGTAAAAGTCTACGGTTTGCGCCATATCTTTGCAGACCAGAGCTAGATGATTAATTCCTCGCAATTCGAACTCGGCGTTTTCTTTTCGTACCATTGGTCTTCTCCTTTTCCTCGAGCGTAACATAAAAGAATTCGCCACGCGGTTAAGCGGCGAGTTCACGTTGCTGGATTTCACTGCCAACTCCTATCTAACGTGAGTTCGGGTTAAGGGGATCGCAATGAGGTAGACTGCGGGTGTCTACGCCCAAGGGGCAGGCTCAAAGGAGTCCCTGTACGCGCAGCTTACTGGAAGTGTTTTGCGATGTCGATGATCTCTGTCTCGCCTTTTTCCCGGCCTGGCACCGGCAACCCGTCGCCTCCGGCCGGCACGGGCGCCAGCGTGACCGCCAACTCATTCTAAGCGAGGTCATGACCATTCTGATTGCCTTTCACCAGTCCCACTATCGGACATTCAAAGCCTTCTACACCACCCACGTGCTCCAGCACTGGTACGCGGAGTTCCCCAGCTTTGTCGGCTATGCCCGCTTCGTCGAGTTCATCCCGTCCACCATATGACGGCTGTGTGCCTATCGGCGCCCATGCTATGGGCCGTGTACCGGGATTCCCTTTGTGGATGCAACTACCGTTGCGGTCTGTCACAATAGGAGGATCGCACAGCATAAAGTCTTTCAGGGCTTGGCGGCGTGCGGAAAACCGTCGGTCGGCTGGTTTTTCGGCTTGAAGCTTCACCTCGTCGTCAATGGCCGGGGCGAGTTGCTACGGGTGACCGCCACGCCGGGCAATACCGATGACCGCACGCCCATCAGAAGCTCGCGAAAGCCCTCTTTGGCACGCTCTTCGCCGGCAAAGGCTACATCTCTGACGCCTTGAGCAAACAACTCCTGAGGACGTTTGGCGTACGCTTAATCACGCCCCTCAAACGCAACATAAAGCCCTGGCTTCTTCCCTGGACCGATAAATTGCTGCTCCGCAAACGGGCCATTATCGAAACGATTCTCGATCAACTCAAAAACAAGTCCCGGATTGAGCATTCCCGCCACCGTAGCCCTACTAACTTCGTCGTCAATCTTCTCTGTCATTCAGGAGCTCTCTCCAAAACGCAGAGAATTTATTGAAAAACGACAGATCTTTTTTGCTGGAACAACCGGTTCGCAGGGCTTCGGTAATGTTTCACCGAAAGGAATGGATAGTTTGAGTGTCATTGACGAAAGACAAATGGTGTGGCTCAACCTCACGGGCATCGGCACTGAAACTGCCGCTCATGGCTTGGGGAACAAACGCATGACCGTCATGTTGTGCTCGTTTGAAAAGCAGTCGCTCATGATGAGGTTGTATGGGAATGCTGAGGCCATACATGCACAAGACGAGAATTGGAACGACTATATGAATTTATTTCCAGCATATACCGGCGCGCGCCAGATTTTTGAGCTTGGGCTGAGCCTGGTACAAACATCATGCGCCTATGCTGTCCCATATTATGAACTCATAGGTGAGCGGCCCACATTAACAAAGTGGGCAGACAATCGTGGCAGAGATGGCGTTGAGCAATACTGGGAAGAAAAAATACGCGGAGTTTAGGTGGCAAAGACACGGGCATACTAAAAGATGCATGACAAGGTTTTGGGCGTGCTAGTGGCAGTCGTGGTCATCACGGCAGCTGGCTTGACTGTTCACCATCGCGTCGAGCGACTCATGGACGTGTTGGAAGATTTATAGACATGGAAATTCTTTCCACAATTGTTTTGCTTGCTGTCGCATTTACATTCGCATTCACGCCCATAGATGCTTCACGCCGTGCCAAATAACTCTCGGGTGACGGCTGACATTGCGCCGCACGCATCACAGCCCGATGAAACCGAGTTCGGCAAAAACACTGCCGTAAGCCTTCTCGGTGGAGAAAAGGCGCCGATACCTCTTCACACCGTTAGGAATCCCTCTCTAACTGCCTACAAACAGAAAACACTTTCGTCCGGGTACTGAGAGCCTACGGAGAAAAATGGGCAATCTCAGTGCCGGCTCTCTCGGTACCCTCAAGTCGTTCTTCCCGCCGAAGGTAAACGGCGGGGCTTATCCCAAGATCCCACGCCACGCCCTTTCGTTCTATACAGTGCAACGTGTCTACAAGCTATCCACTGACAAACAAAGGAGATGAATTATGCAAGCGCAAGCAGACCGGAATAAAACTGTCATCGTGGGCGGCGGGACCGCCGGTATTACAGTGGCAGCCCGACTCCGTCGCGCAGCAAACAGTCTAAACATCACCCTTATCGAACCCTCAGACAAACACTACTACCAACCTTTGTGGACGCTGGTTGGTGGCGGGGTGTTTCCACGAGAGGCCACAGAGCTTGATGAAGCCTCAGTGATCCCTGAAGGTGTGACGTGGATACAGGACGCCGTGACAGAATTCCTGCCGGAAGAGAATACTGTGCTGACAAAAGAGGGTAAACGGATAGGCTACGATTACTTGATTGTCGCACCGGGAATCCAACTCGACTGGCACAATGTCAAGGGGCTCCCGGAAGGCATTGGACATGACGGTGTATGCAGCAATTATGCTTATGAATATGTCAACTCAACATGGGAGGACGTTCAACAGTTTACGGGCGGCAATGCGATTTTCACCCAACCCAGTACGCCCATTAAATGTGGGGGCGCACCCCAGAAAATCGCTTATTTGGCGGAGGATCATTTTCGCAAGTCCGGTGTACGCGACAAAGCGACCGTTTCCTTCATCTCCGGCATGGGGGGCATCTTCTCGGTCAAGAAGTACGCGGATGCCCTGAACACCGTCCTCAGCCGTAAAGGAATGGAGGCACACTATAGACACGATCTTGTTGAAATTCGGGCAGAAAGCAAAGAGGCGGTTTTTCAAAATCTCGTCACCCAGGAAGAAGCCATCTTCCCGTACGATATGATTCATGTCACTCCACCCATGAGCGCTCCGCATTTCATTAAACACGGCCCACTGGCGAATGAGGCCGGCTGGGTGGACGTTGATAAGCAGACGCTGCAGCACACGCGCTATGTGAACATCTTTAGTCTGGGCGATGCGAGCAGCTTACCCACCTCCAAGAGCGGCGCGGCGGTCCCGCAAACAAGCTCCCGTCTTGATCAATAATCTCTTGGAGGTCATGCGCGGGACAGCCACAACAGCCCAATACCAGGGTTATACATCCTGTCCCTTGGTGACGGGTTACGGCAAACTCATCCTGGCCGAATTCGACTACGATCTGCAACCGCAAGAAACCTTTCCCTTCGATCAATCGAAAGAGCGCTACAGCATGTATCTACTCAAAGCCTACGGTCTACCGCCGCTGTATTGGCATGGCATGCTGAAAGGTCGGGGGTAAGGAGGAGAGCGTAACCTGACACCCCGCTCCAGCTCGCTTTTGGTTCGTAGACGGAGCCCGGCTTTCCCCTAATGCTGACTCAACAACAACCCGCATCCACACAATCCGTCATTGAACCCATTCGCCCGATAGGCGTGCCAGAGCAGGGCCGTGTTTATGGCAATAACCGGCTTGGCCAGGCGGCCTTCAGTCTCGGCAGCGAGGCGAGCCCTAGACAGATTTGTCCCGCACTGGACGATGGCATCAATGTCCGGCCCGTCGAGGGCTTTGATGACGGGCCGCAACTCGGTCGGAGTGATATGCGCGATAGCTGTTGCACTGGCAGCCTGCATAGCCGTCTGACGTACGACGGTCGGGGCAGGCCCCACACCTCGTTTTCTCGTGCGTCCGGTAGGTGAGTATCAAGAGACACAGCGGAATGGTGGGGTTAGTCGAGACGGCAGGGTCTGGGGCACCTATCTGCATGGGCTGTTTGAAAGCGGTCCATTTCTCCGTGCATGGCACACGGAGGTTGGTGCGAAGCGAGCCATATATCCCTAGGTCGGGTGGGAAATTTGGAAGCAAGAGCGCAGCCTCAACTTTGACCGTTTGGCGGATGTCTTGGAGCACGCTGTGGACATCAGCATGATCAAAACACTCTGGCAAAACACTCCGGATGCCGTAGCAGGCAGCTGACCTAGCGGCTCTCTTCGCGTAGCCGTCCACTTGGATTCCTTGCAGTTTCTGGTATATGGGGTTCCAGACAAAGGCCAGCAAGATAGTGAGCATCATCTCTCCACTTCAGTAATCCCATTGATAGTGATACTGATGATGCTAGTGGCCCCTCAAGTGGGGCGCAATACCAACCGGGAAAGGGAAGGGGAATAATGCGAACAATTATGATTGGAGTCGGAGCGATGCTCATAGCTGCCTTGACATGGACGGGCTGTGAGTTGGGGGCGGACCCTGAACAAAAGCCTAAAACAAGACCTAGCAGTATTACGATCAACGAGATCAACGACATCGAGTGTTATCGAGCGGAGATCCAGTCCGTAGAGCAACCGCCCCAGTTTTTCCCCAAGGACGAAGGGGCTACGGAGAAAGTCGTCAATGGTGAGACCAAGATTCCTATAGAGGTGACCCGGGGCACATTCACCATTACCAAGGTGAGGCTCACTATGCCAGAGAATTGCGGATCAGTGACTGGGGAAATTGAATATAGAGGGGATCCCAACTCCAACGTGCACGGGCCTCTCCCTTTCTCTTTTAATGAAGGTGATAACGAGACCTTTCCGCGCCACACGTTCAAATAACGACTCGCGCTGCGCCCGTTAGAGCATAGTGTCTGGAAAGTTCATTTTGAGCCTCGGCTCAGAGCCGAGGCTCTCGTCCGTCTACGTCATGTCCCCCCCCCTAGGCGTTCCCCAGTACTGCAGGCTTGGAGCAAAACCGTGGCCTCATGGAGCAGCAGGCCTGACGGGCAGTCCAGCGGCGTGCCGGGCCTGTTGGCCACCAGTAAGAACAAAGACTGAAGGGAAACCATTTCGCCGGAAGAGTTCTGCCGCTTCTACCGAACGGCGTTCTGAACGTCAAACTGTGACTATCGTTTTCATGCCTTGCGGGTGCGGGCTGAGCTCATCAAGGCGACTGCCCAGCTCGGGCAAAGGCCACAGCACCGCCCCTTCAAGGTGACCAAGCTCACCACTAACCTCCTCTCGACTACGCACATCCAGGATCGTTGGACCTTCCTACAGAGCCATCAGTTTTTGGAGCCGAGAGGAGGCCAGCTTTCTCACATGCCACCATTGAGTCAAGAGGCGCGGAAGATTCAAAAAAGCATCTCGTCCGACCCGCCACAATAAAGGAGACTTCATATCGTTTCCCTCCTTCACACCTTCCATACCTTTGCCGGACGGGATCCGGCAAAAGTGTAACGCCCGGCATTAGCCTGAAAGGGTAAGAGTAGTAATCGGCCCAGGTTAAGCGGCACGCGGTAGTCGCTCAAGCCGATTTCCATCCCAGTCTGCTCCAGCGCCGGTGCCGGTCGATACGTCCCGCACAGGCGATCCCAGCACGACACAGAAAAGCCAAAGTTAGAATCTGTTTCAACTATCTGTATGGAATGGTGGATACGGTGCATGTCGGGTGTCACAAGCAGCCACCGCAGCCGGGCATCGATACGCTCAGGGATAAAAACATTGCCATGATTAAAAATGGAAGCCGCATTGAGGAGAACCTCAAAGGTCACCATCACCCAAGGAGCGACACCCAGCAAAACGACAATGGCCAGCTTGTAGCTAAGCGAGAGCACGATTTCGATAGGATGAAAGCGCAGGCCGGTTGTCGTGTCAAACCCAAGGTCCGCGTGGTGGACTTGGTGCAAACGCCACAGCACGGGTACAGCGTGCAACATCACGTGTTGTAAATACAGGGCAAAGTCAAGCGCGAGCAAGCAGACCCCGGCCGCAGCCCAGGCTGGGACTGCCAGCCAGTTGACAAGTCCGATCCCGTGCATCGAGGCAAACTCGGCGACCGTTACCGTAGCCGCACCTAAGGTCAGTCGGGCGAACAGCGCATTCAAAACGATAAAGCTCAGGTTGGTCGGCCAGCGCTCTTTTCTGGATTGTCCGGGTTGAGAGAGAACCCGACGAGGACGCAGTGCCTCCCATATTAGCATGACAAGCAAGATACCGAGAAAAACACTAATCCGAATACCGATTTCCATGTGCGCTGCTTTCTCTTCAGGTCCCTGATGTCAAGCCGAGCCTAATTAGGGACTTATAATAACGCTGCGCTTTTGTTAGTCATCAGTCAAATATATAATTCTTAGGCTTTTTATTTGATTTTATTATGACCCTACATCAACTCAAACTCCTGCGTGCGCTGGCCGAACACCGCAGTCTCACCCAAGCCGGGACAACCCTCTTACGCAGCCAGCCTGCAGTCAGCCTGCAGCTCAAGGAGCTACAGAAGGAACTTGGTGCCGTGCTCTACGAACGTTTCGGCAACACCTTACACCTCACCGATGCCGGCCGCAGCCTGGAGCAATATGCACGGCGGATCTTAGCCCTCGTCGAAGAAGCGGAAGCCGCCGTACACGCCCAGCAGGAAGGACGAGGCGGCCGGATACGCATTGGCGCAAGTACGACCCCGGGGATCTATCTCTTACCGCCTCTGCTCAGCGCCTTTCGTCAGACCCGTCCCACGCTTGCGCTCACACTGGAAGTCGGAAATACCAACACCATTACGGAAAAACTGCTCCATAACGAATTGGATCTTGGGGTCGTGGGCGGTACGCTCGCGAGTGAAGCATTAACCGTTATCCCCTGGCAGACGGATACCCTGGTGCTCACAGTCGGAACAGACCATCCCTGGGCGAAACGGAAAACCATCCGTCCCAAAGAACTCCAGACCCAACCGATTCTCGGCCGCGAGCGTGGTTCCGCCACCCGCGAAACCTACGAACGGGCATTTGTCCAACACGGCCTTACCCTGCCACGGACGATAGAAATTGGAGAAGCAGAGGCCATTAAACGGGCAGTTGAGGCGGGCTTAGGCATCGCGCTTATGTCCGCCTCAAGCGTTGCACGTGAAGTCCAGGATGGACGCATTACAACGCTAAGACTCAAGGGCCTGCCCATCACTCGGCCCTTAAACATCGTACACCATAAGGACAAAACGCTCACAACCCCTCTGCAGGAATTGTACCGGCAGTTGAAGGGAAAAGGGTCAGACTGCCTATGAGGCCGGGATGCCTGCTTTGACAGGCCTCCCGGAAAAGGGATCGGCATTTCCACGTAGATGGGAATCCAGAGCAACGTGTCTATACGTTCCAAGGGCTGGCTTAGGCCTGCTTCGTTAGCCGCTAGGGAGTGTGCCCCGGCGAGAGCTCAGGCCTCCTGCGGCTCCGGCCGGTCGGCTGATGCTAGTCTGCGGCTACGCCGGTAACATTCGATCATAGCCCCGAATAACCAACCCGCCAGAAACCCCCTCCACCATCGCGCGGCACCAAGAGGCCAACGAAAACAGCAGACAGCACCAGGCCTAGGTTTGCGAGTCCCTGTCCAAAGAGGAGGGAACTCAACCACTGACTCTTCGCCGCTGGGAGCACAGCCCCTGTCGCACTCGCCACCACCGGCTGGACTGCCAACCGCCATATGGCGATGGCAAGTAAGGAGAGCGTCAGCAGAATCATCCCCTATTGCGGCAGAGTCAGGATGCCGACAGGGCCAGGGGCCGGGGTGATGCCAATCACCTGGTTTTGAAAGGTGCATGTCACCGTCTCACCGGCAACGAGATCAATCGCGGCCGTGGCGGTCGCAAGGTCCGCCACACTGCCGAGACCCGGATCGAGACAGATCAGGTTGTCCAGAGTAACGCCCCCAAAGATCGGTTCAGTCACAGTGTAGGTGCCAGCCGGGACACTGGCAAACGTCTGCGTATTGGCCACGGTGCCGTCGGCATCATCATCAAGATTAAACGGCGGGGTTAAGCCACCTGCGGTGGTGAAGAGAAAAGCTTGCGCATTGTCGGGCACCGTCTCTTTGATGATGATAATTCTGCGGGTGGCCACGGCCGGAAATTCGATCTTGAAAACTTCGCTGGCGTTCCCCACGACGTACACATTGCCCACCGCTATCCTAAGAGGATTATCCAGGATATTCGCTCCATCCCCGGTGGCGTCGATGATCCGGGTGACGGTCTGGGCCGCAGCGCTGAGCCAATTCGTCAACACAATGACGGCTGCGGGTATAAGCGGGTTCTTCTGCAGCAGGGTCCACACACGGGGCATGTTTTTCTCTCGCGTCTGGGCGGTAGGAGGGCGCAGTTACACAAACGGTCTTGCACCTCCTGCGCCTACTGAAAAGGCGCATTAACGCATGCAAGGCGCACAACGGCAACGAGACAGCGCCAACCAGGGATGGGCGGCAAGAAGCTCCCCTTAAAGAACCCTTCTCATTCTCTTTCGTAATACTCAAAAACACGCATGAGTATACGTGTGGGTTCAAAATAGGACGCATTCTTGCTCACAACCTGTCGTTTCGCCGTTTGGGTCACCCAGTTACCAAAGGCGTCGTAGCGGTATGTGAACATTTCCTTGTTTTGAGATTTTCCATTGCTGGCGTACACGACGACCTCCTGAGCATCGCCTTTGTTGTTATAGTGAATGTCGGTCCGCCCCGTGAGCGTGGTGTCGGCAGTATAGTCATACGTGATCAAGGTAATCAGGGCTCCCCGATAATCCCGCTGATAGACGGCCTTACGTTTGAGTCTGCCCGCAGCATAGTAGTCGTGTTTTTCTGCAAGATTGCCCTGGTTGTCATAGGTCGATACCGTCCGATGCTGTAGCGCTCCCGTCACAGTATAGGTATGGGTCGTGACCGCATTGCCGTTCGCATCGTAGGCAAAAACCGTCCGGTTGATGAGACCGTCCGTAGCGGCAAACGCCTGCGCCTCGACCTTTTCGCCCCGATCGTTGTAGCGCGAGACTATGCGTTTATGGAGAACTCCATCCGCGATGAGATGACGCTCTTCTCCTGCGCGCCCGCTCTCGTCGTAGTAGATGAGAAGGCTCCCATTCACTGCACCGGCCGTGTCATAGGAAACATATTCGGTTCGGTTCCCGCGCCGATCGAACGTGTCGACACTAACGGGCGACTCCTTGCCGGACTGCCAGAGGCCATCCTTCTTCACTAAATGGGATTCGAAGACGGATACGACGCGAACCGGCCCCCTGAGCCCTAACTCATCTCTGCTCGTTTGCTTCTGAGTGTCACCTGAATGAATCGAATTTTCGCACGAGAAACACAGGAAACCGAGCACCATAACGCTGAGCAGTCGTCGCACACTCCATCCCTTCCTGAGGATCTATGCAGTGTCAACGGCGTGGGCGTCCGCTGCAAGGAACGCACCAGGGCGCCACCCCTCCGTCCGAGGGGACGGGAGCATGGTCGCAGAGGTGACAGAATTTTGTTCTCAGAAAAGACGGCGGCAATGGTTACGCGCTCTTACGTTTCGGCGGGGCAAACGGCAGTTCGTTCATCTGGGCGACAAGCCGGTCATTCAGGCTGGCACAGACCACTTCGCACAGCTCGAAGACAGTCTCGTCACAGATACGGTAATACGCGTTGAGGCCGTCTTTCCGTCTGGTGACTAACCCCGACTGTTGCAAAATACCGAGATGCTTGGAAATATTGGCCTGCAAACCCGCACTTGCTTCAATAATGCCACCAACGCTGAGTTCTCCATCCCAAAGCGCGTGAAGAATTTTCAGCCGCATGGGCTCAGACATAATCTTGAACCTATCCGCGATCATTTGCAGCGCAGCGTCAGAAAGTTCTTTTTTTGGCCTCGGCATATTCCGCCCTTGACATTATTTTATTCTATTGCTATTCAGCAATAGAGTCATGTAGCAGAAAACAAAGTGAGAAGCAATAGTCCTCTTTTCCTATAGGGGAAGTAGTATTTCAAGGATATACATGGAAAACTTCACACCTATCGCTTCACTCCTGGGCGGCATGCTTATAGGTCTGAGCGTCTCAGTCATGCTGCTCTTTAACGGCAAAATCGCAGGGATTAGCGGAATTGTGGGCGGCATTCTGAGTCCAGCTCAGAATGACACGAAGTGGCGATTACTCTTTCTCGGTGGCCTGCTTGTCGGAGGCCTGATAGTCAGCTTCTTTTCTTCTAACCTCTTCGCAGGAGGGGACGTCTTCGCAATAGAGATTGAACGGTCATGGCCCGCCCTCATTCTTGCCGGCCTACTCGTTGGTTTTGGGTCACGTTTTGGGAGTGGCTGTACCAGCGGTCATGGTGTATGCGGCATTAGTCGTTTCTCACCGCGCTCTCTCGTTGCGACCATAACATTTATTTCCACCGGAGCCTTGGTCGTCTATATCGTGAATCATCTGTTCGGCGGTGCAGTATGAATGTCCTGATTATCTCCTTTGTTTCAGGCGTAGTGTTCGCCCTTGGGCTGGGGATCAGCGGCATGACACAGCCCGTCAAAGTAACGGCTTTTTTGGACTTCACAGGCAACTGGGACCCCAGCTTGGCCTTTGTCATGCTGGGCGCGATTGCCGTACATGCCGTGCTCTACCGCGTGATTCGCGCCCGCCCGTCGCCGGTATTTGCCGCAGCCTTTTCGATTCCGTCCCGAAAGGACATCGACCCGCGCTTGATCGGAGGCGCCGCCCTGTTCGGTCTGGGTTGGGGGCTCGCAGGCTTTTGCCCCGGGCCGGCGTTGACCGCAGTTGCATCCGGCAAGAACAGTGTACTCATTTTTGTCGGAGCGATGGTTGGGGGGATGCTTTTGCACAAATGGATAAGCACGCCAGCCCGATCCACCGCTACTCGGGGTGTCGGGCCGGACGCCATTACCGATGTCTAGATGTGGGGGAGACTCGTATGCTGTTTCGCGAACTCAACCGGAGCCCGACCAAGACCTATCTGATCGGCTGTGAGAAGACGCATAAAGTCGCGTTGATTGACCCTGTCTTTGAAAAAACCGACCGATATCTCGCCCTGCTCGCGTATTATGGCTATACCCTCGACGTCGTCATCGACACCCACACGCATGCCGATCACCTGACAGGCAGTTGGGAGCTGCATGACCTCACCGATGCCCCGGTCATTATGCACAAACGTGCCCCAGCCCCGCATGTGGATATGCACGTTTGCGATGGCCAGCTGATTCGCGTCGGTACGCTGACCTTGCACGTG
>CAZBUD010000057.1:0-7739 GCA_964495015.1 uncultured Enterobacteriaceae bacterium | reverse complement strand
ACAGCATGTGTCTGCACACCATGGACCGAGTCTTCACCGGCGATACGCTTTTCATCCACGGGACCGGGCGGACCGATTTCCCGGATGGTGATCCGGGCGCACAATATGACGGCATACAGGGCAAACTCTTCGCCTTACCCGAGAGCACCCTTGTGTTTCCCGGCCATGACTACCGAGGGCATACACAATCTACGATTGGAAAAGAAAAGCAAACGAATCCACGCGTGGCAGGTAGAAGCCGCCGAGAGTACGTCGATCTGATGAATGGGCTTACGCTCTCGCTACCAGACAAAATCCAGGAAGTTCTCCAGCCCAACCAATCCGCCATTGAAGATGAGTCCATCCAGTTCCCTTGCCTCTCGGAGCTGAATAGCGTACGCCAATTGTCTGCACGAGAAGTACAGGCTCAACTTGATAGCCCTACCCCACCCCTCTTACTCGATGTACGCGAGCCGGACGAATACACGGATGAACTCGGCCATATTCAGGCCAGTGTCCTCATCCCGCTCAAAGAGGTTCCCACTCGTGCCGGAGAAATCGAACAACATAAAGAGTCACGGGTCATTGTTGTATGTCGAGCCGGAGTCCGCAGCACGACTGCCGCAGCCATTCTAACTGGACTAGGATTCCAGCACGTTTCCAACCTGAAGGGCGGCATGCTGGACTGGAACGAACAACAGCTGCCTGTGGAGCGCTAGTTGGTCGGGAGGGCAGACAGCGTGGAACCAGCCGCCACAGAAATATCCCCAACATCTTGCGTCAAGTGGGCGAAGGTCATAGATCACACTAAGTGCATCGGCTGCCACGCCTGCAGTACCGCTTGCAAGTCTGAAAACCAAGTCCCGCTCTCGGTCAACCGCACCTATGTGAAATATGTGGACGTAGGGACTTTCCCACATGTTCGGCGGGCTTTCCAAGTAACTCGCTGTAACCAGTGTCAGGATGCCCCGTGTACCCATGCGTGCCCGACTGCTGCGATGTATACGCGAGCTGACGGCATCGTGGATTTCGACAAGTCAATTTGCATCGGTTGTAAAGCCTGTATCGCCGCCTGTCCTTACGATGCGATCTTCATCAATCCGGAAGACCACTCGGCGGAGAAGTGCAACTTCTGCGCGCACCGGATCGATATGAACCTTGAGCCGGCGTGTGTTGTCATCTGCCCGACTGAGGCCATCCTGGTCGGCGACCTGAATGACCCAAGCTCAAGAGTAGCGGAAATCGTTGGCCGACAACCTGTCGCAGTGCGTCGGCCTGAGAAAGAAACGCATCCCAAGCTTTTCTATAGAGGCGCCCACCAAGCAACGCTTGATCCTCTTGCAGCCAAACGCCCAGAAGGCGACATCTTTATGTGGAGCGAGCAGGGCAATCTGCCACATCAGGTGACCTCAGGCCATCCGGGTGAGAACAATAGCTCGGTACAAGCTGTGCTGGCGTATGACGTGCCACATCGTGCGCCGTGGGACTGGCGACTGAGCCTCTACACCTGGACAAAAGGTATTGCCTCGGGAGTCTATCTCACTGCGCTCTTTCTCGTCCTCTTTGATGTGATGAGTCCAGAGAATATTCTGTGGAAATGGATTGCGCCTGTCCTGGCAGGCACGTTTCTCGCGCTCACCGGAGCCATTCTTGTCGTCGATTTAGATCACCCGGAGCGCTGTCTGCTGATCTTTACGCGCCCCCAGTGGAGGAGCTGGCTGGTCAAAGGCGCGTTTATCATCCTCGCTTTTAGCCTCGTTCTGGCCCTGCATGTGCTCGCCAGTTTTTTCGCCGGTGGAACGTCGTTTCAGTCCAGTCTTATGATTATAGGCATCCCGCTTGGAGTCCTCACCGCGGTCTACACCGCCTATCTGTTTGCGCAAGCAACCGCGCGTGACCTGTGGCAAAACCCGCTGCTGCCGCCGCACTTCCTCGTCCAAGCCATTCTCGCTGGGTCAGCCGCCCTCGTCCCCTTTGCGGTGTGGTTAGCACTGGACATGCTGTCCGTATTAAGCAAGATATTAGTAGCCACCTGCGTTCTGCATCTCCTGTTCGTCCTCGGGAAAATGACGCTGGCCCATCCCACCGCCCATGCACGTCTGGCAGCGTCCGAGATGTTGACTGGAAAATTCCGCACTTATTTTTGGGCTGGCATCATTTTCGTCTGTATCGGCATTCTCACCCCGTGGGCCGGCATGCTGGCCGGCCTGGTCGCACTCATAGGTTTGCTGGCGCATGAGCATGCGTACGTCCAGGCCGGCCAAATAGTACCGCTGGCCTAAGGAGAAAACCGTGAGCATAAACCGGCGCAACCCGTTCGTCTCGGTAAGCCGTGAAGAGACGGAAGGTCGCAACGAGACGGTTTATCCGGGTCCCAGCAAGAATCACTTGACCGCCTTCCCGCCCAAGGAACGCTGGGACGATTGGGTTGAGCTCGATTCGCGCGCCTGGCCTAAGCGTGTTGAGCATCGCGATATGCTTATCCCGACTACGTGTTTCAACTGTGAGTCGGCCTGCGGCCTGCTGGCCTATGTTGACAAGGAAACACTCTCAGTACGCAAGTTCGAAGGCAATCCCGAACATCCGGCTTCGCGCGGCCGCACGTGTGCCAAGGGCCCGGCAACGCTGAACCAGATCAACGATCCGGACCGCATCCTGCATCCACTGAAGCGGACAGGCAAACGTGGGGAAGGGAAATGGGAACAGGTCTCATGG
The DNA here is from genome assembly GCA_964495015.1 of uncultured Enterobacteriaceae bacterium. Lineage (GTDB taxonomy): Bacteria > Desulfobacterota > Binatia > Bin18 > Bin18 > Bin18. The sequence continues at coordinate 5,045 of CAZBUD010000057.1, read as the reverse complement.
GACGAAGCCCTGCGCGACATCGCCGGCCGCATCCGGCGCGCAATCCAGGAGGAGCGTCACAACGAAATCATGTACCACGTCGGTCGTCCGGGCGAGGATGGGTACACTGAGCGCGTACTCGCCGCCTGGGGAATCGACGGCCATAACTCGCATACCAATATCTGTTCGTCCGGAGCGCGCGCCGGTTATCACTTTTGGATGGGCGCCGACCGCCCCAGCCCGGATCATGAAAACGCGGACGTCATGCTGCTCATTAGTGCCCATTTAGAGGCGGGACATTATTTCAACCCGCACGCCCAACGCATCATGGATGCCAAGAGCCGCGGGGCAAAGCTGATTGTCTTTGACGTACGCCTGTCCAATAGCGCAACCCATGCCGACCATTGGATTGCCCCGTATCCAGGCAGTGAAGGCGCCATTTTACTCGCCGTTGCGAACTCTCTTATTCAAAACAGAATATACAATCGTGCCTTTATCCGTGATTGGTGGAATTGGCGCGAATATCTGCAAGCAGAGCGGCCAGACGTTGAGCCGACGTTTGGAAACTTTGAAACACTGCTGAGTGATCTCTACACGCAATACAGCTTCAAGTTTGCGGCCAAAGAATCCGGGGTGAGTGCCCACACCATTGAGACCATAGCCGACGTAGTCGCCTCCGCGGGAACCCGACTCGCAACGCATACCTGGCGCAGTGCCGCTGCTGGAAACCTAGGGGGCTGGCAGGTGGCGCGCTGCCTGTTTCTCTTGAATGCCCTGCTGGGTGCCGTAGCAACACCCGGCGGGACGTATCCCAACGCCTGGAACAAATTCGTCCCGCGCCCCATTCATACTCCGCCTCATCCTCCGAGGTGGAATGCCCTTACCTGGCCGGTCGAATATCCACTCGCTATGAACGAGCTGTCTTTTCTCCTGCCACATTTTCTCAAAGAAGGTCGCGCTCGACTCGATGTCTACTTCAGCCGCGTCTATAACCCGGTCTGGACCAATCCGGATGGATTTTCATGGATTGAAATGTTGAGCGATGAGCAGAAAATCGGCCTGCATGTCGCCCTGACGCCAACGTGGAACGAAAGTGCCTATTTCGCCGATTATATCCTGCCCATGGGAATCGGCAGCGAGCGACACGATACGCATTCGTATGAGACGCATGACGCGCAGTGGATAGGCTTTCGGCAGCCCGTGCTGAGAACGGCAGCTGAACGTTTGGGTCAACCGGTGACAGATACACGCGAGGCCAACCCAGGCGAAGTCTGGGAAGAAAACGAATTCTGGATCGAGTTATCCTGGCAGGTTGACCCGGACGGCGCACTCGGTATTCGCCAATATTTTGAATCAAAAGCCCAGCCCGGCCAGAAGCTCAGTCTGGATGAGTACTACGGATTTATCTTTGACAACTCCGTGCCAGGTCTTCCAGAGCGGGCGGCAGAAGAAGGGCTGACCCCACTGGAATATATGCGCCGCTACGGGGCGTTTGAGCTCCAAAAAAACATCGGCGCCGTGCATGCGCAAACAGTGCCAACTGCTGAGCTAGACGATGCACGTACTACCGCATTCGGCCGTGTGTTCACGAAAAGCCCTAAGCCCAGCGGGCCGAATATCGTACCGCTGCCCTCGCCAGATGGCGATGCAGATGGGCGTCGACCGGTTGGGGTCCAAATAGACGACGGCAACGTGTGTAGAGGCTTTCCGACTCCCAGCGGGCGACTCGAATTCTATTCAGAGACGCTCAAGGATTGGGGCTGGCCGGAATACACCCTGCCAACGTATATCAAGAGTCATATCCATCCGGACCAACTTGACGCTGACCAAATGGTCTTGATTCCAACGTTTCGCGTGCCGGTCCAAGTCCACACGCGCAGCGCAAACGCGAAATGGCTGGATGAAATCGCCCACACCAATCCGCTCTGGTTGCATCCACGTGATGCAAAACGTATTGGTCTGCGTACGGGCGACCTAGTTCGGGTCGAAACGGAAATCGGCTATTTCGTTGTCAAAGCCTGGCTCACCGAAGGCATTCGTCCCTGTGTCGCCGGCTGTAGCCATCACATGGGGCGTTGGAAACTTGAGCATGCGGGCCAAGACCAGCTGATGGCGACCGTGAGCCTCGACCAAAACGGCAACCAGTGGGATCTGCAGCGCAAAAAAGGTGTACACAGCACTGTCAGTCAGGACGCTGACCGCGCGCGTGTATGGTGGACGGATTCCGGCGTGCATCAAAACCTGACCTTCCCCGTCCAACCCGATCCCATCTCAGGCATGCACTGTTGGCATCAGGCCGTGCGCCTGACTCGGGCAAAGAGCAGCGACCGATATGGGGATATCCACGTTGACACGGAAAAATCCCATGCTGCGTATGTCAAATGGCTGGAGATGACGCGGCGGGCGGATCAGGTCTCGCCAGACGGCAGCCGTCGTCCCTACTGGCTCCTGCGGCCGCTCAAACCGGGGCGAGATGTGTATCAGCTTCCTGAGACAGAGGGCATGAAGAAAGACTGATGAGGCGTTTTCTCCCGTTCTTTGACCTCCGCGACTATCAGCTTCGCACTCTCCCGCGCGACCTGCTGGCGAGTCCGACCGTCACTTTTCTGGATATCCCCCAAGGCGTGGCCTATGCCATGATCGCCGGGCTACCGCCGGTCATGGGACTGTATGCGGCGGCTGTTCCGGCCATAGTCGGGGCGCTGTTTCGCAGCTCTCGCCACGTTGTCACCGGCCCAACCAATGCGCTGAGCCTTCTGGTAGGCAGCGCGGTCGCCGCCGAAGTCGCACGCGGTGGGGCAAGTCCGATGGAAGTGGGTATCACCCTCGCCTTTCTGGTCGGCGTGATGCAGTTTGTGGCCGGCTTGCTCCGCCTGGATGCCCTCGCGGATTATATTTCGCAGCCGGTCGTGCGCGGCTATATCTCGGGCGCAGCGATCTTAATCGTCATTGGCCAACTGCCCAATGCGACCGGGACCGACCAATTCTCAGGCCCTCCGACGTCCATGCTGGCATCGTGGTTCCATAGTCTGCCTGAAGCCAACCTGTTAGCCACTCTTTTTGCAGTGGGAACCGTTGTCCTTGTCATGGGCCTGCGTCGTATCGCGCCGCGACTTCCTGCTACGATCATTGTCATGCTGCTCAGCATCGTCCTCGCCCACCTCTTTCGGTTGTCCGACGCTGGACTCCAACTCGTTGCCGATCTCGCCCCGTTGCCAACAGGCTTACCGCCTTTGACATTGCCAAACTTCGGCCTCTGGTCGACCTTGCTGCCGGCGGCCATAGCCTGTGCCGTGCTCTCCTTGGTTGAGTCGAGTTCAGTTGCGCGCACGCTTGCGGCTCGGTCCGGACAAACCCTGGATATGGCGACTGAATTTGCCGGGCAGGGACTGGCCAATATCGCTGCGGCTTTCTCGGGTGGCTATCCGGTTAGCGGCAGCCTGGCGCGCTCCGCCCTGAACCAGCAGGCGGGGGCTCAGAGCCGTCTGTCGGCTATGTTCTGCGGCTTCATGATGCTGGCAGTGCTGCTTTTTTTCGGGCCGGTGGTAAATCAAACTCCTATTGCGAGTCTGGCCGGCCTGCTGTTCCTCCTGGCCATCGACTTGATTGCCTTTGAGCGGATCCGTCTGATTCTGAGAGGCACCCTGGGCGACCGGGCGGCCTTTCTCACCACCCTCATCGGCACCTGGCTCTTCCCACTCGACCAGGCGATTTATATCGGGGTGGGTATCAGCATCTTACTCTTTCTGCGCCGCGCACGCTTGCTCAACGCCAAGGAGATGACCATTAGTGAAAAGGGGCGCTTTCGGGAAGTTGATCAAATTGATCTAGAGCAAGAAGAACCCGGACAGCCAGGACAGCCGGGCCAGAGATGTTCCGCCATTCGCATCTTGAACCTAACCGGGCCATTGTTCTTTGCCGCCTCAGGCGAGCTGCAAGCCACGCTGGACCGGCTGAGCGCTGCACCCGACGTCTGCGTTGTCATCCTCCGTATGCGCCAAACCCAAGGCTTAGACATTACGATTGCCAGCCTGCTTGGGGCCAGTCAGGCTCAGCTCGCCCAAAACAACAAGACCCTGCTTGTGCTCGGCCCGCGATCGGGTGCCATACAGTTATTCGAAAAAACCGGTATAGCGGCACAGATAGGACCAGAAAATCTTTTCCCCGCCCAGTCGGGCTGGTTTACAGCCATGGAGGCGGCGCTGCGGCGCGCGCTCCTGCTAGCAGGAGCGCATGACTGTGGCGCCGCATGTCCTTTCGCCGCCTACCTCGTTGCACAGGATGCACTCCGCTCCGAGCCTGAGTCTTGACTCTCGCCACATCGATAGACAAGGGAAAAGGGGCGCTTGTTAGAAAGCCCGAGCAGGTGGGCTAGGGAAACGGAGATATGCCAGAACCTTAGAAACTGGCAACCTCCCCCTTCTCCTTATCGTCATATGTCATGACAAATGACGAGAGACTTGTCAGAAGAACTATGCCGGCCTGACCTTATTCCCCATTCCATTGTCTCCTGCGTTTTCTATCACCTGACCAGCCGTTCAATTCGGTCGCTTTTTCACGCTCAATATTCGCTTTCAAACTGCGCATGCACCCACAGGGACTCGCGACGTTTGTTCTGAACACGGACTAAGCCGCCGAAGCTGTTAGCGCGGTCTTTGTCCTTCAGCAGAGCGTGAAGCTCACGTAACTCTGCACCTTGCGCGCGAATACCGCGCCCCGATTCTAGTTCCGTGTCTCCGTCACTGGTTAGCCAATCGTCAACGTCCTCGCTCGTCTTCAGGAAGCTTTTTGCGCAGACCATACCAAACTTCAACTAAGTCTCGATCGCTTCGTAACCTGCGGCATCCATCGCCGGCTTGGTGGCTGACGAGGCAATCGGTAAGGCAAGACTCAGCGTGCTACACAATACTTTCGAGAAAGGGGCTGACTTCGTGACCCAGTCTCGGGTCAATTCCAACGCATAAACGCCGCATTTCTCGTCTTCAGTCAGGCTAGGCCTGCCACCATCGTCATGCCGCGCTGGCGCATCCGCGGCAGCTCCAAATCGAGCGGACCCAATGTTTCAT
>CAZBUD010000056.1:28781-29222 GCA_964495015.1 uncultured Enterobacteriaceae bacterium | reverse complement strand
TGAACCATCTGTTACAAAGCAGCAATATGCGGCATGTGCTCGTCTTTACCCGCACGAAGATTCGGGCTGACCGTCTGGCTAAGCACTTGTCCAAGACGGATCGCCGGGTGGCTGCACTACACGGGGATAAGGCTCAGCGTACGCGAACCCAGACGCTAGACCGCTTTCGGAACGGACAGGTGGACGTCCTGATTGCAACTGATATTGCGTCTCGTGGTCTTGATGTCGACGGCATTTCCCACGTCGTGAATTTTGACGTGCCGAACAGTCCTGAAGATTACGTACATCGGATAGGCCGTACGGCTCGGGCTGAAGCGAAGGGTGAAGCCATCACTTTTGCTTCGGCGGATGAAATTGATGCCGTTCGCGGGATCGAAAGCCTCCTGGGTGAGGAAGTCCCGCGTAAGGTGATACGCGGATTTGAGCCGACCTCATTTACCG
>CAZBUD010000056.1:1796-28771 GCA_964495015.1 uncultured Enterobacteriaceae bacterium | reverse complement strand
TGAAAAGCCGGCGTCATCACGCGCGGCCCGTATCAGGAGTGGATCCATCCGACACTTCAAACCGCGTGGCCGGCGGCGGCAGAGCGCTTAAGGGCGTAGCTTGTCAAGAAGGGGCGCACGGATGTGCGCTCCAGTAGGTCTTATCCCCGCTCGACAAATTCGAGAATATTACCCTCCGGATCTTGGATCATGGCGATCCGGGTGCCGGGGCGGATTTCGGTCTCCGGGATGGTGAACTTGGCACCTTTTTCGTTGAGTGCGACGCATAGCCCACGCAGGTCTTTGATCACGAACGTGATATAGCCTATGCCCAGCCGCTTTCCAAAACCATTTGGCGCGGCAGGAGGGATTTCCTTGGGATCCAGAAGCTTAATGTCGCTCGTGCCATAGTGAAATCTGTGGATCGTTCCAAAGGCTGTGGCGACCTCTTCGGTTTTTTCTAGACCTAGAATACCTTGGTAAAAGTCGAGCATGGTGCTGATGTCTTCGACAAAAATGCCGACGTCGATTGAATCTTTTGCCGCTTGTAGCATACCGGTCTCCTTTGAGAGCTAGTGGAGTTGTCTTGATGGCGCGCGTCAGTCAAGAGCAGCGCTTATCCGCGTGCGCCTTGGAGATCGACCAGTTCAACCTTGTAGCCGTTCGGGTCTTCAATAAATGCAATGACTGCCCCGCCATGGGCCATTGGGCCGGGTTCGCGGACGACATTGACGCCTTTCGCCTTGAGCTCATCGCAGGTCTTATAAATATCATCCACGCCCAGAGCCAGATGCCCGAAAGCGGTACCTTGGTCGTAGCTTGAGGTGCCCCAATTGTGGGTCAGCTCGACGACAGTATTATTCTTTTCGTCCCCATAGCCGACAAAGGCCAAGGTGAATTCTCCGCCTGGATAGTCTTGCTTACGCAACAATTTCATGCCCAGCGCGTCGCAATAGAATGTGAGCGATTCGTCCAAATTGTTGACCCGAATCATGGTGTGTAAAAATTGCATCGGAACCTCCTTCTTGAATGCTTGCGTCTATACTCTGCATCCCCTATCCGGTTGCAACAGGCCCTGTCAAGGAAGACCGTCTCCAATCGCTTTAGTGAGGGCCGTGGCAAGACGCGCAGCCTCAGCTTTAGAAACATGCGCCGCATACAACGGAAAAAGTTCGCGTTCTTCAGACCGAATATGGTGCCCAAGGATGGAACCCAGTGAGGAAGGGAGTACGCAGAAAGAGCCGCCTTCGGATGCTTGCTGTCTGATCTTTTCGGCGAGCTGTTGCATGTCAGCATGCTCCTGTTTGAGTTGAGTCAGCAGGCTTTCGGTTTGTGGCTGTATACGTCAAATAGCAGGAAAAAGGATGTCCTCTTCGGCTGCGAAGTGTGCCACAAGGCTCTCCCTGGAAAAACCCACAGTGTCCGCCGCTTACTCTTGGGGGCTGTCGACAGGTTCGCGGTTCTTTGGGAGGACGATGGTGAGGCAAAACGCGAGCAACAAACCGTGGTGATGTTCACGCGAGAGGGGAAGGAGACAGAGATGTCGTTTTGGCATAGGCGAGAGCGGGTCTAATAAGTCGATTATGGGCGTCACCCGGCTACAAACCGTGGCCAGCGTTGCCCTCCATCGTCATAGCACGGCGACTATGGCTGCTTCGGGTGCCTTAGTCACGCCGCTTTCGCGCGGGCTTTGACCACACAGACACTTATTAGACATGCTCTTAAACGTCAACTTCTTCCACTTTCGGAGCCCGGTCCATGATGAAGGTAAACCGGGGCTGGACGTCTTTGCCCATCAGCGTTTGGATGGCAGACTCAGTTCGTTGCGCATCGCCTATGGAAACGCGGAGTAAGGTGCGCGAGCGTGGATCCAGTGTGGTCTCTTTGAGGGTGCTGGGATTCATCTCACCTAAGCCCTTAAAGCGTTGGACCAGGGCTTTGCCAGCATGGCCGTTTTGTTGAGCCAGAATGCGTTCTTTCTCTGCATCATCTCCAGCCCAATAAATTTCTTTGCCGACCTCGATTTTATACAGCGGTGGCTTGGCGATATAGACACAACCGGCTTGGATTAGTCCGAGCAGATGGCGGTAAAAAAACGTCAACAGCAGAGTGCAGATATGGTTACCGTCTGAATCCGCGTCCATCAGAAGACAGATCTTATCGTAGCGTAACTTTGAAAGATCAAACGCTTTCCCCACGCCGCAGCCTAAGGCTGACACAATGTCGGTCAATTCCTTATTGGTCAGTACCCTGTGTAACGCGGCTTGCTCTGTGTTTAAAACCTTGCCACGCAAGGGTAATATGGCTTGAAAGCCACGGTCGCGGCCCTGTTTGGCAGAGCCGCCGGCCGAATCCCCCTCGACTATAAATAATTCACTCGTAGACGGATTCGTGGATGAACAATCGGCCAGCTTGCCGGGCAGATTCAGGCGATGCGAGACAGAGCCTTTGCGCCGTACGGTTTCGAGCGCCGCGCGGGAGGCTGACCGAGCGCGGGCGGCAAGAATAACTCGCTGGGCAATGGTGTCTGCTTGGGAGCGATTGTGCAGCAGAAAATTCTCCAGGGCAGTCCGGATGAGGCCGTCAATCTGAGCGGTTGTTTCCGGGTTGCCCAACTTCTCTTTGGTCTGGCCTTGGAACTGCGGTTCTTGGAGATACAGACTTAGAATGGCCACAAGCCCTTCGCGTGTATCTTCGGCTGTCAGGGGTAAGCCTTTGGGAGTGAGGTTGTTGACGTTGATATAGTTGCGGACTGCTTTGACAATACCGGTCTTTAAGCCGGTTTCATGTGTGCCGCCGTGTGGGGTTGGGATACCGTTCACAAAAGAGTGAATGCGTTCTTCGGGTGACTCAGTCCAGGTCAGGACGCATTCCAGCGGGGGATCCTTCTCGCGTTCCAGAGTGAAGACTTCCGGGATAACGGCTTTTTTTTCACTGCCCTGTATCAGTTTCTCAAGATAAGCCTTGAGCCCGTCCTTGTAGTAATACTGCTGCGTTTCCCGGCTGACTGCATTACGAAAGACGAGTGTCAGACCCTTATGCAGATAGGCTTTGGCCTCAAGGCGCTCGGCAATGCGTTGAGGTTTAAAGTCGATGGAAGGGAAAATGTCCGGATCCGGATGAAAGGTGAGCGTTGTCCCGTGTCCGCGTGCTTCCCCGATCTGTTTGAGTTTTGTTGTGGCTTTACCCCGGGCAAAGCGCTGTTCCCACTCCACCCCGTCTCGCCTGATACTCGCCGCCAGACGGTCGGCCAGCGCGTTGACCACCGATGCCCCTACGCCGTGTAGCCCGCCGGAATGGGCGTAGTTCTGGTCGCCAAATTTTCCACCTGCATGCAATGTAGTGAGGATCAATTCGAGGGCCGGTTTTTTGAACTTGGGATGCATGTCAATGGGAATGCCGCGTCCGTTATCCGCAACGCTTACGGTTGAGCCGTCTTTATGCAGTGTAACTTCAATCCGGCTGGCATGGCCATTCATGGCTTCATCAACCGCATTGTCGAGCAGTTCCCAGATGAGATAATGCAGACCGGTAACATCGACCCCACCAATAAACATTCCGGGCCGTTTTCGGACCGGATCGAGGCCTTCAAGAACAGTAATATCTTTCGCCGTGTATGCCTTATTGGCATTGTTGCGTGCTGCCATCTTAGACTGCCCTCTCCACCACTCCACTATGCATGTGGGCTAATACCGACCGCTTGACGACACGTTGTCCTTTGCCCGCACGACGTCCGAGCGGTATAGCTCGTAGCGGGATTTTGCGGTCCTTGCCGTCTTTATTTACGACCGTCACACCGGCTCCCGGCGCGATTGTCGTGGCTCCTATCAGGCGGTCGTCTGTATCCAAACGCATGAGGATGACCCCGCGTCCTGGGCCGGACAGCTCGGCGATGTCTTCCGTTGGAAACGCGAGCATTTTTCCTACAGCGGTGGCGCACACAGTACGTCCGCTGGTGATCGGTTGGATGGTAATGATCTCATCGTCTGCTGACAAACGCGCAATCTTCCGCCCGCTGCGCGTGGTTTCTTCGAAATTGGGGCGAAAGCGAAAACCCATGCCTTTCGCGGTCGCAAGCAGAAACGATGAGGGCAACGTTCCGCTGCCGTTGGTCTGATCCGGAGCAACGAAGAGATCGCCTTGTTCGCGTCTCGGCTCGGCTGTGCCGGTTGCTTGTTCATTGTTGACCGCCGGCTGATCTTGGATCAAACGTGTCGTTATAATCAGCTCGCCGTCCTGAAAATTGAAGAAGGTTTGAATCGGCGCACCATAGCCGGTCGTGGCTGGAACGTCATTGATGCGTGTGACGTATAACACGCCCTGGCTGGTGAAGATGGCGATACGGTCACGCGTGGTACCGGTGAGCACGGCCTTGATTGCATCCCCTTCGCGCAGGCGCGTGCTGGTTGGGTCCTTGAGTTCGCGTACGCGTTTGATCCAGCCATCACGGCTCAATATCACCGTCGCCTCTTCGTGCAGGATATAGGCTTCGGGATCGTAGCTCAGCTGTTCGCCCGAACGCAGCGCCGTACGGCGTCGGTCGCCATATTTTTTTCCAATCCCCTGTAGCTCCTCTCGTATGACTGCCCAGCGTTTTTCCTTGCTGCCGAGCAAGCTACGTAGCGCTGTGGTTCGTTTTTCTTTTTCCTGGCGCTCGTGCTGAATCTTGTCGACTTCCAGCCGGGCGAGTTGGTATAAGCGAATGTCAAGAATGGCATCAGCCTGCACCACATCGAGGCGAAACCCCCGCATGAGCTTTGCGCCCGCATCTTTACGCGAGGCGGCAGCGCGGATGAGGCGAATGACCTTGTCGAGTTGGTCAGCAATAAGGGCGAGCCCGACGAGTATATGCAGACGCGTTTCAAGCTCGTGTAACTCATGCTCGAATCGTTTGGTGGCAACCGTAAAACGAAAGTCTAAGAAATAGCGGCACAGGTCGAAGAGGGTGGCGCGCAGCGGCTGGCCCACTTCCGGATTGCTGGTCGGAATAAGGCAGGTCAGATTAACAGAAAACGTAGTCTGGAGTAGTGTATGCCGACACAGATAGGCCATGGCCAGCTCACCCGAGGTGTCGCCTTTAAGTTCAAGTACGACGCGGACGTCGTCGGTCGATTCGTCACGCACATCGACAACTTGTGGGAGTTTTCGATTAATGACGAACTCGGCGATTTTCTCAACCAGTTGGGCTTTATTTACGGTGTAGGGTACGGAGGTAATAACCAGCTGGCGCTTGCCACGGGGGAGACTCTCGACCTTCCACTCTCCGCGTAGCTTGACCGAGCCCTGGCCTTTTTCGTAGATCTTTCGCATCTCGCGTTTACTGGTTAAGATCTCTCCACCAGTCGGAAAGTCCGGGCCTTTGATGTACTTCAGCAGTCCGGCGGTCGTGGTGTCTGGCTCATCGATCATCGCTAGCAGCGCCTTTATGACCTCAGCGAAATTATGGGGTGGAATGCTGGTCGCCATGCCGACGGCAATGCCACTGGCGCCGTTTAAGAGCAGTTGGGGTAGGGCGGCGGGAAGCACGACCGGCTCATCAATGGTGGCATCATAGTTCGGACGATAGGGAATGGTCTGGCCACGCAAGTCACGGAAGAATTCTTCAGATAACGGCGCGAGCTTGGCCTCGGTGTAGCGCATGGCGGCCGCGTTGTCGCCATCGAGTGAGCCAAAATTTCCTTCGCCGTGCACAAGCGGGTAACGCAAAGAAAACGGTTGCGCCATGCGCACCATTGCTTGGTAGGCAGCCTGGTCGCCGTGCGGATGGTATTTCCCGAGGACTTCGCCTACAACCGCCGCAGATTTACGTGGTCGGGCGTCTCCGCCGAGTCTCAGGTTTTGATGCATGGCATATAACAGCCTTCTCTGGACGGGCTTAAGGCCATCTCTGATGTCGGGCAATGCCCGTGAGGTAATGACGCTGAGGGCGTAATTGAGGTAGCGGGCTTCCGCTTCAGTGCCCAGGTCTGTTTTAAGAATACGTTCTGCCACCGCCGATTTTTTCATTCATCCACCTCCACAGACCAGATTATAGGCGAAATAAAAGCGAAAGCCAACGACGGTGGTGAGAAAGCCGTTCTCTCAAAACTGACTTGTTTTACGTAGGCCTAGCTTCGTAACGGTCCAAAGAATTCCTGCGCCTCTTGGATCACAAAATCGGGCTTTTCCTCGGCAACGAAATGCCCGCATTGTTCGATCTCGCCGCCCTCGACATTGTCTGCGACCTGCTGCCAAGCAGGGACGATATTGCTGAGAAACGTTTGGCCGCCCCAGGCCAGGACGGGCATTTTGAGCTTTTCCGTACAAGAACTCAGATTCTCAAGGTCTTCGTTTAATCCCGTCTTGTAGTATTGAAAGCCTGCCCGCAACGCGCCTGGCGCGGAATACACGCGAACGTATTCGGCCACATCTTCATCGGTGAAAACGTGCGGGCTGTAATTATATACGGTCGAATTATAGAAATGGCGCAAATACATCTCGACGTTCGGGCCGACTAGTTTTTCGGCCAGGTCAGGCATGCCGGCGTGAAAGAAGACGTGCCAAAAACGCTGCGCAACCGCAATGTCCATCTTCTCGCCCTTGCGGCCCAGACCTGGAATCATATCAAGAATCATCAGCCGCTCGACCATCTCTGCATGGTCGTAGGCAAAATAGTAGGCCACGGCTCCGCCCCAGTCGTGACCGGTCAGCCCGATCTTTTCAAAGCCCAGAGATTTGACCAGCTCATACACATCTGAGGCCAGGGTGCGCTTGTCATAACCGGTCAACGGACGCTCCGAATCTCCCAAGCCTCGGAGGTCTGGGGTAATGATGGTGAACTGCTCTGCCAAGGGGCCGATAATCTTGTGCCATTCATAGCAGCTCTGTGGCCAGCCATGCAGAAAAATGAGTGGGTAGCCAGAGCCGGCAATGACATAGTGCATCCGAAATCCATTTACTGTCGCTACATGGTGTGTTCCAGAGTCAGACATGACAGCGCTCCTTTTTTTGCTTGCTGCGGTTGTATCGGAACCATGCCGCCGGCGGCAAGAGTGGCGGGGCTTCTGTCTTCCTTTGGCCGTGTGATACTCTGCCTAATAATGGAAACTCCGGTTTTTCTGCGAGCGTGTCAGCGGCAACCGACTACTTACACGCCGGTTTGGTTGATGCGGCAGGCGGGGCGGTATATGGCCGAATACCGAGACTTACGCGAACGCGTGCCGTTCCTGGATTTGTGCAAGACGCCGGCCCTTGCCGCGCAAGTCACGATTGAGGCAGTCGAGCGCCTCGGCGTTGACGCCGCGATTCTGTTTTCCGATATTTTGCTTATTGTTGAGCCGATGGGTGTCGGTCTAGAGTTCACAAAGGGGGACGGTCCCCTTATCCATCGACCCGTGCGATCAGGGCAGGACATTGACCGACTTGTCGAGCGACCGCCTCAAGAAACTGTTGCGTTTGTGTTTGAGGCCGTGCGTCAGATCCGAAGCGGTTTGCCGAATCACATCCCCTTGATCGGTTTCTCAGGCGCACCGTTCACCCTCGCGTCATATCTGATCGAAGGGGGCGCCTCGCGTCAGTATCTCGAAACCAAACGCTTGATGTATCAAGACCCTGGAGCGTGGCGCGCCCTCATGTCACGCCTTGTCCGCGTTATTACGGCCTACGTGAACGGCCAGATTGCTGCCGGTGCCCAGGCGATTCAGCTCTTTGATTCTTGGGTTGGATGTGTGGCTCCGCAAGACTATCGCACCTACCTCTTGCCGCATATGCAGGAGCTGATCCAAGGCATTACGCCTGGCACGCCCGTTATCCATTTTGGGACGGGTACCGCCGGCTTACTGGAACTCCTGGCTGAAGCGGGTGGGGATGTGATTGGGGTAGATTGGCGGATCGGTCTTGATACAGGCTGGCAGCGGATCGGCTTTAACCTGGCCGTGCAAGGCAACCTTGATCCTCTTGCGCTCTTTGCTCCACTCGACGAATTGCGAAAACAGGTCAAACGGGTGCTTGATGAAGCCCAAGGGAGACCTGGACATATTTTTAATCTCGGACATGGGATTTTGCCACAGACGCCGGTCGATAATGTCATTGCCCTAGTCGATATGGTGCATGAGTTGTCGGAGCGGCGAGTCTAGAGTCCGCCGTCTAGAGTGGCCGGGGATGTAGTATGAAATGCGACGCGGTACTCCTGGTCGCGTTTGGCGGGCCGGAAAAAATGGAAGACGTTCGGCCCTTTCTGGCCAACGTTGTACACGGGCGCCTGGTCCCGCCAGCGCGGCTTGGAGAGGTTGTGCGACACTACGAATGTTTCGACGGCCTATCTCCGCTCAATGCGATTACCTTTCGACAGGCAGAAGCGCTCCGGAATCTCTTACAGCAAGAAGGTCCCCAACTGCCGGTCTATGTTGGCATGCGCAACTGGCATCCCTATCTTGCCGAGACGCTTGAACACATGGCGGCAGACGGCATCACCAACGCCATTGGTTGCATTCTTTCTGCCCAGCAAAGCGAGGCGGGTTGGGAACGCTATAAAACCAATGTGGCAGATGCTCGGCAGCAGGTCGGCGCGGCTGCCCCAGCTATAACGTTCACAGCTGGTTGGTATCAGCATGCATTGTTTATCGATGCGGTTGCAGACTTGACCACGAAAGCGTTGGCCGAAGTCCCAGCAGAGCGCCGTACTGGTACGCCGCTGGTATTTACAGCGCACAGCATCCCGACCGCCATGCCCAGCACCCAGAGGTATATCAGTCAGATCGAAACAGGCGCTCGCCTTGTGGCACAACGTCTAGGGCAAGGGCGCTGGACTATCGCGTATCAGAGTCGGAGCGGTCCGCCTCAGGTCCCTTGGCTGGAACCGGATATTGGAGTAGTTCTGAAGAAACTTGCCTCGAGCGGAGCCTCACATGTGGTAGTCGTGCCCATAGGCTTTGTATGTGATCACGTCGAAGTACTGTACGATCTGGACACGGAAGCGAAGCGCATCGCACAACAAAGCGGGCTCAATATGATCCGCGCTCAGACGGTGAACGACCATCCGGCCTTTATTCAAATGTTGGCCGACGTGGTGCTAAAAACTATGAACGACGGGTCTGAGTCTGCCCGATCGTAGGTTGGGTTAGCGTAGCGTGACCCTACACGAAACTCTCGTATTGTGAGCCGTCCTTCCTTACACGCCGATAACGCCCCTCACATCGTCATTGTCGGTGGCGGAATTGCTGGCCTTGCTGCTGCGCATCGCTTGGCCGAGTTGAGCCGTGAGCGGGAGCGTCCGCTTCGCTTCACGCTGCTTGAAGCTGGCCAGCGGCTTGGTGGGGTGATTGAAACAGAACGCCAAGAAGATTTTCTGCTTGAGCTGGGGCCGGACTCGTTTATATCGGAAAAACCCTGGGCATTGGGCCTCTGTTGCCGGCTCGGTCTCGAATCTGAACTGATTGGAACCAACGATGAGAACCGAGCGACGTTTGTGGTGCACAAAGGAAAGCTGGAACTCTTACCCCAAGGCTTTATGCTGCTTGCGCCAACCCAGGTTGGTCCATTGATCTGGTCTCGCATCTTTTCCTGGCCCGGCAAACTGCGTATGGCGCTTGATTTGGTCCTACCTCGGGCGAAGGTGCAAGAAGATGAGAGCCTAGGTTCCTTTGTCCGCCGTCGTCTCGGTCAGGAAGTGCTCGAACGCATAGCCCAACCCCTTATCGGTGGGATTTATACGGCGGATCCCGATCAACTCAGCCTTGCCGCAACCATGCCGCGTTTCCTGCAAATGGAACGTGACTACCGGAGTGTGATTTATGCGCTGTGGCGGGCAGCCCGGCGGAATCCCCAGACTACACAAGGCACGAGTGGCGCACGTTGGAGTTTGTTTGTCACCTTGCAGGGCGGGCTGCAACGCCTGGTCGATGCTCTGACCGGTCAACTTTCGCTCGGGACCATCCGTCACAACTGCGCTGTTACGACGGTGCAGTATCGATCGGCAGAAAAGGGGGCTCAGCATGCTCCCTGGCAAGTGGAGTGTGAGGACGGCTCAACGATCAAGGCCGATGGTTTGGTACTTGCCACGCCTGCGTTGGTCACTGAGCGCATAGTTCGAGATCTGGACCAAACCCTGAGCCGGCAATTATCGAGTATTGCGTATAGTTCCGCAGCAACTGTCAATCTTGCCTACCGGCGTGACCAGGTTCCGCATGCGCTCAACGCTTTTGGCTTTGTTGTGCCTTATGTCGAGAATCGTTCGATTATTGCCGGTACATTTTCTAGTGTGAAGTATTCCGGACGTGCACCGGGCGAGCATGTACTATTCCGGGCCTTCGTTGGTGGTGCGCTGCAAGCCGAGCTGTTTGAGCGTAACGATGCCGAAATAACAGATATGGTCCGTGGCGAGCTGCGCCAGTTGCTTGGAATTCAAGCCGCTCCGTTGTTTACGCGTATTGCACGCTATCCACAGTCTATGCCGCAATATCGAGTTGGGCATCTTCAACTAGTCGATGAAATTGAAAAACGGTCCGCGCAGCATCCGGGGCTCGCGTTGGCGGGGAACGCCTATCGAGGGGTGGGTCTTGCCGACTGTGTGCGTAGCGGAGAAGCCGCGGCTGACGCTGTTTTCTCCAGGTGCCTTTCAATGTCGCTCGCCGATGTTCGGTGAGGTCGCGAATCACCGGAAAGGTGGCCCTCTCTACGCCGCTATCGGTTCCTTGGGCTCTGCCACTTCCACGTAGGCAAATACCAATTCTTGGAACTCAGGATTCGCTAAGTGGAGTTCAAATGGTTGCCGCTCAGGTATGGCTTGCCCAGCTTCTCGATAAGCTTCCAGATTAATCTGGATTGTTTCACAGGCCGCTTGTTTTACCGCCTCAATCGTTTCTCGGTAAGTCACGACTGCTAAATCGGGCACTTGCACTGCAAACCCGGATTCTGTTTGTTCCGGCATGATGAGAAACAGATGAAAGGAGTCTGCTATGTGTGTTGGATTAAGAAAAGCTTTGTTTGGAGCTCCTCCGGTTACCGCGTGTTTGCTGATCGTCCCAGTTGTATCAGCCGGCGGCGACCATAGGTTTCAGGAACGTCATATCTCTTACTATTCCCCCGGCTATCATCAAAACGGTTCAGATAGAGGGGATCATTCAGGCCGAGTGCCCCGCTCAGACAGAGCGGACCGCCGCTTTCATCGCGATAAGCGGCGGCCACACCACGACTCCCATCATGGGCTGCGGCGGACTCAACGTCGCCACTACGACCACGGCTACCGAGGCCATAAGAGGGACTTCTACTCTTGGGGCTATGATAGTGGCGCGTCGTGTGGCTATCGTCCATATCGGTCGTATGGACGCTGGTACCGTTAAGAAGCTCCAATGAGCAGGCAGGGGTAATCACCTTGCCTGCTTCCTACCCGAAAAGCGCGGAATCCATACACAGACGCCACGCGAGCGCTGCCGCGCCTGCTATAAGAAACTGGCCGTCTACAAGAATTTCTCCTGCCGCACCTTTTGGCAAAAGACGTTGATGATACAGCCAACTGACCCCGCCGATATACGGAACGACGACAGAGAGAAACACGGCGAGCGGCAATCCCTGCCAAGGATAAGATAAGCCGAGTAGCAGCAGGCACAGGACGGCCATCGTACTCACTAAAACCGTCTTGGTGCGGCGTTTGCCGACTACACGAAATATAGTTTCCATCCCCATGATTTTGTCGCCCTGCACATCGCGCACGCCGAGTAGGGCTGAGCGCAAAAAGACAAAGAGGAAGACGAAGCCAATAACGCCGCAGGCTCGAAGCCCCGAGGCGGATTTAATGGTGAGTAGCGGAACGATGGCAATCGCCATGCTCCAGCCGATGGCTGCGGAGAAATCTTTCGCCGCCGGCAGGTCTTTGATCCTGCGTATGCCCCTAATATGGCGTGCCCAGGACATGGGGATCAGCTTAGTATCATACAGGACGCCGAGCAGGCCGCATGTAGCAAGCGCGAAAACTTGGTCACCGCCCAAGGTCAACGCAGTACCTAAAGCAATGACGATTGCGCCGATGCCCAGCCCTAGTGTAATGCGTTGAAAGCGCTTAAACGCGCGCGGTGAAAAAGTCCCCCAGCCACTATAGTGTGAGCGCTCTTGGTAACGATTGAGAGCTTGCATCGCCATAATGAACAGGCCTGCGGTGCTGAGTATGGGCACCAATACTGACCATGAGAGCTGGGGAGCGAGGAGCAGGCTGGCCGCGAGCGCAAGGGATGCTGCGCCCAGGCCCACGTACACGTTGCTGGCAACGAGGAGTTCGAGCAGACGCTTGAGGCCGGTGTTGACCCGGCTCGTCGCCTCTTGATTGAACGACTCGATTTTGTCAACAACACGATTGATCATCCACTCCGGCGTTGATGCACCAGCCGTGACCCCTACGGCCTGACAATCGGTAAAGTCGCTTTCACTCAGCTCTGTATCAGTTTCTATGTGGAGAACGGGAGCGCCTTCCTGGGCGGCCAGATCCGCCAGACGGCAGGTGTTGGCGCTATGGTGGCCGCCAACAACAACCATCAGGTCCACCCGCTGGGCAAGATCTATAGTTTCGCTCTGGTGATCCCGTGTGGGCTCACATACGGTATTGGCTGCTCGAATCACTTGGGCTTTTTTTGTAACAACGTCAACCGTCCGCGCAAACGTATCGTCGTTTTGGGTGGTTTGCGACACGACACATACGCGGTCAAAATTCGGAAGGGCTTCGGCTTCGTGGTCGTCTGCTACGACATAACACGGCTTCGACGTATAGCCCTTGAGGCCGGATACTTCGGCATGATGGTCATCACCCACAATGACGATATCGTAGTTATCGTTACTGTATTTGGTAATTATTTTTTGTACCGTGCGGACCAACGGGCACGTGGCATCGAAAACCTCAGCTCCTGAGGCCTCCAACTGCTCAAATATTTCCGGTCGGACCCCATGGGCGCGGACCAAAACCGTTCCACCTTGAACATCTGTCACCGATGAGACCGCATGAATATTCTGTTCCGTCAACTCTTCGAGAACCTGGGCGTTATGGATAAGCGGGCCGAAGGTTTGCACTGGCCCTTCAATTTTTTTAGCCAGATCGACGGCTTGATCCAGCGCGCGACGTACCCCCCAGCAAAAACCTGCCGTTTCGGCAACGAGAATTTTCATGCTAGGAACCCCTTAGGCTAAACGTTTTCTCACGGTAAAGATTTTACACAACAACGCTGGCCTAGTATATCCAGTCTCCGTGTGGGGAAGAAGGCTCGTGACAAATGTTTCCATCGTCTCAGGGCGGGGTGCAAAAAGCCAGCAGAGAGGACTGCACATAAAGGAGGATAACCATGCTGCATTTGTTCTATTTTATCACCAGAAAGTCATCACTAAGTGATGAGGCGTTTCATCGCTATTGGAAGGAAAGGCATGGGCCGATCGCCGAACGTATTACACAGACCTGGCGCTATGGCCAGAGTCACCGCATTCCGTTTGAAGGCACGAATTCTCCCTATGATGGGGCAGCGGAGGCGTGGATTGAAGATGAGACAGCGATAAATGCCCTCCGCCAGAGTCTTGAGTACATAAACGGCGCGCTCGTGGATGAAGCGAATTTTATCGATTTGAACCGGGTGGAATGGTTGGTGACCCAAGACCACTTGATCAAAGATGGTCCTCAGACGCCACAGCAAGTGAAAGGTATTTTTCAGTTAAAACGGAAGCCTGGCTGGAGTTTAGAGGACTACCGTAAATACTGGATCGACGTACACGGCCCCATAGTGTGCGAACTACCGGGGCTACAGCGCTACGTACAATGCCATACCATTGACGCTGCCTACAGCTATGCCGAACCCAAATGGGACGGCGTCGCCCAGCTCTGGGTCGAAGACCTAGCGGCCTGGGACAAGATGGTGAATTCGAAAGAATTTATCGAAGGTTCATGGGCTGATGGCGCGAAGTTTTTGGACCAAAGTGTGATTACCAATTTTATGGCCCGGGAGCATCAGGTGAAGTGGCCGGCGTGAGCCGCTTCACTGCTCGGTCTCTCTCAGAGTAGCCGGGTAGGGTAGGCGGTTGCGATGCGGCCGAGGAGTTCGGACCCACGGCTTATTTTTATTGTGTCATCCCTTGCATGGTTTAACATTGAGCGATCTTTTAGTTTAATTTTAAACTAATTATTGGGAGGTGGTGACATGAACAGAAGGAATTTTTTTAAAGGCACGGGTTCTACGGGTGTCATCGTCGCCGCTAGCTGTGCTGGGATCGGCACTTTTATCACCGCGTGCACCCTGCATGAGGAGCCGCAGTCGTGGAATATTGCAGGCACACAATATGCTTATCCGATGCGCCGAGCATCCTCCTTCGCTATCCTGGTGCCCAATCCGCATAATCGCCAACCTTGGGTCATTGATCTGAAGAGCGATGCAGCAGCCGTGCTAAGCTGTGATCTGCAGCCGGTACCAGTGTTATCTCCGCTAGCGTTGGCCACGGGCCGTAGCTGCAGAAGTTACGTACTCTCACCCGAGATGCGCTGCGGGGCGAAATACTCGACCCGCTGGGATTCCAGGAGACCACTGACCTGATGCGTATCGGACGCGCTTAAATCGAAGCCAATCCCGGTGGTCTTGATCTCGGTGGCGCATTTTTGGAAACATTGAACCTGATAGGTGTGTTGAGCCGGGAAAAACTGGCCGACGTTCAAATAAGCGGGTTTCGGATCGGTCTGGATACGGCCGACGAACAAGCTTTGACTACAATGGATTTTGTGTCGCTTAATACCCGAGGTAATAGTCGACTCGAACAGATCGCGTCCGGCCGCAGTTACCTGCGCGTGGCCTTGAGCGTCGCGGGTCTGGGCTTGGTCATGCAACCTATGAGTCAGGCCCTGCAAGAATATACGGCGATGCAATCGTACTATGAGCAGGTGCACGCGGTTTTACACAAGGGGCCGACGAGCGGGTTCAGATGGTGGTTTGGTTAGGGTACGCGGAAGCAGTCCCGCTGCCGCCGCTGTGGAGGTTGTCAACGTGGGTTAAACGAAGCGCATGGCCAAAAAGCACTCAGATCCACTCCTGTTTCGATTCTTTAATAAGGTCGGAATTATTGATCAACACGCGCGCGTCAAACTGAAAGTGTATTGCCGGAAGGACTAAAGATTTCGCAGTTCATTGCACTGAACCATCTGGTGCGCCTAGATGGCGACTGGGGTCCGGCCCGTCTGGCAAGTGCTTTCCAAGTCACGAAAGCGGCGATTACGAACACCTTGAAGCGACTTGAATCCCGCGGGCTGGTGAACGTCGTAGCGGATCCCCGGGATGGTCGCGGTAAATTGGTACGCCGTACGGCTGCAGGCTGCGAAATGCGCGAGCAGTGCCTCCGTAGCATCGGCTCGGTGTTTGTCAATCTGGAGGCAAAGTTAGGCGAGAAACGTTTCGCCCAGGCGTTACATCTACTGGAAGAAGTCCGGAAATATCTCGACGAACGCCGCTCTTGATTCCTGTCGTTATGTGGTCTGGCGGTGAGAAGACCCACGCTCCACTAAGAGAGAGTTGACTTTTTGTACTCAGTACGCATCTCAGCCTTCAGCCGGCCCAAACGATAGGTTTGCCAGTCGAGAAATTTAGCGCTGCGCGCCAGGATAGGGTGGACCTCCCCGATGAGCCTCCACATTTCCTGCACAATAAAACGATAGTCCGGATGGCCCTGTGGCAGGGTTCGTAGCTCCCCTACGTGAATCGCTTCACGCAGATTGAGCTTCATATACCAGCGCACTCGGTAGGCAAAGGGTACGACGTACTGAGCTTCATACGGGAAGTCTGCAGACAGCTTCTCATACAGGCCTGCGGCTTGTTCCATACAGTGATCAAAGGTTGATTGAAAGCCGGCCTGTTCGATTTCAATGGGCGTGTCATAGCCATGCACGGTGGAGAAGTCTTGGCGTTCTTGGGTGAGAATGCGATGGCGCTGCAGGTCTCGATAGAGTCCTAAATTTCCAATAATATCAAAGGTGTAATAGCCATGTTCGAGGGCTCGACCGGGTTTATCACGACGATGCCGGCGCTGCCCAATATACTCGTCAAAAATCTGTGTCCGCTGTTCAACTGATAGTTCTTTCACACCGGCTCGAAGTTGCCTGAGAGGTTGACGCGTATGCGGATAGAGGATGGCCGCGAGAATCTGATCTTCCGCGTCTTGGTCGTAGTCGATGAGGCTGACGGGCATAATGGATGAGATAGATTTATCAGACAGCAGCGCATGCGCGAGCGTGCGGGTGCCGGCTGCTGTCTGTACCAAATAGTCATTGCGTTGGGCGCGTTTCACAAACGATGGGATCAAGCTATTCAGCTCGGTATGCATGCTCTGGGCGATGCTGTGGGCTTCCGCCAGTTCGAGCGAATAGAGTTTGTTGAGCAGATGTTCAAACGCTTGGCCAACGCCAAAGATGCCGACGTTAGTCAGTGTGGCGGACGGGAGATAGGAGCGTAGAATATCGCATGCCTGGGCTCGGACGGTTGAACGATAGGCGCCCTCCGTCCATTTTTTCAGCTTGTTGTCTTTCTGCGCCTCTCGATAGGTCAGCGGCTGACCCGTCTGGGGGTGTTTCCACTCCACCGAGTCTATGGGTAGACTGTCGCGCACAAAGGCGAGCATGGGATCGAGCTGGGCCGCATACGTTTCGAACAAAAGTCGCATGCTGGACAGATACGACTCGCGGTGAGTCGAGGCCATCAGCGTGGGTTCCTTGTAAAACAGATAATCGCCGTCCGGGCCTTTTGTATCAAAGCGCACATAGCGCGTAGACTTCTCAAGTGGAGCGATACCGATGCGGGCATCTTCAAGAATCTTGGCCGCAACGTTTGAGATGTTTTCACATGCAATATGCGCTCCGCCCAGCTGGGCGACGGAATCATCGCCATAACCAATCAGGACGCGGTCATAGAACGCGCGTGCCTTTTGGACGGCTTCACTGCTCTCTGTTTCCGTCGCTGTGCCACCTGGCGGCTGGGAGAACTGTAGGTCTGCGTTGCCCAGGAACTCGTCCAGGAAAATCTGACGCAGACTTTTGGCCGAGCGGCTGTAGCGCGAAAAGAGAGCCCCGGCTACTTCTTGAGGCAGCTTGAGGCCAAATATGGGTGCAGTCAGGTTGGTGAAGAAGGGGGCTAGTTTCTGTCTGTCAGTAGGTGAGAACATGCGTCGATTATCTACAGTGAATTGCAGGCGCGATCCTGTGTGATTGTGCACACGAGGGCAGGCAACCCGTACGGGCTAGCCCTCTTCAAGTTCTATGAGGAGTTGTCCGGATTCGACCGCTTGGCCGGCCTCAACACTGATGGCTTTGACCGTACCGGCAACGGCGGCACGGATTTCATTTTCCATTTTCATGGCCTCGATGACGATTACGCTTTGATCCTTTACGACCTGGTCACCCTCGTTTACGAGCAGCTCAACAACCTTGCCCGGCATCATAGAGCGGACATCTTTTTCCTCGGCTCCACCCAGACCCGCTTCTGACCCGCCGCGGCGGGCTTTACGTTCATCCAGGACATGAACGCGGAAACTCTTGCCTTTATAGACAACCGTGTATTCGTCGTCTTTTTCTGCCACATCCACCGTGAACGACTGATTCTCAACGAGCAGAGAGTACATGTGGCCGGTGAGCTGTCTGCCATCAATCAGGTGTTCTTCATCGTCAATCATAATTTTATACTTGTCCTCGCCAAGCTCCTGCACGTCGATGGTGTAAGTTTGATCCCCGAGCTTTGCTTTATAAGCCATAGGTAGTCTAATCCTTGTTGCTAGCGCAGCCCTTCACGCCAACCACTAGCGCGCCATCCGGATACTCCAGCGCTGCTGCTCGCACTGCCTATTATCGACCGGGCTAATTCTTGATCTTTATGATACGCTGCGAGTGCAGCTGCAGCCAAAATAATTTCATGCCGCAGGTGGTCTTCTTCTTCCGGCAGTCCGGTGTATTCTTGCGGAATAAAGCCTGTGTCTATATCGCCGGCCACAAAACGTGGATGGGTCAGCGCCCAGCGGTGGAACGGAATATTAGTCACAATCCCCTCCACTGTGTATTCCTGTAGCGCACGCAGCATACGCTGGATGGCTTCCTCTCGGGTCCGACCATGGGCACACAGCTTGGAGATCATAGGGTCGTAATGAATGGGCACGTCCCAGCCTTCGTACACCCCGCTGTCATCCCGCACGCCATACCCGCCCGGCGTGCGAAGAATTTGAATCTTGCCCGGTGAGGGGAAAAAGTCGCGATCCGGGTCTTCGGCATAAATACGACACTCGATCGCCCAACCGCGTTGCCGCACATCTTGCTGTTTGATATTCAGCGCTTCTCCCGCAGCGATCTCAATCTGGGCTTTGACCAGATCGACACCCGTGACAAGCTCCGTGACTGGATGTTCGACCTGGATACGCGTATTCATTTCCAGGAAATAGAAATTCTGGCGAGCGTCTGCCAGAAATTCTACTGTTCCCGCGCCAACGTACTGCACCGCCTTGGCTGCCTCGACGGCAACTTGACCCATTTTCTCCCGGACATCTTGGCTGATGGCAAGTGAAGGCGACTCTTCGATTACTTTTTGATGCCGACGCTGGATGGAACACTCGCGCTCGTACAAATGGATAATATTGCCGTGTGTATCGCCTAAGACCTGGACTTCGACGTGGCGCGGTTTTTCGATAAACTTTTCTATATACATGCGGTCGTCGCCGAATGAGGATTTTGCCTCAGAGCGAACGCTGCGTAAGGCGGCAATCACGTCCTCTTTCTTCTCCACCAGCCGCATGCCTTTCCCGCCACCGCCAGCCGAAGCTTTAAACATGACCGGAAAGCCGATGGTGTCCGCAGCAGCAATCACTTCCTCTTCGTCGCCTAAGACATCCGTTCCCGGTACAACCGGGACCTGGGCCTTTTGCATAATGGCCCGTGCGGTCACTTTATCACCCATCTTTTCGATGGCTTCGGGCTGGGGACCGATAAAGACAATGCCGGCATCAGTACACGCCTTGGCAAAAGAAGCGCGCTCGGATAAAAAACCGTAACCTGGGTGGATGGCCTCAGCCCCACTCTGCTTGGCAACAGCGAGAATTTTCTCAACAACCAGATAGCTTTCGGCTGATGGCGCAGGGCCAATCGGATAGGCGTAATCGGCGTATTGGACATGTAGCGCGGACCGATCAGCGTCCGAATACACGGCGACGGTTTCAATCCCGAGTTCACGGCAGGCGCGAATAACTCGGACGGCGATCTCTCCCCGATTTGCGATTAAGACACGTTTGACCATAGTTGTAACAATCTCCAGCCTCTGGGCCCCGGTCCCTATAACGGGATATTCCCATGTTTCTTAGGTGGATTTTTCTCGCGCTTGTTCTGGAGCATATTCAGGGACTGAATCAGCCGAGGGCGCGTATCCGCCGGCATGATGATTTCATCAATATAGCCAAGCTCAGCAGCCTTGAACGGATTGGCAAAGGTCTCGCCGTATTCAGCAACTAACTTGGTGCGCTCCGCGTCCGGATCCTTGGCTTCTTTGAGTGCATTGCGGAAAATAATATTAACGGCTCCCTCCGGGCCCATGACGGCAATTTCGCCGGTCGGGTAGGACAAATTAATATCGCCCCGGATGGCCTTGCTCGACATCACCACGTATGCGCCGCCGTATGCCTTGCGGGTGATGACCGAAATCTTGGGCACCGTCGCTTCGCAGTACGCATACAGCAGCTTCGCCCCATGGCGAATAATGCCGCCATACTCCTGGTCGGTGCCGGGCAGAAAGCCTGGGACGTCGATGAAGGTAATGATAGGGATATTAAAACAATCACAAAACCGAACGAATCGGCCGCCTTTGACTGAGGCGTCAATGTCAAGCACGCCGGCTAAGAAGGCCGGTTGGTTGGCCACAATGCCGACCGGTTTCCCACCCAGCCGGGCAAAACCGATTACGATGTTGCGGGCATAGTCCTTTTGGACCTCGAAAAAATGGTTTTCATCGGCTACGGAGCGGATGATGTCTGTGACGTTGTAGGGTTTATTGGGATTCTCCGGAATAATATCGTTGAGTTTTTCGTCACGTCGATTGGAATCGTCCGTTGCGGGTTGGAACGGTGGATCTTCCATGTTGTTGCTGGGCAGATAGCTCAACAACTCGCGAATCGAGTGAAAACACTCATCCTCATCCGGGGAGGCAAAATGGGCTACGCCACTGGTGGCGTTATGCGTTGCCGCCCCGCCCAACTCCTGCATGCTGACTTCTTCGTGTGTCACGGTACGAATCACATCCGGTCCGGTGATGAACATATAGCTGGAGTTGTCGACCATGAAGATAAAGTCCGTCATGGCCGGCGAGTATACCGCGCCACCCGCACACGGTCCCATAATGGCCGATATTTGCGGTACGACGCCAGAGTTCATGACGTTGCGCAGGAAGATTTCGCCGTAGCCTGCCAAGCTCGCTACGCCTTCCTGAATGCGCGCGCCTCCGGAGTCATTAATGCCGATGACCGGGCTGCCGGTTTTGACAGCCAGATCCATGACTTTACATATTTTCTCTGAAAAGGCGCTGGATAAACTTCCTCCAAAAACAGTAAAATCTTGAGAAAAGACAAAGACTTGACGCCCATCTACACTGCCATAGCCAGTCACCACCCCGTCGCCTGGGATCTTGGTCTTATCCATATCGAAATCGGTGCAGCGATGGGTCTTGAGCCGGTCCATTTCGACAAAACTGCCTGGATCGAGCAGTGTCTCAACACGTTCGCGCGCGGTCTTTTTTCCCTGCTCACGCCGGCGTGCGATACGTTTCGTGTCCCCGCCTTTCAGTGCCTGCTCATTGAGACTCTCAAGTCTGTGGAAATTGTCCTTTGGGCCCATATTGTTATCCTGTTCTCCCGTGTTCGACGTCGGGGGACCCCGGTTTTGTATTATGCGAGACGAAAAAGATCAAGGAAGGGGCGGAGATGCGTACCGGAGAGGCTGATTCGTTTCGACTCAGAATGACATACACCCCGCTAGAGAGCTGCTACCGTCTTATCTTCCAATAGCCGTGTCCATTCAATCGCTCCGCGCTGAATCAACGCTGGCCAGAGCGAGGTCGGCTTGGTACCAAAAAAGTGTCTTAGCGCCACCAGGCAGAACGTGCAAATCCCTACGTGCCGCTTCGTTATCTAGCTGGCCTGGAGGCTAGCCGGCATAGCCAGCGTAGACACGAAACTGGGCTGTGGCCTCTCGGGCTAAACGGGATAAATGCTCCAAGCCCGAACTGGCTGATATTTCTTCCGTAACGGCGAGCGCATTCTGAAGTGAGAGTGTGTTTGATCAAATCAGCAGGCTCATGTGGCTGCGTCCAACTGGACCGCCGGCGTAGATAAAATCCTGTGCATGCGGTTGATCTGCTAAATGTGGCAATGCGCGCGCCCTGTGGACAGCTGTGGGGCGGTTGACGACGATGCCCATAGCGCCACGGGTGTTATAGGAAACGAGGTAGATGACCGTCTCGGAAAAATTCGAATCGCGCAGATTACTGGCAGCAACGAGAAACTTTCCTGTGCGAGTGTTTCTTCAGGCTGGGCAAACGTCTTGGCTAGAAAATTCGGTATGAGCGATACCAGCGATATCAGAAGGGCACGTGCAGCAGTCCAAATGGCGGTCGTGGTAACTGTCTCGACCGCTCTCTTCGCGGGACGTCAGGGCGAGGGGTCTATAAAGTCTTGTCGGTCTTGTGTTCGTGTTCGCATAAAAATGCTCCCACGCTTTGATCGCGTTGTAGTCCACCAACCCTATCGGGAAGAGCAACTGCCGCTGCTCGGCTATCTCGTGTCGCAGGGCTTTCGGCCTCTCGTCACCTTTTCTGATATTTCAGCCGTCTCTTCGTGCTCTTCGTGGATGGATGCCGACCTGCTGAGCATGTCTTTTATTTTCTCAATGACCGTAGCGGCCGCCTTTTGGACACCGGACCAGACATCCGAGAACTCTAGGTGAAATGAGCCTACGACGGCATTGAGGGCAGGGTCAGGCACGTATTTGAGAAAGCGTATATGCTCCGTACCCAGCGCCTTCTTGTTCCGAAAATCAATATTCCCTTTTCCCATTCTGTGGTAAACGTTTGTTATTTGGTTGGTTTTTCCGAGACTGAGATTTCCCTTTACGATTTCCGCTACGCGAAATGTTATATGTCGGCTCGGCTCACCTGGCTTGTCAACATCGAGCACTTTTCCCACAAGAATAAGATCTGCTCGACTGGTCCAACCGCCCGTAGTTGGCATCACTGTCGCGGACGCAGACTGTGCTAACAACAGCGGCAAAACCAGGCAGACAAGAACTCTCTTGTCCAAGCGTGTGTCCCACAAGCCCATTCTGGGCCTCGCCCGGCTACAACCAGTATGCTCAGCGTTGCCCTGCATCGCCAAAGCACAGCGACTATGGCTGCTTCAGGGGCCTTGGTCACGCCGCTTTCGCTCGGGCTTTGGCCACAGAGACACGTCTTAGACTCGCTTCAAGCTTGGCGGTCCATGCATAAGGCTTGTTTACCTGAGCGAGCCGGTTCAGATCGTTTTCAGGGGAGGTTGTGTCTTGTGCTGTGGAACGTTGAAGCGGATCACGCCGTCTGTCATCCAGCAGGAATCAAACGGGCCGCCGCGTTGTTTTGAAAGAAGGAACGTATAGCCGATCTGCTCGCCCGCCTTAGTGGTGAGAATGAGAGGTTGCACTGCTTTGTCGCCCGTGGCCTGGAGTTCGCTGTACTCAGCGCCGAGGTGGTTGAGCATAGGGCGATAGGCAGGCGAATGCGCCATTTGGATAAATCGCTCGAGCGGGCCGGTTGCGCGTTTATTCGTGGGTGAGGCAAATCGAAAAGCGATTTCAATGCCAGCGTTTTCATGCGGGTTGTCATTTTTGCCCAACGCCTCGATTTGAACGCGAATGACCTCGGCGGGCGAGAGGTCTGGATGCGGTTGGGCTGATCGCGTTGAGCTCTCTTCGGACTCAACTAAGACAGAATTCCAAAGAAGAAAGCCAAAACAGAGCGGGATAGTGATAAAATACTGCTTCTTCATTGGACAACCCAGCAGCTATGCTAATCAATGGCATCATACATCGTGTCTGGTGCGAGATCTGCACCATTTGACGAGTGTACGGCCCCCATTCGGAGATTGATACGGGCCAAAAAGTCGGGGGCGTGCAGGGGTTCGAACTCTGTTTCTTCAACCAGCGGGTCCTCAAGAAACGTGCTGAGGTCTACCTTCCCTTGCGTACCGTCTACGAAGTTGACTTGTAAGTGCAACTCAGACAACGCAGTTACTGATACCAGCCTCCACGGTGCCGTATTTCGTAACTCCGGTACTACTTCAGAGGTTTGAACGAATTTGGGGTTTGTAACCGACTGCATAGAGCCCAATCCTCCATTAGTTCGTCGTGGTGTTCTGCTGCCCATTCGAGAACAAGAGCCAGGGCACGACGAGGCAGCGATCCGCGTAATACACGAAGCTCACGCACACCTATGAGTGCTTCAAATTCAGCAGATAGAGCATGAAAATGTGGCGGTCCGTGATCCCGCCAGAACATCTGGATCATGATACCAGGTGTCCTGTGTCAGGGGAGCGTGATCTCTTCCATCACGATCTTCTGCAGTATCTCGGTAAAGAACGAGTGCTCGCGTTGTAAGACTCGTACAGCAAGGGTCTCTGGGCTGTCCGTCGGTTCCACACGGACACGAGCCTGGGCAATGACTGGTCCTGTGTCATATTCCGCGTCGACAACGTGAATCGATGCGCTGCTTTCGGTTTCCCCGGAGACGATGACTGTTTCGTAAACATGCATGCCATACATGCCCTTTCCTCCAAACTTTGGCAGTAAGGCCGGATGGATGTTGATTATACGGCCTGCGAAGTGAGACATTGTCCTTGGTCAAATTTTCTTCATGTAACCGGCGAGGACGATAACATCCACCGCAGCTCCAGCATGATGTCCAATTTGGCTTGGCCCAGATCCTGTTGGGTTGCATGCGCCTTACCGTTGAGTTGGTAGCAGGGGATTCCCTCCTGTTTGGCACAAGTGAGAGCGCCGGAACGGTTATTGTTACTGATGACGACAGCAGGAGATGCCTACAAGGTTCCGGTCTGGCAGGCGTCGATGATCGCCTGCATGTTGCTGCCATATGTGGGGCCGGAAATCTGATATTCATCTCTTCATGCCCGACGCTAGAGCTCTAGCGATATGCTCCGTGCGCTGAGTATGTGACACAACAAGCATGCGATTGAGTGATGAGTGGCGAATATTGAGAAACTGGAATTCTCCTACAGAATGATCTGGGTCCGAGCAGTTATGCCGCCAGGCGGTACCCGAGATCAAATGAGTTGACCTGTTGGGAGCTCGGTTCAAAACCTTGTTAGTCGGGGAGCTTTAATCGTACACGACGGTGCCCTAGAATAGTCGCATGCAGATGCGAGATCTTCTATCCGATTACATCGGGAATCATAGGCTCTGTCCTGGTGCTAGCACAGTCGATGAGTGGCTGGACAAGAACTGGGTTGAGATCCGCGTCGGTCAGCGATTGATTCCGCTGATTCCGCTGTGGGTCTCAAGGAAGCGCTCACCGTTCACGACGTGCATCACGTGCTGACCGCCTATCCGACAACTCTCAAAGGCGAGTGCCAGCTAGCCGGCTGGGGCTGCCGCAATCTGTACGGCATGAGTGAGCGAGAGATGCTCGCAGCCGAGGTACAAGCTCTGCGTGAGCGCAAGCGCCTTTGAGAGGCTGGCGTCGGGTGCGTCTCGATTGGCCAAACGCCTCGCCCCGGATACTACAGGAATGGTGTTACAGAAGTTTGGAAGCAATCTGCACGAACTCGAGCCGATCTCCCGCCACGATGCCATGTCCATGACAAAATCCCGCATTTATCTCAAGCACGTATTTGGCAGGATGCTTGGAGGGGATTTGGGTCTCTGAGTGGGGTCTCGTGTTTTCAGCGATGCTGACGATTGTATAGTCCGCATTGATGTAAATGATATCGAGGGGGCGAGGGGTGTTTTTCATCCAAAACTTGAGAGGCTGTTCCTGAGGAAAGATGAACAGCATGCCGCTGAACTCCGGCAGCTCGTTGCGATACATGAGGCCGAGTCGGCGTTTTGCCGGGGTGTCGACGACTTCGACGGTGACGTAGATGGGTTCGCCGGTTTGAGGGTGAATGACGACGTGGGGAGAAGAGGAAGACGTGGCAGGGCAGGCTGGGAGGAGGGAAGAGATGAGAAGGAGAAGAAGGGAAAGAGGATTTGCCCTTGCCCTCAGCCACAAGGGGAAAGGGGACTGTCTTTGAAATGTGTTGTTACGCAACGTTTAAGATCTTATCTGCGTAGTCTCTTCCGCAGGTCGACGGTGGAAGAGGCTTGCTGGAACTTTTATATAATGCGATTGTTTCGTCGACGATTTGACAAAGTTCAGAAAAGACCGCCTTTTCGTCGTCACCGTGACAGGCACCACAAAGTAAGGCAGGACAACTCCCCACAAAACACTGAGCCTCTTCGGAGCATTCAACGATCTTTACGTAGTGGACGCACGCTCTCATTGTTTCGACCTCTCAATCGCTGTCCTTACGGCTTTTTCCTGATAGCGTTTTGCATTAGTATCTGGGTTGCCGGATTGAGGTTACCGATTCAGCAACTTTTGGATTGACAAAATTTCTGTGGCTGCCTTTCCCTCCTCGATTCACGAATCCAGCGGCTTCTAGCTCTTTTATCACATCCCGAATTTTCGGTGGTACGCACCAGTCTCTCCTAATTGTTTGCTTCGATCTCTTCCGTATGATCAACTTCCGCAGCCGCGTTGAGTGACTCCGATACCAGCTCAACCAGGTCTTTGACCTGGACTTGCTCATCCAGGTTTTTGCCTTTGACCGCATCGTCCATCATGATCATGCAGTAGGGGCAGCCGACAGCGATAGTCTCTGGCTCAGCTTTCAGGAGCTGGTCAAGGCGGGTGTAATTGATCCGCGAACCTTGGGTCTCTTCTTTCCAGACTGAGCCGCCGCCAGCGCCGCAGCAGAACGTGCGCTTTTTCGACTGGTCCACGTCGTTGAGCTTAATGCCCGGAATGGCTCTGAGTGCCTCACGCGGCGGGGCATAACGGCCATTGTGACGGCTGAGATAACACGGATCGTGAAAGGTCGTATTCTGGTTATTTGCAATCTGTGGGCTGATCATGTCACGCTTGACCAACTCCTCGATATATTCCGAGCTGTGGTAGACTTTATAGTTTCCGCCCAGGTCCGGATACTCGTTGGCAATGGTGTGGAAGCAGTGTGGGCACTGCGTAATGACTTCCTTGACGTTGTAACCATTCATGGTCTGCACATTCTGCTCCGCAAGCGTGCTGTACAAATACTCATTACCCAAACGCCGGGCCGGATCGCCCGTGCAGCCTTCTTCTTTACCGAGAATGGCAAAGCGCACGCCCGCTTTGTGCAAGATATTTACCATTGCGGTCGAGACCTTTTGATTGCGCTCGTCAAAGGAGCCTGCACAGCCAACCCAGTACAGCACATCGGCTTCAGGATCTTCGGCCAGCGTCTTCACCCCTAAACCCGCAGCCCAATCCGCACGTTTATCAAAACCCAAATTCCACGGGTTGGAGTTGGTCTCCAGACCCTTAAAGACGTTGACGACCTCCTGTGGAAAGCGGGCTTCCATCATCACATCGTAACGTCGCATGTCCACAATGCGTTGGATGTGTTCGATATTGACAGGACAGCCTTCTTCGCACCATCCACACGTCGTGCAGCCCCAGATGACGTCTTCGGTCGCGACTTCGTTGATCATGTCGGCGCCGTTCCACACAGGTAGTTCTATTTGTTCTTCGTTCTGCGCGTTTTTGGCTTTCACCGCAGCAAGCTGCAGGAGGAACGGGGTCTTCTGAATCAAATGCTCGCGCTGAACCATGACTAATTTTTTCGGATTGAGGGGTTTGTCTGTATTTACGGTTGGGCAGTTGAGGGTGCAACGGCCGCACTCCAGGCAGGATGCCATGGCGAGCAGCTGT
>CAZBUD010000056.1:669-1786 GCA_964495015.1 uncultured Enterobacteriaceae bacterium | reverse complement strand
TCCTCGACTTGGGATACCCCGAACGTTTCGGCCGTTTCAAAATCGGTAATCGGCTCCAGGCGCCCGCGCGGTTTGAGATGGGTGAAAAAAATGTTCACCGGAGCCAGGAACATATGCCGCATTTTGGTGAACGGGGTCGAACCGAAAAAAGAGGTAATGATGAGCATGTGGACCCACCACACAATTTGGTGGGTGCCTTCACCCGCATCCGACATGGCAAACACGGAAGCGAAAGCCATGCCCGCATAGGCCCAGCCTGGATGACTTTCGGGGTTGGTGTGAATACGAACGCCTTCGAGCATGAGGCCGGTCACACCAATGAGGAAGATGAGGAGCAAGGGCAGTCCATAGCCCATGCGATTTTCGAAGTTGTCAACCATTTTTTCCTGGCCCGGCCCGGCATGTGCGGCTGGCTGCTGGACGTAGCGTCGGTAAAGGAACAGACCGCATGCGATAATCAATAAGACACCGCAGGTGTCGAGGGCGAATTTATATACTTTGTAAAAGGCTCCAAAATAAAAATGCATGGGCGTGTCATGCTCCAGCGTCACCAGTCCGGTACCAATGAATAAACCGAAAAACGCCACAAAGAGGGTCAGATGGTACAGGCCGCCTGGTTCCTCAGACACGACATTGCCTTGACCAAAGGCTTCCAATACAACGAGCTTGATCCGTTCTGGGATATTATCAATACGCGTGGTTGCCGCCCCGTGCCGAATCCGGCTCCACCATTCGTATGCAAGATAGAGCGGCGCACCAAAGAAGGTGGTGAGCAGCAGCATATACATGACTACTTTTCCCCCCAGTGAGATATTCCACAAAATTTCTCTGGTGACCTCTTCCATACGCGTCCTCCTATACTGCTCTTTTTTGTGTCAGCTTTGGGACAAGGCCGCAAGGGTGTTTGTCTTTAGGCCGGGAGAATAGAAGGGAAATTGTAGGGGCGACCCGCCGGTCGCCCTGGGGAATACACGCATTGCCTCTATTACGATTTACAAGCCAGATACAGAGAGACGAGACGTCTAGACGATCTCGTCGTCTTTGAGTCCTTCTAGGTCGGCCGTGGTAAGTCCCAGGAGCGCTCCCAGGATCTCTTCGTTGTGCTGGCCCAGGAGAG
>CAZBUD010000056.1:0-659 GCA_964495015.1 uncultured Enterobacteriaceae bacterium | reverse complement strand
ATAGAAAGGAAAGCGAAAGGGCGACCGGCCGGTCGCCCTGACAATTTACAAGACAGATACAGAGAGACGATGAGACGGGATCGTCTAGACGATCTCGTCGTCTTTGAGTCCTGCCAGATCGGCCGTGGTGAGTCCTAGGAGCGCTCCGAGGATCTTTTCGTTGTGCTGACCTAGGAGAGGAGCTGCCCGGACTTCTGCCGGAGAGTCCGACATGTGGATTGCACAGCCCGGCATGGTGAAGCTACCCCGGGTCGGATGCTCGACGGTGGTGATCATGCCGCGCTCTTTGAGATGTTCATTGGCTAAAATGTCGCCGCTATCAAGAACCGCACCGCACGGGATGCCAGCCACGCCTAGAGTCTGCATGACCGCAAACTTATCGCGCTGCTTGGTCCACGTTGCGACAATCTCAAACAGCTCATCAAAGTATTCATTGCGGCTGTTTTGGTCGGCAAAGCGCGCATCGTTCTTCAGCTCTGGCCGCTCGATTGTCGTGAGTAAACTCTCCCACATCGCCGGCGTCGTTGTAATGATATAGGCGTAGTCATTCGTCCCGCCTGGAGCACATGGATACAAGTCGGTGGGCGCCATGGCGGAGATTCGATTCCCCGTCCGCTGGGCAGGAACGGTCCCGTAGTAATGGCCCATCATGCCGATAC
>CAZBUD010000055.1:0-29559 GCA_964495015.1 uncultured Enterobacteriaceae bacterium | reverse complement strand
AGAGTATGGAATTTGGCATCTTCTATCTTCCCGCCATTGGCAATAAGACTGAACTTCAGGAAGGTATGGCCGGTCGGCGTACCGATCTGTATCAGCGTATGCTGCGCGATCTTGCTGAGCAGGCCCAGTATCTCGACGCACACGGCTATTATGGCATTGGCTTCACCGAGCACCACTTCCATATTGAAGGAGAAGAGGTTTCGACCAACCCCATTCTGCTCGACATGTATCTCGGCATGCAAACCGAGAACATCCGCCTGGGTCAACTTGGACTCGTGCTGCCGTGTCAGAACCCCACTCGGGTTGCCGAAGATATCCCCTTTCTCGACCCCGTTCCCAAAGGCCGCGCCTTTCCCGGCTTTGCCCGTGGCCACCAGCCACTGTGGGTCAACACCTTGGGTCAGCATTACGATACCCTGGCCGACAATAATACCGACCCGGATCGCTACGAAGAACTCAAGAGAGAGCTCTACCAGGAGCATTTTGAAATCATCATGAAGGCCTGGACCAACCCGACCTTCAGCCACTCAGGCAAACACTGGCAGATTCCGCCCAAGGACGTTTTCTGGCCGGCTCACAATGTCACCCGTGAATTTGGCCAAGGCGTGGATGATAAAGGCATCATCACGGAAATCGGAACCGTGCCAGAAACGTATCAGAAACCTCATCCGCCCCTATTCCAGCCGTTTAGTTTTTCAGAGTCTTCGGTCCGCTGGGCGGCTCAAAACAATGTGACTCCGCTCACTATCGTGTGTGACCCGGATATTTGCGCAGGGCAATTCCGCGCCTGTCAGGAGGGTGCGGCTGAAGCCGGAAAAAATTTAGAGTTCGGTCAAGGCGTTGGCCTGGTGCGTGAGGTCATCGTAGCCGACACGGATGAAGAAGCCATAGCACTCGGGAAAGAGAGCGGCTGTTTTATCTGGACCAAGTTCTTCGAACCGTTCGGCTTCAACTCTGCACTCATGCGGGTTGGTGAGGACTATCATACGATTCCGAATACGTTTGAGTCTATGGTCGAACGAGGCCTGACCATCTGTGGGAGCCCGGACACCGTGAGTCGAAAGTTTGAAGCCATCTTCAAAAATCTTCCGGCTGAATACTTCTGGCTGTACACCTATAATGAGCTCGTGCCTCATAAGGCGTGCATGCGTAATTTCGAGCTGCTGACTGAAAAAGTGCTACCGAATTTTACGGATAAGATTCATTAGTCTGTCACTCTGAACGAATGTGTAGGGTCTCTCCTCGGCGCTCAACGGAGAGATTCTTCGCTTCGCTCAGAATGACGATCACGACCTTCGTAGCGATCGAAGGTTTCGGTTCACAGTCTGTTGACCGCACTCGCCCCCGACAGTAGACGGTTCCGGCGAGGCGCTGGCCTTATGTCGTGTGCTGATTGTCCACATTCACTACAACGTTCTTCTCATCCAGCTTGTTTCTGGGGTCTCGCCCGTCGGACTCTACTCAAGTCTCTCGTTGGTGTAGGACTCGGACTGCCATTCTTTGACCGCATCACAAACGCAACTAGAAAAAAAGATCCTAGACGCTCGCGACTTACACCCGGCGACAGACTGGTCTTTGCTTTTGATGATCGGAAAGGGCAGCCCATTACACCAGAAGACATTCTGCCAGGCGAACGGCCCGCGTTTGCCTATCCACTGGATCCGATAACCGAGGTCGTGCGCAGTCGATTTCGTTTGAACCAGGTACTCTTGATCCGACTCAAGCCGGAAGAACTGAGTGAACGCACACGCGAACACGCCCTGGAGGGGTTGGTCTGTTACTCCGCCGTGTGTACACATACGGGTTGTGACGTGTCGGAATGGATCGGCCCGACACAGAACCTTGTCTGCCCGTGCCATGCCTCGTTTTTTAACCCCAAGGACCGCGGCAGGGTTGTCGCTGGGCCAGCGCCAAAACCATTAGCCACACTTCCCTTAGAAGTGGTCGACGGTGTACTCACAGTGAAGGCACCGTTTATCGGCAGGGTCGGATTCAAAAAGAAAAAGAAATAAGGATGTGCCACATACGATACATGAGATTCACCGCCATATTCACACTCATTGGTCTCTTAGGTTTCGCTGTCCCTTTCGTAATTGCGAACCAGCATAAGGAGACGTATACACCAGTCACAAACGAGCGGCTTCTAAACCCAGAGCCGGAGAACTGGCTGATGTATCGCGGCACCTCTAATAGCTGGCGCTATCATCCGTTGGACAAAATCACTCCGGACAACGTCAGCAAGCTCGTGCCCGTCTGGACCTTTTCTACTGGCGTGGCCGAGGGCCATCCGGCCCCGTCGATTATCGATAACGGCGTCATGTTCGTCACCTCTCCGGAAAATCAGGTCTTTGCCTTCAACGCTCTATATCCCGGCGAATGAGAACGTGTGCGACGCGCTTACCGGCAGAAAGGCAACCTATCGGCCCGGCCAACTCGACATGGGCCTCGGCTTTCCGGATGATTTTGAACTGCTGCCCCATCCCGACGCCAAAGATCACATCGGTGAACTCCAAGTCTGGGATTTGAACGCCGGAAAAAGTCTGGACTTCGACGTTTAAGAGCCACAACTGGAGCCCCGTTCTCACTACTGGCGGAGGACTCGTCTTCATGGGTGGCACTAATGGCCGCTATTCCCGCGCCTTCGATGCGAAGACCGGGAATGTTTTATGGCAGCAGCGCACGAATTCCGGGGTGACAAACGTACCAACGACCTACCAAGTCGGCGGGGTCCAGTATGTCGCCGTGTTGTCTGGCTGGGGCGTAGACACTGATGGTAAACAGGCAATGCTGAATAGCTTCTAAGGGACAAACACCTATGTCCCGCAGGGTGGGGTGCTGTGGGTGTTTGTGGTTCGGGAATAGTACTCAGCGACTCGTATCAAAAAGCCGCTCACCGCTGAGCCAACGGAGTGTGGCATCTGGCAGTTCGAGAGCACGCAGTAATGCGGAGTTGAGTTCATATGGCCCGCCATCTAGCCCAGCTTGATGAGTACTGTCACTGAGACCATTCAGCACGGCCTCGTCGCCTGCCGCCATACGATTGAGGCATTAGCCCCATCCTAGAACCTGCACGATACGTCCCACGCACTAGCCTCGGATAAGCGTCTTTAACAAAATACTCCCGAAAAAGTTCTGATCTGTTTTGGTTGAACCTCTACTCTGAACAGGCTACTCCGCCATTGTGGCTTAACCAGAGACGGCTCAGAACCAGTGTGGTAGGGTTGTTCTAGGAGAGTCAACATGTCATCGATTGCATTTGACGCTTTGGCATATGCGAAGAAACTCAGAGCGGCGGGTTTCAATGAGCAACAAGCCGAGGTATTCGCAGAAGCGCAGGCAGAGCTTTTCGATGAGCGTTTAGCGACAAAGCAAGACTTACGAGAGCTTGAGTATCAGCCAACCATCCGTCTGGGTGCTATGCACGTTGTTGCGGTCAGCATTGTCGCGACTTTAGTTAAAATTCTCTAGTTCGTAAGCTTGGTCGCTATTCTGGGTGAGAGCATCTAAGGTGAATGGCTGCTGGCCATGTTACGCCAAGCGGGATTATCTTAACGCGGGAATTAGCAAATCGTTAGATTTTCCGCGATATCCTCACCTCTGGATAGCTGGTGAATTTATCGCCGGGCTGAATCATACGACCTCTTAGTACTCGCCCGAAGTTACAATCGCGGTCAAGACGGTCACCACGGAAGATCCACGCTAGAATAACGAAGTCGTCAGTTACCAAGTGAAGTAAAAACTTCTTGTACAGGATGAAATATGAAATACCGCGTCAACGTCGACCTAGCGAACCAAACAAAAGAAAAGCTCTCTGAGATTATCGACAGCAAAGATGCACGTCTGCTCAACACAGTCGGAGCATTTTCCTCATTGTTCTTGTTACACCTGGGCAAATACACCAACCCCGTATTGGCTCTAAAAACAGAGGAGCCCGGCAGCAAGCAAATTCTGGCCTTTGCCCACGACCGTGTCGAATCGGTCTGTCACGACATGATCAACCATCTCATCAATGACTGCATAGTCATGGGTGCGGAGCCTTTGGCTGTTCAAGACCTGATTGTGTGTGGCCAGCTCAACGGAGAGACGGTCAAACGCATTGTCTCGGCTTGCGCCGCTGCCTGCTCGGCTCAGGGTTGTATTCTCACCGGAGGAGAGACATCCGAGCAGCCGGGCATATTGGATGCGGACGTGTATGTTCTCGGCTCCAGCATTGTCGGCGTGGTCGAGCGCGATCAGATTATTGACGGCTCGCGCATTAGGGTTGGCGACGTGGTACTTGCCCTCAAGTCGTCCGGGCCACATACCAACGGCTACACATTGATCCGAGACTTGATTACCAATAATCCGGATCTTCCTCTGCAACAGGTCGGCGATAGATCGTTTCTGGATTTAGTCCTGGAGCCGCATCGCTGTTATTATCAATGCCTGAAAGACCTCTTTGGTCCCGGCCTCATAACCGGCTTGGCCCATATTACTGGGGGCGGCATCAAAGAAAATCTCAACCGCATCCTTCCATCCAACGTTGATGCGGCGATTGATCTTGGCGCCTATCAAGTCAATCCAGTGTTCAGCGTTATTCAACAGCAAGGCGCAGTCTCTGATGAGCACATGCTGCGAACATTTAACCTGGGTGTCGGGCTCGCAGTAGTCTGCCGGCAATCCCACGTCGCCGAGGTCGTGTCGCACCTTCAGGAGCGTAGTGAGACGGTTTATCCCATCGGGGAGATTGTCCCTGGTCGAGCTGAGGTCGTGTGTAGGGGAGGAGTTCGGTATACCTGAGCGTACGGAGGAGAGACTCTATGGACGAGACTTTACAAGACGGCTGCTACTGCGGGGATATGCCCGGATAACGCCGGAGCGACTGAGTGCTGAGACTTGCGGCAAGACGTGGCACAGCTGAGCGTAGCCTGGTCATGTAGCTCAAAGTAGGGTAGAACCTTACGGATTTCCCGGCTTCGAGGGACTCGGGATCACCGGTTTGAAGAAGTTGAGGAGGGATGCTTGGCGAGGCGGGACAGCTCCTTGCCAGGCGAGGGCCATCATCACCCCTGGCGAAGTATTAAGATAGTCGCACTATGTGGTCACTAGAATAGAGGAGAGTAGATGATGTCGATCAGCATTGACCCCGATACCGGACTGAAGATCTTCAACACGCGTGCTGCAAGCACGATGGACAATGTGGTAGGGAGAGGCTACTCGGTCACCCCAGATGAGGCGCTCAAGACGCTTCCGCCACAACCACCGGGTGCGGTGTTCAACGCCGAGGAGCAGGCGAAGTATCGTGACAACAAGGAGGCTCGTCGGGGTGCGGCAGACTACATGGCGATGGAGGGCGAGTTCAGTAAATACCTCGGGGACGTGTACTCCGCGGACCCGGTTCCCCGCGAGGCGCTGGCCGACGAGTGCGAGATCCTGGTGGTGGGCGCCGGCTTCTCGGGTCTATTATTGTGGCACAAGCTGAAACAGGCCGGGTTCATCGATGTGCGGTTCTGTGAGAAGGGCGGCGATGTCGGCGGCACCTGGTACTGGAACCGGTATCCGGGCATTGCCTGTGATGTGGAGTCGTACAGCTATTTCCCGTTACTGGAGGAGATGGAGTACTTCCCGACGATGAAATTTGCGTCGGGGTTTGAGATCTTCGAGTACTGCCAGAAACTGGCCGAAAAGTTCCGCTTCTATGACCACTGTTTGTTCCACACAACGGTGGAGAAGACCGAGTGGGACGAAGACGCGGGCCGGTGGATCGTACACACCAACCGTGGCGACGCCATGCGGGCACGGTACCTGATCTACGCGAACGGGATCCTCACGACACCGAAGCTGGCCCGTATCGAGGGTATGGAGACCTTTCAGGGCAAATCGTTCCATACTTCGCGCTGGAAGTACAACGTCGACCTAGAGGGGAAGCGGGTCGGGATCATCGGTACCGGGGCGACTGCGGTGCAAGTCATTCCGGAGCTAGCGAAGACCGCCGGTGAGCTGTGCGTGTTCCAGCGCACCCCCTCGACGATCGATGTGCGCGACCAGCGCGAAACGACTCAGGAGGAGATCGACCAGTGGTCACATGAGCGGGGCTGGGCGCGAGCCCGCCGGGCGCGATTTGCCCGTATCTCCGAGGGCCGCACGGCGATCCAGGCCAACGACGACTACCTCGCCGGCCGGGTCGCTGATTTCAGAGAGCGCAAGCAGCACAAAACCAAGTTAGCGCCCGAGGAGCGGGTGCAGAAGCAACTGAACACGAACTTCCGGATCATGGAGCAGATCCGGACTCGAGTCGACGCCATCGTAGAGGACCCCAAGACCGCTGCGGCCCTCAAACCGTACTACCCGTACGCTTGCAAGCGGCCCACGTTCCACGACGAATACCTGCCCACGTTTAACCTGCCGCATGTCCGTTTGGTGGACACGGCGCCGGCTGGCGTGAGCCAGATCAACGCGAACGGGATCGTGCACGACGGTATTGAGTACCCACTCGATGTGTTGATCTATGCGACCGGGTTCCAATGGATGGCGACCGCCACGTTCAGGACGACGGTAGGGCGCGACGGTCGCACCCTCACGGAGACGTGGGACGCAGAGGGCACC
Organism: uncultured Enterobacteriaceae bacterium; assembly: GCA_964495015.1. Taxonomy (GTDB): domain Bacteria; phylum Desulfobacterota; class Binatia; order Bin18; family Bin18; genus Bin18. The sequence goes on along the minus strand of CAZBUD010000055.1, from coordinate 22,974 downwards.
AAGACCTTTCTCGGTATCCATGCGAAGGGCTTCCCGAACCTCTTTATCGTCACCGGCCCCCAAGGTGGTGGTGGCAGCTTCAACTTCACCGACGCCATCGACGCCCATGGCGACTACATCATGTGGATGTTGTCAACCCTGCGTGACCAGGGCGAGGAAATCGTCGACATTCGCAGCCAGTCGCAAGAGGAGTACGCCGAGCACTGCCGCAAAGCAGACATCATGAGTGCCCCGCTGCGAGACTGTCTGTCGTACTACAACGGGCACGGCGACGCTGATCCCGGCAGCCTCGCCTATTACGGCGGCGGTCGCTGGCACAAGTTCCGTCTCGCCGCGCAGGACACACTCGAGCCGTACATCTTTGGCCAGGCGGCTGTGGTGGCTTGACGATATTCAGCCTCGTAGTTTCGGTTTACGCTCTACTCACCCGACAGACGGGACGACGCCTGACCCGTCTGTCGTGCCCACAAGTCATGGGCCTGCTCCCAGCCCACAAGGGCCACGGTGCCACCTTCTTTGTCGATAAACTGGAGGGGGCCAAGGAAGGTCATAAAAAATTCGCTGTCCTCAGGGAAATAGGTCTTATCGTGCCGTGCGTGGCAGGCTTCATACCCATAACCAAGTTCGTAGGCGGTCGCCCCACCCTCTCCGTCACCGCCGCGTACTTCCATTTTCCCCTTGGTGAGTAAATACTCACCGGGGCCAACGTGAATGTGGCTGGCAAAATCAGAGCCTTGCGGGCAATCGAATATCGCCGTCCAGGCTCCCATTTCCGGGGAGACGTGGAGCAGCTTCCAGCGGATACCGCCGGTCGACAGCGCCTCGGGAAAAGGCTGCCAGTCCACAGCATTCACCTGCACATACCCGCCCTCTGTTTTCGATGTCATCGGTTAACCCTCCTTAGTGTTTAATGCCCTATAGGTCCCTTTGACATAAAGTGATTGTGACCAATCCGCAAGCTCCTTGCCAAGGTCTGGTCATGGCCCGCTCCCCCGGCAATCCCGCCGACGTGTGTCCTCTTTTATAAATTGACAGCGCAACTCCCCTTTAGTAAGCCCGGAGCAAATCTGAAAGTCCTTGCAAAGGTAAGCGTCGCTATCCTCTCTGGTCTCTCACTGTACCCAAGTAATCTTTTTGTGTTTCGCTGCAGCTGTCTTTATAGGAATGAAGGGGAATGTAGGATGCCGGAGGATGCGGCTATTGTGCAACGGGTGATAGCCTGGGAAAAGACGGCCTTTCATCTGCTGGTTGATCGCCACAGTCCTGGAGTGATGTCTTTTGCCCGTCGCATGCTCAACGATGTGGCTGACGCAGAAGATGTTGTTCAAGTGGCGTTGCTGCATGCCTTTCTGAACCTAGCATCGCTACGTGCGCCACAGCGCTTTGGGTCTTGGCTGTTAGGGATTATGTTAACCTATGTCGGATACGTCTGCATACCCGCTGTGCTTATGATAATGCAGACGGTGGGCCTGGTGGACGGGTACCTCCTGATTTTACCCAGGCAGAGCTATACCCCTCACCAGAAGCAGTCTATGCAGCGCGGGAGCTGCACAATATCGTCCTGACTGCCATTGCCACGCTCTCAACTGAGCAGCAACAAGCCGTCCGGCTGTACTACCTCGAAGGATTACCTGTGTGGGAGATTGGTCAACAGGCCAGGGTGCCAGTCCGGGCAGTCAAAGTACGACTCCATCGTGCGCGGGCTCGACGGCGGTTGGCATTAGAACACGAATTCGCTCAGACGCCGCAGCAGATTGCTCACCGAGAAGGGGAGAAATCGATGATCGAGGCAACGATTCACAATGTCATAGTACGCGTGCCCAAAGGCGAAGAAGTCAGATGGCCGGGTGATACCGAGGATTGGAGCAAGCTTATGGGCGCGTGGGTAATGCTGCTGAAGGAAATGTCTCAGCAACGTTGCCCGCAGGGCTTTCTCTGCCTCGCCCCATGGCTTTTGATCTCATGGCCCAGTTGGTCGACGTGGCGGGGAACACGGTCCAGAACGTTGGAGTAACCAGACTGCATGAGAATATTTATTATGCGACACTGTGGCTCAAGGTAAAGGATCGAGTCCACAGAATTGATACGCGACCAAGCGATGCACTGACGCTTGCCTCGCGTGTAAATGCTCCTATCTCTGTTGCGCATGAAGTATTCGGAGATTACAGCCTGCCTTGGGGCGCTTCAGAGAAAATATTCGCCGGACTGGACACACTCTGTCAGAAATATGCTGAGAAAAACTCTGGGCCGTCTTGGTTGGAAATGGAGGCTGGTCGAGAATGGCGCTCGTTTCGCTCCTTACCCGGGGCGGCATGGCAGGGTTTCTTAAACCTGAGGAGGACGCCCCTTAAAGGGTCTGCAGCCTCATCAGCTCCGTGCGCGCCTCACTTGCCTAGCAGAGCTATGCGGGGAGCGCGGAGAACGCGCGGGCGGAACTTGGAGAACAGATGCTCGTTTCTTCTCTCTTCTCCATCCCGAGACGGCGCCGTCGCTTTCCCTATTACGATCGTCAGGAAAGCAAACGTCTCCCCACCATGCTCCGCCGCGCTGGCCTTGCATAAGCGTGATATTATCAAATCGTTAGCCTTCCCTCCTCTTTCGTGACCTTTTCGGTATGCCAGAAGTCCGCATTGCGTGCATACCTGTGAGATCGACTTATTTATAGAGGAAGTATTGCATGCCGTTTACGAACGTGTCTGTAGATCGTGTGTAGAAGAAGACGGGGAGTCCGACCGAGAAAAAAGATCGTCACATCGGACAGGTCGCCGACAAAATTTTTGCCCACCTCTTGCCTGCTTCGTCCCGTCGGGAACACCATTCCCAAAAACTAAAAGCGCGCCCCTCCCGTCAGACAATTATATTTACCTCAGAAGGATGGAGAGCTGCGGGAGTAAGGACAATCTTGATAGTTCGTCTATGCGGGAGTGGCGGGGCACTAAGAGGACGACCAAAAGGATGATAAATAAAAATAGGGGCGAGATCACCTCGCCCCTGCTAAGAACTACGCAACTGATCGCTATTTTTTCAACGATCCCTCGAACGACTGGGCTGATTTGTCAGCGACGCGATCAACAATCTGGGCAGAACGTGCGGCGTCCTCCGCAGCCATCCTGGCACTTTCCGCAGCGGCTCGCGCTTCCTCAAGAGCACGGCGGGACGCGCCCAAATCAACTCCCGGTGCTGGTGGGGCAGCCGCCTGCAGCGAAGGTTTCGTACCGCCAATTTTGCGCATTTGCCCGTTAAGATCAGAAGGTCGCATGTCATGGCCAAAGACGGGCTCTAAGTCCCGTTGCGATACCAGCGCATGTATGGGTCGGGTAACAAGCCATTCGATCACATAGCCTACGGCATGCGCTGGGTAGGACACGAGGCGCAGCGGATGGGTATCCTCAAAATCGTCATAATAGTCGTCGGCGGCCGCCAGAGGGGCAGTCAGAAATACTACTGCAACTACGACCACCACCTGTCTTTTCCACATCATTGGGATTTCCTCCTCTGCGACGCATTCGTTTCCTTTACCCTATCGACTCTACTCCTCTTGGGTTGACCTCTCAACCTCTTGGCGCGTCTCTCGCCGCGCAGTCGTGCGCCGGTATTTTTTCTCATCCTCTTTGCGACGCATCGGTTGCGGAAGCTCCTTGCGCACCCGGCGCAGCGCTTCGAGTTGAGAGACAGAATGGGAGGGGTTCTTCTTTTGAGGCATACAGTGCACAGGCGAAACCTGCCCTCTCATATCGAGACGGTTACACAACTCTAGGAGTGCTTCGTCCCTAGCGCGTAGCGTTCAGGGCTCGCGCAGCCTCCTGGGCAAAATACGTCAAGATGAGGTCAGCCCCGGCCCGCTTAATACTCGTCAAGGATTCGAGCATAACGCGCTCTCCGTCCAACCAGCCATTCAACGCAGCGGCTTTCAGCATGGCGTACTCTCCACTCACCTGATACGCCGCAAGAGGACAATCAAATCGTTCTTTTACCCGCCGGATAATATCGAGATAGGGTAGAGCCGGCTTCACCATGACAATATCCGCGCCTTCCTCAATATCGAGAGCCACTTCTCGCAGGGCTTCATCTCCGTTCGGCGGGTCCATTTGATACGAACGGCGATCGCCGAACTGTGGCATAGATTCCGCTGCTTCGCGGAAAGGCCCGTAAAAGCCTGAAGCAAATTTCGCCGAGTAGGCCATGATCGGAATGTGTGGATAACCTTCCTGGTCGAGACCTTGTCGGATTGCGCCAACACGGCCATCCATCATGTCAGACGGCGCAACCATGTCCGCTCCGGCACGCACGTGCGACAGCGATTCTTTGACTAAAATCTGTAGGGTCGCATCGTTATCAACGTCGTTGCCTTTGATAATACCGCAGTGGCCATGATCCGTGTACTCGCAGAAACACACATCGGTAATAAGCGTCAGCCCTGGCACTTTTTCTTTGAGGGCACGCAGCGCGCGTTGGATAATCCCATCGTCGCTGTAGGCGTCAGATCCAACCGCGTCTTTTTCGTCTGGAATACCAAACAAGATTGCACCCGGAACACCGAGATCTCGAATGGATTTACATTCTTCCACAGCCCGATCAACGGATAACTGGGAGATACCGGGCATAGACCCAATCGGGTTTTCCACTCCGGAGCCCGGCACAATGAACAGCGGCATAATGAGGTCGTCCACACTGAGATGAGTTTCTCTCACCATTCGACGCAGGTTCTCATTTCGTCGCAGCCGGCGTGGTCTCTGAGTCGGAAAGGACATGGTCTATGCCTCCAAACAATGCGTTTCTAATGCGCTCTTTAGAGGGGCAGCCACAAGGGTTGCCCCTACCTCTGATAATACTCCACAATCGCCTCAGAAAAAGCCGGGATCGTATAGTCGTGCGGTTGGATGGTTACGGTCAGACCATATTCCTGTGCAGTGGCGGCAGTAACGGGCCCGATACAGCCTATCTCTGTTTTTCCGAGAAAGGCTGAGACATCGTCACCTGGGAGGCTAGCGACAAAGTTCCGGACCGTGCTGGAACTGGTAAAGGTGAGAAGATCAAGGTCGCCAGCCTGAAGCAGGGAACGAAACCTCTCGTCTCGATTTTTTGGTTGGCTCGTTCGAATCGTCCGATAGGTCGCGATCTCGTCAACGTGTGCGCCTCTCGCGCGCAGCTCTTGGGGGAGAATCGCACGCGCCTCAGCCGCACGCGGCAACAAGATGCGCTGCGCCTTTTGGACTCCAAGCACTTCAATAAGAGCCTCTGCCCGATATTCTTGGGGCATCGCATCCACCCGCAGATACCGCGCTTCGATTGCCCGCGTCGTTTCCGGACCAATGGCCGCTATGCGGACATTGCCCAAACTGCGAATATCCAGCTGTCGCTCTTGCAGCCGATCAAAGAAATAGCGCACCCCATTCACACTAGTGAAGATAAGCCAGTCATAACCCGCAACTGTGTCGAGTGCAGCATCTAGTGTGGCGTACGAATCCATCCGGACGGTCTCGATAGTCGGGAAGCGAAAGACTTCCGCGCCGTTTTGTTCAAGCAGATCAGCAAAACGACTCGCTTGGGCCCGCGGGCGCGTGACAACAATGCGCTTGCCAAAGAGCGGTTTCGACTCAAACCATTGCAGTCGCTCACGTAAGCGCACCACATCGCCAACAACGATAACCGCCGGAGGTTCAAAGCTGCGTTCCGCCGCCTGATCAGCAATCGTGCCGACCGTTCCTGTCAGGACCAACTGGTCCGCCTTGGTCCCCCACCGAATCAGTGCAACCGGCGTCTCAGCAGGCAGGCCAAACTGCAGCAAGCGCTGCATATTGTTTTGTAGCTGACGGGTGCCCATGAGAAAGACCAGCGTCCCACCCGCACCGGCGAGGGTTGCCCAATTCAGATGCGGCGCATTGTCCCACACCTCTTTATGGCCGGAGACAATGGCAACAGCTGAAGCATAATCCCTATGCGTTAAGGGAATGCCGGCATAAGCAGGCACGGCAAGCGCCGACGTGACGCCGGGAACAATTTCAAATGGGACTTTCGCCGCTACTAACTCTTCGGCTTCTTCTCCCCCTCGGCCGAATAGCACGGGATCTCCGCCCTTGAGTCGGGTGACGACTTTCCCTTGCGAGGCCTGCTCGATCATGAGCTGATTAATCGTCTTTTGCGAAGCCGTACTGTCCCCGCCCCTTTTCCCAGCATCCACCAAGACTGTCTCAGGACGGATGAAATCGAGCAGGCGCGCATCAACGAGGTAGTCATATATCACCACATCCGCCTCTTCGAGGCAGCGTTGGCCTTTGCGCGTAAGCAAGCCAGGATCTCCCGGACCCGCGCCAACGAGATAGACTTTTCCGGTAGGCATAAGAGTGCTGAGTTAGAGGCACTGAACAGAGAAAGTCGCCAGGCAAATAGTCAGCGCTTACTCCCTCTGTACCAGCCGCTCTAAAATTTCCTGTCCGCCTTGGGCCAACAAGCGTTCGGCCAGCCTCTTTCCAATCTGCTCTGCCGACTCGCTTGCGCCTATTTCCTGCCCGCGGATCACGCGCTGTCCGTCGGGGCTAGCAATCAGCGCTGAAAGCGTCACGGACGCATTGTGTACGGTTCCTTTCGCAGCCAGCGGAGTCCGGCAACTGCCGCCCGTACGACGCAAAAAGGCACGTTCGGCTATCACCGCCAGCGCGGTCTCAACATGGTGGAGCGGTTGCAGCAGCTCTTCGACTTCAGGCTCTCCTCGGGTTTCAATCCCCAGCGCGCCCTGGCCAATGGCAGGTAAGAATGTTTGGTCATCAAGGACCTGGCTGTGCTCGGGCGTTATACCCAGGCGTGTTAAGCCAGCGGCAGCCAGGATGGTCGCATCGACTACGCCTTCGCGTTGTTTGCGCAGGCGCGTATCCACATTGCCCCGTAGCATTTCGATACGCAGTCCGGGGCGAAGATGCAGGATTAAGGCCTGACGCCGTAAGCTGCTTGTTCCCAGCCGCATTCCATCCGGCAACTCGTCCAGCGTTTCTCCATTGCGGGTAATCAGGACATCCCGGTGGTCTTCTCGCTGCGGAATGACACTCAGAGTGAGTCCGTCGAGCAAATCCGCAGGGACGTCTTTGACTGAATGTACCGCTAAATCCACCGTCCCGGCCAGCAGTGCTTCTTCGATTTCCTTAACGAACAGGCCCTTGCCACCAATACGAGACAGGGAAATATTCTGGATCTTATCGCCCGCTGTCTGTACGGGCATCAGTTCGACCGTCAGGCCCGGCCAGCGCTGTTCGAGCTGGTCTTTCACCCAGTTGGATTGCCACAATGCCAGCACACTCCTTCTCGTTCCAATCCGAATTGTTTTTTGCATACCTCTGAGAGAGAATATCACAGCTGCGGTCGACTAGTCTTCGTCCTCATCCAACCCGAAGATTTGACGAAAGGTGTGGACAGAGACAGTCTCACCCCCTTGCTCAGTGTGTCCGTTCTGCTGAGCGGGCTCCCGCTCCGTGCGTGCCGGTCGATTCCTGCGCTTGAGATAGGCGAGTGGCGGATGCAGCAGCTTATTCGTAATGGAGCGGCTCAAGGCCTCGACGGCTTCCTTTGCATGCGGGGGAAGCTCCTGAAGCGTAGCCAGGGTTTTCTCTACCTCACGCTGTCGAACTACCTCAGCCTGCTCCCGCAATGACACAATGGTTGGTGTGACTTCAAGATTTGAGAACCAGCGCCAGAAACTTTCTACTTCCTCAGCGACAATCGCTTCAGCCTTGACCGCTTCAAGCTGCCGCTCGCCTTTGTTATCCTGGACAACCTGTTCAAGATCATCAATGTCGTACAAAAAGACATTATCCAGACTGTTGAGACGCGGATCAAAATTACGCGGGACACCCAAATCAATAAGGAACATTGGGCTACGTTTGCGCTCCCGCAGCGCATCTTCGATCATACCCGAGTGCAGGAGATAGTGCGGGCTACCCGCAGAACCGATGACCACGTCTGCCAAATGGAGGTGTTTTTCAAGCTGATCAAACGGCACAACCGTGCCATTACAGGTTCGGGCAAGTTCAACGGCACGTCGAAAGGTCCGATTTGTAACGAGGATGGTCCCGACCCCGCGCCCGCGCAGATGGCGTACAGACTGCTCCCCCATCTCTCCTACACCGATGACCATGGCTGTTTTGTCTTCCAATCGATCAAAAATCGTACAGGCCAGATCAATGGCTGCAGAGCTGACGGAGACGGCTTTGGCCGCAATCGCAGTCTCCGTACGTACCCGCTTGGCCACGGAAAACGACTTGTGGAAACAACGATGTAAGACAGTGCCTAATGTCCCGAGTGAGGACGAGACAGCATAGGCGTCTTTCATCTGGCCTAGAATTTGGGGTTCACCCACAACGAGGGAATCCAGACTCGAAGCGACTCGAAACAGATGACGGACCGCGTCCCGGTTGACATGCGTGTATAGATAGTCCTCGAAGTGCGACCGCGTAACCTGTTGCTCTGCAGCTAGGAAGTTACGGATTTTTTCACTGGCCGCATCGAGATTTGGCGTGCGCGCGACAACTTCGACACGATTACAGGTTGAGAGGATCGCCCCTTCGCGAATCGTCTCGGCGTCGACCAACCGTGACAGGGCTCCGTCTAACGAGTCATCGCCAAAAGCAAACTGTTCGCGGAGTCCGACTGGTGTAGCGTGATGGTTCAGACCAACAACCATGAGCGAGGTTGCTGGATTAGCCAAATTCGCCTCCATGCCGGCCAGGAAAAAGCTGAACCCCAACAAAAGAGACGACCAATATGGCAAAACATACGATGGTCAGCGTTGCCGCACGCCGCCCGCGCCAACCCACACTACGATAGTGCAGCAGCAGCGCATACAAAACCCAAGTCAGCACGGATAGGACCAGTCGGGGCTCCCAGATCCAGAATTGACCCCAAGCATATTCCGCCCAGACCGCGCCACTCAACAGTCCCAGCGTCAGGAGCAGGAATCCCCAGGCGAGCGAGTGGTAGTTCAAATTATCGAGCGTTTCGAGCGAAGGCAGACGGCGCAAAAAAGACGACGCCCGTTTTAGTTTAAGCTGTTTTTCCTGCACGATATAAACGAGGCTGGCACTAAAAGCGACCACAAAGACGGCATAGCCCAGAAAGGCGGCAGTGACATGGATAGGCAACCACGCGCTTTGCAGAGCAGGCGGCAGCGCACGGGCCTGCGTATAAAAAACATACACGCCAAGCGTCAGAATAAAGCCCAGCGGACTAACAATAGCCCCCAGAATAGACACAGGCAAACGCCACTGCACCAGCAGCCCCATACCCGCCGTGAGACAGGCAAAAAAGGAGATTGCCTCATACACGTTGGTTACGGCGATATAGCCAACTGCGAGAGAACGGACAGCGATCGCCCCGGCGTGGCATACAAAGGCAATCAGTAAGCAGCCGGGCGCTAACACTCGCACGATGGGCCGAGTCGACACTAGGGCAAAGACAAAGCCTGCCGTACTTAACAAATAAAACAGCAAAGTGATTGTGAGAAGCCAGACTTCCATACCGTTACTCTACTCAAAACGAAAAGTCTCACGAAAAATTCAGCGAAAAATCCAGGCTCTCAAGCGAATACGACTGACCTAGAGTCTGTTGCAAAAGCGCGTTTACTTTATCGGCTCGGCGTTCTCGAAGATAGTCCAACAGGGCGGACTCGGCCAGGTCGGTGAACAGTCGCTGCCGTTCTTGTGCGGTCCGCCTCTCCTGGAAGATGCGCTCACGAACGCGGCCTAAAAGCTGGAGCGCCAGGGCATATTCCGGTCCAAACCGCTCGGCTAAGTCTCGGCAAATTTTCTTGGCCAGCGCAGGACTCGCGCCGCTGGTTGAGACGGCAATAGCCAGATCTCCCTGTTTGATAACAGCGGGGACGATAAACGAACACAGCGCGGGCTGATCCACAATATTACACAACACTCCAACCCGCTTGGCATCTGCCGCAACGTGCTGCTGCAAGGCGGTATCATCGGTCGCTGCCATGACGAGCAATACCCCAGCCAAGTCGTCGGGTTGATAGAGCCGCTGGTGAACGGTAATCCATCCTTCTATTCCAAGTCCTTGGATATGAGGAGTCAACTCTGGACTGACAAGCGTGATGTTTCCACCAGCCTCGAGCAGGGAGTCAACCTTGCGCTCGGCTACCCTCCCCCCACCAACAACCAGGCAGGCCGTCTCATTTAGATTCAGAAAAACGGGGTAGTAGCCCATGCGATCCCACCTCTCGGGTTATGACCAAATAGTACCACAAAGACGCTAAGTGGGATAATTGTTTTGCAGAGATGTAGGGCAACAGGAACGAAAGCGGAACTGATGGACCTGGAGGTCTGTGGGGTCATGCCACACAACAAGGTGCATACCACCATTACGGGCACTCGTAATGTCTTGCCGAGCAGCTTGGCGACAAGGGGTCCGACCACTCACCGGTATATGGCTATGTAGCCGATGGGTATGTAATCTATGACCCCCATGTTGCCACAGGAACCTTAGCCCAGAGTTGTTGGAAAACACGTGATTATGACAATGCTAGCTCCTGGACAGGCTGTGGGCAGGCAGGCGAGCGCACCGGTAGCCTTCTAGCCTCGCGGAATCCGCAAGATCTGACCGATCTGCAGGCGTTTGACGTTGATCACACTATTCAAGCGTTTGAGGATCGATACGGTTGTGCCGTATCGTCGGGCGATGCTGCCCAGCGTTTGGCCACGCCGGACTTTGTGTTTCATATATTTTGTTTGTCGTTGGGCTTTAGTATGGTAGTTGGCCGAGATACGCAGCTTCTTGCCGACCTGTACGAATTGCGCGTTCTTAATCCCATTCAGTCGCTTGAGTGATGCAATTGTTGTATTGTGACGTTGGGCGATTCCTCCCAGCGTCTCCCCCAGTCGGACGGTGTACGTAACCTGGCTCGACCGCAGCTTGGCTACTTGAACCGGTTTGGCACGCGGTGGAGCCGGCTTCCCGCTCTTACCATTAATAGGCACCCGCAGGCGTTGACCAATGCGAATGATATGGGAGCTTCTCAGTCCGTTGAGATTTTTGAGCGTAGCGATCCTTGTCCCATAGTGCTGTGCAATCCCGCCCAACGTTTGACCACGCCGAACCTTATGGAAAGCGAATATCGAACGCTGTCTTTTTGCCTTGTCGCGGGAATCAAGTGCGGCATACTGTTCGTAAAATTGCGCCCTGGCGCCGGCTGGAATACGGAGCCGATGGCCGCGCGGAACGTAGAGTTTTCCCTCTTGAATATATTTGCCAAATGAACGGTTTAGAGCGAACAATTGTTCTGGGCTTGCATTGGCGCATGAAGCTAAATTTCTGAGCGAGACAAAGTCCTCGAGCTCGACTTCGTCGTAGGTGAGCATGGGTTGGCGTTCGAGCTGGCCAAAATACTTCTGGGTATTGTGTTCGACCTCAATCGCAGCCAAAAGCTCAGCATAAAAATTCCGCGAGGCAAAGCCAAAAGACCTACCTTTATAGCGTCGAATGATCTTGGTAAGGTCGCGTGTCCCAACTTTTCGAACGGCCCGTCCCATACCAGCAGAGCCGTGATTATAGGCAGTAATGGCAAGCGGCCAGGTCTCGAGCGCTGCGTAGTTGGACTTGAGCAGCCGCGCAGCTGCGCGAGTTGCAAGGAGCGGATCACGTCGCTCATCAACCATATAGTTGATCTTGAGAAACAAACGGCCGGTTGACGGGATAAACTGCCATATGCCAGCCGCACGGGCCTTGGAGTAGGCGTCGATATTGAAACACGACTCTACCAGTGGGAGACGAGCGATCTCGACCGGTATTCCTTCCTGCCGAAAGATACGCTCCATTTCGGGCAGATAGCGCCCGGATATTTCAACACCCTCCCGGAAACGCTCATACAGCCCAGACTGCGCACGCAGCCTACCCTTTGCTGCGGCCTTTCGGAATTTGTGTCGCTCTTTGACATCCTGGAACAGCTTCCAAATTTTTCTCTCACGCACGCTCAGCGCGCGCCCCTTTGCCCCGTGCTTGTCCAGTTTAAGCAGGGCCGCGCGTATCTTTTTGACTTCCCGCTCCGTCTGTTTGGCCTTCAGCTGAGCAACAGCGGCTTCCCCGTGATCTTTCAGCGACGGCCGGAAATCGAGTACGGCGTATACCTTGTCCAGGTAGACCGCGTCATGCACGACGACTTGATATTTTGAATAGACGCCAAAAATATTAACCCAAAACTCAACCTGAGGACGCATGGCTTCCGGATACGGAAGCGTCTGAGATGTAGACGAACGATTGGCCTCCTTGTCAACGGCTCCAAGCATGTTGCTCGTCCCAACCACAAGGAACAAGACCGTGAACAAGAGCGCTGTGCGCCACCCTACGCGTCGTATAGACATCTCCACTCCACTAACGCTGCTCCCACCACCTGGGCGCGGCGGTTGTCACTCCAAGCGTAAATATAAAGTCTACTGGCGGAGTTCTCCGACTAGCAAACCTGCACGAACAGTGCAACTCTCTAGCCCCCTCCGACCAGTGGTCCGAACTCTTTTCCAAACGTGACATACGAGACGCCCAGGCCCAAACTGATCATAAGCCGGATACGGGCCTTGCGCGGTGAGAGGTGGTCTTCAATGAGGATGCCCGCGTCGCGCAACTCAGCATAGGCTCCGGGGTAATAGTCAGAGATCTCTGTCGGCCCGCTCGGGACACTCGAACAGCACACAACGGGCACTCCAGTACGAGCCAAACGAAAGAGGTGTTCCGACGCGGCAGGAGGCAGACTGCCAGCTCCCATGCTTGCAACTACAAGCCCGTTGACCATATCGCTTGCCGCCAAGTTCCTGAGCAGTGCCGCATCATCTCCAATGCCCATCGTCAGTATTGGTACGGAAGACGGGAGGACCGGTGGTATACGGTTAAAACGGGAGCGCGTGAACGTGGGCCCGGGGCACTCAATCTGCTTCCCAGCGACTCGACCACGTACGGCCCCCCGCCGCGCGGTAAAGGCATCCAGGGCCTGCGTGTCGGCTTTGTACACACTCCAGGCCTCAAAAATTTCATCCTGCATTGTAACCAGCGCACCGGACTCTGCCGGAGCGACAGCAGCCACCCGGAGGGCCTGCTCAAGGTTTTGAATCCCATCAAATTCAGGCGCCCAGCTGGGCCGCATGGCTCCGGTAAAGACAATCGGAAACACCCCAGAAAGCATCTCATCAATGCCATACGCGACCTCTTCCAGCGTATCCGTACCGTGCGTCACCACGACACCACGTACCGGGTCTTTTGCTGCACCGGCGATGCCCTGCGCAAGGCTGAGCAAATCCGTCCCTGAGGATGTGACAGCGCCAGGATAGGGGAGATCCAGACAGCGAACCGTCTCCGTATCGATTGACGTCCGGGCCAGCTGCTCTTCAGCAGTGAGGGCGGGCACGCTCTTCCCCGTCTGCGCGTCACGTACCATGCTGATCGTCCCACCTGTGGCGATCAATAAGAGTTGTGACGTCTGTACAGCGCCGGTCATGTGTCACTGGCAGTAGACGGTCCGTTATAGCGAAAGAGGCACATCACAAAGAGCTGTTGCGCATCCGTCCACTGCGCCTCAAATTGGAATCCGTATCCAGCCAATTGCTTTCGGACTTCTTTGGCGTCAAATTTCCGGGAGATCTCCGTGTGTATCGTTTCTCCAGCGCGGAACGACACCTGCAAGTCGAGGTCGGAAATTGCCACTTCCTGCGCAACCTGACTTCGCAGATGCATCTCAATCTGATGCAGCTGCTGGTTATAAAAGGCCAGATGAGAGAACTGTGACAGGTTGAAATCCGCTCCAAGCTCGCGATTAATATGACGCAGGATATTGAGATTGAATTCCGCCGTTACTCCGGCGGTGTCGTTGTACGCAGCTTCCAAAACCGCAACAGGCTTCCGCAGGTCCAACCCCAGCAAAAATTGATCCCCAGGGTGAAGAGCCGCAGCAAGCTGCTGGAAGAGTTCGGTTTGTTCTGCCGGACTGAAGTTCCCCAGATTACTGCCTAAGAAAAGGACAAGCCGGGGATGCGTGTTCGGCAGGGCGGTCAGCCCACTCAAATAGTCCGTGGCCAATGCCTTAATAGACAACGTAGGATAATCGCTGAGCAAGCTGTGCGACGCCTCTTCCAGCATTGAGGCACTAATATCAATCGGCACATAGTGCATGAGGTGTTCGCGGCGCTGATATTCATCAAACAGAAAGCGGGTTTTCACAGAGCTACCGCTGCCCAACTCGACCAGCATTGCCCCGTTCGTTTGCTCCACGATATCGGCGGCATTGGCACGCAGAATGTGCGCCTCAGTCCGGGTGAGATAATATTCCGGCTGCTTACAGATGTCTTCAAATAACTGCGAGCCCTGCGCATCGTAGAAATACTTGGGATGCAGCGTTTTCTGTGTTTGACTTAGGCCGAAGGCCACATCCTCGCGAATTTGCGAACGAATCCCCCCTGATGTCGCAATCTTCAGACGATCCATATCATATGATGCTATTTGCATAGGAAATCTCTACTGTCACTATCGGTCAAGAAAGAGTGCAAGAGCTCACGGCGTGAACCGTTCGGGCCCTGGAACCTTTGACGCAACGCAAGCCCGCAAAGATCGCCCGAATCCCTGGGTGATACCAGTTACGAAACGTTGTCCTCGCAACATGCCGCCGCGTTGCCCACGACCCGCCTTTCAGGACGCGGTGCTGCTGATCAAAATACGGAACCGAATAGCCTTCATATGGAGAGGCCTGAAAACCCGGATACGGGTTAAACCAGGTATTCGTCCATTCCCACACGCCGCCCAGCATGCCGAGACAGTCAGACCGGCCAGCATCTTCGACGTGGTTGTTGTAAGACCACGAGGCGGCCTTCTCCCACTCGGCTTCCGTGGGCAGGCGCTTGCCAACCGAGCGAGCATAGGCATCGGCTTCATACCAGCTGATACACATCACGGGCAGTGTAGGGTCTAATGGTCCAGTTCGAGCGAAACCGATTTCCATCCAATGTTCCCAACCAGCAGGCGAACCAGTACCGCCCCTACTGCTGTTACCGCCATCATCAGTATGGACACGCGCACGCCAGTGCAGCGGGTGCCTGACATGGTGTTCCGTGCACCAGCACCATCCGTCCTGGCTCCACCAGCCTGGATTAGCATAGCCGCCGCGCTCAATAAACTGCATAAAATCGGCATTTGTAACAGGAGTCCGATCAATCAAAAACTCCCCGACCTGGACGGTCTGTTGTGGCCGTTCATTATCCAGCGTACTGGCCACATGGTCGCTGCCCATCCCAAAAGGTCCACCAGGAATACAGATCATCTCTGTTTGAGCAGACGTTCGTTGGAACCGCGTTCGTCGAGAATACGTTTGTCGCCGTGCCGAACAGGAAGGGCCGGGCTGGACCGGGCAACTGGAGACATCCGCATCGGACCGTGCGGCCGCAAGCAGGTTGAGAATCAGGAGCATCGTTTCGTTGTGCTGCTCTTCATGCTGGAGGAGCATATTGAAGATGCGCCCTTCGGACAGCAGCGGATGTGTTTTCTCCCACCCGCCCTGCTCAAGAAAGGCAAACACCCGCTCCCGGACTGCATCCAGATAGACAAGGATCTCTTGCTGCGAGGGCAAATTGATCCGGTTCTGCTTGGGAGTATCGAGCGGCGAAAACAACGTGTCGTATGCCGGAACAAGAGGCGCTTCACCTTTACATTTCTGGAGTATCCAAAATGATTCAGTTACCCCAATATGCCCCAGATGCCACCCAATAGGGCTGAACTCAGGGTGAACTTGGCGACAGTAGTCTTCCGCTTCCAGGTTCATCAAAAGCGACTGCGTATACGCGCGTGCCTCGACCATCTGCTGTCGACAGTCAGCGCTGTCGATTATGTCATTCATGTCGATTACGCACCCATGTCAATTACAGCGCTCATGTCTATTACGCCGCTTCCGTCGCATCCGGGCCACTCAGGCTCGTCACGTGTACATCGAACGCGTTGCTGCATGTGACCAGATGCCCCTCAGGCACAGCCCTCCATTCGGGATGAGCGGATAGTTTCTCCGAGGCGATTACGACCCCA
Source organism: uncultured Enterobacteriaceae bacterium (assembly GCA_964495015.1). Taxonomy (GTDB): domain Bacteria; phylum Desulfobacterota; class Binatia; order Bin18; family Bin18; genus Bin18. The sequence continues at coordinate 6,930 of CAZBUD010000055.1, read as the reverse complement.
TCGGGAAAAGCCGGGCTATTCGGCAAATAATACAGTGAAGGGGCCGGAGAGCTGTTGGCAAATCGCAGCGCCACGACACACTCGCCGTCAGACAGGACAATATTCAGAGCCATATGCATCTGCCGTCCGTATGTCCACTCCAACAATTGCGCAACCGTTCCCTGTAAGGCTGCTACGAGCGTCTGCTGCGTGTACTCCCGGCCATGTAGAAAGTTCAACACTAGGGCAAAGATATGCTCAGAATCGGTTGTCCCTTGGATGAGTCGATAATATTCGTCACCTAGCGAGTCACGAATCTTGCGCCCTAGGTTACCGCGAAAGTTTTCAATGAAACCGTTGTGCATAAAGAGCAGGCGCTCATAGGCAAACGGTTGGCAGTTGCTCTGATCAAGCCCAAAACCAGGCGTGGCACCGCGCACATTGGCCAAAATACAATCCGAGGCAATATGGCGGCTCAACCCTGGCAGGTTACGGTCGCTCCAGATCGGGATGATATTTGTGTACACACACGGCGCGGACTCAAGCGCGCGGTTATACCAGCCGACCCCAAAACCATCCACGTTCACCGTCCCGGCAGTCATCTCTTTGGGCTGATAACTCTGTTCGACAAGGGAATGCTCAGGCTCACTGATCACGTGAGCAAGCGGCACCCGCTTTCCCCGATAAGCAACAAAACGGCACATACCCTACACTCAGTTCCCCAGCATTACTCAGCATTCTCTACCATGGTGAATCCGCCGGCTGTTTGAGAAGCTGGAGACGCAAGGTATCGGCTTCGGCATGAATCGCTTCGTAGCTTGGACCGAATAAGTCAATCTGCGCCAAGACGACGCCAAACTCACTCACTGGACGAATCTCCTGTCCCGGCTCGATATACAGCGTGAGTCCATCGATTTCGCTAGCGCGCGTAAAGTTAAACAGGTTTTGTGCGACATCCTCGCCAAAGGTGATAAAGTTAAATTGGCCGCCAACGACGTCCGTCTGAGCAAGCTGCGGTCGCAGCTCTCGGCCACATGCCAAGGCAAGTCCCGCTTCATAAATGCAGGCGCCCAGACAGTTACGGTAAAGATTATAAAAGCACGTTGCCGCCCGTCCATTTACCTCGGTCAAAGTAACAGCGTTGTCATGGCACCAAAATTCAATGTTGAAGAAGCCATTATCCAGTCCGATATTGTCGACCGCAGCCATAGTCTGCTGGGCCAGCTGATCTTGAATATGAGCCGGATGGCGTGAGGGCAGAGAAAAATTGTCAATGACTCGGGTCCCGGGATAGGTATTCGTGTCGGTAATGGCCCACAGATGCGGCTGGTGGTCCACGACCCAGCCTTCGACCGTCACCTGCGGCCCTTCAACAAAGTCTTCGACCAGCATGATCTCGCGGGCAGCCAGTGGGAATTTTTCACAATCTATATACCGCTCAAAAAATGGGAAATAGAGCGGCGACCAAGCCGGATATTCACGCCGGACGACCTCCAGCGCACGCTGGAGGTCGTCCGGCGAATCGAGCTTAAAGCCGAGTATGCCCAGGTTGAGCCAGGGTGGCTTGAGATAACACGGGTAGCGCGTCAGCGTAGGCTGTTCATCGGCGAGATCAATATACTCACACCGGACCGGATTTGGCTCATACTGGCGGCCGTAGTATTTGTGCAGACACAGAAAGACGGACTCCAGGCTCGGGCCGGGAAAGCCGAATTCCTCGCACAACACTGCAGCCACAATGTCTGCCACGTCGCGCGAGTAAAAAACGGCATCAATATGATGCGCCCGAATATATTCTCGACACTGATCCGTATAAGCGAGAAGATTGAGTTCAAGCGACGGCGTACGCGGATTGAGCGGAGCGTCAAGCAGGTGGAAGGTGTGGCCGGAGATCTGCGCGAGCGCGCTTCGGTCACGTTGTGACGGGCAGGTTATCAACACTTCCACACCACTACTCTGTTCTTCTCGATTACCTGCAGGCATGAGGCCCTCGCCACTTCGTTCCTACTATGCCCATTGCAAATATGCTTTACTACCCCTATACCCATCGCAAATATGCTTTACTACCCAAGAGTTTCGCAATCCCTTGCTACATAATTGCAGCAATGCAGGACGGTTTTACCTACGAAGGTTATGGCGTGCTCGTTGCTCCGGCTGTATATCCAAGGCTTCCGCAGGGGCTTTATCAATAACGGTGATTTGCGCGCCAGTATCAACCAGCATTGAGACATTGCGTGTCGGTCGCCCTCGCGGCTTTTGAGGGGAATGCTTCCACGCTGTGGGGTAGGCCGTGGTGCAGACTGAAACGTCTTTGTCTTGCCTGCCCGTGAGTCGGGGATCGTGACGTTGGTGTAATGCGTGACTCCGTTCTCGTCGGTCCAGCTATAGATGTCAGCCTGAAGATCTGTCGATCTGATGAGCAGAAAGAAAAAGATTAGAAATATACAGTACGCGTGGTTCATCGGATGCATCGTTATACATTGGTTGAGACTTCAGCAGCTGCCCAGAAAGGATTAGGTAGGGATCTGCTACCATTCCTTACTTTTTCCTTTCTCTGCTCGCAAGAACGGCGAGAACAGATAGAATAGCTATATTGCGAGCCCAAGCTAAGAGACAAGGAGCACGCATGCAACGTATCGAAGGCGGATGTCACTGCGGGAATATTCGGTATGAATTTCTCTGGCCGCTCAATGAGCTGAAGATTCCAGTTCGCGCGTGTAGCTGTAGCTTTTGCCTGAAGCATGCGGGCACGTACACCTCTCATCCCGAGGCGGAACTCAACGCAACCATTGTCAATGAGACTCTCGTGCCCAAGTATCGCTTCGGGCATGAAACTGCCGACTTCTATGTGTGTTCTCGCTGCGGAGTTGTAGCATTTGTAGTGAGTCGGATCGATAAGCGCGATTACGCAGTCGTCAACGTTCATACCATTGAAAATATCGACCGCGGGCACTTCATATCTCGTACAACCAACTTTGACGGAGAAACAATGGAGAGCCGTCTCGACCGACGGAAACGGACCTGGACGCCCACGGTGCGGATTACGCACTCTGAGAAACAGTAGTTGACGCAAGCACCGCGCACGCTACTTTCAAAAAGATTGTAGTCGGCACCGCTAGACACAAAGGAGGCTCCCATGTTGTTATATCTTGACAAAAAACGCGCTCCCAATCCTCGCAAGCTGCGCATCTATCTGGCGGAAAAAAAACTGGATATTCCGATAAAAGAACTTGACCTGTATGCTGGGGAGCAAAAGACCCCGGAGTTCCTGGCGAAGAACCCGTTTGCCGGCGTCCCTATCTTAGAGTTGGATGACGGCACCGTACTGATCGAGACTCTGCCGATTATGGAGTACCTGGAAGAACTCTACCCCGATCCGCCACTGGTCGGCGCTGACCCTGTTAGCCGCGCCCTGGCCCGATCTTGGGAACGGCGGTGTGAGATCGGCGTGTACCTGACTGCGTCGCGCATGGTGCTGTCCAAAGGCGACGTATCCGACCAAGCACGCAAAGTCTTGATGCATCGTTTGCCTTTGGTCAACGCTGGCCTTGAAGGCAAAGAATGGCTGGCCGGGAATTTTTCGATTGCCGATATTATGCTGTTTATTGGCTTAGAAACCGCGCACCATGGCAATACGTTTAGCCTTGATCCGACCTCGACGAATCTGATCCGTTGGTATGAAGCGATGAAGGCGCGGCCGTGTGCGTCGGCATAGGAAGTCACATCTGAACCGTGTGGTGTCGGGTTACGCTACGCTAACCCGACCTACGGGGCTGGGTCTCGCCGAAGTATAAACGGAGACTAGCCGTATCACTTCTCTTTCTCATTCCTTCCAGCAAGCCACCCAGCCGCTGCGCCGCGAAGGCGTTCGGAGCTACGCCCTCTTCTTTGCGGCGCTCTATTTTGTTCAAGGCACCATCGATCTCTCGACCGGCCTGCCCTACCTGCCCATTCAGTATCTGCTCAAAGAAGACCTCGGTCTGACTGCCGGCCAGTCGGGCTTTGTATGGGCCATGATCGGATTGGGCTGGACGATTAAACCCGTATACGGACTCCTGTCCGATTTTCTCCCTTTTGGTGGCTCGCGGCGCAGAGGCTATCTGGTGCTGATGAGTGTGATGGGCATGGGAAGTTGGTTCGCCCTTGCCGTTGTCCCTGCTGCGTATACGACTGTCCTCATTCTACTCATGGCCTGCTCGTTTACCCTGGCCTTTGCGGATGTAATGACCGATGCGCTTATGATCGAAACCGGGCGTCCGCTTGGTCTCACTGGTAGTTTTCAGGCCATTCAGTGGGCGGCAATGGGACTAGCTTTGACCCTGGCTTACCTTGGCGGAGGCTATCTCTCGGAATACGCCACACCACAAACAGCCTTTTTCATCTGCGGCTTTTTTCCATTCGCGACTTTGCTGGCAACCGTCTTCTTTGTTCGTGAAGCCACACGCCCACGTCGGCAAGAATGCTGGCATGAGACCGCAGCCGCGCTCGGCACGGCTGCGCGATCGGGTCCGGTGTGGATCGTCGCGGGCTTTCTCTTTGTGTGGAATTTCAGTCCGCTTTTCGGCGTCCCACTCTTGTACTATGAGCGGGATATCCTGCAGTTCTCGAAAATTTATATTGGCACCCTGGGTGCACTCACCAACGCAGCGGGTATGCTTGGTGCACTCATATTCTTTTTTTTCTTTCGTGATTTTCAGCTGCGCCGTTTACTCTCAGCCGCGGTTGCCCTGGGCGTCCTCTCGACTTTGAGTTTCCTCGGGCTTATCGGCTCATGGTCGGCGGTTCTCATTTTTTTCTGTTACGGCCTGATTTCACAGATTACGCATCTGGCTATTCTGGATCTGGCCGCGCGTTCCTGTCCGGCACGCGTAGAAGGCACAGTGTTCGCTTTACTGATGTCCGCACTAAACGTAGGACGAAGCGGGTCCAACGCCCTGGGCGGCTGGCTGTATGACCAAACCGGCTTTGTCCCTCTAGTTCTGATAAGCGCAGCATTCACCGCACTGTGTTGGCTACTTATCCCCTTTCTTCGTTCGGAGTAGGGGCGACCGGCCGGTCGCTCAGGCGAGGTGATCTCGCCCCTATGAAGTAGGCGGCTGCGGCGCATCGAAAATCTCACGTTGAAACGCGTCTGCGGCCCGCAGCACTGTTGCATCATCGCCTTTGCGGCCAATCAACATCATGCCTATGGGTAACCCGTTCGACATACCACACGGGACATTCATGGCCGGATATCCGGTTGCGTTAAACGGGCTGGTGTTGTTCACCATTTCGAACGCCCGCCGCACAGACTCTTCCCGACTCACATCAGCAGGGGGAATCTTGGTTGCCTTGAGCGGTAGCGTGGGCATCACTAAGAGGTCGCACTCCTTAAAAGCTGCATCGTAGGCCGCAGACAAAGAACGGGAAAAATTCTGGGCTTTGGCATAATAGCGTCCGTGATAACGCTCCTGCATATATTGGCCGGCCAGCATGGTGAGCTTGACCGTCTCTGATAAATCGTCTGGTCGATTCAGAATACCGTGGGCCATGGCGTCGATCAAACTGGTGGTGTAGTGGCCTTTCCAGTTTGTCCCCATGCCGTAGCCCTGCACCATCAGCATGGTCGCACCCTCTTGGAATATGGCAAAGAGAATGTGTCGGCCGTCACGGTGCCATGGAATAGAAACGGTTCTGATCTGAGCGCCCAGCTTCTCGAACGCATGGGCGGATTGTTCGACACTCTCATCCACATCCGCCCCAGACAGACCCTCCCAACGGAAACCTTCGGGAACAATCCCGAGGCGCAGACCATCGATTTTTCCGGACAGGCCAAGTGTATACGCTTCACCTTGCAAACCGGCCTGCTGACGCGGGTCGAGACCGTCCGGCCCGGCAATCACTTCTAGCAGCGAGGCCACGTCAGCCACTGTCCGCGCCATGGGCCCGGCATGGTCTATGGTAAGCTCTATGGGGGCGATTCCGGTGTAGGGAACCAATCCGTAGGTTGGTTTTATACCATAAATCCCACACCAGCAGCTCGGCATCCGGATCGAGCCGCCTTGGTCTCCGCCAATCGCCATATCGACCTTACTCGCCGCAACAAGCGCCGCACTGCCGCTTGAGGAGCCCCCGGCCATCCGACTTTGATCATGCGGATTACGAACCGGGCCGGTATCACCGGTGTGGCTGCCGCCTGAGCTACAGAAATGCTCACACACCGCTTTTCCGAGGATGGTGCCGCCGGCATCCAGGATTCGAGTGACAACGGTTGCATCGATCTCCGGCGTGTAGCCCTCTAACACACTACTGCCGTTCATCAGCGGCACCCCGGCCACGCAGACGTTATCTTTAATCGTCAGCGTTTTTCCCGCGAGCGGCCCTGACGGCGCGCCCGCGATTTCCGCTCGCCAATACCAGGCGTTGAACGGATTCTCTTCTGGTTGCGGACGAAAGCCGGGCGGGCGCGGATACTTCACCGGTAGTGTGGGTTCGGTTAGTTCGTCAAGGCGCGCGTACGATTCGAGCGTACCTCGCATCAGCCCTTGAAACGATTCAAGATCGCTTTCGTCCAGGCTCAATCCATATCCCTCAGCGATATCGCTGATCTCATCCAGTGTCGGTGATTTTAGTGGCATATAGTCCCCTTTTTTCTGGTATGGAAATCCGTTCACAGTCGATCTTTCTAACCCGCTATCCTCTCGTGTCTAGCGCATTCGCAGTGGCCACGTCCAGACGGACTACGCCCTAGCTGTGTGTCACTTGGCCATAGCTGGATTCGCCTTGCCAAGCAGTAGCAAACCGAGTAAGACGGTGCGCATCATACATAACAGGCACACAGGAGGCTCGGCATGGGACGACTGGATGGAAAAGTTGCGATCATTACCGGTGGCGCGGGCGGCATAGGCACCCAGGCAGGCAAGCTGTTCGTACAAGAAGGCGCAAAAGTTCTTCTGGTTGACCTAAACGAAG
>CAZBUD010000054.1:0-30639 GCA_964495015.1 uncultured Enterobacteriaceae bacterium | reverse complement strand
CGGGCATGCTGACGCGAGGCAGCCAGCGATTCTCACGCCTCAATCTGGCGGAAACGGTGGAGTCGTTAGCCGGAGGACTGAACGGATTCTCAGGACGCAACAGCTTAGGTTTGTCCGGTTCATTCCTCGCCACCCATACGAATGAAGGCGTCGATATTTTCCTTGAAACCTTACTGCACCCGACCTTTCCGGGTGACGAGGTTGAAAAACGGCGACGTGAGATCCTGCTGGCACTCAAAAATCGCGACGATGATCTGGCGCAAATCGCGTTCGATTTGTTTTATGAGACGCTGTACACGACCCATCCGTATCGCCTCTTGACGCTGGGCCGTGAGGACAGCATTAACACGATAACACGAGAGCAGATGAGCACGTATTATCGCTCCTTGCTCGACCCCGAACGCCTTGTCGTCAGCGTGGTTGGCGATATAGATACCACGCAGCTGGTTGATCGGCTCAGTGCGGCCCTGTCCACGCTTCCAGCTGCGGCTGCTCCCTTAGTCTTGCCGGAGGTAGAACCCCGACCAAACAGTGAGCGAAGTGCAACCAGAAGTGTAGATAGACAGCAAGCCCACGTTGTTCTGGGTTTTCAAGGTGTCACGCTTGACAACCCGGATCGTTACGCCCTCAAAGTCCTGGATACGATTCTTTCTCGTCAGGGTGGGCGGCTCTTTTACGAGGTCCGCGAGCAACGTGCCTTGGCGTATTCGGTCACCGCTTTTAACGTTGAAGGACTCGCCCCAGGCGTGTTTGGCATCTACTTGGGCACCGATCCGAGTAATATTGATGAGGCTATCAGCGCGACTCAAACAGAACTGTCTCGGCTGCGAAACGAGCCAGTCGGCTCAGATGAATTGGAGCAAGCCAAAAAATATATGACCGGCAGCTATGATATCTCCTTGCAGTCGAACGGGGCGCAGTCAGAGGAAATGGTGTTCAATGAGCTCTATGGCCTGGGTTATAATAATGGACGTGCCTATTTGGCTGGAATTGAACGGGTCACGCAAGCAGACCTGCAGCGCGTGGCCAACGCCTACCTCGATCCCAGTGGCCAAACGCTTGTCATTGTTGGACGCTGATGTATGGCAGCAGAACGCTGGCTGTGCGTTTCCGTCGCAGTCCCAAATGATACGGTAGACGCTGTCGCAAATTTTTTGACCGAACTCGGATCGAGCGGCATTGTCGAGGGGGAATACACACCAGACGTTCCCCTGCCGTCTACCACTATGGTCCAAGGCTTTTTTCCACACCATCAAGATTCAGCCGCCCTCCGGGAGCGTCTGGCCCAGTATCTGCGGAGTCTCACAGCTTTGCATCCTGAAATAGGCAAGAGCAGGCCGGAGTGTGATATTATCACCGGCGGCGCGTGGCAGGAGCAGTGGAAAGGTCATTTCCCTCCACTCTACGTCGGTCAGCATTTACTTGTACTTCCACCGTGGGAGCCGCAGCCAGATCAACAGGACCAGCATTGCATTGTCATTAATCCCTGTATGGCTTTCGGTACCGGACACCATGCCACCACGCGCACCTGTCTGGAAGCCATAGAGTCGCTATGCATACAGGATGGTCCACCCGAGCGGGCACTCGATCTTGGCACCGGATCCGGCATCTTGGCCATTGCGTTGGCCAAGCTTGGGTCTGGCGCGATTTGGGCAACCGATATTGATCCAGACGCCCTCGCCGAGGCGCGCCAGAACGCGACCGTCAACCGAGTAGCAGACGCGCTCCACATTAGCGCAGCCTCACTCAACGCCCTGCCCCTGCCCTTTCCTCTTATCATGGCCAACCTTTTTGCCTCGACCCTCATAGAGCTGAGCCTCCCACTTACCAGCGCAGTCGCAACCTTAGGCCATGCGATCTTGTCCGGCATCCAGGCCGACCAAGACGAAGCCGTGCGTCACGCTTTTTGTTCTCCGGCTTGGACCCTGGCAACCCGACTCCCAAAAGATGGGTGGGTGACGTTGGTCTTGCGTCGGAACTAAGGATTTGGTCCAAAAGATTCGATTTAGAGATTAGGCCCGGCATGCGACGCTTTTTCATCTCTTCGCACGCTCTCAGAACAAATCGCGCCCAGTTCAGCAAGACCAGCGCGCAGATTAGCGGCCCTGAGTTTCACCATCTTCGGCATGTCCTTCGCCTCGATATGGGCGCGCTTATTTCCTTGTACGATGAACGCGGAACGACCTATCACGGCACCCTTACTCACCTGGCCAAGGATCACGCCGAAGTGAGACTTACGGATACACTTCCTCCGTCTGCACCCACATTTCGCCTCACACTGGCCCAAAGTCTTCTCAAGGGCGGAAAAATGGATCTTGTGGTTGAAAAAGCCACCGAACTGGGAATCCACACCATCCTTCCTTTTTTCTCGGACTTTACCGTGGCACGTATTCCATTAGCCAAACAGCATGCGCGCCTAGCGCGCTGGCGGCGTCTTGCCCAAGCCGCCGCCAAACAATCCGGCAGTCCACTACCGAAGATCGCCTCACCCGTGTCTTTTGAATCACTGTTACACGCCAGCCCTTCCGACACAGTAAAGGTGATATGCTCAGAGCGCGAGCACAGCGTCCACCTCAAAGCATTTGCAGAGGACTCTCCTAGACTTGATGCAGTCTGGATCGCCCTCGGTCCTGAAGGCGGATTTTCCAGCCAAGAAATCGAGGACGCACGAGCAGCCGGATGCACGCCCGTGAGTCTGGGGCCCTCTATCCTGCGTGCGGAAACCGCAAGCATGAGCGCTGTTGCGTTGTGCCAGTTTCTCTGGCGTGACATCCAATTTCCCCCCTTGCCTTAATGACCACAAATACCTAGCATGCCGCTCCTGGAAGCTGGCGGAGTTGAACGCTCTCGACACGACAGGAGGCAGACACCATGCACCGCTTGCGTATCGCTTTTATCATGGATCCGATTCAGAACGTCTTGATTGATAAGGATACGACCTTTGCCTTTATGCTTGAAGCTCAGGCGCGTGGGCATGACCTCTGGTATCTTGAGATGCCTGATCTCTTTATTGATCGCGCACGGGCAATGGGCCGAGTGCGGCGGATTGAACTGCGGCGCGAGCCGCATAACCATTTTACGTTTGGCAAAGAACAGACCGGCCCTTTAGGGGATTTTGACGCCATCTTTATGCGCAAAGACCCTCCTTTTGACATTGCTTATTTGCACGCAACCCAACTGCTCGATCTTGCTCAAAATCAAGGAGCTCTCGTGCTGAATAATCCGACAGGGCTGCGTGCGGCAAATGAAAAACTGTACGCGCTCAACTTCCCCAGCGTCATTCCAGCAACGCTGGTCTCACATGATGCAACCAGTTTGAAAACATTTCTTGAAGAGCTGGGCGGAGAGATGATTATTAAACCCATTGACGGACATGGCGGCGCGGGCATCTTTTACGTGCATCGGGATGACCGCAATCTGAACTCCATTCTTGAGACCGCAACTAGAGAAGGCCGCGAGCCAATTATTGCCCAGCAGTATATTCCCGAGGTTCGCCAGGGGGACAAACGTCTTATCGTCCTCAATGGAGAACCTCTCGGCTGTACCTTGCGCGTCCCCCAGTCAGATGAAAACCGGGGGAATATTCATGTAGGCGGGACGTGTGTGAGAGCGAATGTGACAGATAGAGATAAAGAAATCTGCCGCATAGTCTTCCCATGGCTGCAACGCGATGGACTCTATTTTGTCGGGCTCGATATCATCGGGGAATATTTGACCGAAGTGAACGTCACAAGCCCAACCGGCGTTCAAGAAATTGACCGTCTCAACAACGCCTGCCTTGAAGCCCACGTTATTGATTTTGTTGAGCAGCAGGTTACAAAACAGGTCGCAAAACAACCCCGCTAACCTCATCCCCCTGCATCTTATATATGCAGGCTAACGCGTATGCAGGATAATGGTCAAGAAAACACGACCACCCGGTGGTCCCTCTACACAAGAGAGGTCTTTTATTCCTTTCTCGCTGGAATATTCTTAACCTCGCTCACCCTAGGAAATATTGTGGGCATCACCAAGTTTGTCGATCTGGGCTGGTTCGTGATTCCAGCCGGATTGCTGGCGTATCCGTTTACTTTCCTGGCGACCGACCTCATTAGCGAACTCTACGGGCGACGACGGGCGCAGTCCATCGTCTGGGTAGGCTTGGGCATGAATTTTTTCATGCTTTTCTTGATGTGGTTTGGCCATGTGTTGCCAAATGCGTCTGGGGTATCAGGCGCATCCGCAACATTTGATACGGTCTACACCTTTATGAAGCCAGGGGTCATAGCGTCAATGATTGCCTACCTTTTCGCCCAATCCGTGGACGTACAACTATTCCACTTCTGGCGACGGCTTACTAAAGGGCGACACTTATGGCTCCGTAATAATGGCTCGACCATGTTCAGCCAAGTCGTGGACACCATTCTGATCTCATCGATTTTGTACGCTTCCGGCGGTCTTGGTTCGGCAATTGATTCTGTGGACAAGCTCATTCCGCTGGTACTGTCCTCGTACTCTTTTAAACTGACCTTTGCCTTGCTCGATACCCCACTATTTTATCTGGGCGTGTATTGTCTGCAGGCTCGCTTCCCCGTTATCGACGACGATACTCAGCCCAGCTCATAAAGTCATACTGTGATGATAGGATGCTGTGATCGTCCCGCAGCCTGCGCGTCAGTGTTGCGCTTGCCATTCATCAAACCGGGCCATGCGCAGGCTATTAGACGTTTCGTGCAGGATATACGTTGCAGGCTCGCGAAAGGTCGCAACCTTGAACGCCTTTTGGGCTCTCGTCCAGAGGTCGAGATCTTCTCCATAGTCCAAGTTGCAAAACCCCCCGAGCTGCGTGAACACCACACGCTTCCCGAACAGTGTCCCACCGATGACACAGTCGGCTATCCGGACTAGCTTGGTCGGATTGAAGAAGTCGACGACCCATTTCTTCCCCTCTACCCGGACACCGCCTTGAATCAAATCAAGATCGTTCGTGCGCAACAGGTCAAGTCGCGTCATTAGATGTGAGGAGAGATATTCGTCATCACTGTCAAGACAGGCGATATATTCGCCGCGCGCTTCCGTGACTCCGCGGTTACGCGCTGCACCAACACCTTGGTTCGTCTGCCGGACATAGCGAATCTGGGAAGATGTTTGCCGCCAAGCCGCGACAACGTCGGTGGTCGCATCCGTGCTGCCATCATCAATAACGATAAGCTCCCAGTCCGTGAACGTCTGCGCCAGGACTGACGAAATGCTGCGTGGAAGCAAATCCCCGCGCTCAAAAGTCGGCAGGATCACCGAGATAAGCGGCTCTTTGTGTTGTGCGTCTTGAGGCCCGGCCATCCCTGCGTGCCCTATCATTTCCGAATCGTCCACGTCAATGGTTAGCTTTCAGACCGTCCCGAAGCCCTCTGTGTCACTGGGCTTGCCATGAAAGCAGATTAACTGATAGGGAAATGCCCGATGAGTTTTGGGGTTATCCTGCCTCAGAAGTCGTTCATCCTCCCAAATGTGGGCAGGTAGCTCAGTCGGTAGAGCAGAGGACTGAAAATCCTCGTGTCGGCGGTTCAATTCCGCCCCTGCCCACACTCATAACCCCCGTGATTCTCAGGGGTTATGAGTGCCGCCCGTCTTCATTCCGACGGTAATATAGGCGAGGGTCACCAAAATGGTAACCATTTAGGAGAGTAAAACTTCTTTTACTGGGTTTGGACTACGATCAGTTGGCGCCACTGTCGACTCTTCGGAGTGGTCTGCACTTTGGCGCGCAATCCGCTCGTCGATCTTTCTTGCCGCTTCATCAAGATCTGCCATGGCAACAATGTAGTACCGATCAAAGACCGAGCGCGTCTTGTGGCCGGTAATCTCCATAGCAACTCGCTCCGGGATTCCAGCCCTGACCAAATTCCGCGCAGAGTCGCGCACGATCCGCACCCTATCCGCGACCAGACACGTTGTGACACTGCGCCTTCCTGGAATGACCGCAATCATGACGGCACAAAAGCTTCATACAGAGGGCCTAGGGAAACGCGATCTGAACCGGCGGTGTTTTCCTACCGCCTTCTTGGCCCTCCCTCTCGGGCACGGATGTCCGAGATATTGCGTGAGCACCTGAGAGCATAGAGAAGATCGTGGGGGAAAGTCTGGCCAAGGCCATCCTCTACCCCACGACAGGCCTGTTATGGGAATCTGAGATCGAAGATCCGGAAATCTCCGCCGCGAACCCGACGCCCAGAATTATGAAAATGAAAGCGACGCTGGCCTCGATCTCGTGGATCGCACTCTTGGCCCCGAGCATCACGAGGAGACGGAAACCAAAGCTCAGTACGCCAGCAATGTACAGAAAATTCGACATCTTCCGTGCACGTTATACGCATCGCGACCTTTTGTTCAGATTCGCGCTTACAGGAACGGGTGACCCTGGCCCACACCAAGCATTAGTTGGCCTACCCATTCCCACGCCTTGGTTTGTGCCATGACGTGCTGGCAAGCGGTTTGCACATCGCGTAGATGCCGATCTAATGGACTGCGATTCGTGTACACGGACGTACCACCTATGAGATCGCATAGATCTGACACGATCTTTCTCCCTACCTGGAACGCGTTCGTTCTAGCCAACCAGACGTCGGCCCGCTCTTCCACCGTAAGCGGCCGTCTTGCCTCAAGCTTCACCCACTGCGTTTCAAGCGACCCGTACAAGTAGCTTCTGGCGGAGCCGAGCATCGCCTGGGCCTCGGCAAGGGCCGATTGCACCCGTGTCATATTACGATATGGGCCAAATATCCTGTCCGTCTTAGTCTCCATTAAGCGACGCGTCTGAGTCAACGCGTCGCTCGCAATACCGAGGGGCATCCCGGCGGCCTTAGCTATGAATACCCCGGGACTCCTCCATAGCGGGCCCTCCCGATTGGAGCCCTGAAAGAACGTGCCGATCCGCTCATCAGGTATAAATATCCTGTCACAACGATAGTCAGTGCTACCAGTTCCACAAAGACCCGAAGTGTACCAAGTGTCCAGTATCTCGTATTCCCCAGGCAGCGCGAACATTATGCGACAACGATCGATCGGGTCGTCCGATACGACGTCATCAACCATGCAACCCGATACAACCCAATCGCAATGGTTGATACCACTACCAAACATCCACTGGCCGCTAATCTCGTAGCCACCGGCCACCCGCTTGGCTGTGCCAACCGGATAAACCCATCCGGACGTTGCCATATCCAAACGTGGATACATAGAACGGGCTACTTTATCATCCAAGTACGCAGGGTAGACCCCTGAATCTGACCAGATAAAAGAACACCAAGCGATGGATCCATCGGCCTTTGCCAGTTCTTCAATCACCCGTGCGGATTGCATGATAGTCATTTCCGGCCCGCCCCAGCTCCTAGGCATCTGCATCCGCATAATACCGGCAGTACGGATATCTTGAACGATATCGTCAGGGAGCATGCGTAACGCTGCATACTCCGCTGTCAAATTTCTCGTCCGAACGCGACCGGCTAATTTGATCGCATTGGCAAGTATTTCGTCAGCCGTGAGGGAGGGTTCCTGTTGTGGGGCACGCACGATTATTCTCCGTGGAGCAGCTGAAGGCTACGCATTGATCGGGGGAAAGAACTCGAGGAAGTTCCCCTCGAAATCGTAGACGACGGGCACGAGCTCCGGGAGCCCCCGCTCTTCTTGTTTGAATACCGCTCCATGGTTTTTGGCAATCGCGGCCAGTTCATCTTCTGATTTCTTGGTTTGGAAGGCGAGATGGCCAAACGGTAGTAACCGATCCCCATCGCTAGGGATGAACTCGCCCGCCCAGTGCTTGTCCTGCGGCCAAAATTCGATCATGTCCAAAAACGCTCCCCGTTTTTCATCCCCGAATGCGATACTTTTCACGCCAATCGAACCCAGTTGGGGTCCGGAATCGATCAGGTGTCCGCCCAGGAGTTCCGCCGAGAGCTCGGCCGAACGCTGTGGCTCTTTGACTCGAAAGGACAGGTGCAGAATGGCTGCCATAGCTGTCGCCTCCTTGAGGCTCCTCTATTGCCACGAGGCGAGAGTCTGAGTCTTCCCTCTACTCCTATTTAGGTCACCTGCCTATACGTCGACAGGGGCAGCGGGTCCGCGGGCGCGAGCTTTCCTCAATAAGGGGGAGCAAAGCATACGCAGTCTCAAAGTTTCCTCGACCGATGTTCTGTTCTACTCGAATGGAATGTGTTTCCTTCTATCCAATATGTGAACTCTTTTTTCGTCTCTGTCAGAAAGGTTTCTCCCTCATGCTGGAGGATGCGACTCCAAACTTCTGGAAAGTTCTTGTGAGGAGGATTGAGAGGTGACTCCCGACTAGGCTCTTGCGGTCCGGCTTCATGCTGCGGTTCTGGTTCAAGGTGAGAAGGTCTACGAGCTGCTCCGTCCCTTGACGCCGCTGCCGTATAGACCGGTCGGGCCCAGTACTTTATTTCCCCCAAGCTACTTTCAGCCCAAAAACCGTTGCGACGGGATAGGACTCGCCCGTCGACACGAGGATTTCTCGTCTGATACATGAGTAGAGTTTTATTTCGACGGGGACTGCGAATGCTTGCCGCGGACTAGGTTATGCTGGAGGGTGTGTGTGAGAAAACCGCTATTGTGTCGACAGATATTGTGCTTCGCGCTCGTGCTGGCAGTAGCGAATATCGCGAGGGCGAGCGTGGGACCGGGCGATACCGTTGCGGCTGCCAATGTGCAGACCGCGGACGCATTGCTGACTCCTGCAACACGGTGGATGGTCAACCAGGGAATGACGATAAAGGTCGCGCCTACGGAAAAAGTTGATTGGCCGCAGGCATACAAGGACGCGACCGAACGGTACGCCGGACAGGTTGAGATCGCGCCGGACGGCCGGGCAATTTCGAATTACGTGGCCGGTGCTCCGTTTCCGGTGATCGATCCAACTGATCCGTTGGCCCCGTATAAATTAATGTGGAATAACAAACTCCCGCCGCATATCATTGACAACATGGGCGGTTACGTGACCGCACACACGATCGATCGGGAAGGAGCGGTCGGGGAAACTTACGAACTACGCTGGCGCCTGCTCAAATGGGCGGGACGTTTGTACACTACCCCGAAGCCGCTTATCCCGAACAACCCGGCCGTGCTGATGAGTCTTTTGTCGGGCCCGTTGACCCTTCCGCAACGACTGAAGGGCGCGTTCTGTCTCAAGCTCTATCACCTGGGCGCGAACGTCGCCGACGAGCATTATGTGTACGACCCGTACCAACGGAAAGTCCGGCGTATTGGGGTCGCCGACCGGGGCGCAGACGCCCTTGGCACGGACACAGACGCAGACTCGTTCCTCGGATTCAGCGGGAAGATTGCACACTGGACCTTTAAAATACTGGCCGAAAGGGACATTCTCGCGGTCGTGCACAGCGGCAAATACGGGGACCCGTCGCAATGGTGTGCGCCTCGCGACGGTCGTCATGGTGTGTTGGCAGCACTGCCGTGTGTCACCTGGGAGAAACGGCATGTGTGGGTGGTCCAGGGAACCCCCACACATTATCCGGGCAGGTACCCTTACTCAAAGAGAATTTTGTATGTCGACAAGCAGTTTTTCGGTATCGGTCTCCAGGAGCTGTACGACGAGAAAGGGGCTCTCTGGAAGGCGAGCCTCGGGTGTGTCTGGTATACGCGGAAACCGCACTCGCTGTACCCGACGAATCCTCTCAAGGGCGCAAGATACAACTATACCGAGGAATGGCCGTTCCTCCCCAGCGCGGTTATGGTTGATCTGCAACAAAAGACCGCCACGATCGCCGAAAGTCCTTCGAGCGCGAGTCCTCCTGGGGAATGGTACTATGAGACGTATTTTAATGAACCGGTGTCAGATAATACCTCGGAAACGTATACCCCAAATTATCTGATTCGGAGTGCTCGGTAACACGAACCGGAACCGAGCGTTGCCCGGGTCGGTATCGTCACGTGGAATGGCCAACTAGATCGGTTGAAGCCTAGCAAATTATATATTATGAACGGAACGGCTCCGGTCCTAGGAATGCGGAAACTCCCTGATCTCAGATTGGCCTCAGATGGAGCCGCGTGTTGTCCCACCAGAAAGAAAGGCCTTTCCAGCTCAATCTCGAACTTCGGGGAGATCCTTCCGACGAAACGGTGCGAGTAACCCTTACCACATTGTAAAAATATTTCCGCCATTGTAGCTTGCCAAGCTCCCGGGTTCAGAAAAAAAGGAGGAAGCGATGAGCCGTATCCCTTTAGTCGAGTCGGAACATGCTTCACCAGAAGTCCGTGCCGTGTATAACCAGTTGGAAGGCTGGGGCATGTCCGTGCTGAATGTCATGAAACTGTTTGCCAACGATGCCAATTTTCTCGCCGGCTTCGCACAGATCTTCCAGCCGTTGTATGGCAACACCCCACAGTTAGCGCCTCGCTATCGGGAACTCGCCTATCTGCGCGCCGCGCAACTCAACTCCTGCCATTATTGAATTCCGACTCACGTGATGCTCGGTCAGAGCGTCGGATTGACGGCTGAAGAGATGGCAGCCATGGCAGACCCGGACACATGTACGTCCTTCGATGTAACGGACCGACTGGTTTTACGTTATGCGGAAGTGCTCACCCGCGACGTCCGTGTGGAGGACGTTCTATATGCAGAATTGGAGGATCGTTTTTCGCGTAAAGAACTGGTCGCCCTGTGCATGACTGTCTCTCTAGCTGCTATGGTCACCCGGGTTCACGCAACATTTCGGACAGACCTAGATGAGTCCACCCGTTCCCTTGTTGGGGACGTTCCGGCTTGTCCAATCGGCCATTAGTACAAAGTGCGTCGTTTGGCATTAGGGAAGGGGCCATCTGGATCATAAGTAGTCGTGGCCGCTCACGGGACACAGCCGGCTTTGTGCAAAAGCCAGGAGTCTCCCCGCCATGTTATTCGGCGTCTTCTGTAGGGCCACGAATCTCGCCAGCGCCCATCGTAACTTCATTCATGTGTAGGAAGCGCAAAACTGCCTTCTGGTTAGGAGCGCCGTGGCCTAGCTTTTTGGGCGACGCGGTCACACTTACGACAACGGATGCACTAGAACGCGACCGGCTAATTAGCAGGCACCTAGTCCCTCGGTTGACCGGCCCGAGATCAGGGTCTATCTCCCGTAAAGGGGGAGTTTACATGTTTAAGACACCACCGCGGCTACGTAACGCGCTCGTATCCTTCGCTTTGCTACTGGTCAGTGTGACGTCGGCGGCCGAGGACTTTCCCGGTGTGATGTTTATCCTGGACGGGTCTGGGAGCATGTGGGGGCCGGCAGGAGAACAGACCAAAATCGAAGCCGGCCGGGCCGTCATGAACACGGTCGTCCCTGCACTCCCGCCCGAGCTGACGGTCGGGCTCACCAGCTACGGTCACCGGCGCAAGGGCGACTGCCAGGACATCGAAGTGTTGGTCCCCATCGAAAACAATGACCGGACGGATCTGCTCGCCAAAGTCGCTGCCATCTCTCCAAAGGGCAAGACCCCGATCGCGGCATCCGTGGAAACCGTCGCAGAGTCGCTCAGGGCCCGCGAACACGAGACCACTATCGTGTTAGTCAGCGACGGCGAAGAAACATGCAACGAAGACCCCTGCGGGGCGGTACGGGCGCTCAAGGAAAGCGACATCCAGTTCAAGCTTCATGTGGTCGGGTTTGGTGTCAACGAGAGTCAAAAAGAACAGCTCGAGTGCCTGGCCTCGGCCGGCGGTGGCGACTACCACGGAGCCGCCGACGCCTCGTCCCTCCTGCTCGCTTTGCAGGCCGTTACGGCGCCCCTGGAGAAGAAAGTTGAAGCGATAAAGGTCGAAAAGGCAAAGGCCTCAAAAAGGAAAGCTGTAACAAAACTCGGCAAACTAGAGGTCGTATTTCCGAAGAGCGGAGAACGGAGCCTGGCCCATTTCGAAATCAGACGAAAAAGTGACGGCAAAGTCATCAAGACAGTAAAAGCACCAAAATCGACGAGCACGCACCCGCTGCTGGCCGGCGACTACCACATCGTCTTGGGCTTTGCCAACTCGAACTACCGTCCGCCGACCGAGGCCCCCTTGGCCGATGTCACGGTCGCAGGCGGCAAGACAACTACCATCACCCTCGGCGCCATCGCGTTTGATATCGCCAAAGAAATTACGAAATTGCCCGTCGAAGCAGTTTCCCTGATCAACACCGCCACCGGAGAACCCTTCCTGACGCTTCACTCCGGAGGAAATTCGTATTATTTGTACCGGCCAAAACCCGTGCCCGACGGCACCTACGACATCGCGTTCGAATATAGTCAAGTGCCGACCCCGTTAATCGTTGCGCGTGGCGTGACCGTTTCTGCGGCACTGGCGCCGGTCGTGTCCCTCGACTCCGGGATCCGGGTCAAAAAGGTAGAAGGCCAGAACGTTACGGGGTGGGACCTCGTCCGTACAGAGGACCAAATAACGATACTTGAAGTGCGTCGTCGGTGGGACAACGAGTTTCCGTTGTGGCGCAATTTTATGGTGCCGCCCGGTACCTACGACCTGAACGTCCACATCGAAGGCATGGAAGAGCCACTTCCGGCCGGGGAGGGATTACAGATAGCCGGGGGCGAATTGCTCGAGTTTGACACTGGTTTCTAGCTGAACAATCGGTGTCTGTGCAGCATTGCCCGTCGCCAAACGCGAACGCCCCCGCGCACGGATTGTTGCCCCGGTTACTTACCTTCCACTGGCAGACCGGCCGCGGCTCAGGCATTGAACCCCGGCTCCAAATGCGCCACATCAACCAGGAACGATAACCGCTGGGCTGTGTAGACAACCCCGTCGTTCCAGCGCCTCGGCTCCATGGTGGTCTGCAGAGCTTCGTCCCGGAAAAGTCGATAATGGGCCGCCTTCATCTGGTGCCGACACGCCGGAAAGAGATTATTGATGGGGCTGTGGACAAAGAGAAACTGTTGAACGCGGTGTGGCGACTTGTTAGGCGCAGCTCGTTTTCTCTTAGAGAAGTTAGAGTCGCACCCCTGCCCATTCCCCTGCAGCGCGATCGATGGTAAACTGAGCAAACGACGTGCGGTCGAAATGGAAGTCCGAATCGAGTTGAGGCTTCGCTCGCTCTAAATGTTCGCCAGGCTGATAGGCAAACGTCTTGATATCGTCTTCAGAGTCCCAAACTGTAAATGTAATTGGATCGCCAAAATTCTCGCAAAGTGAGAATACTCGACGAAACTGGAGTCCGTCTGCTTTAAGAACATCTCTAGCAACCATCACCGTATTTGAGATAGTACGACTAACACGTTCCATTTGCGTTCCTGGTTCTCTAAATCCCCCGCTCGTCATGCTCACGACCGGGTTCACATTCGGTGGCTTCTCGTGCGTTTCAAATATCGGGCCGGGACTAACTTGATCTAACCAATTGATGTTGCCTCGGTGCATGGAAGGCCGGAGCGATAGCTGAATCGATTCCGCGACCCCGTCGAGAATTTTAGCTTCAAAAATAAGTTCTTTTGTCGCTTCGTCGCACCTTCTTTTATCATCACACAAGGCGATGTGATAGAAGACATTAGATTCCGTCGCGATGGTTCCGTCCATGAGGGAACTGTCCGCGCGGTGCGTCGAGTACCGCACTTTCGTATCCAGAGGACTACTTGCAAACGTTTCAACTGTGAGTGGCTTCTCGAAGCGGAGAAGGGATATAGCCATGAACTTCGGCAAATCGCTCATAGGGAGGCTCCGTATGACCTGCTACGCATAGCTCCAATTATACTACCTGGCCATTCGTCTATAACTTTATGCAGGTAGCTGCAAGGAGAGCATCTCTCCCCGGCCTCGTTCGCAGATCCCCTACGAGCCTTTTTCTCCACTTCTCGGCTGGGTCTTGGAGGGGGGGGGGCACGGATTTAGTCGAGGCTTAACTTCTTCCTGCGCTTGTTGCTCTGCACCGTGAGAGGGATGAAGGCGTGCTGTGCAAAGGTGCTACGCTTATGAAAACCGTCACCCGGTCGCGGAAACGTCTGCAGAGAGCACGGCGCGCCTCTACACAGTCTGCGCCATCACAGTATGAACAAGGTCGGTCTAGGGAAGGGTTTCAATCCTCACCGACCTCGAAGGGCCGATGCTACGTACCGTTCCGCCATTTTTTTGACCAGCGGGAAATGCTCGGCTGCGGACGGGATCATGCATGAGAGCGCGGGAGAAGGAATCATCCATTCCCGAGGTGTCTAGTAAGAGGTCGGCGTAACCACCCGACCTGCCCCTGAGCGTCTCTCGAACCTCCACGGACGTTGCGTGGTCGATGGGGCATGCTAGGCGCCCCAGAAGTTAAAAAACCGCCACTTCGGATCCTCCCATAGCTCTGCCAGCAGGTTCACGTCCCCGCGGTCCGTCCGCCACGCGAGGTATTTGTCGTAGGCATCCTTAGTTTCCCATTGCTCGACGATCATGATCTGAGCCAAATCGTCCACATCTTGGACCATATGCAAAGTCAGACAGCCGGGAAAATCGCGGGTGTCGGGTAGGAATTCTTTGAGTTTTTGCTTGAGAGTATCCTGACAACCATCTTTAATACGAAACTCAACGAGAACCTGGCACGCCATAAAATGTCTCCTTTGGGGTCAAGTGTTGCGGGGCTGTTACACCCGGCTTGTACGCGCGACCGGAAGATTAAACCTTAGCAACTCTTTGTCCGGTCGCCCACCCCACAGTATTTGTCGCCCAGGGTCGATGGCGAGTCTCCTCATAGCAAGCGCCGTTGAGACGAGTGAGTTGGCTTGCACGGAACTGCTCGAATGGTATGTGCGCAGTCCCCCTGCTACGGGGCGGGTTTCGCAGTCTGTATCGCGGTCAAGAAAGCTATCACCGGTTCCAAGCGGAGTCTCTTTGCCACAGTCTGAGATGCGACCCAGGTCCGGGCCAAACGTCGGCTTTTTATGACCACCACGCCCCGCTTCTTTTCTAATGCGCTCAAACGCCGAGCAGTCGACCAAGACATACTTCTCCCGGGGCGTAGCCTCTTCGTGGCGACATGGTATATGTTGACGCCGTCAAGCAATAATGGCACCCACAAGAGGCCCCTCACATGGCAGACTACATCGACATCGAACATGCCAAAAACACGGAGGGATTACGGATTGTTGCGCCCCCAGGTCGCCCAAATCCCTGGGCCGAAGGGCTCAAAGGCATGTGTCACGTCAAGCGCCTGCCGTACATCCTGGTCGGCAAAGCCGCCGGTTACGATGCCGCTCTGCAGGACTGGACCCGTCAGAGCAGTGCACCCGTAGCTGTATGGCATGACGAACGCCCTCGCACCACGTGGAACGAACTAATCTACTTAGTCGAGCGCCTCGCTCCAGAGCCGTCCCTCGTGCCCGACGATTCCGACGATCGCATGACCATGTTCGGCCTGTGTAACGAGTTGTGTGGAGAGGCCGGCTTTGGCTGGCTCCGACGGCTCATGGTCGTGCATGGGATACTGACAAACCCCGACGTGGGCGAGCAAGGCAAAGCCGGTGCCTCGTACTTGGGCGGCAAATATGGCTATAGTCCGGCCGCTGCCGAAGCCGCACCCCAACGCGTCGCCCAGATGTTGCAGACCTTAAGCGCCCGCTTAGCCTCCCAGCAGAACAAAGGCAGCCGCTATCTGATCGGTGACACCCTAACCGCGTTGGACATTTACTGGTCCACGTTTACCGTCCTAGTCCAGCCGCTTCCGTTGGAGTTGTGTCCCATGGATCCGGCCTTTCACACCTCGCTCTTCAACCGCGACACCTTCGTAGCTGACGCGCTGTCTCCCACATTGTTGGAGCATCGCGACCGCATTTATCACGAACACCTCCAACTCCCTATGGACTTCTGAGGCCCCGCCCAGCCGTGGGCCCAACCGCAGGGCTGGGCCTATCCACAGCTGGGTTCGACAAGTGTAGGTAAAAGTCTGAACGATGTTGGACTCAACTCCGTAGCCTGGATGGAACGGAGTGGAATCCGGGTAATGCGAGCGTGCTCCACCCCTCGGTCCGTAGGGTATTCCTAGACTCCGCTTCGCCACCTCGTCATGATCTCGGCATCATAACGTTAAGACAGAACCGGCTTCTCACTGCCCGGAATTCGGATCTCTTCAACCATGTCTTGGACTTCTTGCGGCGGTGGGCTGGTACGAGACGAGATGGCGAGAGAAACGCCAAAGTTGATTAACATACCAACCCCACCAATGCCTTCGGGAGAGATGCCCCACAGCCAGTGCGCAGCGGTATTGGCTTCCGGATGCATGAATTTGAAATAGACAATATAGGCAGTGGTAAAACTCATGCCGGCGATCATCCCAGCGATTGCCCCAGCATGGTTCATACGTTTGGAGAAAATGCCTAAGACAATGACCGGGAAGAAGCTCGAAGCGGCCAGACCGAAAGCGAAAGCCACGACTTGGGCCACAAACCCCGGCGGATGAACGCCGAAATAGCCAGCAAAAAGAATGGCTACGAGCGCTGAGATACGCGCATAGTGGAGCTCTTGCCGTTCGGTGATGTTTGGGCGGATCACCTTTTTCATGAGGTCGTGTGAGACCGACATCGAAAGGACAAGCAGCAATCCGGCGGCAGTAGACAGCGCAGCCGCCAGACCGCCAGCCGCAACGAGCGCAATGATCCAGGCTGGGAGTTGGGCAATTTCCGGATTGGCCAGAACAATAATATCGCGGTCGATGCTCAGTTCGTTTCCGTTCCAGCCCTGGGCCGTAGCGCGTTCGGCGAATACGCGATTCTGATCATTATAAAACTGGATGCGGCCATCTTCATTCTTATCGAAAAAGCGAATTAGGCCGGTTTCTTCCCATTTTGAGAACCAGTCCGGAACGCTGGCGTATTCCGCGTTGTGAACGCTGGTTAAGAGATTGATACGTGCAAACGCAGCAACAGCAGGAGCGGTCGCGTACAAGATGACAATGAACAAAAGCGCCCAGCCCGCCGAGATACGCGCATCTTTCACTGTCGGGACTGTAAAAAAGCGGGTGATCACGTGCGGCAGACCCGCAGTGCCGACCATCAGCGAGAGGGTAATAAAAAAGACGTCGATAATTGTTTTATTGCCCCGACCTGTATACGCGGCAAAACCGAGTTCCAGACTTAATCCGTCAAGCTTATCGAGCAGAAAGATCCCAGGCTCTGTATTCAGTTCCGCGCCAAAACCAATTTGGGGAAGCAGCGTATCGGTCAGCAGTAAAGAGATAAAAAAGGTGGGCAGCATATAGGCGAAGATCAGCACACAGTACTGGGCGACCTGGGTATAGGTAATGCTTTTTTGTCCACCGGTCACGGTGTAGATGAATACAATGACCATGCCGATGACCACGCCCCATTCAACCGGCACTTCTAAAAAACGGGCAAACACGACCCCCACACCGCGCATCTGACCAGCCACATACGTAAACGAGACAAAGATGGCGCAGACGAGGGCCACGACGCGAGCAGTCTGCGAGTAATACCGTTCGCCAACAAAATCCGGCACGGTGTATTTGCCGAACTTCCGCAAATACGGGGCAAGCAACAGGGCTAGGAGCACATATCCGCCCGTCCAGCCCATCAGATACATGGCGCCATCACGCCCCAGGAAGGACATCAGGCCAGCCATCGAGATAAACGAGGCCGCACTCATCCAACCAGCGGCTGTGGCCATACCATTGGCCACAGCACCGACCTGTGAACCGGCAACATAAAAATCACTCATGGACTCGGCCTTGGCACGCCAGGCGATGCCAATATAGAGCGCAAACGAGAGACCGACGATGATGAATGTCCAAGCTTTGATGGGATCAGCCGCGAGCATGTCCATCACTGGGCCCTCCCTTCGCTGCTCGCATCTTGTTCGTGTTCATTTCTTTCTTGTTCTTCTAGGCCATAGGCACGGTCCAGACGGTTCATCAGCCACACATACACAAAGATCAGGATGACGAAGATATACAGCGAACCCTGTTGAGCCATCCAAAAGCCAAGGCGGAAGCCGCCCATGCGGATTTCGTTCAGGTCGTCAACAAAGACAATCGATAATACAAAAGAAACGATGAACCAGACGGTCAATAAGGCCGCAACGAAGATGAGGTTCTTACGCCAATAGGCACGCCGTTGTGTCTCAGACAAGGTGTCATTTCTCATCTCGGCAGGCTAGCATAATCGTGGGAATTGTATCACTCCTCTGCGCAGCCAGTAATACGCAGTATCACAGCGGGTTTCAGTACTAAAAAGCTTTGTGTCGACGGTTCGATACCGTCCCTACCCTCCGCACCTGGGACCAATCCCGTACGGCGGGTTAGCAAAGCGTAACCCGCCACCACAGGGCTGTGGGCGGCCCGTTCGTTGATTCTTTCGACGCATGAACGCGAAGGGATAACGATCAAATAGAGCCCGTGTTACTTCCAGGCATCGTGACGCAGGAGGGAACCTGACCAGCGATCCACCGTACGGATTTTGCGGACTTGTCATTCCGAGGACCAAGGCGACGAAGAATCGCACTCATCAAATGCGCATTGACGAAGTACTAAATATCTCTAGAAAGCGTTTAATCTAGCTTTCCATCAGCCAAGAGCTTGGCGCGCAAGTTTGCATTTTCTGGGTCATTTATGTTCAACACGACTACGGTAGCCCGGCCCGTTGGCGTATGGCCGACTATAGGAGCCCCGTACCTTTCAAAATGCGCGTCCCAAATGTCGTACCTGGGGTGGAACAGTTCCACGATCTGGCAGTCATCAGGGTCAATGCCGGTGAGATTCTGGCCTTTATGTAAGTTACAACTGATGCATGCCAGAGAAAGGTTTGATGGGGCATCGCTGTCGGCGGGATGGGCACCTAGTTTTGACGTAGACACATCACTGTATTTCGCACAGATCACGGACAGAGCCGGGCTAGTGCCTGCACTCAACTTCGGACACCAAACCACCCGAGACTCACCGGCTTCCTCTTGATACTTACACAGCTCCTCTGTACCACTTTCGGCGTTTTCACCTGAGGTGCCCACTGGGGGTAAAAGGGAAACTGGCGTGAATCTGGCGCGGCACCGCCACTGTGAAGGGCAAGCCTCCCTTAACTATGTCACTGCCCGCAGAAGCGTGTGGGAAGACTGCTGAGAGGCGTTGAGGTATAAGCCTCCGAACCCCGAAGCAAGGAGACCTGCCTAAGGAGCTAGACCAACCCTTTGCTTTCTTTCGCGGGAGTAGAGGGTTTTTTATTACCCCCTCCTCCCAGTCAGTGTCGTCTGTCCATTTGTTATGTCTGTCGTTTCCACCTAGACTCCGTATTCCGTCATCCACATGCCCAACGTGAGTGGTCAATAGAGCGAGGGCAGTATGAGTGTAGCAGTCACTTTGGTCGGTCACGGCAGCCGGGACCCACAGGAGGTGGAGGAGTTTAGACACTTTGCCGCGCGGGCTCACAAAGCTTTGGGCGTCGAGATAGTAGAAGTCCGCTTTATGGAGTTTGCCGACCCCGCGATCTTGGACATCATCGAATGCTGCATCCAGCAAGGGGACACCCAGGTGACGCTCGTGCCCCTTTTTCTCGTTCCGGCCGGCCACCAAAAGAACGATGTGCCCAGCGCGGTACATATGGCCCGTCTGCGCTACCCTGAGGTGACCTTTCATTGCGCCGCCCCTCTCGGAATCGATGCCCGGCTGCTCAACGTCCTTGATGAACGATTGGAGGAACGCGTGCTGGAAGCCGAGCAACAGACGTCGGCTCAGAACCGGGAAGAGACAGCCGTGCTACTCGTCGGCCGGGGCAGCATGGACACGGATGGGAATAGCGAAGTCTTTGAGATCGGACGCCTCCTGCTGGAGGGCCGAGGCTATGGCTGGGTTGAAGTGTGTTTTGTCAGTCTGGCCCGTCCGGCTGTTCCGGAGGATATTGCCCGTTGCGTCACTTTAGGGGCGGAACGGATCATTGTGGTTCCCTATTTCCTTTTCACTGGGGTCCGGGTGAAACGTAGCGTCGAACAGACGCAGGCCAACACGAGCCTGTTCCCTGGGGTAGAGTTGTTGGACGCGCGCCACCTTAGGGGGGGGCATACACAGATCCTTGCCGTTCTCCGACTCCGGCTTTGGGAAGCGCTCGGCGGACGCGTCCACATGAACTGTGATGTTTGCAATTATCGGGTCGCGCTGCCGGGCTTTGCCGATCAAGTCGCACGGCCACAGACCTCGGACCATCACCACGGGTTGTGCGGTGGACACCACCAGCACGGACATGGCCACAGCCACTCCTAAACAAGGCGCCGGGCAGCCGGTTGCGATCACCGCACGGAGCTTTCACATGATTGAAGAGGAGCGGCGCGGCGAGCACATGGATCCAGCCGTGTTTCCCCTTGTCCGCCGGCTGATCCATGCTACGGCAGACTTTGACTTTGTCCGCTTGCTACGCTTTCATCCCCAAGCGAGCCAAGTTGACATCGCCTGTTTGAGTGCCGGTGGCACGATCATCACCGGTGTGCGCGTGGTCGAGGTGGGGATTAATCCGCAATTGATCCAGGCGGTCGGGGGAAGAACGCTGTGCCTGGTCCACGATGCAACCGTGGCCCGTCTAGCCCAGGTCTCTGGTGAAACGAAATCTGCTGTTGCCATGCGCCAGGCGGCATCTTTATCATAGGCAACGCACCCACGGCGCTGTTCGCACTCCTACGCTTGGTAGAAGAGCAGCGGGGGCAACCTGGGCTCATTGTTGGCGTACCAGTCGGTTTTGTTGGGGGCAGCGGAGTCCAAAGTCGTCCTGGTGGCAATAGAGCACCCACCCTGGATTGCGAGCCAGGGGCGAAAGGGCGGCAGCGCGGTCGCGATCGTGAACGCTTTGTTGTTGTTGGCCGCAGAACAGGATGGTAAGGAATGACAACGATATGGTGAATCGTCCGCTGCAACCCGCAGTACGTTCTATGTCAAATATTTCAGTGCAAGGAGGAATGTCATGTCCCTGTCAAGTCACGCTACGAAAGTCGGCTTCGGCGCCGCCGGCACCGCTCTGCTGTTACTCTTGTCGCAGACCTCTGCTCTTGCTCACCACGATATGGGAGGTGAGCTGCCCGTAACGCTCTGGGATGGTTTGCTGTCTGGTTTTGCGCATCCTGTTATTGGGTTAGACCATTTCGCCTTTCTTCTGGCGGTCGGTCTGCTCGCATCGACGACGGCGAAGCCCTTTCTGTCCCCCCTAGCTTTTGTCAGCGCGACTCTGTGCGGCATCGTGATTCACCTGGCAACCATTGATCTGCCTCTGGCCGAACTCTTGGTGGCCTGCTCCGTTGTCGTTGTAGGAGGCTTGCTCTTAGTCCGCAGACGGCTTGCGGCTATTCCTCTTATGGTAGTATTCGCACTCGCCGGGATGTCCCACGGGTACGCCTACGGTGAATCCATCGTCGGAGCGGAACAGAGCCCGTTACTCGCGTATCCGGTTGGACTTGCAGCTGTGCAATACATCATCGCGATTAGCGCTATTGCTGGAATGCGCGCCCTTGCGACCAGATCTGCCCAACTGCCGCCGTATGGACTGCACGTGGGCGGCGCTGTTGTGACCTGCATAGGCGTCTTCTTCATTGCTGCAAACCTATTCTAAACAGCAACCGGTGTTCGGGGTGAGAGCGGCAATGGCTGGCGAGGTCGCGTCCCGCGCTAAGGATTCCGAGGCAGCTTCCATTGTCCCGCCACGGGAGAAAAAGGACAGCGGCCGGGCTATACCACGGGCGCCTGGGCAGCGGCCGCGAGCAAGCCGGCCGTCTTGGCCCTTTTGCGGCAAGCGTTGATCCAACGTGTTACAATTCAGTTCCCCACGCGCTTGCGGCAAACGGCGAGCTTTCCCCCCGCGGCCTGGCGCGTCGGCGCGGGAGAGGCAGTCTGGGGAGTGGTCAAGGATGCCGGGGACGATCCTGATATGACCCACGGGGCGCCATGTGCACGCCGCGGCATCCGCCGCGTCACCCTGTGCGGCATGGTAGGCAAGTTCGCGAAACTGGCGCAGCGGCATCTGCAAACCCATACTGCCGGAAATCGAGTGGAAGCGCATTTCCTGGCCGAGGTAGCTGCGCGCGCCCAAGCGGTGGCCGATCCGGCAGTACTCTTGGCGGCAGGGCCGAGCAGGCCCTCGATCTAGCCGCAGCTGGACAAGTGGTCACTCCGGTCTCCGGTGGTGACGTTGGCGACTATGCTATGGCCGGTGTGGTGTTTGAAGTCTTGGCCAAGCGAGGCTGGCAACCGGGTGAACGCCTGGATATCGAGGTCATCCCAGGTGTGTCCGCCGCCCAGGCGGCAGTGGCGCTGCTGGAAGCCCCATTTGACACATGATTTTGCCAGCATCAGCTTGAACGACCTGCGCACGCCTCGGGAATAGATCGCCACGGGGCTGGACAAGGCCGCCCAGGCCGACTTTGTACTTTGCCTGTACAACCCGGCAAGCCGGAGACGCACCTGGCAGCTCGCGCAAGCCCACAGGATCCTGCTCCGCCGCAAGGATCCGCATACACCATTGGGCATTGCGACCAACGCCTACCGTGAGGGACAAAACATCACCCTCACGAACCTGGGGCAGATGCTGGAGCATGCAATAGACATGCGGACCGTCGTCATTGTTGGAAATGCCGCAACCTTTGTCTCAGGAGACCGTTATGGTCACTCCACGCGGCTATCTGGCGGGTATAGGCGATATCGGGCGTGCCGATGAGTAAAAAGAAGCGTTTGCCGCGACTGCTAGGTGGCCTCAGGTGGAGACGGCAACTCATGGGTGACAAAGTATTGAATAACGCTCTGGGGAGTGATCAACCCAACCACCACACCTTGCCGTATAACCGGTAGATGATGAATTCTATGTTCGCGCAAGAGCTGTACGACGTGGTCGGCCGGTGTAAATTCATCAACCGTCACTATACTTGAGGTCATCAGAGTCTGGACGGCAGTATTCTTCGGACTGGTGCCAAGCAAAGCGCCGAGCAGGTCGCTCTCAGTCACGATGCCGACAACACGGCCTTTGGAATCGGAAACCGGCAGCCCACTGATTTCTACTCGGGCCAATTTTCGTGCAGCCTCGGCCAAGGTCGTCCCGGGCGAGACAACCACATCATTGGGGGTCATGAGTTGTCGGGCGTGCCCTTTCATTGGCACCTCCCCCCTTCCCACCTTCGTGTGATTTGGTCGAACGCCAACATTGTGACATACTCTTGCATTCAGGTCGAGCTTGGGACCTGGCTGGCCGCTGGCGCTCTCAGATGCTAAAGAAAATCGGAACGGACACTCTCCGCTTTTGTGGCATTGACGTCCAAACAACGACAAGAATAAGGAGTTGCATATGCCGGTTGTACAAAACGATACGCTCAAGAAGTTTGCTATCCCTGGCCTAGAGCACCAAACCTTGGCCGGACCGGAACATGGGATGAAGACCCTAGAGATGTGGATGCAAACGATTCAACCCGGAAACGGGACGCCGGTCCATCGGCACGCTTGTGAGGAAGCCATTGTCATTTTGCGCGGCTCGGGGCGGCTGACGGTTGAGGGAGATGACATCGACTTCGGTCCAAACTCAACCCTCCAGATCCCATCCGATGCCATTCACCAAATCGTCAATACTGGAGATGAAGATATGTTCATGATCGCAGCACTCGGCCAAGCGCCGGTCAAAGTGTGCACGGCGGAAAAAGAACATATGCCGCTTCCGTGGCAATAGGAGCAAGCAGGCTTCCCTCCCTGGATACGGATCCTCTATCGATGCTTTTTAATGCGTGTCCGTGTCCAGAAGAGAAAGCTTCCACCTCCTAATCCGCCGCCTGTCACATCAGCACCGACATCCGCAGTACTCGCGGAACGTCCGGACACTTGGCTCTGATGCCATTCATCGCTCACGCCAAAACTCAGCGTAAATACAAGTGCGGACAGGAGCATGGTTCGCGGAGTCCAGTCTGGCCACGAGCTTCTCGCGGCCCACGTCCAAAGCCAGCCTAAAACCGCGTATTCGATCAGATGGGCCCATTTGTCTGATGCTGGCACGACTTTGGGCAGATTGAGGTTGGATTGCGCAGACAGGAAGTAGATCACGACGCAATAGCTCGCCACTGTCCCCCACGCCAGAAGTCTGTTCTGCCAGCAGACCCTCTCTCTAGCCAGCTTTGTCTCCCCTGTGCCTCTTTCTATCGCGAGACATTTTCCTCCGCTACCTGCATAACCTGGGCTTCCGTTAGGTTGGTTTTCCGACTATAGGAAGACTAAAGAGGCGGATCAATGCCGCCGTGCCAGCGTGCAAACTGAGATGAAGCTTTCTCCGGCCACAGCGCCTGTCTCTGTGTGAGGGTTATGAGGGCTATCATGGTGAGGGTCAAGAGGATGAAGTTAGGTTTTCTTTTTCGAATGCTTTCCTTTTGGTGGCTGGGCGTTGTACTCGTACTCAGCACTCCGAGTCACGTTCCTGCTGCGGGCGATCTGTTTGAACGTGCGAGTCTGCAAGGTTTGCGCTCCCTTCAAGTCGTAATAGAGGATCTCACTCCCGAGGTCGTACAGGATGGTTTGGACCGGGATGTTTTAAAAATAGAGATTGAGGAACAGCTTATTCAGGCAGGCATCACTATCGAGCAGCAGGCTGAGCATGCGCTGTATATTCGTCTCAACATTACCTCACCGATAGCGGGGACGTATAGCTATGCGCTGAACTATGAATTTCTTCAGCTCGTTTTACTCTTTCGCGCACCTGAAATAGTAACCTGGGGCAACACCTGGAGCCACAACCAAATTGGAATGCTTCCCGCCTCAGAGATAGAACAAGTCACCGCCATCATCGCACAAGGGATCACGCTTTTTATTGACGACTATCAGGCCTCCAATAGCCAAGACTACCAACCGACCAGCAGTCCGTAGCCGTAGCTTCTAAGGCAAGCGCAACAGCCGGTTCGCCCGCATGAAACTCCACGGGGAAGAAAGGCGTATGCAGGCGACTATTTACGCCCAAGGCAAACCGAAGATGACCGAATCCATCCGGCGCTACACGGGCTATGTCTACCATCGTCTCAGCAATATCGAGCGGAATAGCTGCGGATAGCGCCAGCCCACCATTCCTCAGGACGGCGCTCACAAAGAGATTCTCCGTATCGGCAATAAGATCCGGCAGAAGCTACAGGAAGTCTCGCTCCTCTGGATGACTAGAGTCTACCGGACCAAGGGCGCAATAGTCTATACGACGAGAGAGACAGCACGCTTCGATTTCTTGGGCAAAACGTATGACCGCGCTGTGCGATTGTCCGGTGAGAAAACGGGGAAACGGCGGAGTTGCCAATCGCGTTATCTGCACCTCTAGCCCGATCTCCTCGCAGGCCTGTTTGGCTCGCGTCACAAAGCGCCCAGACCGTGCTGTGCGCGCTGTATCGAGCGGGAACCTGGGATCTAGTCCAACGGTTATGGATCGAATTTTCATGGTTTTGTCTCCGAAACAGACGCGCGCTCCAGATCCCGTCGAAATTCCTCATTCATGCAGCTCGCCATTTGCGCGGTTTCCATTTATCAGTATTATACAGAAGAAAAATAGAGCGACAGTGCTATGGCAAAGCAAGCGAAGCAAGACGAGTCGACAACCCTAACGGACGAACAAGCCACGGGAGAAGCAGCGGATATCAAGATTCGCCTCACCCGACGTCCGCCTTGGCAACCATCCCCACGTCTGCCCGACTATTTGTTGGAAGATGAACTCAACAAATTGATGGACCCGCGTGAGTGGAAAACCTATCGAGCGTTGTGGCGTCACTCGATCGGGTTGCGCCGTACGCCCCTGATCACTGCAGGCTATGCAGAAATAGGTGAGATGACTGGACTGTCGCGCGCTTCGATTATTCGGGCTCTCAAGGGGCTCATGAAAAAACGCTATGTCGTCCGTATTCTTGGCCCAGAGGCCAAAGGCGAAACCCGTGTGGAAAAGGCGCGCCTCCCGACTAAACCCCGCGACGGGCATCGCTATCTGGTCTGCACCTATCGCGAGATTATTGAGGGTCGTCTGAAGGATGGAACGCCCTTGAAGGATATCCCCGAGGGCGGCCTGTTCCCCGAAGAAATTCAGGTTTTTCGACGAGAAGAGCAAGACCCCTTATTCTCAAGTTAACTCTCAAGCGAACGGTCTTGCATCTGGCACAAACGTAGGGCATCTTCAGTCACGATATCGACGACCTTTCATGATGAGCAAGACAAGAATGAGGCATCATACAACGAGCGGACGGAGCACCATGCTGTTCAGTATTGCCGTGTCTTTGGCATTGGGCAGCCTTGATTTCGTCATACCGGATGCGGCAGAAGCACAATTCCTCGGTCAAGGCGCACGATTGGGGAACCGGTTGACAAACGACAGTAGGACACGTCTGCGGACTGAAAAGAAGAAAAAGGGTGAGGGGCCGGCATTGGAAGAGATTATTCGTCGGCTCGGTAATGATCGTCCGGAAACTCGCATGGCTGCAGTAAAAGACCTGGGAGATATGCAAAACCCAAAGGTCGTCGACTACCTGATGAACGCCACCGCTGATGTCGATATTCGGGTCAAAGTCAAAGCCATTGAATATCTCGGCAAACTGCGGGCAACGGACGCTACCCCGGCGCTGGCGCAACAACTGTTCCTGCGCGATGTTCATGCTGGCGTAAAAAAGAAAGTACTCGTTGCACTCGGGAAAATAGGCGACCCCCGCGGAGCCACGCCCATTATGGAGTTTCTCCGACGGAAACTCGACGAGCCAACCAAAGGAACCGCGCTGTTCGCCCTGAAAGAAGTGGGCACGGAAGATGTTTTGCCTTTTCTCGACGAATTCTCGCGCATCGAAGAATCCGTCCCGCTCCGACGGCTGGCTGCCGATGCCGCCATGGATATCCGCCATCGCCTCTCGCCTGAATTTGCACCTGTTGTTCCATCATTTGTCAAGCAGGTCGAACTCCGCGAGAAACTGAATAAGGGGCCAGAGCCCTAAGCGCTCGGGACAGCCCTATCCGGCCCAGAGACAGGAAGGTTCCTCCCTGTTCATCAGAAAATGACAGAGCGTGTTCACATTGATTGGATGACACAAAGTCTTTATCTATGGGTATGCAGCGTTGTTGGGAAGGGAAGCAGAGTATGAGAAATAGAGTACGATTACGTGGCCTAGTCTTCATTGTCGGCACCGTCGTCCTGTCGGGATTGCTCCTGGCTGAGCATACACCTCTTCACGCTCTCGATCTATTTGGGTCCAAGAAAGAAGAAAAAAAAGAGGAACGGCCAACGACATTCAGGCAAGTCAGCCAACTACCAAATTTTGTGGACATTGCCGAAACAACCATGCCTGCCGTGGTCAATATTTCGACTACCCAGAAGGCATCACCGCGCCGTCCCCAGCAGCGTCGACAAATGCCTATGCCCGGCCCGAACCCGTTTGGTGGAGGTGATTCGTTTGAAGAGTTCTTTCGGCGCTTCTTCGGCGATCGTCCTCCTCCACGCCAACAACGCAGCTTAGGTTCCGGTTTTATCATCAGCAAAGACGGCTATATCGTGACCAATCAACATGTGATTGGAGATGCGGAGAAGATTACGGTACGCCTCTCGGATGAACATGAGCTTGAGGCGGAAGTCATAGGCTCGGATGATAAGACCGATATTGCGCTGATCAAGATTGACTCAGCAGAACCGCTCCCAGAAATTTCTCTTGGCACCTCGTCGGATCTGCAAATCGGCGATTGGGTTATGGCGATCGGCAATCCATTTGGGCTCGAACAAACGGTGACCGCTGGGATTGTCAGCGCCAAGGGTCGCGTCATAGGCGCCGGCCCCTACGACGACTTTATTCAGACCGATGCATCCATTAACCCCGGCAACTCGGGCGGACCCTTGTTGAATCTTCAAGGCGAAGTGGTTGGTATTAATTCAGCTATTTTCAGCCAGGGCGGCGGCAATATCGGGATTGGCTTTGCCATTCCCATTGACATGGCCAAATCGATCATTACTCAGCTTAAAGACTCGGGCAAGGTGACACGTGGCTGGCTAGGCGTCGCTATTCAAACAGTAACAGCCGAACTCGCAAAATCATTTGATCTGGATGAGGCCGTAGGCGCTCTGGTTGCTGAGGTCACCGAGGGGGGACCGGCAGAAAAAGCAGGAATCGAACGAGGGGATATCATTACCCACTTTAAAGGGGAAAAAATTCCCAAGTCGCACGATCTTCCGGCCATGGTCGCACGGAGTCCGGTCGGAGAAAAAGTACAAATCACAATTCTCCGCGGCGGGAAAGGAAAAACAATTCCCGTCACGCTAGGCGAGTTACCGGATCAAATCGCGCGAGCAGGCGGACGAGAAGAAAGTGAGGCGAGCTGGGGCATGACAGTCGCCAACATCTCGGAGGAGCATCTTCAGCGCTATCGACTCCTCGACGATTCAAAAGGCATTGTTGTTACTGAGGTCGAGCCGGGCAGCCCAGCAGAGGCAGCCGGCATTCGCCCTGGGGACGTGGTCGAGGAGGTAAACCGCCAAACCGTGAGTTCGGTGAGCGACTTCACCACAGCAGTCAAAAAGGCAGAGGATGCAGAAACGCTCTTGCTACTCGCCCGCCGGGGCAATTTCACGTCATTCTTTGCGCTACGCAAGCAAGGCTAAGATCTGAAAGAGGGGCACCCCGCGGTGTCCTTTTTTTCCTTCCGTACCAGAAGCCGACGGGCATCACAGCGGGCTGTGATGCCCTGTCGGGTTTTATTAAAAACTTGCTCTTCCTACCGATATATCACAACAAGGCAGAAGCAGGGGACGCGACGTTTTACCGTTCTCCTTTCTGTTGCGACCTCTGTTCCTTGCTTTCTCTGCGCTAGAACAGTTCAGACGAGGACTAGCGAAAGGCGACCCGGAATAGCCTCTACCAGCACAATCTCTACTATTTAAAACCACTGCACCGCCTCGTTCCATTTGTCCGCGAAAAAAACAATTAAAGACCGCGATCGTCCGACCGACTCCGTACAGTTGAGTCTTTTCTTTCTCAACTGTCCTGTTGTCGCAAGTGCTTTTTGCACCTCCCATGTGGCCACTTTCATAAGACGCGTGCAGCAAGTGATTCGAGACATCTTATTCATCGTTGCCGTGACGGCAATCATTGCACTATTCGTGCTCCACTGAATATATTTTAGTTGGTCGGCCGAAAGTGGACCGCTGTTTTTTGACCCGAGTTTCTGGACCCGCCAGTATTTCCCGACGACTAAATTATCTCTACGGTACCCGCTCACATAACATCTCCATAGGACTCATTACAAGACAAGAAAGCGCGACGAACAGAAATCAAAGAGGGCAAGTTTTTCGAGAAAGCGCCGATTAGTTGGGCAATGCCCGACGCCAATCTCATCGAGCGCTATCTGGACCGCCCCAAGCTCACAACGTCACCCGCTACATGGCAGAACAACAACGGCATTGCACGCCCAGCCATGCCCAGTTCGGCTCCACGACAACCTATTCCTGGGAATACGTAAACATGTGATTTCATGTTGCAATGTGAACACTAGGGGATCTTGTATGGCCTATACCATGTATGCCAATCGCGCGCACAACCAAGCAACAGTACCCAGTACAAACAGCCCCATGTACGAAACCCGACTGAATGAAAAGACCCCGCTGCGCTATTGGGTTCAGACCACCTATCCAGATGCTTCAATAGCGAAAACTTCTGCCGAGGCCACTGGGACAAAACGGATCTCGACCTGCCCATTATGCGCTCAGTAATAAGACTGCCTGACAGGATCAGCCCTCTATAGACTCTCCTACCATTTACGCCTCAGGGGGATCTTGCGCCAGTTCGATCAAGTATCCGTCCGGATCTCGAACATAGGCAGTTCGCTGACCCCAGGAACGGGTTGTTGGTTCTGTGACTGGAGAAGCGCCCCCGGCCAGCACTTCAGCGTAGGCGGCGTCAACGTCAGGAACCTTAAATCCAAGCTCGAAACCAGGGGCAGCCTGCGAAGCTGCTTCAAGTCTAAAACCAACCACTTTTTCCATGGCTGGCCGGGTATAAAAGCCTATCCGTGTCACTCCCGTATTCAGCTGCGCGTAATCCCCGGAGCGATGGCCCGGTTTGAGTCCTAATACCTGCGTATAAAAGTCGAGCGCACGATTCAGATCGTCGACAATTAGGATAATATAATCTGCTGCCTTAAGCTGCACGACTTTGTCCTTAGGGCGTGTCTTATAAGTGTCTCTGTGGCCCGAGCCCAAGCGAAAGCGGCGTACCCAAGGCGCCCGAAGCAGCCATTGCCGCTGTGCTCTGGCGATGCAGGGCACGTGGGTTGCAGCCGAGCGACGCCCAGAATAGACTTTTTAGACACGCTCTTAGGCGGCACAACTCACTCTGCCGCTTGCTGGGTCCCTGTATAGGGTTGCAACACGTCTTCCAGCGCCCGCGTTGCAGCAAAAAAATCCAAAACCGTTTCAGTAGTTGGGATGGGAACATCAAGAGCTTTCGCCGCATCTTGGATCAATTCAAGATCTTTCGCATGCAGGTCAATCTTGAAACCCGGGTCAAAATCCCCCTTCAAGATCTTGTCAGCCTTTTGATCTAAACAATTGCTCCCGGCTAATCCAGCAGATATAGCATTGACCATCTTCCGAGGGTTGACGCCCGCTTTTACACCAAAAACGAAGGCTTCGCTAATAGCTGTTATATTTATCGCTACAATTATTTGATTGACCAATTTTGTATATCCACCACTACCG
>CAZBUD010000053.1:0-32038 GCA_964495015.1 uncultured Enterobacteriaceae bacterium | reverse complement strand
GGCTCCGCCTCTCGACAGTGACGCAGTCGGCTATTGCGCCTCCGATGTCACGCAACCCGATCAAACCCTGCAATATGTTCAAGCGGCAGTAGACCAATTTGGCGGGGTCGACATCCTGCTTGCCAACGCCGGAATTGAAGGTGAGGTCAAGCCAATCACAGACTATTCAATAGACACGTTTGATAAGGTCATAGCAGTCAACGTTCGTGGCGTATGGCTCGGGTTAAAGTACGCAGCGCCGAAAATTGAAAAACGCGGCGGCGGCAGCATTGTTATTACCTCATCGGTTGCAGGCGTACGCGGGACTGCGGGTATATCTGCGTATACCACCAGTAAACACGCCGTCATCGGTATAATGCGCACTGCGGCCTTGGAAATGGCGTCAAAGAACATTCGGGTTAACACTGTCAACCCGGCTCCCATTGAGACGCGTATGATGCGCTCACTCGAAGCAGGCTTCCATCCTGACGACCCAGGTCAAGCAAAGGAAGGCTTCGCCGCCACGCTACCGCTGCATCGTTATGGCTCTCCGGAAGAGGTGGCCGGGATGATGCTTTTCCTCGCCAGCGACGAGAGTCGCTACTGCACTGGGGGCGTGTATATGGTCGACGGCGGCATGAGCGCTTAAAGCCGTTCTCGTCGGACTTTACCGAGGCTTTTCACTCTCACCTACAGTCGCTCCGCAGCTGGTGAGGGCTTTTTCTCCGGGTTTGGGACCTACCCAATCACCTTTTTCTCCCGTAACTCATCGATCTTCTCGATAGACAGTCCTATGCCCTGTAGGATTTCCCCATTTTGCGCACCCAAAGCCGGTGCGCCGGAGCGGACGCGCGTCGGGGTGCGGGAAAACTTGGCCGCTGGTCCTACAATCGGTGCGAACGATCCATCCAATTGCGGCGTATCTTGGAGCATATCCCGCGCCAGGATATGCGGATCTTTTGCTGCTTGATCAGGGGTTCGCACCGGAGCAGCGGTCAGTCCCCCTTTCACTAGGAGATCGACAACGTCTGCCACCATCCGGTCTGCCGTCCATTGCGCGACAAGGGTATTGATCTCGTCTCGGCGTTGCAGCCGATTGGCAAGCACCACGTAGTTCGGGTCGTCTGCTAAATCCTCGCGATCCATCAAACGTGCCAGCGTCTGCCAATGCGTGTCCAGCAGAATCCCAAGATAGATATGTCCGTCCAGACAGGCAAAAACATTAGCGGGTACGGCAAACGGGTATTCATTGCCCCAGCGCGGCATAGGCACGCCCATCGCGCCCAACGTGAGGAACCCGTTTGATTGAAAAATCATAGAGTCCAGCAAGCAGGTGTCTATATGCTGGCCCTCACCCGTTTCCTGTCTGTGATAAACCGCCGCGAGCGTTGCCAGCGCGCCATGCAAGCCGGTCAGATCGTCGGCCAAGGCCGTTGCAGCTTTGACTGGATTACCTTCTTTTTCACCGTTTAACGCAAGAAAACCGCTGGCGGCCTGCGCAAGCGGGTCATAGCCCGCCCGCTCGTGGTCCGGTCCAAACTGGCCAAAGCCTGAGATCGAGATATAAATGATGTCCGGTCTAACCCGCCGAATGCCTTGATAGCCGATACCCCACGATGCCAGGGTTCCAGGCCGAAAGTTTTCTACAACGATGTCGGACCGTGCTGCAATTGTACGGAAGATCTCTTGTCCTTCAGCCGTCCGCAGATCGAGACTAAGACTACGCTTATTCCTATTCACAGTGGCATGACCCCCTGAGACCGGAGGCTCCATACCGGGTAAAAACGGGGGCATGCGACGGATGACTTCTCCACCGGGCAGCTCGACCTTAATCACATCAGCCCCAAAGTCAGCCAACAGACACGCACACATCGGCCCTGCCCAGGTCGTTGTGGCCTCCAAGACCCGCATCCCAGCTAACGGACCAGTCAGATCTGTTCGTGCTTCACGATAGAATTCGCTCTTGTCCATGTGACACTCCTTCTCGCTCTTCCTGTATGCAGCCGCCAAAGCCTACGAAGTTCCGAGCCAGACGGCAACGGCTTCCGAGCACGCAACAGCTTGTGCGGCACGCGCCAGGGTCTATCGGATATCAACTGCGGTAGCATGCCGGTATGACGAAGGCGGAAAAGCAACAGCCGGGGGCTAACCAGCTTGACCTGTTTACGCCGGCAACCTCAACCGTCGCTCCGCAGCCTCAGAAAAAACGAAAACAACAGTTTGAGGTTAGACCGGCGCCGCTGCCCTCTGAACTGCGGCCCGTCGTCCAGTCTCTGCCAGAAACTATTCGACTCGGCACTTCATCCTGATCTTTTCCCGGCTGGGAAGGTCTGATCTACTATCGCCCGGCACCACAGACACAGCTGTCTCGTGAGGCGCAAACGATCTACCCGCAGCACCCGCTGCTGCGGACTGTTAGGGTGGACCGGACGTATTATCGCCCGATGACAGCCGCGCAGTTCGCAGCCTATGCCGAGCAAGTACCGGATACGTTTCGTTTTCTAGTCAAAGCCCACGAATATTGCACGCTGAATCGCTTCAGCGACCATCCCCGCTATGGGACGAGGCGGGGGCAACAAAACGGCCTCTTTCTTTGTCCACAGTATGCAACCCAAGAAGTTGTGGGCCCGTTTATGGACGGGCTGCAAGACAGAGCCGGGCCGTTACTCTTTCAGTTCTCTCCCCAAAATTTCGCCCAAATTGGAGGACCGGAGTATTTTGTCGAACGCTTGTATCAATTTCTGGACGTGCTGCCCCACGGCTCGTTATATGCGGTTGAGTTACGGAACGCCGAGGTATGCACCCCTAAGTATGTTGACGCGTTATCCGCCGCTGGTGCGTGTCATTGCCTGAACGGTCATCCGAGTATGCCGCCCATCAGAGACCAAGCCGCCTTGGCCCAGCCAGAACCGACTTTGGCAGTCGCGATCCGCTGGATGCAGGAGCGGCATCTCAGCTATCAAGCTGCAAGAGAGATGTATGCACCGTTTAATCAAATTGTGGACGCGGACCTCACGTCACGAAACGCGATTGCTGATTCATGCTTTGACGCGACCGGCCGCCATCATCCAGCTTATGTGATTGTCAATAACAAAGCCGCAGGATCAGCTCCACTGTCGATTTTCCATCTGGCCGAACAGATTGTGGACAAGATGAGAAGATAAATACGTAGGGGCGAAGCATTCTCCCAACAGCAACAGAGGTAGCTAACGGTTTCATACAAGAATGCTTCGCCCTCCACTCCACATCAACCCAATGCCAAACAGGACCAACACCCCCCCACTGACTTGGAGTGCGATTCGATACCCACGTCCGTGCAAATGCGCCCGCCCGCCATGGACAAGCACGGCCAACAGCACCTTGGCCCCCACCAGACATAGGTAGAAAGCGAGCAGAAAGGCTACGATCGGCGCCCACTGATTATGCTGCGCGTTCGTTGTCACCAAAGGTCCGCCAACCGTGAGCCAAAAGATATACGGGTGAGGATTCAGGAGATTGACCAGCATGCCTTTACGGAAACTCTTGAGAAGACTTTCTTGTTCCTGGCCTGCTGAGACACCTGGTCCGACCGCTGTCTGAAGAGTCTGCCAACCCAGAAAACACACATACCATCCACCGATAATACTGAGCAGCGGCAGTACCACAGGCGGCATCTGGGCCAAGAACAGTAGGACAGCGCCTACGATGAGAACATCAGCAGCCGGAGGCGCGCACGCCACCCAGGCCCCCGCCCGCCAACCACTCCGTAAGGTCTCATTGATAACTAGACTGGATAACGGGCCTGGCGTGATACCGGCCCCAAGCCCTAAACTCATCGCAAAGAGCAGCGTCTGCCATACGTTCATAGCGTTTCTCGGTTCCTTCCCTCACTATCGTTTTTGCGCCATGATAGGGAAATCCACGAGCGGGAAGAAGGCAGGTGTATGGCAGACAATCCAGGTTCGGATATTTCGCACAATCCACATGACCACCAGCATCAGCACGATTACCATAGAGAGCCTGATTTTAAGTTCTGTCCCAAGTGTGGCGGTGTCTTAGATCGCCAACTGCTCAAAGCAAACGACCCTAAGCGACTGGTGTGCGAAAATTGCTCTTTCATCTTTTATGATGACCCGAAAGTGGCCGCGTGCACCATTCCTATTGTGGACGGCAAGATCCTCCTCCTCAAGCGTGGCATCGAGCCGGGCTATGGCAAATGGGTCTTCCCCGGAGGCTTCTTGGACCGTGGCGAGCGGGTGGAAGACGGCGCCATACGGGAGACGTGGGAAGAGGCCGGTCTCAAGGTCGCACTCACCCGACTGCTTAACGTGTACTCGTACACGGGCCAGCGGGTGGTGGTCATCGTGTATCTGGCCACAGTTCTAGACGGAACGCCGCAGCCTCTGGATGAAACCTTGGAAGCCAAGCTGTTTACTCGTACGGAAATTCCGTGGCAAGAGCTCGCGTTTCCGAGTACGCGGGACGCGCTGTCTGAGTATATCTCACTCTCTGCTACTTCGCCCGAGTGAAGGCCGGTGAAGAACCCGACCTAACTATTTTTAGCCAGGCTTTTCTGGTAGTGTACCGCAAATTTTTCAGGAGGAACTTTAAATGGCAGAAGAACAACTGTCGGCGGAAGAGGCACTGAAGAAAGCCACATGGGGCTATATCGGAGTTGGCGTGTTATGGCTCTCCCTCATTCTATCAGGTATCGCGCTTGAGAGATTGAGCCTGAGTGACGGATTCCTAACCGGACTTTTGCCTGGTGAAGTCAATACTTTACGGGCAAACAATGCTGAACTCGACAAGCAGGTTCGAGAACTCAAAGATGCCAATCGACGCTTAGATGGGCTTATCGGACGCGAGGCGGCTACAGCCGAAGCGCTTGTTTATTGTCAGGCGGAGAACAGAGAAATTTCTGCTGAGATTAAAGAGCTCAAGGCTACCGCCGCAGCGCCGGCAGGAGCAGGCGAAGAGGGTGCGAGCTGACGCACTCGACACCGATCAGAGTTTTCTTCTCCACTTCCTTTGATTCAGTACAAGGGGGCATCTTATCAGACGCCCTCTTTCTTCTTTACTCCGCAACAATTGTCAAAAAGACTGGCTACTGCCATTCACGCTGGCGCTGAATGAACTCGGTGACGAGATCTACCGTCGTGTGTGCCAGTTCAATATTAAAGAGATGGCTGGCGTTTGACAGGATGGCCAGGTCGGCATTAGGAATGCGCTGGGCTAAGGTCGCAGAGTTTTCCGGCGGGACCAGACCGTCCTCTTTTCCCGTAATAACCAGTGTCGGAGCCGTAATATCCGGAAGGCGACCGTAGGTGTCGTGGCCCTGAATGGCGGCCATTTGATTCACCATGCCGTGTTTGGGTGTGGGATGCTGGCTGGAGAGCTGAGTCAGTTCGAGCAGAGTACTCATATGCTGTTGTGTAAACCGGGGTGTGACAGCGACTTTGGTCATGGCCAGTGCAGCTTGTTCCACACTGACGTCAGCAATATTCGTCAGTATATTCACAACTTCGGGATCTTGTGACAGCAAGGTCTTTTCTCCACCGCAATTCGTACAGCCCAATATCAGGCTCTTCACGCGATTGGGATGACGCAGCGCGAATTCTTGAGCAATCATCCCACCCATAGAAATGCCAAACACATGGGCTTTATCAATGTTCAGACGATCCAGGACACCGGCGGTATCGTCGGCAAACGTCGTCATGGCATACGGCTCATCCGGTTTATCGCTTTGGCCCACCCCACGGTTATCAAACACAATCGTCCGCAACGATTGAGCAAATCGCTCGACGTTCCAGTGCCAGCCGACAGAGCTCATAGTAAAACCCATAATGAGGACAAGCGGCTCGCCCTGGCCGTGTTCTTCGTAGTACAAGTTGATTCCATTTGATTCGACATGTGGCATGGCCGGTTCCTTCCTTCTTCCTTATTGCCTAATCGATATACGGACTAAAATTTCGCATGGCGGACAACAGGGCTGTGAGGTCTGCGTATTCACCCAGTTCAACATACAAGAAGTCATATTGACTGCGGATTTCATCAGGATCTTGCTCGTCCTCAGTGACGGACATAAGCGCTTCGAACTCTTTGAGCATGCCTTGTGTTTGCAGTTTGGTTTCAATCGGAATTTCCTCATCCATGGCGATCAGCAGCTTCGTCTGCTTAATCAGCCGCGCGATCATTTCCGCATCGGTTAGCTCAGGCATACAGACTCACAATCCGGAATGGCTCTATTTGTTCTCTTTATTCTCTTCTTGTTCCTGTTCCCGTAGCTGGCGTTTCCAGTCCAGCATACGGGCTTGGGCGGCAACTGCCTCCGCCTCTGGAACCATACCTTTTTGCTGGTATAAACGAGACAAGACGGTAAAGCTCATCTCATCCCCAGGGCTAAGCTCGGTCAACTTCTTGGCCATTTCTATAGCCTCGTCAAGCTGTTCATTATCGCTATAGGCATGGGCCAGGTCGTGAACAGCTTCGACATAGTTTGGGTCGATGTCCAGAATAGCTTTGTAGGCGGCGATGGCTTTGTCTGTCTCATCGTCGCACAGAAAGTCGTACGCTGTATCGTACATTTCTTCGAGGGATGGCATGGCCGTTATGTCCTCCGCGATTACGGATTGTGCGAGAATGCTACTCAGCGGAGCAGTTCTCCTCCTGCAGCTAGCCTAACTGATTTCATTGACAGCTCCAACCCCTAACAGCCCTCTCGTTGACAGGGTTTTCGCGACTTCTTATGCTCTTTATCCCGTGCATAGCCCAATCAATCCACTAGATGCCCAAGGCGCCCAGGTCCTGGATTTTATCACCAATCCGGACGGCAAAGACTTTGCTGCACTAGCCTTGGCTGTTTTTGCCTACCAATTTGAAAACAACCTGCCCTACCAGCGCTTTTGCCTGTCTAGGGACAAAACGCCACACACGGTAAAAACGTGGCAGAACATTCCAGCCGTACCTACCGTTGCTTTTAAAGAGCTGGACCTGACCTGCGGGCCAGCGGAGAAAATCTTTTTCACCAGTGGTACAACGCAAGGACAAGAGAAGCGCGGCCGGCACTTCGTGCCAGACCTGCAGGTGTACCATACGTCTGCTCTGAGCCACTTCTCACAGT
This sequence comes from uncultured Enterobacteriaceae bacterium, assembly GCA_964495015.1. Taxonomy (GTDB): domain Bacteria; phylum Desulfobacterota; class Binatia; order Bin18; family Bin18; genus Bin18. The sequence continues at coordinate 24,960 of CAZBUD010000053.1, read as the reverse complement.
GTCTGCTGCCCGACGAGCCACGGCTTCGTATCCTGAGTTTGATTCCCCCTCCCGACATGCAGCCGCATTCATCGCTCAGCCAGATGGCCGAGTGGGTTATGCAGGAATTGGGGACAGACAACAGTCACTATTTTATTGATCAGGACGGAATACACCTGGAAGCATTTGCCGAAGCCGTTGTGTACGCCCAGGAGAACACTGAGCCAGTCTGCGTCCTGGCTATTACCGCTGCCTTAGTCGCTTTTTTCGATTGGTGTGCAGCTCATGGTAAAACGTTTGGCCTGCCGTCTAGCAGCCGCATCATGGACACGGGCGGCAATAAGGGCAAAGGCCGGCCGATATCGCGCAACGGCTATCTCCTGTCGTGCTGGAAGTATCTCAAGGTCGCGGGCTATTACTGCGTGAATGAGTATGGCATGACCGAGATGGCGTCGCAGTTCTACGACCACGTGTTGTACAACCGTTTCCGAAAAAGCAACGAACCCCGCTATAAGATTGGTCCCGCCTGGACGCGCACGTTAGTAGTCGATCCTGAAACCTTAGAAGAGGTCGCGCACGGCGAGAAAGGCATTTTGCGCCATTTTGACCTTGCCAATTGCGGCTCGGTGATGGCTATTCAAACCGATGATGTAGGCTATCTGACTGGCGAAGGGTTTCAAATCACCGGCCGGACGCCTGCCTCTGAGGCTCGCGGTTGTGCCCTCGTATTAGATGAATTTTTGTCGGCGCAGTAGGGTGCGCCCTGCGCACCGAGAACAGGGTGTTGGATTACGCTCCGCTAATCCGACCTACGGGATGGGATCTATTTAGGTTAGGAATTTGTCATTCTGAGCAGGATCCAAGAATCTCTCAGGCGTATAATATAGGTAGTTAGAATCAAGGTGAATGCATGCTTCCGCCCTCCCCGGCAGAACTTAATACAACTATCGACACCCTGATAGCAAATCACACGCCTTACCTTGCCCACAGACCAGTCCGAAAAATCCTGGCATCTATAGAACAGGCTATTCAGCGCTGGATTGATCCAGACTCTTCCGAACGGCAGGAAGCCGAGGCACGTCTGCCCGAAACCACCAGCCTCTCTTCGGAAATGATTCAGCACATCCTCCCTCTGATTTTTCAAGAATATCGAGCGAATAATTTGGAGGCTCTCTTGGTCGATGAGCTCGGCTCTCTTGAAGTCCTCGACCACTTTGTCCCGTCTTCGCAAGGACAAAAAAAAGTCTATGGTCCACCACTGATTACGCACGTCCTCGCCGGCAACCTACCTGGGGCCGGACTCGACAGCGTCATCTTTTCCCTTCTGGTAAAGTCCGCCGCCCTTGTCAAAGCGTCCTCAACGGAGCCACTCCTGCCAAAACTGTTTGCACGGTCGATTCAAGAGGTCGATCCTGACCTCGGCTCCTGCCTTGCTGTTGTCACCTGGCCGGGGGGAAAGGCTGATTTAGAAGACGTTGCTCTTACACGTGCGGACGTGGTCGTAGCTTCTGGATCAGACGAGAGCCTGGCGGCCATTCGCCAACGTGTGCATGGCAAATTTATTGGCTACGGGCATAAAGTCAGCTTTAGCCTAGTCGCCAAAGACGCGCTTACTGACGCAGAAGAGATCAGCCAAAAGGCAGCCTATGATGTTGCACTATATGACCAACAAGGCTGTTTGTCCCCTCAGCTCGTCTATGTTCAAGAGGGTGGAGCCCTTACGCCAAAAGACTTTGCCGCACTTCTGGCCAAAGCGTTAGCGCGTAATCAAACAGTGCTACCGCGTGGCCCAGTCACGTCCGCAGTGAGTACGGCCATCCGAAAAGTCCGGGACGAAGCCGAGTGGCAAGCGTTAGCAAGCAAAGACATGGTCCTCCACGCAAGTCCGCACGGAACGGACTGGACTGTGATTTACGATGCCGACCCAGCGTTCGTTCAATCTTTTTTGTATCGGACAATTCGGGTGAAGCCGTTGCAGAATGTCGAGCGGCTCAGTGAGATACTAGATTCATGGCGACCGCATATCGAAGCCGTTGGGGTAGCGGCAGGCCCTAGAGAGATGATTGCTATTGCAGGCACATTAGGAGCACTAGGCGTCAGCCGTGTTTGTCCAATTGGCACCATGCAACTCCCGCCGCTCAGTTGGCGCCACGGAGGACGGCCGAGGATTAGTGATCTGGTGCGGTGGGCTGCGCTTGAATAGGGGATGTAGAGACGGTGTGTTTTCTAGGTCTCGACGGAGGATTAAAAGTAGGATGGTGGATGAGAAGAGCATATAGATATAGATGCGTCGCAGACAGTATCATGAGAGTTCGTTGGGTCGCGTATCGACGCCGAAATAAACGAGCGCTATGGAATTGGCATTGGACATGATCCGAAACGGTGCCTTCTCGTGCGACGAAACTCGCTTCGTTGTCGCCTGGAATAACAAATTCTTCGGACATGAGTCTGTCGCAGAGGACCTCAGTCAGGCTGCTGTCCAATAGCGAATTCTGGCTGGATGTGTCGACAATCTCCTCGGTCACCTCGCAATCTCGGACATGCGGGTTTCGGTCAATGACAGCTTTCCTGCGACCATGGCAATTGGCAACTTGTTCACACATTCTGAATTCCAAGGCAAGAGCATCGGCAACAGAATTACGGACGTAGGCGAACGATTCGTATTCGATGACAGGGGGGCAGAACTCATACTGCTATTTTGCCTAGACGCGCCTCGTGAGTTCTATGCCACAAGAGGATGGAGAGTGATCACTGAGCTGGTACTACTCGAACAATAGAATGATTGGGTGGCTTGGAGCGAAACCACGATGGGTTTATCCCAGACCGACCTCAAAATTGATGATTCATCGGTCCGTGCTCACGCCTGACATCCTTCCGGATGGTGACCCAGATGACTGCAATATTCATAACCAATTCCCTCACCCTAAAAGGGCGAGGGAATTGGTTACGGAACAGATAGTGATAATCACCTAGCTGCATCTACACCGGAGGTATCCAGCCCAGCTCCTGGTACCGCTTAATTAAATCTCGGAACATATCTTCCGTATCCATACAGTCATGAAAGCCTGCCTGCCTGATTTTAATCGTACTCACAATAACCGGCGGGGGCGGTTCGGACGCGCCATAGGCAAAGGACAAGTCCGTCAACTCAAACGAGCCGCCCACAAAATCTAACATCTTCCTGGGTGCCTTGAGATTGTATTTGTCAACAATAGCGGCCCATTCGGCATCACGCTGGGGCATTTCTTCGGTCAGGCATAGGGGCTCAGGCGGGCCAACTTCCATGCCTAAGGCATCGGCAATCGCCAGCCAGATATTCTGCCACACAAACACATCACCATTCGTGCTGTTAAACGTCTCATTCTGTGCGTTGGGGCTGGTGGCGGCCCAGGCTAAGGAACGCGCTAGTAGGTCAGCGTCGACCGCTTCAAATACGTAGGCTGGGCCGCCGGGGAATGATAAAGGCAAACCAACTTCTTTACGTAGCGCGGCGTAGACGCAAAGCGCAGGCAGCACGTTGAGGTTGCCTTTGAGCGCTTCACCAAAAACGAGTTGGGGCCGGAATATCGTCCAGTGCCAGTTTGTCCCCGATTGATCCTGCTGTTGCGCACGCAAATAATCCTCGTGCAGCCAATAAAAGTTTTCATGTTGATGACGCGGCCAACGTTCGCGCGCCGGAGCAGGAAAAGGTTCGATATGCGCGCCATAGGCTTTGGTCCCTTGCAACAGAGAGACATGCTGGAGATTCTTGGCCGCCCCTTTGAGTGGCTCAAACAGATTCTCCAGCATCATGAGATTAGTTTCCATCTGGTCCCGTTCACGCCAGCCGCGGACCACGCCGGGCTTTTCATACAACGCGGTATACACCAGATGGGTGACATCGTGCATTTGACTAAAGACCTCAGCGCAGCGGGCTTTGTCTTGCAGATCAACCGACAACAAGGCGGCACCGTCGAGTCCGTCAGGAATGCGACGCGAGACTCCGACGACGTCCCAATCCTCAAGACTGGCAAAATGCCGCACCGTGGCAAACCCAACCAAGCCGGATGCGCCGGCAACTAAAACTTTATTGCTGGCCATGATTTCCTCCTTTTGTCCGCAAGCCGCACGCTACCAATTTCACTGGCTAGAGAAAATGCCCTCTGTGCCCTGAGGTGTAGGATTACGCGTCGCTAATCCAACCTACCGTGTCAGACTCCCAATTGCTGAACGCTGCTCGCTCGCATATGTTTTGTCCATGTCCTCTCTTCATGACGACTTTCTCCGTTTTGTGAGCCAAACGTCTCCGGAACCCATGGGCGTTGAGGTTTCCACTTCTCATGGCTGTATTGTCGTGGACACCAAAGGCAAAGAATATCTGGACCTACTGTCCGGCATTGGTGTGACCGGCATCGGGCATACGCATCCGGCAGCGGTGAAAGCCATCAAAGCCCAGGCCGAACGCTATCTGCACACTATGGTGTATGGCGAATACATCCAGAAACCGCAGGTCGATTTGGCGCGACGGCTGGCCGAGATTACTCCCGGCTATCTGTCTGTGACCTATTTCACCAATAGTGGGACAGAAGCGGTCGAAGGTGCGCTCAAAACCGCGCGCAAACATACCGGCCGTCCAGAGTTTGTGAGTTTTGTGGGCAGTTTTCACGGCGATACGTTTGGTTCGGTATCTGTGGGCGGCAATCCCGTTTACCGAGAGCCGTTTGAACCCTTACTCCCCACCACTACGTTTCTTCCTTTTAATGACTGCAACGCGTTGCAAGCAATCGACGAGACCGTAGCCGGAGTCATCATTGAGCCGATTCAAGGCGAAGGTGGAGTACGTATCCCGGACGATGACTTTCTTCCAGCTCTGCGCCAGCGTTGTACTGAAGTAGGCGCTTTATTGATCTTTGATGAAGTCATCACCGGCTTTGGGCGGACGGGCAAGCTGTTTGCCAGCGAGCACTGGAATGTGGTGCCCGACATCATGCTTGTCGCTAAAGCGTTGGGCGGCGGCATGCCGCTGGGTGCGTTTATCAGTACGCCGCAGATCATGGCTACCCTCTCACACGATCCAGCCCTCGCTCATGTCACAACTTTCGGTGGCCATCCTGTCTGTTGCGCTGCCGGCCTAGCCTCACTCGACGTGATTCTTCAAGAAAACCTGGTGCAGCAGGCGCAGGAAAAAGGTGAGGAATTTGTTCGTAAGCTAAAAACGCTTAGGGGCGAAGGCGGATGCACGGCTGTGCGCGGACGCGGCTTACTCATCGGTATGGATTTTACCACGCCACACATCACGCAACGTTTTGTTCAAGAATGTTTTGCCCGCGGCCTCGTTCTGGGCTGGACGTTACATGAGGATACAGTCGTCCGCCTTGCCCCACCGTTGGTGATTTCTTCGGAGGAGATCGAGCGGGCGGTTTCGATTATGCAGCAAATTCTGACGCGTTTATAGGGAGCATGAGCGTGTCTACATTAAAACTCTGGGCTGTCGGCCGCCGTTCCCCTTCGACAAGCTCAGGGCGAACGGGAAGAGGCGATTTTGAACGGAACCGTTCGTGCTGTGCCTGTCAAAGCATGAACCCGCGGGAACGCACTGTTTTAGGCGGAGCGTACCCACCCCTCTCTGCTCAGTCCTACTCAATTTTACCCCAGGCGTGAACCTTAGTTGGCGTAATCCGAACCATGGCGTTATTGGCAAAAGTCAGCTCCATCTCCCGATACTGTGGATAGCGTTCTCGCAAAAGCACAAGCAGCCGATCATACTCGGTTTCGTCATCAACCAGGGCCGTAGTTCCCGTGATCAATACATAGGCAAGATGCGTCCAGTCGTCATCGTAGTCATCAACGACAATGGCCGCGTGCGGATTCTCTAACATATTTCGAATCCGCTTGATCGGCTTGCCAGTCTGGCGCTTGGGTTTTTGATCGACCACAAAATAGACCCGTTCACCGTCAAAGACATAACAAAAAGGAATGACATGCGGCTGACCGTTACTGTCAGCAGTCGCCAAACGTGCTACCACGTGGGTATTGATAAAACGTTGAACTGATTGAGGAATAGTCATCGCCATAGGCGTGCATCACTTCGCAGGCACCTCAGAGACCGGGTCTGATTCAGAAGCCTGTTCCGGTGTAACAGCCTGGACGGACTCTCCAAGAAAAGAAGCCTGCGCCTCACTATAGATTTCCTGTGCACGATCCGAATAGCGCGGGGAAAAGTGAAACACCTGCAGCTTACTCACATTAGCCGAGCGGCCAAGCAGTCCGGCCTGTTTGGCTGTGAGATGATAACGCTTGGTCGCCTGATCCTCGTCTTCGTCCAAAAATGGGGATTCACAAAAGAACACGTCTGCATCTTGGGCCAGCGTGGCAATCCGCGTGGCATTCTCCGGGCTATACAACGTGTCTACAACGTAGGCAAATTTCTGCCCGCGGGTTTCTTTCACTAGGGAGCCGCGCACCTCCCCAAGGCGGAACTCTCGGCTCCGTTCTCGCCCGCCGTCTTTCCATTTCGCGCAGACAAGAAAAGCATCCGGCTCATTCCGACGAAGCGCGTTTTTCAGCTCGGACAACCACGCACCGGTCGGCACGCCGAGGCGATCTAAGTGCGTTTTGTCAACGTTGAGATGACTCTTTTCTTCAAGCGCAAAGGCCATGGCGTAAATCCGGTGATCGAGATGGACTGCCCGAACGTGAAACGCCGGCTCATCCAACAGAACTCCGCTGAACGGCAGCGACGGGAGGGGATCACGAGTAAAGCCGGTCTCTGCACGAAACAGGGCCCGCTGGATCGTGCCCGGACAAATTTCGGCGACCTCGAGCGAGAAGCCGTAGCCATCCACCAGATTCCAGGTATAGCCGCGGAGTTTTCCTTCCACACAGTCGAGTATTCCCGGCGGACCATAAATTGACAGCTTCTCATCCCGACTCAAAAACAGGCGTAGTAATCGGTCGAACCCGATAAAGTGATCCATATGACAGTGCGACACAAAGACATGACTGACCCGTAAAAGGTCACCGGCAGGGCAAGCATCATTCTGGCCGAGATCGAACAGCAGCGCGCGACCTTCCCAGCGCATATGAATATACAGTCCGGGGTCGCCAAACGGTCCGTTCACCAGACGTGGGACAAAAGCAAGGTTCATACAAGAGAGAAAAACAGCGGCTTATTTTTTACTAATCTGAAAGTCGGGCTTCAGGCGATCAATCTGACCCTGAACCGGGGCCAGACGGCGTGTTTCGCTGAACACCTGGAACAGGTCGAGGTCGCTAGCCCCTTGTTGTCCACCAGATGTGTCGTGCGTAATATCGATAATCCCATGAATCATCCTAGGAATTTCCCACTGAGGAATGACGAGATTTCCCCGGCTCAGGGTTCCGCCCCAGCGGAAGGCAAATGGACGCAGCACCCCGAGAACTCTTTCTGCCACGCTTTCGTCAGCCGCCATACGAGACTTTTTGCACATGGGACTCTTGGGGGAAATCCGACTTGTACCGTGTCCGTATTATCCATCCTGCCCGCTTGCTTTGCAAGGCAGGACACACGCAGGAGCTACGCAAGATCAAGGTCATTGACAGCCGCCAAGCAGGTGGCTACCCCTAGTACCGATTTTTCGTTATTTTATTAGCAGTTAAGAAATTTTCAGACGTGCTATCCTAGTGTCATCTGTCTGAGAATATGGTCGAAACAAAGCGACAACGTTAGTTGTGTCCACGCAAAGGGAGTGACCACCAATGGCAACCATCATCACCGATGACTGCATCAACTGCGGAGCCTGCGAACCGGAATGTCCCAATACCGCCATTTACCAAGGCGCGGTCGAGTATGAATTCAACGGCGCGACCCACACGGCCATCGACGACGATATCTTTTATATCGTGCCGGAAAAATGCACGGAATGTGTGGGCTTTTTCGATCAAGAGGCCTGTGCCGCAGTGTGTCCGGTTGATTGCTGCCTTCCGAATCCTGACATTGTAGAAACTGAAGAGGCTCTATTCGCGCGTGCCAAGGAACTCCACCCGGAGGATACCTTTGCGGATGACTTTCCCTCGCGATTTAAAGGAGAAGGAGCCGCGGCTCCCGCCGCCGCAGATGCAGCTGCCCCCGCCCCACAAGCTGCCCCCGTCTCAGCGCCGGTACCAGCATCCGTTGCAGATCCTATAGCCTTATCCATACCCAGCGTAGATGAATGGCAGGTGCCCATTAACTGTCAGCGCTGCGATCGAGAATTCGCTGCTCCCTTTCGGCATTTTCGGATCGGGGTCGTGTTCTACTGCACACACTGTGCCGGTTCGCTGGTTGTGAACTCGTCCATGTACAAGGACGTGGCCACAGCCCTAGACACATTTCAGGCCCAGTGGACGAGCGATTTTGCTGCGTTTCAAGAAAAGCGGCAGCGTGAACTCGACGAATTTGAGGAAGAGAAGCGTAAAGATCTAGAGAATTTTTCTGCTGACCTCAAGCAGGTGGTCGCAGGAGCAAAACCAGCCGGTCGGACCCACCGTCGGCTGTCATTATTTGGCATTCAGCGGGTAGGCTAATACATTTCTGAGGGGCGAGGGAACCGCCCAGGGAGAGGTTCCCTCGCCCCTACATTTCTCGCTTAAACAAATCACGACTTGTCACTGCTCGTACTTCTTGCCAATCTCCATAGCTTCCGGCACGCCAAGGAGAGAAGTCAGTTCCTCAAAACACTGCCACTCGGCACCATGGGCGATACTGCCCGTTGTCTTGAGCTCCTGCATCGCATCTCGCATGCGGACATAGGCCGCCATCAGCGTTGCAGAATAAATCGTCAGCTTAAAGCCGAATTTCGCAATCTTTTGTGTGGACAAAAGTTGCCCATTATACAGCAGGGGCAGATCTCCAAGCTCCTGCACATACCGAGTGATGTCATCGTGCGTCTTGATCCCATCCACGAAGATCAGGTCAGCGCCCGCTTCCCGATACGCGCGGGCACGCCGAATAACATCCTCCCAGCCATTAACCGCTAAGGCATCCGTCCGCGCGATAATCACAAAGTCGGCACTCCGCCTGGCATCACACGCTGCCTTGACTTTGGGCACCATTTCTTCCACGGGAATGACTTGTTTGCCCGCTAAAAACCCGCAGCGCTTGGGCCACACTTGGTCTTCGATATGTAGAGCGGCAGCGCCCGCAGCTTCATATTCACGAACAGTGCGGTACACGTTGACGGGATTGCCGTAGCCGGTATCCGCATCGCACACCAGCGGAATATCGATGGCGTTGGCAATATAGCGCACATTCTCGACCATCTCAGCCATAGTCAGCAGGCCCACGTCGGGAAACCCACGCGAAGCAGCGGTCCCAAACCCGGTCATGTACACCGCCTGAAAACCCGTAGCTTGGGCAATCTTGGCTTGAAAGGCATCAAATATGAATGGCGCAACGACCATCTCTGGCCCATTGATCATCTGACGAAGACGGGAGGCGAGACTCAGCATCGTATCCTCCGTAGGACCTGCTTGGTGAACGCGCTACCACTCGGTACGCGCTGGAGGCAGGGCTCCAGCGGGGCTCGGCGCATCAAAGAATTCCTCACCCGCGCGGGCTCCACGGCGCAGATACTTCTTGAGAAGTTGGTCCGCCCGTCTGAGCAGTTCATGTTTGCCCTTAAATACCTTCTCACACACCCATTCATTCCGAATCCAGCAGTCAAAGGACGCCTCAGCGATGAAATTAAACTCCATCAGGACGCCATGATCCGAGGTATCCGTCACAATGGCACGGAGCGATAGGCCCGAGTCTACGATGACTCCACGTGCATTCCGGGGAAGTACCACAGCACGCTTGATTTTGTCTATTTCTCGTTGAGAGGATTTTTTCTCAAGTAACGCAAGATAGCCCCATACTCCAGGTTCGGCATTGGCGTCAGATAGGAGCTTGAGGTTCAGATCGGTCAGATTTTTTTCAGCCAGGACCTGGTCATAATCCTGTACACTGCTGAAAAACGACTTCCCGATTGGGGCTTCATGTTCGGGTGGCTTCAGCCGCTCCCGCTTTTTGTTTACCTCAACCCACCAGTCCTCGTCCTTGGGAGCTTTCTTGTTCCTCTCCGCCATTAGACTTTTTCTTTCTTGGAAGACAGCGTTCGGCCAGTGATGGGCGGGGAATACTCCATTATTGAGCGGGCAAAAAATACGAAAACCCAGCCATGAATGTGTGCGTATTGAATCCACGGTTTTCATCATACAAGCTCGCATTGGATGCATGCTGAAAACGGTAACCAAGGTTAATTGCCAAATTCGTCTCAAGAAAATAGGTCACACCGCCCCCGGCCATCTCCGCAAAATTAAACCCGCCACCTAAATCATAGCCCTGAAAGTCATGGTACATAACGCCGAGGCCGCCCTCAATGTAAGGGTACGCAGGAATACCGAGATCAAAATGATAGGTCAGGACCGGTAGCATCAGCCCGATTTCAAAATTGGCTTTGTGGCGCTCCACAGAGCCCTGGGCCTTATACGTTACAATAGAGGCAAAGGGTTCTGTGGCAATTTCTAAAGAACCTTTGGGCAGAAACCATTTTGAGCCCTTAAAGGCCGTATAGCCAAGGTGCAAATGGATCGGGACCTTTTCGACCTCACGTGAGCCCGTGTCATCACTGACCGTGAATCCGGACCGCATGCCAAACGACCACGCCCCTTTCCCCGGGAGACCGTCGGCCCACAGAGGCATTGCGACGGACATCCCCAGCACGCCGGCCGCCCCCGCCACAACCATCATTCTGCGCAGAGCCTGTCCTCTCACCATAACTCCATCCTCTTCTTATCGTACCTCAGAAACTTATGAGACGCCTTCTCAGGCTTGCAGCCCCGTTTCAACAAAATCCTGTCTGCCTTCATCCCAGCCATATGCCCGCATGGTCCGGACCTCACGATCATATACGGAAATGACCACATACGATGCATCAGGATACGAGGGTTCATCTCCAAATAGAGCTTGGGCTTTATCTTCGTCAGAAAAATAGGCGTCATGGTTTGGATGCGAGTGGTAGAAAGCTGTCAGCACAGCCCTACCCTCATCAACAGCCTGAATCACCGCAAAAAGTTCTTTGGGCTGCATGAAATACGCAATCGTTGCGTCTCGGGGATAGGTCTGCGGATCCTTCGCATGCATCGTGTTTTGGACATTGGTAATCTGCCGCACTTCTTCACGACCATCGATAGTCAGAATTGCCCCACAGCACTCATCCGGGAACGTGTCCCGGGCATGCTGGCTCAGCACCTCTCGCGTCTGCGGCTGAAGCTGTAACACGCTTGTTATTCTTCCTTTTTTCACGAACCAATTCAGGGATTATGGCCGGACAAGCCAGAAAAGTCAAAAGCCTTGTTGCTCTTTCTTCCGACGTGGCTATAGTGGCCCGAAATATGATAAGGAGTCCAGGTCTATGGTAACGATTGAAGAATTCAGCAAGATTGAGTTGCGGGTCGGGACGGTCAAATCCGCTCAGCCCCATCCCAACGCAGACCGTCTGCTGGTACTGAAGGTAGATATTGGAGAAGAGGAAGAGCGCCAACTGGTGGCCGGCATTCGCGCCCATTACAGCCCGGAAGAATTAGTCGGCAGGCAAATTGTCGTGGTCGCAAACCTTCAGCCGGCAAAACTGCGCGGCATAGAAAGCCAAGGCATGCTGCTTGCAGCGTCGGATGCGGAGCAGGTGATAGTGCTGCGGCCCGAGAAGCGTACACGATCGGGTTCGCAGGTGAGGTAGTAAAAAGGACGGGCACGCTATGCCGTGCCCATATACAACAAAACACCCGGCTCTAGAGCCGGGTTACTTTTGCCCGGAAAAGCGGTCGATATTGACTACCGCTCGTTCGTGTATGCCGTCCCCAATCTTGGTCCCATCTTCATTGTAGGCTTCAACGTCAAACAGCAGACGCCGACCTTTGATTTCTTTCAGCGTTACTTTCCCCCTCACCTTTTGTCCAATCGCAGCGGGCGCAAGATGTCTCACATCAATGTGAAAGCCCACGGTTTGCTCACCTTCATCCATATGAGGCGTCAGGAAGTGCACACACGTTCCTTCCATGAGTTGAATCATCGACGGGGTTGAGTACATCTGGGGTGCATCCGGACCCAGGTGGACAATGCCCATCTCAGACGTAGTGGTGATGGTTTGCTCAGAAGATATGCCCGGTTTGAGAGACTCTTTCATGTGCTCGCTTCTCCTTTTCGCCGAGGACAGACCAGGGATAACGGATCACGCTGCTAGGGGACCAAGGCCGCCCGCGTAACTTCTTTGCGATCTGACTTTTCCATCGCCTCGCCCGCCTTCGCAAGTGGGAACTCGGCATCCACCAGCTCATGGTATGGGTACTTGTCAATATGAGCGGACAGGAAGTTCAGGGCCTTGTACAGATAGTGCGGATTATAGGTGGCCACACCGATGATATGGATTGATTTAAAGGTCACTAAGGCGGGGGGCACCTCAACAGTCATGCCCATAGAGATATTGCCGATCTCAATGACTCTGCCGCCATTGCGAACGAGATTGATAGCTTCCAGAAATGCCTGCGGCACCCCGGCAACCTCCAGCACAACATCCGCGCCCAAGCCATTGGTGAGTTCCCGCACCCGCCCGACACGCGCCCTGGTATCGGTGTACTCACGCATGTCGATCAGTTCGTCTGCGCCAAACGCCTTGGCGCGTTTGAGCCGCAGAGCAACCCCATCAATGGCAATCACGCGCGCGCCACGTGCCTTCGCAACGGCCATGGCGTGCAGTCCAAGACCACCCGCACCTTGGACAAGCAGCGTTTCCTCATAGCGTAAGTTTGCTTGGTCTAAACCAAAGAAGACCTGAGACAAGGCGCAGTTTGCTGCCGACGCAGCATGGTCGGGTACGTTGACGGGCACCTTATACACATGCTGGCCAGGCTGGATGTAATAGTGGCTGGCAAACGGGGTATGAAAATGAGGTGGATCGTGTGGGCCGACCCGTCGGGCGCGAATACCCAGGACAACACACGCAGCGGCATTACCGTCGCGGCAGTTCACACACTCACCGCAGGTCTCATAATACACCGGAGCAATACGGTCGCCTTCTTTCAGTGGCTGCCCAGCCGTATCTTTCGTCACGCCTTTGCCTAATTGATACACACGCCCGACCATCTCATGGCCGGGCATGACACCACGTTTACCAAACTCGCCGCGCCACATATGGACTTCGGATCCACACACATTAGTGCGGCTCACTTCTGCCAAGATGGCCCCATCTGCAACCTCCGGCAGGTCGTATTCAAAAAACTCAATCGTGCGCGCTCGTGGAATGAAGCTGACTGTTCCTTTCATGTGATTCTCCTTTGATTATGACCAAATAATATGATCAAAAACTCGACACTCAGCCCTTATGGCTCTTAGAACGTCGGTGGGGCATACTCACCAAATACCTCACGCATCGCGTCTGAAATTTCGCCCAGCGTGGCATAGGCCCGCACGGCATCCACAATTGCCGGCATCAGACTCCCACCGTCCCGCGCGGTCTGTGCAACTCGCTCCAGCGCACCTTTTGCCACAGCCTGACTGCGCTCAGCCCGGACAGCCGCCACCTTTTCTTTCTGCCGCTTTTCTAAGCCCAAATCGACCTTGTGTAGCGCGTGGTACCGATCTTCTTCAACTGTGAAGTCGTTCACCCCAACGATCACCTGGTCTTTGGTCTCAACAGCCTGTTGGTGGCGAAATGCGGCTTCATGGATTTCCCGCTGCTGGTAGCCGGTCTCAATAGCTTGCACCGCACCACCCAGTTTGTCGATCCGATCGATATATTTAAGCGCTTTAGCCTCAAGCTCGTCGGTCAAGGATTCCACAAAATAGGATCCGGCCAAGGGATCGATGGTGTCGGCCACACCAGACTCATGCGCAATAACCTGCTGCGTCCGCAATGCCACCCGCACCGAGTCTTCCGTTGGCAGCGCCAGGGCTTCGTCTTTCGAATTGGTGTGCAAGGAATTTGTCCCACCTAAGGTGGCAGCCAAAGCCTGGAGCGTGACCCGAATAATATTATTATCCGGCTGCTGGGCGGTCAGCGTAGACCCTGCCGTCTGGGCATGCGTACGCAGCATCCATGAGCGTGGGTTTTTGGCCTGAAAGCGCTCTTTCATGATTTTCGCCCACAGTCGTCGGGCGGCGCGAAATTTCGCCACTTCCTCAAAGAAGTTGTTGTGGACGTTAAAGAAGAACGACAGCCGCGAGGCAAACCTATCGATATCGAGGCCAACCGACAGGGCGGCATCCACATAGGCAATCCCATCGGCCAGCGTAAAAGCGATCTCTTGCGCAGCCGTCGAGCCGGCCTCGCGAATATGGTAACCAGAGATAGAAATCGTATTCCAGTTCGGCACCTGGTCGGCGCAGAAGCCGAAGATATCAGTGATAATACGAAGCGACGGACTGGGCGGATAGATATATGTGCCGCGCGCAATATATTCTTTGAGCAGATCGTTCTGGATTGTTCCGCTGACTTTATCCCAGCTCACACCTTGTTTTTCCGCCACGACCAGATAGAGCGCCAAGAGAATGGACGCCGTGGCATTAATCGTCATCGACGTGCTGACTTTATCGAGCGGAATCCCGTTCAGCAGGGTTTCCATGTCAGCTAAGGAGTCAATGGCCACGCCAGCCCGGCCAACTTCGCCCGAGGCAAGCGCATGGTCGGAGTCCCGGCCCATTTGTGTTGGCAGATCAAAGGCTACGGACAGTCCGGTTTGTCCCTGATCAAGCAGGTAACGATAGCGTTGGTTGGATTCTTCAGCCGTACCAAAGCCAGCGTACTGGCGCATGGTCCAATAGCGCCCTCGGTACATGGTCGGTTGTACGCCACGGGTGAACGGATACTGACCGGGAAAATCAAGCTTGTCCTGATAAGCATCCGCCTGCGTGTCTGCATTGGTATACACCCGCTTAATCTCAATGTCGGATGTGGTGTGAAAGCGTTCTCTCCGCTCGGGTGAGCGCGACAACGTTTTCTTCAGAACCGAGTCCTCCCATTCCCGTTGGGCTTTAGCAACGTTGTCAGAATTACTCATGATGTATCCTCAAATCAGCAGAAAAAATGGCCAAAAAGCT
Organism: uncultured Enterobacteriaceae bacterium; assembly: GCA_964495015.1. GTDB lineage: Bacteria > Desulfobacterota > Binatia > Bin18 > Bin18 > Bin18. The sequence continues at coordinate 9,908 of CAZBUD010000053.1, read as the reverse complement.
GGCTTTTTGCCTACAACAAATCCGGCAGAGAGACAACCCTCACTCGTGACACTCTCCTTTTAGCCCGATAGCCACAAGAGCCTCTTCTCTAGAGGATTCAATATGCAAATTTGCCTTCTTCAAATGTTGGGAAAAAGGGGGGAGAGGGGCATGGAAGCGCCCCGCCCATAGCCTCACTGTACAAGGTTGGTAGAGGGTAAAAACGTTTAGAGCTTGCACCGATCAAAAGAAAGGAAATATGCCGGGAGCGAGACTCGAACTCGCACAGTGTTTCCACCGGTGGATTTTGAGTCCACTGCGTCTGCCAATTCCGCCATCCCGGCACAGTAATGAAATCAACGGCTTAGAACAGTTCCAACTCCCTCCGTTTGGCTCATTGTGATTGGTTTGTGATGGTTTGAGTGCTTATCCGCCTGTTGAGCCTCACCGCCGCCTCTCGCAAATCCCCCTCACTCACAATGTCGTACCGATCAAACACGTCCCGGGTCTTGTGGCCTGTCATCGTCTGCGCCACATGTTCCGAAACCCCGGCCCGGACCAAGTTGCGTACCGCCGTCCGCCGAAAGTCGTGCGGAATCTTACCCGTCAGTCCCGTTTCTGCGCAAGCCCGTGCGTAGGTCTGCATTATTCAGTAATAGGAGCTGCATGAGCGCCGATACTGCCGACACCGGAACCTGTCCCTACTGTGCGGAAATGATCAAGTTCGAGGCCAGAATTTGCCGTTTTTGTAAGATGGATCTGCAGACGGGCAAATCGGTTTTTCAGCCAGAGCCTCTTAAGCCAGCACGCGAGGTTCGGGCACGGAGCGGCGGGGGTGACGGAGTGAAACTCGGCTTTGGGATGTTCATCGTGCTGCCTGTACTTATCATTCTCGGGGTTTATTTCTTTCCCACTTTTGTCGCTGTTCTGATGGGGCCGTTTGTAGAAGATGAAGCCAAGGCGAAGGATGCACGTAGTCAAATCATGATTCTTGCCACCGCCATTGAGATGTTCAAACTAGATGTTGGCCGCTATCCAACAGAGGACGCAGGGCTTGAAGCCCTGCGCCAAGACCCCTCCGGCGTGAAGAGATGGGATGGTCCGTATGTCAAGAAAAAGATTCCCGAAGATCTCTGGGACAAGGCCCGCTTCTATCGCACTGCCGGTCGGAAATTCGAGATCCTCTCGTACGGGGCCGATGGGGTCGAAGGCGGCTCCGGCTTGGATTCCGACATTCGCTGCTCTGGATAAGGGCTGCTCCGTCACGCAAGAACAACCAGAAGGGCTTGTCGAAAAAAGATATCCATCAACCCGGCCCACGGCGGATTGCTAGTCGGAGTCGAACCGACGACCTACTGATTACGAATTCCCCACGAGTTGTAGAAATTCAACGACTTAATGGTCTTAGGCGTGTCTAATCGGGCAAACCCACGCACAATCCGCAACCTAATCCGCAACCGGACAGTTTATGACTCGGCCCCTAGAGGCGCACCCCTTACCCGGCCTGTCCCCGCGCCTTACCTCGAATAGAGTATGATGGAAACGCTTACTGATAGACTGTTTCGATCAGCGCTTGCTGGTATGCCGCTATCTCTTCAGGACTTAAAAAAGCGGACGGGGGAAACACGCTCACCGAATCCGCCACTGTCCACACGGTAGCGAGCCTCTGACGGACTTCATCTGCATTGCCGACTGTGGCAAACGTTTCGACCATCTCGTCGGGAATGGCACCCACCAGGGCATCCATATCCCCACGCTGAGCCGCCGCTACCGCTTGCCGCGCGGGTTCCCCGAAGCCATGGGCCTCGAAATACTTCTCGTACTGGCTGATCGAGGCGTAGAACGCCACCTGCCCTCGCGCATCGGCAAGGGCCTGCCCACGGTCCGCGTTAATAGCGACATACGTCCAAATATTCAGGTCAAAATCTGCCCGGGGTTTGTTGGCCGCTTGTAAGCCTGCCGTGAGCGTCGGCAGGACTTGCTCCTGGATCCACTTGGGCGACCACATCGGATGCCCGGCAAGCCCATCCGCTATGTCCGCCGCCAATCGCACGGCACGGGTAAACAGCGCGGGCAGATAGACCGGAATACGGGGCCGAACGGGTTGCGGCAGAGGCATGCCGCTGAAGTCTGCCGTGTAGTAGGTCCCCGCCCATTTTCCCAGTGCGCCGGTATGGGCGTTCTCAATAATGTGTCTGATGAGCGTCACGGCTTCGCGTAGCCGTGCCAGAGGCTTGTCATAGGCGAGACCGTGCCAGCCCTCATTGATGGCCTGGACACTCGGGCCGATCCCTAATACCACCCGGCCCGCACTAATGATGTCGAGATCAAGGGCGGACATGGCGGTTTCCAGCGGGCTGCGGACAAAGGCCAGTGCCACACCTGTGCCCAGCTTGAGGCGTTCTGTCCCAGCAGCCGCGGTCGCCAAGGGTAGAAACGGTGGTCCTGGCAACTGGACGCCCCATAATCCTTCTAGTCCTAGGTCTTCCGCCTGTTTGGCGAAGGCTACGAGCTGTGTGGCTGGTTGGGGCACGACCACCCCCCAATAGCGTTGTCCAGCAATGGCCATGACGCCCCTCCTTCTATTGTCGGTTTCCGTTGCTGTTCAACTGTCCAGTTCTCGCGCTGTTCACCGCTTACGCCCTACGCACGAGACTCTCCTGCAAAGTGGGGCATGACCTCTTTCGCAAACAAACGCATGGAATGCTCGGCCCGCCGCGGGTCAATACCGCCGATCTGCATCCATAGCACCAGATGGGTCACCCCCGCCTCTTGCTGTGAGCGGGTGAGTTCTCGAATGGCATCGTCCGGCGTGCCGATAATCGGTGGCGCGCCAAAAAAGTGGAGCCCTTGCGCTTTCCCCAGCGCGTCAGCAGGCGGCAACGGATCTACCCCAAAATAACCGCCGGGCAAGGTAAAATCGCCGGCCTCGTCCAGCTTCTGCGTATAGACGGCCATGCGATGCCGCACATGCGGAGCGCATTCCGCCCAGGCCTGCTCTCGCGTGTCGGACAGATATACCAACCGGAGCGCGGCCGTGTTGAAATCTGCTGGATCATGACCATGCCGCCGCAAACTGTCGGCATACAGTTGGTTGGTCGCTGTACTCCCCGCCCCCGCAAAGTGGCAAGCATAGCGGGCCACCCGATCTATAGACTTCGGCGTGAGACCAGCGACCCACAGAGGCGGTCGGGCTTGTACCGGTCGTGGGCGGAGAGAAATCGGGCCAATCGTGAAGTGCTTGCCCGTATAGGAAAATGTCTCTTGCGTCCACAATCCTTGAATAATTGCCAGTCCTTCTTCCATCCGAGTCGAACGCTGCTGGCGCGGGATATTGTAAGCGGCGTACTCATCCACCACATAGCCTTGGCCCATCCCCAGGTCGAAGCGCCCATCAGACAGGGCGTCGAGAGTGGCGGCTTCTTCCGCCACCTGTAGAGGATGGTAGAGGGGCAAAATAACGATATAGGTCCCGAGCCGGATGCGACTGGTCTGGGTCGTCATGGCGGCAAGCAAAGGAAATGAGGACGGGAAATAGTCGTGGGTACCGTGGTGCTCGGCTGTCCAAATATGATCATAGCCCAGCTCTTCAGCTAATATCGCTTGGTTCACCATGCTGCGACACAACTGGGCCGAAGAGACCTGCCACGGGTGTGGATTCTCAAACGCGAAGAGTAGGCCAAAGTCCATATCTCCCTCCTGTATGATCCCCTAATGATCTGTTTTTGAAAATTGGCCAGCGCAAAATCATTTCGCTCGGCATCTGTTCCTCCGTAGATTACGTTGCTTTTCCTCTGGAAATGCAAGACTTCTACCTTGAACCGAGGCCCACCCCGCAGCCGGATACGCGCAGGCGGAGCGAAATGGGCGTCGATGCAGCTGATATTCGTCGATGGAAAACAATTGGCTTTGCAACAGTCGCTGCACGGTTCGGTAATGAGGCGTGATGGTACTCATTACAGTAGAATCCTCCCGGTGAGCAGGTTAAACACTGGTTGGTAGGCCTTCTTGAGGGGTTCATAGCACCGGACACATGCCACCGTCCACGTTGACTGCGACCCCATTGATGAAGCCCGCGTTTTCCGAAACCAGGAAGCAGGCCAAGTCTGCAAACTCCTCGGACTTACCCAAGCGCCCGGCGGGAACGCGTTTCTGGATTTGCTCCAACGCGCCAGGCCGACTCTTCATCATGTGGGCAATCTGGTCACTCTCGATGACGCCGACCGCGATCGCGTTGACGGTAATGCCGTGGGGGCCGAACTCGTTCGCAAGGACTTTCGTGAGCGCCAGACCGGCCGCGCGCGAAATGCTCGTCGGCGAGGTGTTCGCAGGTGGGGTTTTGCCTAAGGTCGCAACCGTGTTGACCACTCGACCCCAGCCGCGCTCCTTCATGCCCGGTAGCACGACGCGGCTCATACGAATCGCGCTAAAGAGTTTCAGGTCGAAATCGGCCTGCCACGCTTCGTCCGTGGTTTCCAAGAAAGGGTCCGCCGCATGGGTGCCTGCATTATTAAACAGAATGTCCACCGGCCCGAGCGCGTCTACCACCGCCTGGTGCGCTGGGGCGAATTGGCCGGGATCACACACGTCAAGGCTGAATCCCGCGACCTTGTCACGCGCGACTTTTTCGAGTGCTGCAATCGTCTCCTGGACCACCTCGGGACGCCGCGCCGCAATGGCGACTCGTGCTCCCGCCTCGGCTAAGCGCAGCGCCGTCGCGCGCCCGAGTCCTCGGCTGCCGCCCGTGATCAATGCCGTGCGCCCTTCTAAGCGAATATCCATATTGTGTCCTCCCTTGACATCTTGGTATCGATCGTTCGAGATAGGCTGATGAACACCACGAGTCAAGCTCCAAATCCGGGACTTTCCGATATGGAAACCGCGACTCGACCCGAGGCGGACCCGGCAGCGTTCAGTTTCGCATATTTCAAGGCGCGCGCCGAGGAGCTGGTCCCGCTCGTCATGGCCGAGGCCGACAAGGCCGAGCGGCTGCGCCACATGACCGACACGGCCGTGCGCGCATTTCAAGAGACCGGGCTCTACCGCATGCTCATGCCGCGTGAACTGGGTGGCGCCGAGCTGCCCTTGCCCGACGCTATGCAGGTGGTCGAGACCATCTCCCACGCGGACGGCTCCACCGGCTGGTGTCTCATGGTCGGCAATATCCAGAGTGCCAGCGGCGGTGCATTTCTCTCCGATGCGGGGGTCGCACGCGTTTTCGCGGACGGCCCGGATGTGATGATTGCCGGTCAGGGGATACCGCGTGGGTTCGCCCACCGAGTAGACGGCGGCTACCAGATCAACGGCGACTGGTCGTACGGCAGCGGCATCTATCACGCCGAGTATATTCACACGGGCTGTGTTCTGATGCAGGGCGACGCTCCGGTGATGCACGCCGACGGCATGCCCGAGGTCTTAATCTGTCACGTGCCACGCGAACAGATACAGCTCAAGGACAACTGGGACGTGCTCGGCCTACGCGGCACGGGCAGCTTCGATTACTCGATCGTCGACCTGTACGTGCCCAAGGAGATGACGCATTCCTTTGCCATCCGTGAACCGCATCGCGGCGGCAACCAATATACCCTCGGACTCACTGGCTACACGGCCTGGGGCCACACTACGTTTGCCTTGGGTGTGGGACGCCGGGCCTTGGATGAGATAGCCGAGCTGGCGCGCAGCAAGGAGAATGTCTTTGGTCGCCTCTGCGACGGGGCAAGTTTCCAGGAAAATTACGCGCGGAATGAAGCCATGTACCGGTCGGTGCGCGCGTTCTGCTACTCGGTCTGGGACGACCTGTCAGATACCCTCGGGCGCGATGAACCGGCCAGCCTAACGCAGATTGCCCTCATACGGTTGGCCATGCGGTATCTGCATGAAGTGGTGTCCGACGTGTGCACGTTCGCCTACAAGGCGGGCGCTGGTGTCTCGCTCCGTGGCGGCGCGTTGCAGCGCTGTTATCGTGATATCCACGCGGGGACCCAGCACATTTTGCTGTCCGATCAAATTGTACAAGACTGTGGCAAGGTGCTCATGGGCGCAGCCTCGGAGAACGCGACCTGGACTATTCTCGGACTGCGTTGACGCGCGCGGCGATTGCTTCGGCAGATCCATCACGCAGAACCACCAATTTCAGTCGATACGCCCGTGTCGCCATCGAGCTCCTCTTCCCCCTGTTCTGTTGCCGAGCGTGCTTGCGGTCGAATTACCGGGGAACACATGAGAGTTCGGACACGCGGACTCAATATTGAACCGTACAAGAGCGAAGCTGGGTGGGATTTAATGGCTGGCGAGCTCAGTAGCCCGTTTCCTGAAAAGGTGAGAGACAAAGGGCTCCGAAAGACCCTGTTCGTTCGCAGAGTGTCACGACCAAACCGATCACAGCCGCGATGTTGTGCGGCTTGGTGTCTTGTCCACACCGGGTGGCTTTGGATACGTTTGGTGACCCTGCTGAGCGGGATGAGCCCACTGAAAGGGTAAAGCCCATTCGGTACCCAAGTCGTGGGTGCAGTTGTATCCCAACGTGATCCCTCGGCCCGGCAAACCAATCTGTCCCAACGTCGCCGCTAAAACGATGCCCATCCACCACGGCTGCTCACCCTTGTCAGCGCGTTGTATTGACCAACTGACCGAAATCATATTGGGGCTCTTGGCGGTGGAGGCCGCCGGCTCCCCACACGATTATCGAAATACCCCTACCGGCGCGCTGATTGGCGACTTCGAGCGGCCATATCGTTTCGCCATCACGCATCAAAACGATATATCAGAACTGTCTTTGTAGAGAGGGCTGCAGGGTCGACGCCTGGCTACCTCCACCGTGCTTCGACGCTATAACAGATTGAAAAAACGGGAAATACAGAAAGAGCGTGCTCGTCCCTGAGCAAGTGGCACGGGTCGTGCTGTATTCCTTAGCATCCCGCTCACACTGTGACACACAGTAGTTTACCGGGCGGTATCAGGAGGACCCCATGATGAAGCACACCCTGTCAGCGATAGTGATGATAACCATGGTGGGTAGCGTCGGAAATGTGGCGGCTGACGATAGTGGAGTTTTGAGAGACCTTGTTGCCGGTTTCAATGCGCTGCAGCGCGTAACCGTTCCCTTGGTTGCCAGACCCCTTCTTCTATCTTACTGATGAGAATAAACTTTTACAGAATCCGCAAAACGCCCTTGCCCAAATCTGGCACCGCGTCGATGAGCGCTAGCTTGATGAAGCCAATCAAGGGAGAAAGCAAACTGAAAAAATTCGACATTCTCGGTGGCCCCTTGTCTTATCGAGTCTCCGGACCTATTCGGTGGCTTGTGGCGTTCGGCCTTGTTCTCTTTTCCTGGCAACCTGCACTGGCGACCAACCACCAGGTCCGAATCAACGAGCTCATGGCCGGCTTGAATGGCGATTCGAGTATCCAATTTTTCGAAATGGTGGCGAATGGCAGCGGGCAGAAAGTTTGGTCGCCCAGCACCCCCGGCAGGGCGATGGTGGTTTTCTTCGACTCGGGGGGAGTTCAAACGGGGCGATTCGTCGTTCCCACTAATCCCGGGGGGCTGGCAGACACTGTCTTGTTCGCAACTCAGGCGTTTGCGGATCTCACGGGTATTACCCCTGATTTCATCATCCCGGTAGGAGTCATGCCGATTGCTGGAAAGGTCTGTTTCAAAAACAATCCAGATAGCTCGGGTGCGTTTAACGTCAATCTTTGCCTTTCCTATGGTGGAGCCGGCTTCACAGGAGCGACGGAAGAAGGTTCCGGGTCCCCTTTCGCTTCGGACCTGTTGATCATGAATTCTCAGAGCTTGAGCCGTAATGCGAATTTCTCCTTCGGTTCCGGCTCCAACACGAATGCGAACTTCGCCCTGGCCGTGCCAACGCCGAACAGCACTCAAAACAATCCCTCAGGGGTGGAGACGAATACCGTGGGTGAAGCGGTCTTGCCGGTGGCGAGCAGCATGGCGGATCAGGGTGACGACCTGTTTTTCAAAGAGCGCTTCTTGGGCAACGGCCGCACCTGTGGCACTTGCCATTTCATGAGCAACGATTTCGGATTGACGCCGGCGAAGGTCGCTACCTTGCCGGCTACCGATCTCCTTTTTATGAATACAGTCAATGTGAATACCCTGGTGGTCAACAGTGCCGGATCCGTGAACCCGGGCGCCGGCTCGGGCACGACTCAGCCCAGCGACTTTTTTCTGGGAACCACGATCACCGGTACCATGGGCGGCACCGCGACCGTACTGGCCGGCACCGGGACGACCTATCACATCCTGGGCGGATCTGCTCTGAATGTGTCGGGCAACGTGATTTCCGACGCCGCCGGCAATACCGGTACGTTGGTGTCGTTTACCGCCGGGAATCTGGTTGGCCCGAATCCGGTAAATGTCGAGTCCAGAGGGATCGAAGATACGGCATTCATGACCGGCGGCAGGGCGCTGATTACAGAGAACATCAATGGTTTCCCTGAAACGACATTCATGAGAATGTCGCCCAACCTTCTCAATCTCAAGCACACGGCGCCGTACGGCCTCAGTGGTGAATTCGCTGATCTCCAGGCCTTTGCCAAGGGAGCGGTGCAGCAGCACTTTCCACGGCATTTGCAGCGGGTGGGGACTTTGCTGCCGGTGGCGGCAAACGATTTCCGCTTGCCCACCACGGCTGAATTGGATGCCATGGCCGCGTTTATGGACACCATCTTTCTACCCTCGGACGGAAATTTCGACGAGGGCAACAACTTCAACAAATTCGTGACCACCGAAGCACAAAAGCGAGGCCGCACTCTTTTCTTCGGTACGGCAAAATGCGGAGCCTGTCACAGTGGTAACGTCCTGGCCACCTCCGACGGCCAGTTCGGCACCACTGCGGGCGTCAACGAGGAGTTCAACACCGGGGTCGCCAACCTGCCGATCAACACGACTGCCGGCTTGCCCACTGAGCAAGACCTGGGCTTCGCGGCCAACAGCCGGGAATTTAGCACCCGGCCGCTGTTCGGCGTGAAGAATACGGCTCCCTTCTTCCATGACAATTCTGTCGCTACGCTGCTCGGGGCGATTCAGTTTTACGATACGGCCCAATTCGTAAACTCGCCTGCTGGTGTTCAGGTCGGCGACATCTTGGACGTGAGCAGTTCGCAGAAGGCGCAGGATATCCAGGCCTTCCTGGAAGGGTTGGTAGAGCTCCCCTTCACTTTCACCGGGACCCTGAATCTCGGTAACCAAGCCGTGGACGATGGTGCGACCCCGGCGATGACCATCACCCTCACCCATACCGGTACGGAGAGCCTGGCGATCGGCAGCCTCACCTTGAACGGCACGCACCCCGGCGAGTTTGCCACCGGTTCGCCGATGGGCGATTCCGGACCTTTTAGCAACGGGCAGTCGCGCACCATCAACGTGACCTTTGATCCATCCAGCAGCGGCATCAAACAAGCGACTCTAGAGCTGAGGATCCAGAGCTCATCGGATTCCTGGGACGTGGGCGTGGCCTTGAGCGGCACCGCTCTCGAATGTGATATTGCCGCCCAGCCGACCGATCTCGTCCTAGCCAACCAAACGCTCAGCGGGACGCAGGTCTTCAGATCCCAGAGCACGATGACGGTCGGGCCGAATACGATCGTCCCGAGCGGGGCTGCGGTCACACTGCGATCGAGGACAATTCGTTTGGAGGCGGGGGTTTCCTTACAGTTGGGGGCAACGTTCACGGCTAATTCGGACGTGGGCCCCTGTGTGCCTACCATGGACACAGTGCGCAGGCAGGACCGGGAGTTTGTCTTTGCGGCAGGCGCCGCGGGGGAGGACGAGGGCGACGGCGTATCAAATGCGCTGATGAATGCGAATGGTGTCGCTACCTCCGGTGTAGCGGGCTCCATCAGTGGCGTGCCGAACAAAGGCGGCGACGATTCACTGCTCGACGGCACCCACACTTTCTTACTCATCG
>CAZBUD010000052.1:0-32173 GCA_964495015.1 uncultured Enterobacteriaceae bacterium | reverse complement strand
GCATGGGATGAGCAGGCAGTAGCGAAATATCTTGTGTAGCATAAGACACGATTGGCAGAGTCAGTGTTCTCAACGGCCTGAGCGAAAGCCTCGGTGGAGTATTGGATACCCAATTCGACAAGCACCCCCCGTGCCTCTTCTGGCCAGCCCGAACGACTAAGGAGATCGAGATGAGTGTACGCGTAGAAAGAAATGGTGCAGTGACGACAGTAATTCACAGCCGCTTCGAATCCCGCAACGCAATGGACCCTGACAGTGCGGATGCATTAGTGCAGGCATTCGAGCGTTTCGATGCTGATCCGGCTTCCAGCGTGGCCGTTCTCTGGGGGGAAGGCGGTGCGTTCTGCGCCGGATGGGATCTGAAGTATGCGAGCGCGCTCAAAGGGAGCGCAAAACCGCTCCGCGAACTCGACTTTCCGGCGGATGGAAGTAAGCCGCCACGCGGTGCCATAGGGCCGACACGGCTTGACTTGTCGAAACCGGTGATTGCCGCGGTGGCGGGCCCGGCCGTCGCCGGCGGCTTCGAGCTGGCGTTGTGGTGCGATATCCGCGTGATGGAAGAGAGCGCCTATTTTGGTGTCTACTGCCGACGCTGGGGGGTTCCCCTACTCGACGGCGGTACCGTGCGCCTGCCCCGACTGGTCGGCCAGGGACGTGCGCTCGAAATCATCATGACCGGCCGGAAAGTCCCATCTGACGAGTGTCTGCGCATAGGCGCCTGCGAACAGGTGGTCGCCGACGGTAGCTCGCGAGAGGCGGCTGAGGTGCTCGCCCACGAGATTGCACGCTTTCCGCAGGAATGTGTGCGAGCAGACCGCCGCTCGGTCTATCGGCAGCATGGCTTGCCGGTCGCCGATGCCCTGCGTACCGAATGGGGAAATAGCATCGACATCGTCGCGACCGAAGGCCTCGCTGGCGCCGCGCGGTTCAGCAGTGGCAAAGGGCGCCATGGAAATTACGACGACATTGAAAGCCCATAACGCGTCTTATAGCCAAGGCGTACATTTCGTCTCTCAATAGGAAGACAATCCGGCGGAAGACTCATTAACATCGACAACGGTGGAACGCTCACTGACTTCTGCGCGTTCGACTGTGAACAATTGCTGTTTACTAATACCCACAGTATGGGTTACGTAACGCCCCAAAAATAGGCGAAAAGCCTTGATTCTACGGGGGTCACGGGACACCGGGTTGTCCTTCCCCATTCCTCTCTATTCCTTCCGGATCCCCGTGAAAGTCCCGCGAATTTTCACAACAGGCGTGTGGCAGTCAGAACGAACTTTCGACGCACTGTAACCAATTGTGTCAGGAAGCCAGTTCGAAGCCGTGAAGACAGGGTAGCGCGACGTGGATTTCTCGGAAATGCACGTCAATCAGGGTGCACGTTGTTGCGTGCCAGTTCGCTCGGTTCTGAGATACGCATAGCACGCTGCAGTGTAATTTCCACAAAGGGGGGATATGGAGCGCAGCGGCGTGTCCTTCTCGTAGGAGCACTTCACTCACCACCGTTGTGCCGACAATCACGTAGGCCAGGGTGCGTCCATATCTGTCTTTTACGCTTTGCTCGCAGACATCGAGGGTGACCGTTTAGCCTTCAAGGAGCGCGGTATCCCGCTCTGTCGCAGCGTCAAATTCGGCGTCAGCTCGTTCCAGGGTATCGAACCCTATATATCGCTTTGATGAGTTATGGCGAAACAATGTGCAGGGTGACGGCCGGGGCTCCACAAATGTCACTTCAGCAATTGCGTTGGGGGAGAAGAAATTTGGCCCCACAAACGCGGGCCGCCCAGAGGAAAGCCCAACGGGAACCGCCCGGGACGGAAGAAACCGGGCCGGGCAAGCAACCTGCGGAGGGAAGCAGGTGGCAGGGTGAGAGACGTAAGGCGTTATTCGTCGTAGATGTTCACGGCCACACCTAACCGGATCTTGTTGGACGAGTGGTAGTAATGAGATCCTTCCCTAGGGGCGCTAGGAGAGGTGCTCAGTAGTTCGCATTACTGGGAAGTACAAACTAAACGGTCACGGGGTGCATTCTGACACGCAATACTGTCGGTGACACCTGAGGCAAGCAGGGCGCAGGCATTGGTAATGGCCGCCATCTGGGCTTCAAGCTCATTCGCTCCGTCAACGGATCGGCATATTCGACTTCCGTGGAAGGTGATACAGGCCTCGCACCGCACGCCTCCGATCTGAAAACTCAGGTACACCACGATTGCCATCACAGTGACGATACCGCCGAGACCTACCCACGTTGTTCTCCTCATACTCAGGTCATATTCCTTCCTACCTAGGACTGCTACTCTTCTCGTTCGAACCGTTGGGTAATATAGCATTCGTGGTGCGTCCCACGCACCCTACCATGCAAGGTATAACATGAATTGGATTTGGCTCGGGCTTATCGTCGGCTCTGTCGTCACCGCTTCCTTTAGTGGCCGAATGGCCGAGGTGACGGTCGCGTCAATTGATTCAGCCAAAGCTGCCGTGACTCTCGCCATCGGTCTTATCGGCGTGATGGCGTTCTGGCTCGGCATGATGCGCATTGTCGAAGCAGGGGGCTTCTTACATACGCTGGCCCGCTGGCTACGGCCGCTGATGGTTCGGCTGTTTCCCGAGGTCCCGGCTGACCATCCCGCCATGAGCGCCATGATCATGAATATGGCGTCCAACATGTTGGGCCTCGGCAACGCCGCGACTCCGTTTGGCATCAAAGCCATGCAGGAGTTGGATAGCCTCAACCCGCACCGAGGAACCGCTACGAATGCGATGGTGTTATTCCTGGCCATCAACACCTCAAACGTCGCCCTCGCTCCCCTGGGTGTGATTGCCCTGCGGGCATCTCTTGGCTCAGAAGATGCAGCCGGCATATGGTTGCCAACCTTTATCGCTACGTCATTCTCCACACTGGTTGGTATTCTAGCTGCAAAGTTGTTCCAAAGGCTGCCCGTGTTTGCGGTCAAAGAGGTGAGAGCTGTAACAGAGCCCACGTCTCAGCGTGCTGGGCATAGTGAGCACCCTAAGCACGTCGAGCTGCCCAGTGAATCAGCTCTAGGAACTGAACAGCCGACATCGGCCCCAGGCTGTACCGTTGCCGTCCTTTCTCTCATTGCCATTGGAGTTGGCTTTGTGCTTTTTCTGGGTAAGGGTCTTGCCGCAGGAGAAGGCCTGGGTTCGCTGCTGCGTAACGCCGCGTCTTCGTGGCTCTTACCCGTACTTATTGTTGTGATCCTCGGCTACGGCGTGGCCAAACGAGTTGCGGTGTATGACGCGATGATCGAGGGCGCGAAAGAAGGCTTTCAGATTGCAGTGCGCATAATCCCATTTCTTGTAGCCATCATTGTTGCCGCAGGCATGTTCCGCGCCTCGGGCTTGCTTGATGCACTCATCTCGGCAACGACCCCAGTATTGAGCGCCTTGGGATTCCCTGCTGAGGCGTTGCCTATGGCGATTCTTCGCCCCCTCTCAGGCTCAGGTGCGTATGCCATCATGGCGGAGATCATGCAAGCCGAAGGACCGGACAGCCTGGTCGGCTATCTTGTCTCTACTCTGCAGGGCAGTACGGAAACAACATTCTATGTGCTGGCCGTCTACTTTGGTGCAGTCGGTGTGATACGAGTGCGACACGCCTTGGCTGCTGGGCTGACTGCCGATGTGGCGGGTGTGGTAGGAGCCGTTGTTGCGGTGAATTGGCTATTGGTAGGTTGAGGACGAAGCATTTCTCGGTCAGTTTGAACGGTCCGTTAGACCGTCGTCAGAAATGCTTCGCCGCTACTTGAGCTGCCGCTGTCCTTACACCGCCAGCGGCTCGGATTTTTCCACCGTATACTTCTTAGCGTCGATTGGTCCGCCCAAAAGGTTAGGCGCTTCTTCCATGAAATTCTGGAGATGCTCGGTCTGAAAGTGTGCGGCAAGCGCTTCCTCGGATTCCCATTCTTCGAAGAGAAAGAAGGTACTCTGTGCTGCCGCAGCAGTATGGAATTGATAGCTGATGCAGCCTGCCTCTTTGTGCGTTGCCTCAACCATTTGTGCGACTAAGGCTTTGGCGTCATCCCAACATTCGGATTTGATGGGAACGGTTCCGGCGATAACTATCATTGTGTACTCCTTTGCGCTCACGGATTTATACCAAGTTTGAATCCTGGCAGACTTGGACACAAAGGACAAGGATCAGAGCAAATAGAAGTCTGCGGGATGATATATATTTCCAAAAAATATAAGTAGACTATAGTTAGAAGCGAATATCCCGGGAATTTCAATCCAAAGCGGCCATCAGGGCACTCGTAAGCGTCACAGCGAGCTGCACGGCGAACATCGCAGTAAACTTGACAATAAACTTCTCATTAAACTTCTACCGAGCTACAGTGGGACAATCTCATAGAGATGGGGGAAAAACAATGTCGGACTTTGAAACTATTTTGTATGAAACACCAGCTGAACATGTGGCGCGGATCGTACTGAACCGACCCCAAACTCGCAATGCTCAAGACACGCGGCTGTTGTACGAGTTGAACTCTGCGTTTGATCGGGCGGCACAAGACGATGCGATCAAAGTCATTATCCTGGCAGCCAACGGTCCGCACTTTTCCTCCGGACATGATCTGCGTGAAGTCGGCGCAGCTGAGACTATGTCGGAATTCGCAACCGTGGGGACGTGGTGCGGCTTTACGTGCGCGGGGGCTGAAAAGCAGATGGCGCGTGAGAAGGAAATCTACGTCGGTTTCTGTGAGCGTTGGCGTAACCTACCCAAGCCGACGCTTGCCGCAGTACAAGGCAAAGTCATCGCCGGCGGGCTGATGCTGATGTGGCCGTGCGATATAATTATCGCCAGCGACGACGCGCAGTTTTGCGACCCAGTGGTCAACTTCGGTATCGGCGGTGTGGAGTTCTTCGCGCACCCGTGGGAATTCGGGGCGCGCAAAGCTAAGGAATTGCTCTTCACCTCGGATTGGCTGTCTGTCGAAGAGGCTAAGCAACTCGGCATGGTCAACCAGATCGTCCCGCGTGAAAAACTTCAGGAATCGGTGCTAATCATGGCCCAGAAGATCGCCAAGAAATCACTCTTTGCGCTCAAACTCACCAAGGAAGCCGTCAACGTTGCCGAGGATGCGCAGGGCAGGGTGCAAGCCATGCAAACGTCTTTTGCGCTGCATCAGCTTGCCCACACTCACTGGCTGGAGCAGTACGGCGTATTATTGGACCCCAGCGGTCTGCCGCCCGAAACTGCCCGGGCAATGGGGGCGAAGCTGAAGAAGTAAAAGGATGAGACGTAGCATTGGAACTCCGAAGCAATAAAGGACTCGGTTATTCTTGAATTGAGACCAAGCTGCGAGCACGGCAACGTGGCGCTACCCCCACATTCATTTGAGGCGTGACGTGCACGTTTGAACGTACGTTCTGTCGCACCTGCGTTGAGGATGTGCCGGGTAATGTGTGCTCCAAGTGTGGCGGCGGCTTCTGTGCTAGACCTATGCGTCCGTCTACAACTTGGAAAAATGAGAACTACCTGGGCAAGTATCCGGGAGGCGGGATGGTAACGCACCGCCCCGTGGATGGGGACAAACTTCAACGGTTCTCGCAAAGCATCAAAGACATTCCGCCGGAGCTACGCTGACTCATAAGGTTGCCTTGCATACGCTTGCGCTCTCCGCCCGGACGTGAATAATGCTGTTGCACAATGCATAACCCGTCTCGTCTGAGCATGCCCAGGGGCCAGGCGTGTCAGGTTTTGCAAAACATCTATAGCCCATGTCCGCCCGAGGCTGAAGCCTGAGGCTCAATCTACCAACCCCGGTAAACCCGGCCCCCCCTCCGCCTTTCAGGGGGCGAAGCTCCCTTTGTAAGTTGAGCCTAGCCCTTCAGCGCCCGGCGGGGGTGGCGTCCAGAAGCTCTCTTCGCATCGTCCAACGGAGTCATTTATCCCCCCGGCGGGCAGGGTGCACCCGTTGACACGATATCTTAGGGTTCGCACCGAGACCCCACATCTTGACAAGCCAGCAGGGTATTTGTTCTGCTGCTGTAAAAATCGGGCGGTTGAAACCGTATTGATGAAATGGCCCGTTTACCGGTGGACGACTGTCGACCCGTGAGGGAGTCTGGGTTCGCCATTTTGCAGAAAAGGAGTTGCCCCATGCTTGTTCCACAGCTTGAGGATTATGCCGAGAAGTATTCGAATATCAAGTTTCAACGCGAGGACGGAATTTTGCAAATGACCTTGCACACCAATGATTCGGATCTGGTCTGGGGTTTCCCGCCGCACGAAGAACTCGGCTACTGCTTTGCCGACATCGGGGCGGACCCAGAGAACAAGGTGATCATCCTGACTGGGTCGGGCAAGACGTTCATCCACAAGGAAGATCTTGGCAGTGGCGATAAGGTCGAGCCGCGCGTCTGGGGCGAGAAGGTGTTGTACGATGCCAAGCGCTTGCTCATGAATCTGCTTGAGATCCAGGCGCCGATGATTGCGGCCGTCAACGGTCCCGCATCGGTGCATGCCGAACTTGCTCTGCTGTGTGACATTGTCCTTGCCGCTGACCACGCGACCTTTCAGGACGCGCCCCATTTCCCCAGCGGCCTGGTTCCCGGTGACGGGGTGCACATCGTCTGGCCGATGTTGCTCGGCCTCAACCGCGGCCGCTATTTTCTCATGACGGGCCAGGAACTCTCAGCTCGTGAGGCTCTCGACCTGGGTGTCGTCAACGAGGTGCTGACACGCGACGAACTCGTACCGCGCGCCTGGGCTCTCGCGCGCCAAATCCTTGAGCGGCCTCCGCTGACGGTCCGGCTGACGCGCGACGCCATGCTGCAACAGGTCAAACGTGCGATGCTCGACTTTCTGCCGTACGGTTTGGCCCTCGAAGGGCTGGCGGCCGTTGACTACTGGCCGACGAGTTTCAAAAGCAAAGACTAGTATCGTAGGGTGGGTGGAAGCGCAGTCTCACCCCCCGAACAGACGGTGGGTCTGGGAGGACCCTCCCGACTAGTGCTTTAGAAGTCTGTCTTCCAGCCTCCCTGCGGCTGTATCTGCTTTGCCTCCGGAATGACGCTTTCACTAAACTGTTGCATCTGGTCTTCCAGTTCGACCATCTTGCCGGACGGACAATCAAAGAAACACACTACTAACGAATAGCCCTCATCCGCAAAGCGCTGGAGGTCCTCGAGAATTTGTACCGCTGTGCCGGTACAAATGCGACGTGGGTTCTCTTGGGCTAAGGGATCATCGGATGCGGTGATACGGGCGGAACTGACGCTCATCACAATAAATTCAGCATGTGGCCGCCCGATTCCGTCGAGTTCTTTACGGATCACTCCTATTTCTCTTGTATAACGATCAGGTCGCGCAAACGGGTCAAGAAAAATAGGGTAAAAGCCATCGCACAATTTTGCCGCCCGGCGCGCGCCTCCTGTGGTCACTCCACCATAGATAATAGGTGGGCGTGGCTGTTGCGCCGGTTTGGGGTCCATCGATAGTGCCTCGAATCTATAGAACTTGCCTTGGTAGCCAACTTCAGCGTCAGTCCACGAGTGTTTGTATACCTCAATACACTCGCTCGTCCGCGCACCACGTTCAGCATACGGAATGCCTATCGCGGCAAACTCTTCTTGCATCCAGCCGGCGCCGACACCGAATAACAGCCGTCCATTCGATAACTGGTCTACGGTCGCAAACTGACGCGCGTCACTCAGTGGGTTGCGGTACGGCGCGATCAAGACACTTGTGCCGAGTTTGAGCCGGCTCGTCACATGGGCCGCTGCG
The DNA here is from genome assembly GCA_964495015.1 of uncultured Enterobacteriaceae bacterium. Taxonomy (GTDB): domain Bacteria; phylum Desulfobacterota; class Binatia; order Bin18; family Bin18; genus Bin18. The sequence goes on along the minus strand of CAZBUD010000052.1, from coordinate 24,423 downwards.
CCCATAACGACGGCTGCATCAAACATGGTGTGTCTGGACTCGTAGGCTCTACCGCCCGAAGCATTGGCTACATGCTCGCTTTCAGAGACCGTGGGCATACAGACGTGGTCCGGAAACCACATCGAGTGAAACCCTAAGCGTTCTGCGAGTTGGGCCGTCTCTACCGGACGGAGTTGTTCCGCCGCCAGGGAGCGGGCAAGAAAATTCTCATTATCCCGGTAGCCGATACCGTGTGTTGTGGCGTAGAGTCCGATTTCCATAGCGTGCCTTTCTTCTTGCGCAGCGTTCTTGGCTACTTCTCTTAGCACATTCGGATCGTCACAACATGTAGTGCTGGGCTCAAGGGGAAAAATTTTGCTATGAAAAAAAAGACAAGCTGTTAGATGGTTGAGCATAAACCACCAAGGAGGGGCGTGTATGGGTATTCTCTCATGGATAGTTTTAGGGCTGTTTGTCGGTATCGTGGCAAAATTCATCATGCCAGGTAGGGATCCGGGCGGGATCGTGATCACGATCGTCATAGGCATTGCCGGTGCACTGCTCGGCGGTTTTATCAGTTCGGCTCCCGGATTTGGCAGGGTATCCGGGTTCAATCTGGGGAGCTTGGCAATTGCGGTCGGCGGCGCGCGCTTACTCCTCATCGGCTACCGGCAGGTATGCGGCTGATAGCGGATACATAGGGGCACGGCGTGTCCCTATGCGACTAGGCTGGCTGTTTTTCCAACGCCGCTTGAACTTGGTCATTTTCTGGAAATACGCCCGTTTCCAGCTTGGAATAGATCTTTGTCCCGTCAACGATAACTTCGAAGCGGCCATCATTGTAGGGCACGAGCGTCAGGTACTGAATGCGCTGTTTGTAGTGGCTGAGTAAATAGTCCGTCAGACTGACGGCTTCTGGCTCATAGTTTCACGCTGCGCAGTATTCAATCCGAATATCCATATGTACTCCCTCAAATCAGTGCGGGCGGTGGTTCGCTTCTGGTTCGTATCGGGTCCCTTTTCTCAGCATTACCACAGCCCGGGGCCATGCTCAACGAAAGGCCTACGAAAGGTCAACGAAAGCAAGAAATATCCTTTGCTTTCTTGGGACACGTAGTTTATGCTCCGGCCCAGGAACGGTCCATCAACGAGATGCATCAAACACAGGAGGGTCTATGAATTGGCGTGACCAGTGTGGACAAAAACTTGTCTCTGCCCGGGAGGCCGTAAATGCGGTGCAGAATGGCGACTCGGTGCAATTCAACTGGCTGCACGCCACCCCCCTGACCTTATGTGAGGCGCTGATGGCGCGTAAGGAAGATCTGCGCGACGTGAAGGTGGGCACGATAGGTCCACTATTTGACTGGGATCAGCCGGACACGGATCAAGCGTTTACCATCCAGACTCCATATCTTGGGGTTACCACCCGACCGGCAATGGACAAGGGCAATGTTGACTTTATCCCAGTTATGTACTACCGGCATGGCGAACTGCCCCCGGGCATCATTTGCGACGTGTATATGACGCCAGTGTCGGCACCGGACAAACACGGCTACTGTAGTTTTGGTGCTGGATTATTCATGTCCAAAACGATGGCTGCCGCCGCGCGGACGGTTGTCGTCGAGGTACATGAGGATTTTATTCGCACCAGCGGAGAAAATTATATTCATGTGTCCGAGATCGACTATTTCGTAGAACCGACGGCGCCGCCTGCCGCGCTCCCGGCGACCCAGCGGAGTGAAGAAGAAGTGGCCATGACTGAGGTGATATGTACCCTCATTGCCGCTGAATTAATCCATGACGGGGATACCGTCCAAATCGGCCTGGGCAGTGTCTCTTCTCCGATCGGCATGTATCTCGGGAATAAGAATGACCTGGGCATACATACCGAAGTGATTCCCGGCGGCATTGCGCGCTTGGTGAAGGAAGGCGTGATCACTGGCAAGTATAAAAAAATAAATCCCGGCAAGGTGGTGGCCAGTGCCGGCATCGGTGTTTTTCCGGATGAATTGGACATCATAGATGGCAACCCAAACTTTGAGTTTTATGATTTTACCTACACAGACGATTTACGCATCCTGGTCAACCAGGAAAATTATGTTGCTATCAATAACGCGCTGGCGGTTGATCTCGGCGGGCAGGCCTGCTCCGAATCTTTCGGCCCGTTTATGTACACCGGTACCGGCGGCCAAACCATCTTTACGATTACGGCCGCCTACTGTAATCCCGGCCGATCTATTATCGTGACACCGTCGAGTGCCATGGTGAAAGGGCGGCATATTTCGCGCATCGTTCCCACGCTTGAACCGGGCAGTGTGGTGACGGCCCAACGGGCTTTTGTTGATTACGTGGTGACCGAATACGGTATCGCCGAGCTGAGAGGCAAGTCGCTCAAACAGCGCGCGGCAACGCTGATCGAAGTCGCTCATCCCGATTTCCAGGCCGATTTGAGAAGAGAGGCGAAGCGCATCTATCACATTTAGATTGCAGATATAGACCTTGTTTATAGAGATCTTGCAGACACCCTGAAGGGCGACCGCGTGACGCATAAATTAATGCCGCTCAAATTTACCAACCTCTTGGCCCAAGAAACGAGCCCGTATCTACTCCAACACGCACACAACCCGGTGGACTGGTATCCGTGGGGTGAAGAGGCATTTGCCGAGGCAAAAAAAGCGGACAAACCCATTCTTCTGAGCGTGGGTTATTCTGCCTGCCACTGGTGTCATGTTATGGAGCATGAATCGTTTGAGGATGAAAAGATCGCGGGACTCATGAATCAGCTGTTCATCTGCATTAAGGTCGATCGCGAAGAACGTCCGGACGTTGACGAAATCTATATGAACGCGGTCCAAATGCTGACGGGTCGTGGCGGTTGGCCGATGACGGTCTTTCTCACGCCTGAAGGGAAACCGTTCTATGGCGGCACGTATTTCCCGCCCGTTGATCGACATAATATCCCAGCCTTTCCTCGTGTCCTGGCCGGTATCGCCCAAGCTTACCGTGAGAAACCGGGGGATGTGGAAAAGTCCACAACGGAGATTCTGGGCAATATGGAGAAACTGGTGCACCGCCAGCAGACGACACATACGTTGGATCTGTCAGCTGTCGAAAAAGCTGCACAGAATGTAAGCCAGGCCTATGACGAGACTCATGGTGGTATTGGCGGGGCTCCCAAGTTTCCAAATTCTTTGGTTTTCTCTCTGTTGCTGCGCCAAGCGCAGGCAACCGGCAATCGGTCTTATCTGGATAAGACCGTCTATACGCTACGCAAGATGGCCCAAGGCGGTACGTACGATCATCTTGGTGGCGGTTTTCATCGCTACTCAGTCGACGAACGCTGGTTAGTCCCTCATTTTGAAAAGATGTTATACGACAACGCGCTGCTGACTCGGTTGTATCTTGAAGGCTATCAAGCCAGCGGAGATGAGTTTTTCCGGCAGGTGGCTGAAGAGACTCTCAGCTATGTCGAGCGCGAGATGCTGCATCCGGACGGGGGCTTCTACTCGACTCAAGATGCAGACTCCGAAGGGGTCGAGGGCAAGTTTTTCGTCTGGGATCAAGACGAAGTAATGCAGTTACTTGGTGAAGAAGTCGGGGAAATATTTTGTCGCTATTACGATGTTACCGATACGGGCAATTTCGAGCGCAAGAACATTCTCCACCCTACGGTCGAAATGCAACAGTTGGCCACACTGTCACGCCGCGACGTAGATGAAGTGACTCAGTTGATCGCGCAAGCCAGACGCACGCTGTTCGCCGTCCGAGAAAAGCGTGTGAAGCCCGGCCGGGATGAAAAAATCCTCACTAGCTGGAATGGGCTGATGATTTCAGCGTTTGCTGAGGCGTATAAGGTCCTGGGCAATGTGCGCTACCTCGAAATAGCCCGCCAGAGCATCGATTTTATTCTTACCCATATGTGCCGTAACGGCCGTTTACTGCGCAGCTACAAAGACGAGCAGGCCAAGTTCAATGCCTATCTCGATGACTATGCGTGCTTCTCCGCGGCCCTACTGGATGTATATGAAGCGACATTTGAACAGCAATATCTTGATCACGCCATAGCTTTTAGCGATGTGTTACTGTCTCGCTTTTGGGATGAACAAGAGGGCGGATTCTTTTTTACTAGCGTGGATCACGAGACGTTGATTAGCCGTCCAAAGTCTGCGTTCGATGGGTCTACACCCTCGGGTAATTCGGTGGCGGCGCAGGTCCTGCTGCGGCTGTTTTATCTGACTGAAAATCAAGACTGCCTCGACAAAGCCGAAACAGTCTTGCGTTTGTTCTACGACGGCATGCAGCAGAATCCGTTTGGATTCAGCAATATGCTGTGCGCTTTGGATTTTTATCTCCGTCGACCCAAGGAAATCGTTTTGCTTGCAGAGCCGACTGCTCAAGATACGCAGATATTACTGCGCCGGATTCATGGACTATTTGTTCCGAATAAGACGCTGTCCTGTTTTGATCCTGCCGATCCACCAAAACGGAGCATGCCCTCTCTCCTGGAGGGAAAAGCACAAGTTGACGGCAAGCTCACCGCCTACGTATGTCACAATTTCACTTGCTCGCTGCCGGTCGCAACATGGGAAGAAGTGCAAGCGCTCATCAGCGTCTCAGGCGAATAAGCCGCTGTTGTAAAACGAAGAGCGTGTCTAAGGCAAGAGGAGGAGATCATGCGATTTATGAGTGGATTACTACAGGTTGTCTTTTTCTTAGTTGTCGTATCGGCTGCTTTACTGGTTGCTGGGCTTATCACCAATAAGCTGCCGTGGACAGATCCACCCGGAGTGGGTAAGCGGCTGATGACTTATCTCTCGACAAATATCGCTGAGACAGCCGTGGACTCACCCTTTCCAGAACTCAGGCCGCGGGCGTATGCTGCGCCCGCTGCATTCATGTTTGACGTTACGCGGCGAGCGGCGCAGGCACTCAAGTGGGAACTGATTAATATCGATGCAGAGACAAAAAAAATACAAGCGGTCGTCACAACGCAGGTGATCGGATTCAAAGACGACGTCACGATTCGGCTCGAAGCAACCGATGAGGAAAGCAGTACGCTCTTCGTGCATTCAGCCTCGCGGGTGGGCAAGGGTGACTTAGGAGCCAATACTCGTCACGTCCTGGACCTGATCGAAACGGTGAATTTTCTTGCCCCAGTAACGGCCATGATAGTTGGAGAAACCGAAGCGACAGATGCGACAGTTGGATCGGTCGAATCTGAACAAACGGACGCGTCCGCTGTCGCAGCTGACGCTACTGTAGGTGACACGAGTCCTGAGCCTGACACTCCGTAGGTTATACACCGTCATACGTAATAGTTTGGTTTTCTCGTGACGTTTCCCCTTTTTCCTTTCCTGCACCATGAGCAAGCACCCGCGTGTTGAAATCGTTTACTGCACTAAGTGCCGTTGGCTCCTTCGGGCAGGTTGGATGGCCCAAGAGCTATTGACTACTTTTCCGACCGAACTTGGTGAAGTGGCCTTGGTGCCTGGCGCCAGCGGTGTTTTTGAGGTGTCTGTGGATGATGTCTTGGTCTGGTCACGAAAGGCCGCAGGTCGCTTCCCGGAGCTCAAGGAGTTGAAGCAGAGTGTGCGCGATGTCATCGTTCCAGACATGAGCCTAGGGCATTCAGACAGTTAGATCACGGTGCAGAATATTATGAGAGCGTCCGCGAAGTAGGTTCTTCAGTCTCGGTGAGTTGCGGGGTTTGAAAGAGGGCACCAGGTCGTTAGGCAAGGCTTCCACGAAGTGGCAGTCTCCTTCCGCTGTGTCATAATCGTGTCTAGTTTAGATACGCTGAATGCGTAGTCCACACTCGGTCTGCGTCCAGCGCCAGCCCCGCAAAACCAGCGTGCTCCAGTACCCAGTCTCAAGCAAGCACGGGCCTGAGCCGGCCTCTGCATCGGCTAGGGGCTCGACAGAGATAACCGGAACCGCCTGCGATTCACCGTCTATCACTATTGTCCGGGTCTCCGACTGCCGAGACTGGTGCAACTGGCTATTGTTCTCCTGAGCGGAAGCCGTTGTGGGAAACTGTTGCAGACCGCTCCCGTCATGCATGTATTGATAGTCCAGAACGGTCTGGGTGTTCTGGGCCGGCGGATCATTTTGGAACATTTCAGGCAGCGCCTCTGGGCTGGTGATATGCGCCGTGGCATCATTCTCTCGCCTCAACTGGACAGCTGTCTGACAGTCCGTTCGGGCCACTCCCTCGCCAAACATATCCCGGCCTGCTCGTGTCTGAAAATTGGTTACGGTTTGCTGCCACTGTTCCTGGCTGACCGTACCTTGAAAGAGAGACCGATACTCATGCGCAAGCCGGGCGAAGCCGACTCCCAGAGCGCTAAAACTAGACGAAGCTGGTGGAATAATCAGCTCGGCAACACCAACCCGTTCCGCGACCACGCCAGCCAACAGCGGACCGGAGCCGCCAAAGGCGAGCAGGGCTGTTTGTCCCGCGTCCCAGCCTTTGCTTTCAAATACCGCCGCGATTGACTGGGCGAGCTGATCCGCAAATGCCTGGATCATGGCCCACGCACCAGCCTGCGCATCCGGTAATCCGAGTGGCCCGGAAATCTGGTCTTGGATGGCCTGTGCGGCTGGCTCCGTCTGAAGATTGATACTACCGCCGGCGAACCGTTTGGCATCCAGATAACCAACCAGCAGGGCGGCATCCGTCAGCGTCGGCTGCTTGCCGCCACGACCAAAACAGACCGGGCCGGGAAGGGCACCCGCGCTCTCCGGCCCAATACGAATCCTACCGCCTTGGCCCTGAAAAAGTGACCCGCCGCCCAATGCGCTGGTAGACAGTGCCGGAAAAGAAAAGCTAAGTGGCAGACCATGCACTGATCCGAAAAGATCAGTCACTGGCTGTTGCGTGTGAACTAAACCGACGTCCGTGCTAGTTCCCCCAACGTCCATGCTAACGATTTGATCAAGTCGACTCAGACGAGCCAATGCCGCGATACCGGCTAGCCCGCCCATAGGGCCGGAGTCGAGTGTCTTGACTGCTGAGGTTTTAGCCACCCGGCTGCACCCGCCGTCGTTGCGCATAATCCGTAACGGCTGACGGACGTGATGTTCGCGCACCCAGCTATCCGCGTGGTACAGAAAGCGCGCCGTCTCACGGTCCAGAAAACTATTGAGGATAGCGGTCGCAGTGCGTCTGGCGTCATCGGGATCAAGGCATAACTCGCGGGAAAACAGAAAAGGCACAGAGCCGAGCAGATGGCCCGGAAAGAGTTTCATATAGCGCTGCTTAAACAATTGCTCTGCGGTGCTGCCCCAAGGCTCAGGAAAAGATACCACGATCCACTGCGTGCCCTTGCTCAATAATTCGCGGATCGAGCGGATGATTATCGTGTCGAAATGCTCTTGATCCTCGGGCCTGACATCTGCGGCGGCGATTCCAACCACCCGGTCGGCCACCAGCGCGTCCAACAGCTCTTGCAGATCCTGAGGATTTCGGGCCGCGTGCTTCAAGCCATACAGGCCGAGAGCTCCGTCTGCACCGTTAATAACACCCACCCGTACGCCCTTACGAAGCAGCAAGGCGTTGGTCCCGGCGGTTGTGGAATAGCGAACCTCTTCAACCTGACGCAGCAGATCGGCTTCGTCTCTCAAGCCGGCCTCTTTGGCTAAAGAACGGAAGACGTCAGTAAAGCAGCGCATGAGGTCATACGGTGTCGTCAGCACTTTTACCGATGTGGCTTTGCCATCGGCAAAAAGACAGCCGTCAGTGAACGTTGATCCATTGTCAATTGTGACGGTCCACGTCATCGGGCAGCCTCCGCCGTTGTCTGTAGATTCGTACGATGCGGGTCTAGCTCTTGGGTCAGCTCATGCACACACTGCCACAGCCTAGCTTCAACCTGGTCGTCTGCCAAGGCAGAGGCCGAATCCATATAAGGCAAGAGATGGAGTGCGCCCGACAGTTGAGGCAGCGAACGTGCAGCGGCAGTCGGCCATTCGGCCATGCCCGTAGAAACGGGTAAATTCATACGTTCCGGTCCTCCAAGAGCCGGCGCGTATGGCTGCTCATACTAGACACCGTGACGAAGAGCCAGGGTGAGGCGAAAAGCAGGCTCTGTGCGGCCGCTGTGGCCCTTGTTTCTTCTATCAATTCTAAGGATACTTCACATTTTGACAAGGTCCCGGTATGAGACATCATGGGTCTGTCGTAATGGGTGCCTATTGGGTATGCCCTTTTTTCCTTTCCGTTTCCCGGCCTGTGTTGCCTTCCGTATGAGGACTATCGTCGTTGCTGTCTGCATAACTCTAGTACCGGGTTTGGCGCCGTCTACGCATGCTAAGTCTCAAATCACAACTTGCACCGGCTATCGAAGCCATTGCGAGCGAGGTTATTACCTGGCGCCGGGACATTCACCAGCACCTCGAACTGTCTAACCGAGAGTTTCGCACCGCCTATGAGCGGATGCTGGTCGACCCACACGAACCGTATCTGGCCAATATCATTGTCCGTCCCGAGGAAAACGTCTCCCCAATGCTCCCGGCGGGGACATCCTATAAGGATATCACTATGTCCGATGAAGACCCCACGCAGGGCTCATCTACTCAAAAGCAGGGTTCGAATATCCGAGCGGGAGGATCGGCAGATTGGGGTACTGCTTGACTCTCCCCATGGTTTCATCGAGTTGTGTGTACTTGAGGGAGGGCCTTTTCACCCGCCTCTTCCACCGCCACAAGGGGCGGAAATGGTGCTGAGTAGTGGCGTGAAAATATGCTCTCAATCTTCTAAGAATCTTTGTCTTTCCGAAATCTATTTCGATGCCTGATTACCGCTGGCTGCAATCCCTATAAAACTTCTGTCTTCATCCGCTCCATACTCATGTGCGTAGAAAAATAACCAAGGTGTCCGGTTTCGTGGTGTTCAGTCCCTTAGGGATGGCCTGCATACCGGTGGCAATAGAGGTGTCCGTGCTGCCACCCATATTCATGCGTGTCTGTTCGGGTAGCATGATGGTTGGGACATGACTGACAACGGCGACTGCAACGATTTCACCCACGATGGTCTCCTCTCTTTACGAAACTAACTCAACCAATCCCTGAACCCGAGCATATATCTGCTTACATGCCTCTTGGACATCCATAACACCCACGTCGCCGATATCCCAAAACTCTACTTTTTCTGAAGGACAGTCCGAGAATTTCGAAAATAAGAGCGGGCGATGTTCGGCTTCCTGCATGCCGATGATCCGCGTCGCGGCTTGCATATCAGTGCTGCTGCAGGGCTGCGGCAAACGGTCTTTCGAGACGATCTCAATACCCATCGTAACCAAAAAGTTTACCGCATTTTTTGAGCTTGGCCCAAGATTATTCGGGTTTGGCCATCGGAGTCCCAATCCGCGAGACACCGCTTCGGCCTTGATTCGGTATTGACTACACAGGTGATTAAAAACCTCTTCGGCAATCCGGCTGCGGTAATAATTACCCGTGCATAAAAAGAGAACGGTCGTCATGCCCTGGTTACATATGTTTCTAAGGCTTGCTGCCATTCCTCCGGACGAAACGACACGGGTCCCATGCCGCCTTTATAGACAATTTTTCCGTCGAGACCAATCAAATACAACCGCTCGGGCATTGCCGCGTAGGCTTTGGCTACGGCATCGTCCATTTCATCCACCACCGCTGGCATTTTTAAGGCGAGCTTGAAAATGCACGTCTGGCTCACTTCCACGCGCTCCTCTAGAGACTGATGCCGCTGGTATAAGACGCAGTCTTTCTCATTTTCGCTGACTTGCCAGCCGTCTGTAGGATGAATCTTTTGGAGGTAGACAACAGAGAAATCTACGCGGTCTTTATACGGGGTGTAGATGTTATTCAGGGTCCCAGCCTGGGCCCGGAATGGCGGTCAGGTATAGCTGCCGATGATCAGTGCAACTGGACGTTTGCCAAAATGATCCGACAGCGTCATGCTCTGGCCCTGACTCTCGTCGTGCTGTGATAGCCACGGCAGGGTAAAGTCTGGAGCGCGCTGAACCTGCTGCACCGAGGGGGCTTCGCGCTCCATCAGGGTTCCTATGACTTCGGCTGCCTTAGGGTGCGACATGGCCTTCTTTACATCCTCCATGCTGAGTCCATTCCCGCGACCTTCGGCCGTATCTTTTTTAAGTTCCGATTGTATGGTTTCGAGCATGGCACTCGTTGGAGCCGCCAGCTTTTGCGGTAGCGTCTGTTCCTTTTGGTCTTATTCCGTAACGCTTGTGGTGTACGCCAAAGCCGTGGGCGCGATTGGATTGGCCCTGTTCGTCTGGCGGGAGCAGGACGTGTGGCGGTAGCTGCCAGGTATTTCGTTGGGGATTGCAGGTATTGCCGTTGTCCTTCTTGGCTAGAACATTATCCTGCTCCCGCCAGACGGCGAGAACAAATGATTGTCTTTTGGGACCCGTCTACGCTATGACTTCTAAGTGGAGAGTCTTGAGGAAAAACGAGGACGGCACCCGATGTCACTTCCAGAATCAAGCCGATTACAGTTCGCACCCGGTCTCAATATCTGTCGCATGCTGAACGGCCTGTGGCAGGTGGCTGGTGGTCACGGTCACATTGATACCAAGGCCGCCGTTCAAGAGATGTCCGACTATCACGACGCTGGATTCACTACCTGGGATCTGGCTGACCACTACGGCCCGGCTGAGGATTTTATCGGAGAATTTCGGTCTCAGCTGAGGCAGTCTCGTGGTGCGGATTCTTTGGAACGGATCCAAGCATTGACTAAATGGGTCCCCAGGCCCGGACGTATGACCCGAGAGGTAGTAGAGGGTAATATTGCCGTTTCCCTGCGCCGTATGGATGTTGAACGGCTGGATCTCTTGCAGTTCCATTGGTGGGACTACGATGATGATCGATACCTCGATGCGCTCAAACATTTGACCGACCTTAAAAAGGAGGGCAAGATTCGCCATCTTGGCTTGACCAACTTCGATACCGAGCATCTCAGAACTATTACTGAGCACGGGATCGAAATTGTTTCCAACCAGGTCCAGTTTTCCCTTGTGGATCGCCGTCCAGAGATCGCCATGATCCCGTTTTGTCAGGAGCATGGCATTCAGCTTTTGACCTATGGAACGGTCTGCGGTGGACTATTGTCCGAGTACTATCTGGGACGCCCCGAACCTGGTCGGTGGTCGCTCAAGACAGCCAGCCAACAGAAATATAAACAGATGATCAATGCCTGGGGTGGTTGGAAACTCTTTCAAGAGCTACTCGGCTGTCTCAAACTGATTGCAGAACAGTACCGCGTCAGCATAGCCAATGTGGCTACTCGTTATATTCTGGATAAACCCACAGTCGCAGGAGTGATCCTCGGCACGCGTCTCGGCGTCTCGGAACACCGAGACGATAATGCCTGCTCGCTTCCTCTTGCTCTCAATGACGAAGCCCACGGCCACATGCGGGCCGTACTGGGTAAATCTCACGATATGTTTCAGTCTATTGGTGATTGCGGAGACGAGTACCGAAATTGATTTCCAATTAATCTTCTGGATATGCCGGACATATGGAACCATCCGGTCCTGATCAGCGTCCAATATCGGCGAATAGGGGCAATCCGAAGCCCTAACGCATTTCGGAGCGGTGATCGAAAAAGGAGGAATAAAAGCATCTGATCTCTTGTTAAATGCCTTGAGAACGAGGGTGTTGAGTAGATCTTTGGTTTGTCTGGCGAAGAAAACGCGGACGTCTATGGTCGCCTGACTGGCAGGGCCGGAGTCTGTCTCGGTAAGCTCCGTCCTGGAGCGACCAACCTGGTGACGGGCGTGGCCGATGGCAATATGGACCGAGCCCCGTTGGTTGTGATCACCGGCCAGGCGGATACCAAACGGATGCACAAAGAGTCCCACCAAGCCATGACTGTCCTGGACATGTTCAAACTTCTCACCAAATGGGTGCAGCAGGTTGTTCATCCGGACAATATTCCGGAAGTGGTTCGGGAGGCCTTCAAGCTGACTGAGACCCAAAAGCCCGGGGCATGCCATATAGAGTTGCCCGAAGATATCGCTACACAAGAGTCGATAAACCATGCCCTGCCGTTCCACAAGCTCCGTCGTCCCGCTCCAGATGAAAAGATTATTGACCAAGCCATGGCACTTATCGAACAGGCAAAACGCCCCGTTACTTTGGCGGGCAGTGGTGCCATTCGAAAACGTACTTGCCAACAGCTGAAGCACTTTGCTGAGAATATTGGCATTCCTGTTTTCAACACTTTTATGGGCAAGGGCGCGCTGTCTCGAACGGATCAGCACCGCCTGTTCTCCGTTGGGCTACAGGCCTAGGACTGCGGGGTGCATATCTTTGAGCAGGCGGACCTGGTCATCACCGTGGGGTACGATTTAGTGGAATAACATTCCCGTTCTTGGAATATTGGTCAGCCTAAAAAAATTCTTCAACTCGATTTTCTACCAGCTGAAGTGGACCAGCAATATCCCGTTGAGGTCGAGATTAATGCTGACGTTGCCAATGCCTTGTGGCAGCTCAATGAACGGCTAGGGCAGGGATCTCCCTGGTTTGAGATCAGCGCCTATACGGAGACGCGGGCAAGGATCTTGGTAGATCTTGCAGAGCATGAAAATGAAATCGCAACCTGCGTCCTGAAGCCCCATAAGGTCTTATCCGAGGTCCGCCAATTTCTAGGGCCTGCCGATATTCTGCTGTCTAATGTTGGCTTACACAAGAGGTGTATCGCCCGCTACTAACAGTATGATGAACCGAATACCTGCCTTCTATCGAATGGCTTCTGTTCGATGGGCTTTGCCCTGCCTGGATCAATGGCGGCTAAGCTTGTCAATCCGGAACGCAATGTGCTCTTCAGCTGCGGCGATGCCGGGGTGCTCATGAATATCCACGATTTAGTGACGGCTCGTCGGCTTGGTCTGAATGTTGTAGTCATGATCTGGGAAGATCACGACTACGGACTCATCAAGTGGAAGCAGCAGGTCCAACTTGGCGAGCATAGTGACCTCACGTTTTCCAACCCGGGTTGGTGCAAACTTCCCGAGGCGTGTGCCTGTAAAGGACTGCGATGTGACGACTCAACCCAGCTCGGGAGTGTTTTAGACGAGGCGTTTACTGCTGACAGACCTGTCCTGTAGGCCCTGCCTAATGATTATCGTGAAAACATGAAACTGACCGAACGTCTCGCCACTATTACTTGTCGAGTATAAAGAGAATGGAATACCAACCGGGGGGAACCATATGCGCAGACTTTTTCTTCTAGTGTTAGTCGTCTTGGTCGGACTGTTTGTTGTGAACGTTATCGTTTTTCCTCCGGCGTCCTGGCTGTGGCTCATGCTTGGTCCATTTGTCCTCGTCGGTCTGTATGATTACTTCCAGACCGTACACGCTGTGCTGCGGAATTTCCCTGTATTGGGCCACGGCCGCTATCTGCTGGAAATGATTCGTCCGGAAATTTACCAATATTTTATCGAGAGTGACACCGACGGGGTGCCGTTTGATAGGGAGCAGCGCTCTCTCGTCTACCAACGCGCCAAGCAGGTACGAGACACTATTCCGTTTGGGACCAAGGAAGAAGTGTATAGCATTGGCTATGAGTGGGTGAATCATTCTCTCGTGCCTCTCCACCTCGAACCCACAGATTTGCGGGCGGCAATAGGTGGGCCGGATTGCTCACAACCCTACTCATCCAGCCTGCTAAATATCTCGGCCATGAGCTTTGGCTCGCTCAGTCAGAATGCGGTTCTGGCTTTAAATCAGGGTGCGAAAATAGGAAATTTTGCGCACAACACCGGGGAGGGCGGTATCAGTCCGTATCATTTAGAAAACGGTGGAGACCTGATCTGGCAAGTCGGGACGGGCTATTTCGGCTGCCGTACTCCCGACGGAGGCTTCTCGCCTGAGCGATTTCAAGACAACGCGCAGCGACCATCAGTTAAGATGATCGAGATCAAATTGTCCCAAGGGGCAAAACCAGGACATGGCGGCATTTTACCCGCCGCAAAATTGACTCCCGAGATCGCAAAAATTCGCGGGGTGCCGCTTGGCCAAGACGTCTTGTCTCCTCCAGGGCATTCGGCTTTTTCTACGCCGATTGAGCTCTTGGAATTTGTTGCGCAATTGCGAGATCTCTCCGGTGGAAAACCAGTTGGCTTTAAACTGTGCGTTGGCAAGCGTCGTGAGTTCCTTGCCGTTTGTAAAGCCATGCATCAGACTAATATCACCCCGGACTTCATTACCGTTGACGGCGGGGAAGGCGGAACGGGAGCTGCACCGCTAGAGTTTTCGAACCATATGGGTTCGCCCCTGATTGAAGGGTTGATCTTTGTCCATAGCGCTTTGGTCGGTTACTCTGTGCGCGATCGCATTCGGGTATGCGCAAGTGGCAAGATCACGTCCGGCTTTGGGATGGTAAAACTACTCGCGCTAGGTGCAGATGTGTGCAATTCCGCACGCGGTATGATGCTAGCGCTGGGCTGCATCCAAGCCCTGCGCTGTAACTCCAACCATTGCCCGGTGGGCATTACTACACAAAATCCCCAATTAGTAGCCGGGCTGGTTCCATCTTTAAAAAGCGGCCGCATTGCGAATTTTCAGCGTGGCACTCTGGCGAGCGTGTGCGAAATCATGGGCGCGATGGGGATTGCTGAGGCGTCTGAACTCCAGCCGTGGCACATCATGCGCCGGACATCGCCTACAGAGATCCACCATTACGGCGAGCTGTTCGAGTTCCTCGCGGCAGGCTGTCTGTTACGGGAGCAGTTACCCGAAGCATATGCGCGTGCATGTCAGGCGGCGTCGGCTGACACGTTTGCACATGTTGTGACCGTGTAGTGTTACGTCTCCGTTGAAGTTGTGCATGGTGGCGCGTTCATGCCCTTCGACTTAGCTGAGGACAGGTTTCGAGGGGACTAAGCACGAACGGGCCTTGTCGGCCTCCTCCTTTTCCCTTCGGCGTGAGCTTGTCGAGCGGGAATGGTGACAACACGACGCACAGTTTCGACTTAGACGTGACAGTAGGCCCTTTCCCCGCGCGAGCGCGTCTGCAGGTGTTGAGGGCGCGTGTGACTTTGCGGTTCTCTATAGCAAAAATAGGCAACCTCTTTGGGAATCCGATTTACTTCCTCGCCGGCTGGTGGGGGAGGACTGAGGTGAGGGTGGATAAAAGGCTATTCCTCCTAGGGCTCCGAGCCGGGCAGGGCGTCTATAGCAGTTGACGAGAGCGGCCGTTGCAGCCGGTGCGCACTTTGCGGAATTGAGTCGCACGTTAAAGTATCTCGCAAGCGTGGGGGTGGCCAAGACCGTCGCGCATATCGTGGATAGGGAGGTCGATGCCGTGCGCCATCTCCGGCGGTGTTAATGGTCGCTGCTCAAGCGTGTGTCGTAGTCTTGGCGCTGGCCCGCACCGACGGGCCACGGGCTGTGGCCAAGCGTAGCTGGTCGATTCGCTTGAGTGGTGCATTGATGAAACGCTCGAGGCTGTGCGTTAAAGATGTATTGTAACGGTAGATTCAACGGATGGCTAGAAAGTATCCTAGAAAGAGACTATAGTCATAATCAATAATTCCAGTTCTCCCCAACACTCACCCTCTTCCACTTCCTTGTTCAATGATACAGATTTGCTACAGTTTTAACCTCACAACGTTCTAGCCACAAAGAGGCAGAGGTAACGTGTTATGCAGATTCCCCAGCACGCACAGGTAGTTATAATTGGCGGGGGTATTATTGGCTGTAGTGTCGCCTATCATCTGTGCGAACTGGGCATGACCGACGTTGTTTTGCTCGAACGCAAAAGCCTGACCAGTGGTACGACCTGGCATGCGGCTGGCCTTGTCGGCCAACTGCGCGCGACGCAAAACCTCACCAAGCTCGCCCAATACACCACCGGGCTGCTCGCCCAACTGGAAGCGCAGACCGGGCAGGCAACCGGCTTCAAACAATCCGGCTCTCTCTCTATTGCGAACAATAATGAACGGTTTGAAGAATTGAAACGCGGAGCATCCATGGCCAAGTGTTTTGGCCTTGAGGTCGAGGTCATCACGCCACACGAAGCCGCGAATCTCTGGCCACTCATGAACGCCAAGGATCTTGTAGGGGCGGTATACTTGCCAGGCGACGGACAGACTAACCCGACAGACACAACCCAAGCCTATGCCAAAGGCGCAAAACTCCTCGGGGCCCAGATTTTCGAGAATCTGAAGGCGACCCGTATTTGTCAACGGAACGGTAGAGTCGTCGGCATCACAACTGATTCCGGCGATATCGAATGCGAGTTCGTCGTGAACTGTGCTGGTATGTGGGCGCGTGAGATCGGCCGTGTGGCTGGGGTGAATATCCCGCTGCATGCGGCTGAGCATTATTACGTTGTGACTGCGCAGATTGACGGCGTCGCCTCCGGATTACCCACGCTGCGCGATCCCGATAGCGCGACGTATTTCAAAGAAGAGGTCGGCTGTATCTTGGCTGGATTTTTTGAGGCACACGCCAAACCGTGGGGGAGGGGAGGAGAGTCTATTCCAAAGGACTTTGCCTTTGGGACTTTTGGTGAGGACTGGGAGCACCTTGACGACGTCTTTAAAAAAGCCATGTTTCGTATGCCGGCCCTAGAAACGGCCGGTATCAAGCTTTTTCTCAATGGCCCCGAGAGCTTCACCCCGGACGATCGCTACCATCTGGGAGAAGCACCTGAGCTGAAAAATTATTATATAGCCGCCGGCTTTAACTCGATTGGTATTCAATCGTCAGGCGGGGCAGGCAAGGTCCTGGCCGAATGGATAGCCCACGGATACCCGCCCATGGATCTTTGGGACGTTGATATTCGGCGCAACATGCCGTTTCAAAACAATCGGCGCTACTTGGAAAAGCGTGTCTCGGAAACACTCGGCTTACTGTACGGTATGCACTGGCCTTTTCGGCAGTATGAAACGAGCCGCATGGTGCGCACGTCTCCGTTGCACGATCGTCTGGCTGTTCAAGGCGCATGCTTCGGCGAAGTCGCTGGTTGGGAGCGGGCGAACTGGTTTGCACCCAAAGGGGTCGAGCCGCAGTACCAGTATTCCTATGGGAGGCAAAACTGGTTTGACTACTCAGCCGCCGAGCACCGTGCTGTGCGTGAAAACGTCGGGCTCTTTGACCAAACCTCTTTCAGTAAATTTCTACTCCAGGGCCGGGATGCCGTCAGGGTACTAAACCGCATCTGCGGTAATCAGATCGATGTCAATATAGGAAAGGTTGTCTACACCCAAATCCTTAATGACCGTGGTGGAATCGAGGCCGATGTGACAATCACGCGATTGGAGTCTGACCGATTCTATATTGTGGATGCTGCAGCAACACAAACAAAGACGTTCTCATATATTCGGTCCCATATCATAGCAGATGAGCACGCTTTTCTCACTGACGTTACCTCCGCTTACGCTGTCCTGGGTGTCATGGGTCCGAATTCCCGTACATTACTAGGCTGTCTCACGGACGCTGATCTGTCGAACGTAACCTTTCCCTTTGCTACCTCGCAAGACATTGACTTTGCAGATGCTATGCTCCGCGCTGTCCGTATCACCTATGTGGGCGAACTCGGTTGGGAGCTGCATATCCCAAGTGAATTTGCCCAAGCCATATATGACGCCATCATCCACGAAGGAAAAGCGTTTGGATTACAACACTGTGGCTACCATGCCCTGAACTCGTTGCGGATTGAAAAGGGCTATCGCCACTGGGGCCATGACATGACCGACGAAGATACACCTATAGAGGCTGGTCTTGGTTTTGCCGTACGTTTTGGCAAAGGTGAGTTCCTAGGCCGTGAGGTGTTGCTAGAACAAAAGCGAAACGGCGTAAAAAAGCGACTGGTACAGTTTGCGTTAGAAGACCCTGAGGCCCTGCTCTACCACAACGAGCCCATTTGGAGAGACGATGAAATCGCCGGCTTTATCACCTCCGGGATGTTCGGTCATACGACGGGGGCAGCCATTGGGCTCGGGTATGTCAATCATGCTGATGATGTGAGCGTCGAATACATCGCGTCAGGACACTATGAAGTCGAAGTCGCAGGACAGCGTCTCCCCGCACGTGCTTCTCTCCGTCCCTTTTACGATCCAAAAAATGTACGGATAAAACGGTAGTTGATATAGTGGTTATATGGTTGTTATGTGGAGCTACATGAATACTGGCAATATTTATAGAGAAGTACCCATAATCACAATCCATTATCCCTGGAGGTGAAATAGGCAAAGCCCTATCTCTCTGCGTTTTTTACAGGAGAGGAGATAGGGCTTTGTTAACCCGCAGTTGCTAATGATCGCGCTGATGAACTGACCCGGCAACAGGCTGGCCTTCTGCGCCGCGCACCCGTTCGTGCGGGCGTCCGGGATGGGTCAGCGGGCGCATTTGGCTATTAAGCTAGAGAAGAGACGCCGCGCAGTACGAGTCGCCTCGGCATGGTGGATCTTCGCCGGCAACAGGTTAGGTTAGCGGTAATGATCGTTGTCGCCACCTCTTTCCTTTAAACTATTTCCAAACTGACAAGAATAGAGGCTAGGCGGCAGTTTTTCTTATCAGTTTCCTCACGTTTCGGATTCTCTCGGCGGGCTCATTTAGAAGCACCTAACATCCTTTATTTATCTTTATTCGGAACGAAGGAAGGGCTCCAGAGTTGCATCGGGGTCCAGCGCATCTTCATTCACGAACAGGTATATGACGCATTCCGTGACAAACTCGTTGCGGCTTCGCGATCTCAAGAGCAGGAACCCGAAAGATGAGGATAGCTTTATTGGTCCGCTGATATCCGAAAGTGAAGCGGCCCGTTTACATGGCTGGATCGAGGACGCGATTCAGCGTGGCGCAACACTTTGGTGTGGTGGGAAGCGTGAGGGAACTATGCTGGATCGACTCTCCTCGAAAACGTTCCGGCGGATGCCGATGTTGTCTGTTTATGAGGCCTATGTGCCGGTCGCGGTGTTATCCGTTCTCTGATTTTAACCAGGCCTTGGCTCACGCGAATGACAGCATTTCCGGGCTCCGGGCCGGGATCTTCAACCGAGATATCGATGAGGCAGAGCAGGCGTGGAACGAATTGAAGGTCGGTGGCGTGGTGATTGGCGACGCCCCCTTGTGGCGGGCGGACCATATGCCCTACGGAGGTGTGAAAGGCAGTGGGCTCGGACGGGAAGGTATACGTTTTGGCACGGAAGATATGACGGAAATCCGCCTTTATGTTCTTCGTACTCCGTCGGCATGGTGGATAGAGGAAACGGATTTTTGGTCTTTTTAACCAAATTCCGAGCCCACTATATTGTCTCGGATCCTGGAGTCTACAAATTAATTTGTCTACTACGCCGAGAAATGTTTCGCCACGTTCTGGGCGAACTCGGCCACGATCTTATCCGCCTTTTTCCGAATCACGGATTGCCCGAATTCGCCAAGCTTGCCCATGAGGCGGGCTTCGGTCTGAATGGATAGTTCCGTCCTCGGACCGTCATGTTCAATTAACGAGAGTTGGGCCTTAATATGAACGCCACCGCCAACACGCCGATCTTTTGCTTCTGCTTTCCCGCCAGCGCGCCAATTCGATTGGTCTCGCTCTTGGATGCGTACCTCTCCCAGTAGAGTGAGACGAACGGGACCGAATTTGACTTTCATTCGTCCTGAATATTGATCCTCGCTATTCGCGATTACATCGGTTACTCCCGGGACACAGGCCGTCATTTGGGGCACATCCATCAGAAAAGCCCACAAGATTTCGCGCGCAACTGGAACCGTACAGCTATGCTCGAAGTTCATGCGCTGTCTCTTGATCGTTTCGCCTGTGCAAGAGCATGGACAAGCGCACGCTGGACGAAAACGACTGCCATATCCCGTTTGTATTCCGGTGAGCCTCGGAAGTCCGCGACGGGATCGACTTCGTCAGCGACTAAGGCTGATGCATCATAGAGGCTATCAGGCGTAGGCGTTTGGCTTTGGAGTGCGCCTTCAACATGAGTAGCCCGGAGTGGTGTTACTCCCGCAGCACCCAAAGCAACCCGAGCCTCAGTGATTTTATCTCCATCAAGCGTGACCCGCGTGGCTACTGCAACTGTCGCATAATCGTCATGTGTCTGAGGCAGGAACTTAAGAAAGGCTGTGCCTGTATTAGCCGGCTGCAGCGGGATCACGACTTTTGTGATGAGTTCCTCGGGCTCGAGCTTTGTTTCGTAGTAATCAACAAAAAAGTCGTTGAGTTCGATTACCCGCTCACCTTTGTTGGACTGGACATGAATCCGTGCGTCCAACACCAGAAGCGCTGGCGGTGGATCCTGAGCCGGATCGGCATGTGCTAACGATCCGCCCAGCGTCGCAGACGCCCGAATGCGGAAACTGGCCACATGCCGAAAGGTTTCTGCCAAAAGAGGTAGCTCGCTTTTTATCAATGCCGACGTTTCTATGCTATGATGTGAAGACAACGCACCAATTGTGATATTACCGTTCGAGCGAATCTCGGCGAGTCCAGGTATTTCCGCTAACCTTCGCAGACCAATCACATACTCGGGTTGAACCAGGCGTTGCTTCATCAAATTGACGAGCCCGGTTCCGCCGGCAAGGACCTTGGCGTCGTCGCCGTGCTGTTCAAGCAAAGATAGCGTTTCTTCCAGGCTCTCAGGTTCTACATATTCAAACGAGATCATGCGGTAACCTTTCCGTCCACCACAGCCTGAATCGACTCAATGATTTTGTAGTAGCCCGTACAGCGACACAGGTTACCCATCATCCAGTTCTGAATTTCGTCTCCGGATGGGTGCGGGTTTTCATCCAGCAGGGCTTTGGCCGACATGATCTGCCCAGGAGTGCAGATTCCACACTGAAAGCCGCCATATTCTATAAAAGATTTTTGCAGTGGATGCAGGTCGTCTCCGTTAGCCAGTCCTTCGATGGTCGTGACGGCACCGCCGTCAGCAGTAACGGCTAAAGCTAAACACGAACTCACTAGGGTGCCGTCAAGCAAGACCGTACACGCCCCGCACACGCCGACGCTACAGCCTTCTTTGGTTCCGGTCAGATCGAGATCGTTGCGCAGAAAGTCGATCAGTAGCGTATTATCCGAGACTTTTCGCTCAACTGATTTGCCATTTACTTGGAGTTGAATGGTTTTCATGCGTTTCCGCCTTTTCCCCGCAGCCCGGCATACACCTTTTCTGCCGTTACCGGCAGATCCATAAGCCGGACGCCAACAGCATCGTAGACGGCATTGGCCACTGCGGCCGGCACGGCGACATTGCTGTTTTCGCCAACGGCCTTCCCCGCGTATGGTGCGGGTCCCACGTCACTTTCGACTAACACGGTTTTTAACTCCGGGATGTCCATAGCGGTGGGTAGTTTATAGTCCCCAAGGTGCAGATTGGTCACTGCACCGTCTTGCACAATCAAATGTTCGGTCAGTGCCTGCCCTATGCCTTGGACGGCTCCGCCTTCGACTTGGCCTTGGTGGGTAAGGGGATTGAGAATCGTCCCTACATCGTGCGCGGTGGTCAGTTTTTTCAGAGTCACTTGGCCGGTATCCGGATCAACTTCGACTTCGGCTACTTGAGCACAGAACGAGGTCACGTCCATAGGACTCTCGGCCAGATATTCGCCCGTATAGCTCAAGGGCAGTGCTTCTCGACCGGCGAGGGCGGTCATCAGTGTCGTGAGTTCAAGCCGCTGACCGTTTGCGTTCGCGAAACCGTTACTCTGGTATTCGACCTTGTCCGGTGGACTCTCCATATGCTGAGCGGCAAGCAGGCTGAGTCCTTCCTTAAATTTACGCACCGCGGAGAGTGCGGCCTGTCCTGCCATATGTGTCAGGCGACTCCCGCCTGCCCCAACTTCCCAGCCTGCGGTGTCGGTATCACCTTGAAACACTGAGATTGATTCCAAGGGCACTTTTAACTCCTCAGCCACGACTTGCTGCAGAATCGTATACGACCCCGTCCCGGTATCTGCTGCGCCCGTCATTAATGTCAGCTTCGCATCAGCATCGATACTCAAGGTCGCGCTTGAGAGGCCAAACGCGCCAGGCTCGCGATCATACATGCCAATGCCACGGCCAATATTGGGCGCTTTTTCTGTATCCCAGCCAGCTTCTTTTGCCGCCGCTTCTAAGGTCTCTGCACAACGGATTTTCTTCCATTTTTCGCCCAGCGGAGCAGCATCGCCTTCGACCAGTGTATTGCGCAGTCGGAACTCTAGTGGATCAAGGCCAAGCTTTCGGGCAATGCGGTCCATATGGCTTTCCACACCAAAAACAACCTGAGGGGCACCAGGCGCACGCATATGGCCAGCCGGAACGGTGTTGGTGTAAACCCGGAGCGCTTCGATCTCGACATTGGGTATGCGATACGGACCCGCAGCGTGGACACTACCATGAACGGTATGCAACGGCGTGAAGGCACTATACGCACCACAACTAAAGACTAACGTGGCTTTGCGTGTGGTGATCCTACCGTCGGCGCTCACGCCGGATCGTAGCGTAATCACGGCTGGGTGTCGCGGATTGCCGGCTAATAGCTCTTCAGTATACGTCATGACCATCTTCACTGGCCGATTTGACGTTGCTGCTAGGTGGTAACACACCACGCTATCCATCAGTGAACCTTTGCCGCCAAAGTCTCCGCCAATAGGTGCGGTCTTCACGCAGACTTGCTCTTCAGTCACCCCGAGTGCAGCGGCGAACTGGCCGCGGGCAATAAACGGTGTCTTATTCGAGATCCACAGATTGACTTTGCGGTTTGACTCGATCTGGACCACGCTTGCGTGTGGTTCAATATAGCCTTGGTGGATAGGCGGAATCCTAAAGGTATGGGTAAACTCGCGATCGGCCTGGGCAAACCCAGTCTCAATATCCCCATGGGTATACAATACTTGTGAAACGACGTTGGGAATGTCTGGGAATAGCCGGTTATCACCTGGATGAAGAAAATCTGGGATAGGCGGATAGGCGTATTCACTGGTGTCAGCATGCACGCGCGGTGCCTCTTCTTGCATTGCTTCGAGTGGGTCAAAGACAGCCGGGAGTTCTTCGTACTCAACGTCTATGAGTGTCAGCGCTTCTTCCGCAATGTCCATGGACTCTGCAGCGACCGCGACAACCTTTTCGCCCACAAAACGCACCACGTCGCGCGCGAGCACGGGTATGTCTAAAAAGAAACGGCCGATACGTCGATCTGGAAGATTGGCTCCAGTGATGACGGCATGCACACCGGTTAATGCTTTTGCCTGTGACGTATCAATCGAGACAATACGCGCGTGTGGAAACGGGCTACGCAGACATTTGCCATACAGCAAGCCGGACAGCATAATATCTGCTGTATAGCGGGCCTGGCCCGTAACTTTTGATGGTCCTTCCACATGGCCTGCCGGCTGTCCAACGCTGACAAAACTTGCCATAGTCACCTCCATAATAAGAGCACGCCAAAGGAAAGATAACGTCATGAATCTGGCTGATAGTCAAGCGCTGCGACTGTTGAAGCAACGAGGAGATGGCGAGAATGAGTCAGGGAACGAGACCCAACAATGCTGACGTCAAACACACGTTGGTTTAAACCGAAATGTGTGCCGTCATACGCGGCTATGCAGCATGACGGCGAGACCCGCGAGGACCAGCAGCAGTCCACTCACCCGTCCCATGACAATGCCGAATGGAGCGACCTTCTCAAGCAAGACAAAGAGCGTAATCACGGCGATCCACACCAGACTCATCACGCCGCCAACAAACAAGAGACCCATCAAAATCCAGCAACAGCCCAGACAATAGACTCCATGTTCCAGACCCATCCGGATAGCTCCCCCGACTCCCGGGCGCCAACCATGCATCACGAACGCAATCGGAGAACGACAGTGAGTAAGACAGGCTTGTTTGAGCGGCGTCCACTGAAATAGGCCGGCAGCCACCAAAATGATTCCTCCGAGCAGCGGACTGGTACTGACCATCATGGGTGAGAGTAGCGCCGCGCGCTCTAGGCCCCACTGTAAGACGGTCGCGATAACGCTAAATCCGCTCCATATCAACAGGTAGCCGAGCGCAAACGCGCTGGTCGGAACGAATGGATTGCCCTGCTGCCGGGATTTCCGATTGACGATGGCGAACAAAAGTAACATCGGTGCGGCACTGGGCAACATCATGCCGATCATCATGACGACCCACATCAGCAGCATTAGGACGAAGTCCTGCGCTATCCAGGCTCGTAACTGCAAACTGGCCAGCATGGTGTCTGGCCCTGACATTTTTGACATATTGGGCATCGAGTCAGACATGTGGCCAGCCTGCATGACAAGATAGAGCCAAGCGAGGACCGTAACACCGCTGAGACCGACTAAAACGATGAGCCGGTCACGCTTGAGCACTGTTTCTAAAGGAGACGATGAGGTCATGAGGAGAGTGACCCTATGAGTTTTGCCCAACTCTAGCAAGTGAGGTAAGCGACTGGTTTGACCAGTGAGACGTGAAGAGCTTTAAGCGTTTCCGGA
>CAZBUD010000051.1:0-32612 GCA_964495015.1 uncultured Enterobacteriaceae bacterium | reverse complement strand
TGTGCGCCAAGGAACTGGCGCTGTTCCTCGATGCCCCAGAACCGTTCTCGTCCTCAGAGCCCTTTGATGTCATGCCATAACGGGGCCGCGCCGGTCGGGGCAGCCTTCACAATGGAAAAATCTATCGTTCCGTGTCCGTAGCGAGACAATTAACTGGTTCAAGTATGAACGGATAAACTGACGGCTTTGCGTTGCTTGGAGTCTGTTATGCTTCGTGCGGCTGTTATCGTTCATGCAATTTGCTTGACCCCACCCCACCTTGTGCCGCTGCACCCGCGTTTGCCTGTTACACCTAGGCCGGCTGACTTGCCGTCCATGGCTGTGTGGTGCGGATGCGTGGTGCGTAGCCTGGTCTCCGTCTTTATGCGTAACCCGCCTGCCTACGCGGGCCTGAATGCATGGACGACGAATGGCCCCGCAGTTCCATTCATCCAGGCCGTAGCCGTGGATACCACCAACCCTGACATCGTGTATGCCGCGACGAGTCGTGGAGTATTCAAGACTACCAATGGAGGCCTTGCGTGGGCGGCAGTGAAGACCGGCCTGGTACCCATCGACGAACATTTCGCACTGTCCATAGACCCGAGCGATTCCGACATCGTGTATGTTGGTGCGCAAAAAGGTGTGTTCAAGAGTACCAACGGAGGCGCGACTTGGACGGCGATGAACGCCGGCCGGACCAACGTCGTCCGCTCCTTCGCTATGGATCCGACTCATTCCGATTTCCTGTATGCTGGGACGCAAGGAGGGGTGTTCAAGAGTATCAATGCAGGTGCGACCTGGGCGGAGATGAACACTGGCCTGACCAGGCCAGTAGTCTTAGCCTTCGCGGTTGCTCCCGGTGGAATGAATCTATATGCCGGGACGATTGACGGAGGGGTATTTTTGTTCCAGTCGGTGCCTGTCCCCATTCCCACTCTTCCCTAGTGGGGCATGATTCTCCTGATCCTACCCTTACTCGCAATCGCGACCCGGCGACTGGCGGCCGTGCCGTCGATGGCCACCGGGGTCTCGGGCACGGTCATGGTGGCGCACAACGGGATCGGGGCCTTTTGGCAAGGGTACTCCTTGCGGTGATTATTGAGGGGTATCGCCGGGCCGACTGATTCCAGCATCACAAACGCCGCAAAAACTATGATTGGTTTGTGATGCTTGTCCTGTGCGAAGCAGAGAGACTGAGTGCTAGAGGATCGACCGCCGCCGGGCTAATCACGTAGAGTAACAGCCCAATCCTACTGCGTAGTTCAAGATATCACTCAGTGATATCACTCGTAGTTGTATTTTAAGTCTAAACGTCTGCCAATTCCGCCATACCGGCATACAGGACATCCCAGCCCTGCGAACAGGGTTATAAAACCCCTCCCCTCAAGACAGACATGGATATTACCGGGCAGACGAACCGGCCGGCAAGGATAGTCGTTACACTCGGTTCAGATTGATTGAGACGGTCGAGGACACGGCGCGCTATAGCGTCAGCCCTTGGCGGCGCCGCACCTTGCGCCGCAGTCTGAGGCGTGTCCAGCCGAGCAGCCAGCCGAAAAGGAGGACGCCAGCTCCGGCAAGAAAAGTCGAGACTGAGGTGTCTCCCCGGAGCTGATCGCGCTCGGCCGTGACATGCTGCAGCCGGGTGTCTCTGTCTATGGTGCTGCGTTGCGTTTCTTCATATGCGGCTTGCAGCCGACCATTTACCTCTTTCAGGCGCCCTAGCTCTTTGGCCTGCTGGCTCACCTTTTTTTCCAGGATTTGCACGCGGTGCTCAGCCGGTGCCTGCTCGGTGACATAGTCTTTCAGGACATACCCCTCGCGGCCGTCGGGCAGGGCAACCAGATAGTAGTCGTCGCCAGTCGCACGGATGAGCTTGACCGCCTTCCCCGTCTTCAACACAGCAATGATCTTATTCTCCCGGCTCGGCCCTGTCCGCATCATCAGCTCACGATAGCCGCTCACATACAAGTTCTGCGCATAACAGAAAACCGGAAGACAAAGGACCAATGCACCAACAGTTAATAGCCGTCGCCTCATCACTCTCCCTACTCAGACTGCCTGTATCCATAACGGGTCTGTTCGTTGCGGACAGACCCAACCCTCACTGGTTTCGCAATAACTACACCGGGCGCAAAAAAAGAAAAGGCACCGAATTTGTCAAGAAGTTTTGTATGCTAACACCCACCGTAAGGGAAGCCCCCGCATACTGCCTCGTTGTCGGAGATCCAATTTAGCTGAGGGCCGGGAACGCCGGCGTATGCGGCGCATGGACAGACAAGCGACAATCAAACGTCGTTGACAACAGAGATAACCTGCGCGCGTTCAGGGCTTTAATGCCTAAGTCGAACACCTATTTCAGATCTCTCAGGTCATCACCTCGACTAAGCGCGGGCAGGCCGAACAAGATGAGGAGCGCCCCATAACAATTGCCCGTTTGGAGAACCCTGCCCTCTCTTCTCCATGCGGAGGTGGTTCCACTGCCCAATTCGCCCAACTCATCCGACCCATCCAACTCGCCACCACTGTGTCAGCAACAAAGCAAAAAGATATGAAGGACGTCAACCTGTCGTACACGGAAGACTGTTCACTGGGAGCCGGGTTGAAAAAACCCCCTGGGCGGATAAGGAGGAAAGGAGACCAGACCCTACCCGCCAGGGGTAGGATGTCCCACTTCTCTATGGAGAAAAACGAAAGCGGGACTCTATATTTATAGACGCAGCAAGTCCCAGCAAGATTCACCCAGGGTCCGTATTATATCGGATAGCCCCTTCGGCGTAGCACCTTTGCACCTTCTCGAGAGCTCAGACCGCTGAGTGTGTCTTTATTGTCATGAAGGAATCTCAGCACTCGCCCAGGCACAGTGTATGAATGATGCCGCAGCGCCCAGCCTATGGCTTTTTACGAATAAAGAACTCGGTCTCATGCGCGCATTTCCGACGGTAGACAAACGACCGGTACGCGTCAGTTTCCCGCTTGTGACGGATTTGGGAGAGCAGCCCGCTGCACCGAACCCAGAGATCCTCAGCATCGATCCACGCGTCCATCGTGATAGCAAATTTCGGCAACAAGGGCGGCGATCTCTTCGCGACCGGGCTTGTATACGCCGTAGAACAGCATGTTTGTTTTCATATAGCCTGCCATCGAAACCACTTTGATCGGATTTGCCCGGGCTTTAAGCTCACGGCTGTCGAACGCGGCTGTTTCGTCTGGAATGGGTGCCATTTTAGGACCAGCTTGGGGTAAACTGTGTCTTTTTTATGCAGGCTGACTACGCGGCACGAATGTAATAATCGACGACTTCCAGACCTCGACCAGGGGTTGACCGTTCACCACATAGACCTGGTAAAACTTTACCCATTCATTGTCTTTACGCTTCCATTTTTCGATCGGCACACAGCGGAGCTCCACCTCATCTCCGACTCGGATGATCCCACGTGTCAGGATCATACTTCCGGTATGTATCCAAAATGGCATAACGAATTGATGCTGGACGGCAAAGCTGCCGTGCGCCATGACCAGACCAGGATGAACCGGTGGGGTCGCGCCCTCACAAAAGATGGCCACATCTTCATGCGTCCGCTCACAATAGCCCAACTGCTGCGATAGGCTCAGCTTCCAGCGGAAGCGCCGAAACGGTCTGTTGAGTTCCATCCGCTCCCAGCTGCCTTCTACACGCTCGCCTTCCCAGTCTATCGGTTCGAGTCCTGCCAAGGCGTCCACCGCAGGAGGTGTATCAGGAATGTAGGTTCGCATGGCAATCAGTTCCTGTCCGGCTTCGTTTGTCGCTCTGACTGAAAAAGCGTGTTGTTGGCCACTGTCCGTATCCGGAGTGATGGACGATGTGACCCAGTCATCATCATAAGCGGGAGATTTGAAGCGCAGATCAAACCAATGGCAGCCGAGCCACTGCTCACCGTAGCGTTGAATCAGCGGGCGGATCATCTGCCCGTATACCAGCGCACCTCCCACAATCGATCCCCGAAAGCCCAAGGCTTGGGCGCCCTCCTTGGTATGGGCTTTGTTCTCGCCCTCGTTAATGTTGCGCGTCTGAAATGTATACAGTTCAAATATTTCCGCTGCGTCTAGTGTCTCCATAATGGCCTCCCCTTTTTGCATTGACCGTCCAGCATGTTATGCCTCACTGCGGTTTAGGAGCAATGCGGTCAGCTAGAAGCCTGCCCATCCCTATGCAATAATCTGCGACGAAACTACCACCCGAGGGGACGAGAGGGAATGATCCGATTATGTCAGCCACGATAGCCGCACGGGACGCAACACTAAGCTTGGACGAAGGCATTAACGCCGCTACAGCCTGGCTGTACCGCGAGCAGGCCGAAGAGGGCTACTGGGTCGGCATGCTGCAGTCCAACTGCTGCATGGAAGCCCAGTGGCTGCTGGCCATGCACTTCCTGAGCTATGAACATCCGCACAAACCGAAGATTGTTCAGACCCTGCTCAATGCGCAACGCGAGGACGGCTCGTGGGAAATCTATTACGACGCGCCAGACGGTGACATTAATACAACAGTTGAATGTTACGCTGCCTTACGCGCAAACGGCTTTGCTCCAGACGACGGCCGCCTGCGCAAAGCCCGTGAATGGATCTTTGCCCATAGAGGCCTCAGTGAGATCCGCGTTTTCACGCGCTACTGGCTCGCCCTGATCGGTGAATGGCCGTGGGACAAGACCCCAAATCTTCCGCCCGAAGTGGTATTCTTTCCCAAGTGGTTTCCTTTCAGCATTTATAATTTTGCCTCCTGGGCACGGGCAACAATTCTGCCGCTGACCATTCTGTCCGCTCGGCACGTCGTCCGCCCACTGCCTCCGGAATGCCGGTTAGACGAACTCTTTCCGGATGGCCGCGCGCGAATGAATTGTGACCTACCGTCACGTCCGGGTTTCTGGCCAGTGTTCTTTTTTACGGCAAATGCATTCTTGCATTGGTATCAAAAACTCGGTCTTACAACGGGTCGCGAAGTTGCAGTTCGGCAATGTCTGGAATGGATCATTCGGCACCAGGACGCAGACGGAGCGTGGGGCGGGATTCAGCCACCGTGGATCTACAGCCTAATGGCCCTTAATATTGAAGGCTATCCGCTCTCGCATCCTGTCGTGGCCAAAGGTCTCTCCGCGATCGACGACCAGTGGTCGTACGAACGCGACGGGAGTTTGCATATTCAAGCCAGTGAATCACCCATCTGGGATACACTCTTATCCATGCTGGCCATGGTCGATTGTGGCTTTCAGGTCCAACAGTCAGAATCCATGCAGCACGCGCTACAGTGGATCTTGGATAAAGAAGTCAGCACCGGAGGCGACTGGCAAATAAAAGTTCCGACCGCAAAGCCTGGCGGCTGGGCGTTTGAGCGCGAGAATGCCGCTTATCCAGACGTCGACGATACAGCAGTGGCCTTGATCGTCCTGGCGCATTTGCGAGAGCAGAGTCCTGGGGACACGCGCGATACACGATTTGACGAGCCGATTGAGCGCGCAAAAGCCTGGGTGTTAGCCATGCAGTCGGACAACGGGGGTTGGGGCGCGTTTGACAAAAACAACGACAAAGATTTGCTGACTAAAATTCCGTTCTGTGATTTCGGCGAAGCGCTCGATCCGCCCAGTGTCGATGTGACCGGTCACGTGCTCGAAGCCTTCGGTGTACTAGGCTACGATAAATCTCATCCTGCCATTGCCCGTGCCCTGGCTTATGTGCTGGCGGACCAAGAGCCAGAAGGCAGTTGGTTTGGCCGCTGGGGCGTCAATCACATCTACGGCACAGCTGCGGTCCTGCCGGCCCTCAAAGCTATTGGCGAAGATATGGGCGCGGCCTATGTCCACAAAGCCGGCCAGTGGATTGCGGATCATCAGAACGAAGACGACGGTTGGGGTGAGTCCTGCGCCTCGTATATGGACGACCGTTTGCGCGGCAAAGGTGCGAGTACGGCCTCCCAGACCGCCTGGGCACTCATAGCGTTACTCTCCATAGACGGACACGCATTTGATGCCCCGATTCGTAAAGGACTCGACTATCTCCTACGTACTCAACAAGACGGCACTTGGGATGAACCCTATTACACCGGCACTGGTTTTCCCGGCTACGGCACAGGCGTACGAACGAATATGCAGGTTCAAGTAATGAAAAAACGCTTTATGCAGGGGACCGAACTCCAGCGCGGCTTTATGATCAACTACAATATGTACCGCCACTACTTCCCGCTCATAGCGTTGGGGAGAGCACGATCGTATTTTGCGCGGGCGTAGCATCACCCGCCGGAATAGGATGAAATGAAGCAGCCTATACGTTTGTGTTAACTTGGCTTTCGGTCGATACAAAATCTTTGTTGGGAGCTACCGTGTGGAGCAGCCCATTCAGCTTCTCCACTGTCGGAACCGAGGCCCCTTGTTCATAGCGTGCATACGCATTTCTGGAGCTGACGCCAAGGCGTTTCGCTGCTTGCGCTAACGAAAGGCCGCTCGGTTCCCGCTGACGCTGAAGAAGTAAGCCGACCGTAGTTCGCGTGTCTGAAGAGCTCACTTCAAAGGTGCCGCTCTTCCCTGGCTGGACGATAACAGAAAATCCGTGTTTATCGGCCAGTGTCTCCACCAAATCTGCAATCATCTCGAACGCTTCTTTACGTGCATACCCTTGTGTCATGACATCAAGGGTAGGGATAACGGCTAGCCGGAACGTCCCATCTCTATGCACGCTTCCTGCAAATCGCACGTTTACCTCTTTCTCTGAGATGCACTCACAATATTCCGTGTGACCCCACACACCTGGATACCTGCTTTCACAGGTATGACACGGTAAGGAATGTCATTCCCATAGAGACGGGAATTCTGGAGGGGTGGAGCAGGGATGCGGACAGCATGCTCCATGTAATTTGTTATATCTTATTCGCGTCCCATCCCTACCTACAACGCCTTTACGTCGGCATACTCACCGACCTCAATCCCAAACGACTCGGCTTGTTGCAGTAGCTCAAGCGCGTTACGGACGTGGGCGTAGTCAATCATCATGCCGTCATATGTCACGGCTGCTTTGCCTGCTTTCTCGGCGTCGGCCATGGCTTGCATAATACCTTTGTTCCATTCTATCTCTTCTGGCGAGGGTGAAAAGATCTCATTCGCAATCGGGACAGCAGAAGGATGAATCAGGAGACACCCCCGAAACCCAACCTCCCGTCCACGCTGGATCTGCGAACGCACCAGCTCGATATCACCGACCTCAAGCGAACCGCCACCGATCGGATATTCAATCCCTGCGGCACGGGCGGCTAATAAAATATGCGAGGCTAGGTACAGTGTCTCGAGACCTTGACGCGTCCACTTATAGCCAATGGCCTTGGTCACATCTCCCGATCTGGCGCCTACGCCGCCAATGAGATTGCCTACGCGCGGACATGCTGTGGCGAGCTTATAAGAATCCATGATGCCGCGTGCGGTTTCGGGCAGAACCATGATTTCAGTCGAGCCAATGCGGAGTCCGGCTTTGTGTTCAAACAATTCCAGCCAGGCATCAACCTTGAGCACTTCCTCAATCTTCTCCAGCTTAGGCACAGCGACCGCGTCAAGCCCCTCGGTGACAACGGCCTCGACATCTTCGCCCGTCAGGCCGGTGTCCACACCGTTAAGGCGGACAAAGACGCCCACCCCCCTGCCGCGTAAGCGTTCAATGCCCGTGCGTACGATTTGCCTTGCTGTGACTTTTTCAGCAATGGGAACGGCATCTTCAAGATCTAACATCAGCGCATCGGGACCGTACTTTGGGGCTTTGTCTATCCAATCGGGCCGATTGCCTGGAACAAACATGGTCGAGCGGTAGAGTTTCATAATCCCTCCTCTTCTTTCTTGTCCAACTAAACTGCTGTGTAGATCTTTTCCGTGAGAACCAGTCAGAATGCAAGAGGCTGTCACATATGACAAAGCAGGGGCCGAGGCTGATAGAGTTTGTAGAGTTTGACACTGAGAAAGCAGATTCGCTAAGACCGCCAGATACAGCGGATAATGGAGATAATGATGCATCAGTTCCATACAACACGCGAGCAACGATTTATCGATCTTGCGGCAACGCTGGCCGATGACTTTGCCCAGCGTGCAGCGTAGCATGATAAAGATGGGTCTTTTCCTCATGGAAATTACGCCCGGCTCAAGGACAGCGGCTACACGATCATGACCATCCCCGAAGAGCTGGGCGGGAACGGATCAAAGCCCAGGAACGCCTCGGCCAGGGCTGTGGTCCGACCGCGCTGGCTATTAATATGCACTTTAATGCTGTCGCCCTCTTGATCGACCTATGGCGTAAGTTTCAAGACTCCAAACGGGCGGATATACTCCGCCAAATCGCTGCTGAACGGTTGATCTGCGGTGGTTCGGCGTCCGAGCCCGATAACGCCCCGCCAGTCTTGCGTCCCCGCGCTACCGCCGAGCGGGTTGATGGCGGCTGGCGGGTCAGTGGACGCAAAATTTTCAGTACGCAGAGCATTGCCCTGGATCGTTATTTCAGCGAAGCACTGTGGCAAGAGGGTCCTGAGGGCGAAACGATTGTCTCCTTCCTCATTCCGCCCGACACGCCCGGCCTCACATTCAAGGACGACTGGTATACCATGGGCATGCGCGCCACTGCGTCGCGGGGTACCGAGCTCACGAATGTTTTTGTGCCGGAGTCAGCAGTGACGCTTCAACGACCGGCCTTTACTCGTGGCGGTATCACCAACCTCTTTCTAAGAGCGCCGTTTACTATTTCCGCGCCGTATATTGGTATCGCTGTCGCCGCCCGAGACTTTGTGGTCGAGTTCATGCGTGAGCGGCCACGCTTCCCGCTCAACAAACCCATGAGTCATCTGCCCAGCGTGTATAACAAAGTCGGCGAGCTGGACATGCTGATCGCAACCGCACGTGCCAAGCTATGGAAGGCAGTCGCCGAGGCCGACATTGAAGAACCCCAGAGGTGGTCGCGCAAGAGCGTGGCGGCACGCACGGTTGCGATGGAGAATGCTGTACGAGTACTAGACCTTGCCTTACGAGCCGTTGGTGGGGCCTCGTATTTTAAGCGCTTTCCCTTGGAGCAGTACTACCCGGATGTACGAGCCGCCCTATTCCACCCCGTTGGTACAGACCAGACCTTGGAGCTTTTGGGCAAGACAGCTTTTGGCATTCCAATGCTGGATGACGATGTGATTTGGGCGTAAACGCCCTGGCCCCTGACAGAGTAGGCCAGGCCTTCGTGCCTGGCTCGGAGCGGGCAGAGACGCCCGCGCTACCCGGATTACGACCGCCACAAGTCAGCTACCAGCTCGGTATCGATATAGGCCGTGCCTTCTCTGACCTTTCCGTCCGCGACCCGCATAACCCAACAATAACTGTTGTTGTAGGGTTTGGCCGCTTTGGTCGTGGCTTTGCCTTCCCACTGAAGAACGACGTTGTCCCCTTCGGCAATGATATTCACCACCGTCGGCTGAATGGGCCCAGCCAGTTTGGCAGTCAGCGGTTTGGCCGCCCCGTCTACGAATGCCTGGCGGCTGGTGTAGGTGCGCGAGACAGGGCTGGTACCAATCACCGTCCACTGGACATCTTCGGCTAAGGTATTGAAAAAGGCCATACCGTCCCCGCCAGCCCAGGCAGTAAAGACATCTTGGATTAGCTTTTTGTTTTCAGCAGCACTCATCAGACCCTCCTTTTCCTCCACTCGGTGCGTTAGCCCTGTTTGTTGTCCCACATATCCCAGTGTATGACCTCTTCAACCGGCGCACGTGAGACCGGTCCAAAATTGCCTTGCGGATACCCCATAGGAATAAGCGCTGAGACTTCCAGGTCGGCCGGAATGTTGAATTTTTTCTTCAGTTCTTCCTCAAAGAGACAGTGTATCGTCGTAAGCGTCGCCCCGACTCCCAAGGCGCGGCAGGCGAGCAGAATATTTTGGACTGCGGGATAAATCGTGCCGTGGATCACCGCCGCGTTGGCGCGCTCATTCTTCATCTCAGCCAAGGGCGTGTATTCTTTTTTGGCACACGCTAATAACAAGGCAGGCGCATCATCCAAATGCGCCGCTAAGTGTGCAGCCGCACCCAGCATACGTTGCTGAGATGGTGGCATCCCGTCGGGGATGCCACGCTCACCCATGATCCTCTGCCACGTATTCCAATAATAGTCGCGGATAAAACGTTTCCGCTCGGTATCCCGCACCAGGATGAACGCCCAGTCCTGCATATTGCCGCCGCTCGGTGCGCGAATGCCCGCGTCCACAATTTTCTTGAGCGTCTCTTCCGGAATAGGGTCCGGTTTGAGCCGCCGCATAGCACGGGTTGAATACATAATTTCAAAGATGCCAGGCTCCGCTGATTTTGCTGATTCCGCCATTGGTTCTCCTCTCTCTATTTCTTGTCGGGGCTCAATAGGCGCCGCCGTCTTACACGCTCAAACCATAAAGACTCGCTGCATTACCAACCACCATCTTATAGACTTCCTCTTCAGGCACACCCAGAAAGTCTTTCATGACTTGCTCCTGAGAATACGGAAACGTGCCCTCGGTGTGCGGATAGTCCGAGCCCCACATCAGACGATCAACACCGATAAGTTCGCGAGTCAGGACCCCGGCCCTATCATCCTCAAACGTAGCCCAGAACTGGCGCCGAAAATAAAAGCTGGGGGCTTCATCTACCCGCGGTTCCATCCAGTTTCGATGGTCGGCCCACCAATGATCCATGCTACCAAGCACCGAGGCGATCCAACCAATGCCACCCTCAGCCAGGACAAAGCTTAGTTTTGGATAGCGCTGTGGGACAGCGCCCCAGATAATATCCGCCATAGCTCGCTCAAGGGCGCAAATCTTGGTGTCAACAAAAGCTTTGCCAACCCCCATACGGTCCGCCTTCATATAGAATGGCTCATCTGTCCCCACATGCATGGAAAGCGGCAGGTCCAAATCCTGAACGGCTGCCCACAGCGGATCGTATTCGGCCAGCCGATAAGGCCGGTCTGCAACCTCAGATGGGATCGACACCGACCTGAGGCCCTTTGTGGCCACACGCTCAGCCTCCTCAACTGCCCATTCAATAGGCCCTCGCATCGGCAGCAAGCCGACACCAAGGAAGCGATCTGGGGCAGCCGCGCAAAACTCGCTCAGCCAGTCGTTATACACCCGAAAACACTCGCGTTGGTATTCAGCGTCGGGGGCGGCACTGAGAAAGAGCCCGACCCCAGGATACATGACCTCAGCCCGCAGATGATCCATTTCTTGGTCCTTCAATCGGGCATGCGGGTCCCACGCCCCAGGCCGCGTATCCGCATGCCGACTGCCTTGCGGCGACAAAATCTCCCCTGCAATCTTCTCTTCCATCGAGACACCTTCGAGCCCAACTGGTAAAGGTTCCAGCCCATCTATGAGGTAAAAGTCGGCTTCTGGTTTGGACTCCACGCGTGGCGCCCGGTCACGAAACCGCTTATCCATCCGCGTTGTCCACAGGTCTGCCGGCTCAACCACATGCCCGTCAGCAGACACATATCCACCAGTGACATGTATTTCCATGCTTACGCCCTCCTTCATTTGAGATAACTGATCAACTGTTCTGGACGTGTTGCTACACATCGAGTCCATATAGACTGGCAGCATTACCTACGACCATTTGATACACCTCGGGCTCAGGCACGCCCATGAAGTCGCGCATGATTTGTTCCTGGGAATGCCGGAAAGTTCCTTCAGTATGCGGGTAGTCCGAGCCCCACATCAGCCGGTCCACGCCCAACAGTTCTCGAGTCAAAATGCCTGCCCGTTCATCTGCAAACGTGGCCCAGAACTGACGTTTGAAATACGTGCTCGGAGCTTCGTCAAGCTTGGGTCCCTCGCGATGGTGGTCAGTCCACCAATGGTCCATGTCTTGATCCACGAGACGGGCTTGGGGGTCCCATGCACCGGGTCGTGCTTCGCCGTGCCGATGTCCAACCACGGCGGTAATCTCTCCGGCAATCTTGTCTTCCATGGTTGCGCCTTCAAGTCCGACAGGAAAGGTAGACAAGCCGTCAGTGATATAGTGTTCGGCATCCGGGCGAGACTCTACACGCGGCGCCCGGTCACGAAACCGTCTGTCCATTCTTGTTATCCACAGGTCGGCTGGTTCCACCACATGTCCGTCCGCGGACACATAGCAGCCCGTACCATTTATTGTCATACCGATCCCCCCCTTATACGCTCGGGATACCGCGAGGCTTTGTCCTGTGTCAACCATAAGAATCTGTGCGCAACAACTTTACGCCACCAGGAGCCGCATGGTATGCAGGTTAGACAGGAGGGGAAATGATGATTCATCCCAAAAAAGTCGGCCATGTGGTGCTCAAGGCGTGTGATCTCAAACGTGCTGAACAGTTTTATACTGAGGTGCTGGGCTTTGAGGTTGTAACCCGGCTCAAACGTCCACGCGGTGTGTTCTTCACCTTGGGTGAACAACACCACGATCTTGCCGTCTTAGAGGTGCCGCCTGAAGCTGATCCCGTCAAAAACAAACAAGTCGGCCTGCATCACGTCGCGCTCCAGGTCGAAAATTATGACGAGTTAAAAGAGAGCTATCAAACGCTAAAGGCGCATGACGTGGAGATCACCGCCACAATCGACCACGGTATTACCAAGAGCATTTACTTCCTCGACCCTGAGGGGAATCAGTTCGAGCTGTATTGCGATATCGGGACTGATGGTCTGGAACGCATTCGTCGCGGGGAGGCAAACGGACTCGATCCCCTGGACCTTGATGCGTAAAGATCCGGGTCGGCGCACAGCGCGTTGCGCACCGATTGATCCCAGTCCGCCCCAATCTGCACAATCTAAATCACCATCTCTAGTTGCATAATGAGAGTGTCCCTATCCCGCAAAAAACCGATGCCATTGTACTGACCGTCCAGATAGTTGTACTGCACGGTAAAACGAAAGGGGTCACGAATAAAGGTGATACCCGGCTGGACCAGCCAGGAGCCTTGCCAGTCATACAAAAAGACCAGCTTAGGCTCTACTGCGCCGGAGAAATACGCGGTTGAAACCAAAAGAGTTTGAATCAGCTGATGCTGGTCGATGTTCACAAAGGTATTGTTGTCCCGATTGGGGTCGCGCACTGGAACGGCAAAATGTCCAAAGCCATACGAGCCAGATACATCCGGGACTGGCGTATCATCGAAGTCCAAGATGTGCCGGCCAAAAATTTGGCCGCTGATCAAGAAAGACTGATGCGGGTTTAAGAGCCTGATATAGCGCGTGACATCAACGCCTAGCGACCAGCGTACAACATCGGATCGACTGGTCTTACTGCGGTAGCGTAGGAGCGGTTGACCCGTTGCCGGGTCGGTTCCGACTTGCTGATATCCGGGCGTGATGTCACCCGTCAACGCAGGGCCTAAAATCTGATCCGCGGCTGAATTGTGAAAAAATGGCTCATCGTAAAAATAGGCAAACTCACTGCGAACGATAGACGAGAAACGCGGCACACTAAAGGTGAGGGTGCCGCCACTGATTTGGACTTTCGGATACAGTGCATGGGCCTGGAAATTATCGACTAAGAAACGTGACGTCTCACCGGCATTCACCGCTGCCTCAAATGCGCCCCGACTAATCGGCCGATTGGTCGGCGTCACGATTCGTAGCATGGGCGTGTCCAGGTATGTGGTGTAATGGGCCAGGCTAAACATGTACTCGCCCCACACACCAACGATACGACCGCCGCCGCGTGCGTCTGCAAAATTCTTTGACGGCTTTTTGATGCGACCGGGAATACCCGGAGTATTCGGAGTTGACCACGGAGAACCTGTCGGAACCGGCGACGCGATCTTGTCGTCAAAAACCATGAAGCCTTCGAGATTGAGCTCAGACAATGGCCCAAGCCCACCGAATCCATACACTATCCGGGCCATATCAAGCGGGACGCGTCGCTCGTCTAACGAGACAAGAAAGCCGCCAAAGCCGGCATCGAGCGGATTAATTTGATCCAAGAGGCGAAAGACATCAGTCTCCCCCCATGAGACGTTTTGGCGTCCGATCCGCAAGAAAAAGGGACCATGTGCATAGTTCACATAGGCTTCAAACAAACGATGCCGATGGCGTAGACGCTGACGCGGATCGGACCGACTACAGCCGTCAAATTGTCTTGGATGCGACTGCTTTCCCTTGGTCGGCGTGCCGCAATCGGTCAGCAGCGGAAAGCGTTCACGGAAGACATCCGGGCCATAATCCCACACCCCGTCGTATTCACCCCGATAGGTCATAAAGTAGTTAAGCGTCTCCGCGCGCAGCAGACGCAGGGGAGCGAAGAGTGTTTGCAGTGGCGCCAGACCACCCGTAGCGTTACCCGCAACTAGACTGGTAAGGTCATGGCTCAACTCGCCCTGAATAAAAGTCCGGTTTTGGAGCATGTTCCAGTCGTTATACGGAGTGTGGATGCGCGTATTATCCGACGCTCCCTCAACTGACATGGCAGTACGATTGTATACCCGGCCGCTAAAACGTAGGGTCCCTTCCTTATCGAGAAAAATTGCCCAGGCGCTACTGGACTGAAGAGTCAGCAAGACCCCAACAATAAGACTGGCCCACAGCCACCTTTTTTTGAACTGAGTTTTATGCATGTATGGATTTCCGCTGCCTTACTTACCACGCAGCATGAGGGTCATAACCGTGAACTGGCTTGGAGAGAGGGCCCGATTGAGCAAGATCTTCGTGATCTGAAAATTATTGGCGCGCTCTAACTGGTAATCAATCGATGCCTGGGCAGCGATCTGAGCGACCCATTCTTTATTGTTCCAAGGGTTGAATTCGGGATGCCGGGCGGTGAGCAGAAAGGTTCGCTTATGATTGCCGTCGTGATCATACGCGAACGCATACAAAGGCAGAGAGGTCTGAACATCTATATAGATCACGCGGCGGCTATACAGTGGGTGAGCAATATTGGGCGTCGCTTCAACTACAACTGCACGACGCAGCTCCCACGGGTCAACAATATACCAGGCACCTTTTCCTCCCCAGGTTGGCTCAGTCGATCGGATCGGACCCGGCGCCAAGACGGTTTGCGCTCGTAGATATTTCCAGTCGTAGTCGTGGATATACCCAAGGAAACCGGATCGATCCTCGACGAGTAAGGTACCACGGCCAGGCGATATATATGGGGTGTAGACGATCTTACGGGTTCGGCGGGTCTTGGGATCATACGCCCATAGCTCATGCGGCAGGAGATCCTTGTCAGGGATCATACTCAGGATCTGATTCCCCTCGCTGTCCGACGGCGCCAGCACCTGGGTATATTCCTTAGAGTAGATACCTTGCTGTTCCCATTGCGGGAGATTGTTTGCACTATCAGGACGATGCATCCCGTATAACGAGTAAAACGCGAAACTCTGCGAACGCTCCACGTTGCCGCTACTATTAACGAGACTATTTGTCGCCAACATCTGGGAATTATCACCTTGATCACGGTAGCGCAGATTCCAGATGGCTTTGAGTCCGGCCTGGGGATCATCGGCGCTCAGAACGGGAAAGGGACGACCTGCCACGTAGTACTGCAGCTCTCCCTTTCCTACCACCACCCCGGTGTGATTTTTCAGTGTGGCATCAACATAGGCTTGCCGGAGAGGCAAATCAGTCGTCTCTTGAACCGTGATCGAAAAATCACCAGCAGCGATATATTTGCGAATCTCGGCGGGCAATACCGAGGAAGCATTTGAGGCATTCGTGCTATCGATAGTCATGCCAGGGCGAATATCGCCCATCTTAGGCGAGCCCTCACGGTACGGGAAGAAGTTTGCCAGAACCTGTTGCTGAACCGCCCCTTGGCTTTGCCCCACGGATGGCAGTAGCCACAGGCCAAGACAACCCAGCAGCACAGCGGATACACGTAGAAGAATTGTCACTATCCCCTCCCTAAGATAGTCCCTGCAGAATAGTAGACGATGACTGTCGGGTCCGAATAGCCTACCTGCCTGAAAAACCAGGCAGATGCAACCTCCAGATGCAACCCGCGGGAGTGCGCACCGGAGCTTGCATCTGACACCAAGTCTCGCTAAGGAAGCCATGATCACAATCCACTCTGTAAGGAAGGAGCAGATATGAGTGCACAAGAGATTGAAGCTGCAGCCAGAGGATTTTTTGACGCCTTCGCCAAACTAGACGTGCAAGGCGCCATCGACATGCTGTCCGATGACCTTGAGGTGATTGACCACGTCCCGTATCGGTTTGATAGCAAGCCGGAGTTTGCTGACTTTTTGCGAGGGGCAATGGACGGCATAGCATCGGCGAGTGCCGGCCTACGTCAACTCTCCTGTCGAGTCATTGGGGATAGTGCGGGTGTGGCAAACGCCTATGACACTTTCACCGCAGTGAGTAAGGACGGCAACATGCAAACGCTGAATGGGCGAACCACCTTGGTCTTTGGTAAAGAAGGCGCCCAGTGGAAGATCGTCAGCGCGCACTTTTCGCCGCTGCCGACACATTAAGACGATTTTCAGCTACAACAGAAGAAGGGCAGCCATTTGGGCTGCCCTTCTTATTTGTGCGAGACAGATCTGCAGCGCTATCCGGCTTATCCTTACTTATCCTGCGCGCAATACCTGACCCGGCAGGGCACCGGTGTGCTGCTGGTCTGCGTATAACACCTCACCATTCACCATAGTGTGCATGACGCCGTAGGCCGGCACGATAAGACGCCGTCCACCACCGGGCAGATCATAGCGCATTTCAGGTCGCTTAGGTGAGCCGATCGTATTCGCATCAAAAACAGCAATATCGGCGACCATGCCCGGGGCGAGTACACCTCGATTCGGCACGCCAAAGAATTTGGCCGGTTCTGAGGTAATACGTTGGACCGCACGCTCTATCGGCATCAGCTGTTTTTCGCGTACCCAGGTACCGAGCAGATAGGTGCAATAGCCAGCGTCACACAGCATATCCACATGCGCGCCGCCGTCGGACAGCCCAATCATGGTGTTTGGATGTGTGATGAGTTCGGCGACGCGATTCTCATCGGCATTAAACAGCGCCATCGTGTACTGGATATTGAGGTCATCCTCGATAGCTAAATCGAGGAAGATATCCAGGCCAGTCTTACCACGTTCGCGGGCCACATCGTCAACCGTTTTTCCTTCGTACTTCTTGAGCGCCGGGTTGCTCACGTCCTGGATATCAACCCGGTCCCACTTGCCAGGGAAGACGCGTGGTTCCTCAAACGTTTGACGCCAGGCTTGGCGAAAGTCGAGATTACGATACAGCTGCATCTGCTCTTCTGCAGATTTATTAAACGCCGGATTCCAACACTCCAGGTTTGCAAAAATAAACGGATTGCGCAGATTAACCTGAACACTCAACGGCTTGCAGGTCACTTGGGGAACAATGCCACGTTTAATGAGCGGCTCAGTCTGTTTGAGCGTCTGCATACAGACGTCGGGTTTATCGTCCCGCGACAGCATGGCGAGCCAGGTGACGGGTCGATTGCTCGCGGTGCCTAAGTGGTCGAGCAAGGCGTAGTCACTCTCAGTCACCACACCGGGCTGATCATTGAGCGCAAGCTCAATCGTGCCTCGGCCAAGTTCTTTCAGCACCCCGCCATACGCCGACAACTCGTCGCGGCTCGCCAGCCGACAGGCGAGAGGACGACCCTGATAACCAATATGCTGCGGGCCATTGGTGGTAGAGAAGCCAAAGGCACCAGCATCCATGGCTTCACGTAGCAGGGCGGCAATCTGGACTGTCTCCTCCGGTGTAGCCGCCCGATTCATAGATTCTTCACCCATCACATAGTGTCGAAACGGTGTAAGTGGAGCCATAAAACCGAGGTTGATTCCGGAGCCACGCTTGGCTGCCGCATCCATATATTCGGGGAATGTTTCCCAGTCCCAGGTCACACCTTTAGCCAGCACGTCAAACGGGATCGCTTCGACATTGACTAAGTCCCACGTCGCGATTTCACGTACGTCGGGCTTGCAAGGAGCCAGGCCCACGCCGCAGTTACCCATGATGACGCTGGTCACACCGTGCCATGACGAAGGGGAAATCACGGGATCCCAGCAGATCTGGGCATCATAGTGGGTGTGGTGATCGATAAAGCCGGGTGTGACAGTCAAATCAGACGCGTCAATAACCTTCTTCGCGCCCTCAGTGATTTTGCCGATTTCCGCAATCTTGCCATCGGCAACAGCGATATCAGCCTGAACAGGCTGAGAGCCTGTTCCATCAACCACCGTGCCATTCTTAATCAAAAGATCGTAAGACATGAATTTCCCCCCTCCTTCGTAACCTACTGTTTTTGACTGCGCTCTTACTCCCTATACCGTTCGTAAACGGCCCGTCAAGCTTTGCCCATCTCGAAAAATCTGCACAGCCTCGCATGTTGACAGTGTTTCCGTTGTCCCTATAGATTAGGACATTCATAGACTGAACGTTCCCGTTCAGTTGCCGATCGGTCGTCCATATTCCTATTGTGGAAAGAAAAAAGGAGGTTATTCAGTATGCAGACAACTCAAGACAGCCCTATGCAGGTCGGTATGGCAACGATTTGCCAAAACCCGGATCAGAAAATTTCGGACTATGAGGTCTATAAAAACGAAATACGTCTTGCTGACTTGGCCGAACCGCTCGGCTTCGACTCGATTTGGAGCGTAGAGCACCACTTCACCGACTACACCATGGTTCCCGACGTCTTACAGTTTTTGACCTATATGGCCGGCCGGACCAAGAACATCAAACTCGGCTCAATGGTGGTTGTTCTTCCTTGGCACGACCCGATGCGGGTGGCAGAGCAGATCGCCATGCTGGACGATTTGTGTGACGGCCGTCTCATTCTGGGTATGGGCCGTGGTGCTGGGAAAGTTGAATTCGATGGGTTTCGCCTGGACATGGGCGAGTCGCGAGAACGTTTTGTCGAGGCGGCCGATATGGTTCTGACCGGTCTCGAACAGGGTTACTGCGAGTACAATGGGAAATTCCTCACCCAGCCACGTAAGGACATCCGACCAAAGCCGTTCAGGTCCTTCAAAGGGCGTACCTATGCAGCCGCTGTTTCACCTGAATCCTCAGAGATCATGGCTCGCTTGGGAATCGGAATCCTCATCATTCCGCAGAAACCATGGGAAGATGTGGCTGTTGAACTCAACACCTACCGCACAGTATACCGCGAGGTGAACGGAACTGAAGCACCGCCGCCGGTTGGCGCTGGCTGGGTTTTCTGCGATAGAGACGCAGGTCGCGCCGAAGAGATGGCGCGGCGTTATATTGGCGCGTACTGGCAATCGGCGCTCAAGCATTACGAATTTGGTGGCGATCATTTCGCAAAAACCAAAGGCTACGAGTTCTATGGCAAGATGGCAGAGAGCCTGGGTGGCGCTGGCGTCGACGGCATCACAGATTTCTTTCTCAACCTCCAGGTCTGGGGCACTCCGGATCAATGTTTTGAGAAAGTGCTCGACATTCGCTCAAAAGTAGGCTGTGACTCATTCACTGGTGTGTTCAGTTATGGCGGCATGCCCTACGAGGAAAGCGAACAGAGCATGCGACTGTTCGCGAGCGAAGTCGCGCCTCAACTAC
This sequence comes from uncultured Enterobacteriaceae bacterium, assembly GCA_964495015.1. Taxonomy (GTDB): domain Bacteria; phylum Desulfobacterota; class Binatia; order Bin18; family Bin18; genus Bin18. Next base: position 13,091 of record CAZBUD010000051.1, on the reverse strand, counting down.
AACGTCTGGGTGAAAAAGCGGTGGCCTAAAGCAAAACGTCTCAAATCGTTCAGAGCAGGCTGCTCTGATAACAGAACGCCTTCCCTCTGCCTGGGGGAAGGCGTTTTTATTTCGTAGCCTCTGGGACAGCGCTTAGAGGTATTTGGAAACTCGCCGTACACATCATTGCGAGCGTAGCGAAGCAATCTCGGGGACTCGTACGCGTTAGTGAAATTGCCGTTGTCGCTACGCTCCCTCGCAACGACACAAAAGCGCTATCTTTATTCCAAGGCCTGAGTAGTCATAAAAAATGAGTTTTCATCCCGGCACCTACGTGCTGACCCTGCGGGCAACACACAAACAAGACGTCCAAATCGGCCGGCTCCGCCGGCTATCCGTCCGTCCTGGCTTTTATGTGTACATCGGGAGTGCCTTTGGGCCGGGCGGAGCACAGGCACGGGTCAGGCATCAGGCGAAGATTTCCGAACGTCCGCATTGGCACATAGACTATCTGCGCCAGACGGCCGAGCTCAAACAGGTCTGGTACACCCACGACCCCGTCCGCCGAGAACATGTCTGGGCTGAAGTCTTTACCAATACGCGAGGAGCGTCGATTCCTCTGCCCGGCTTTGGTTCCTCAGATTGCACGTGTGTTTCGCATCTCTACTTTTTCCAGCGCCAACCGGCGCTGAAAAACTTTCGCCGTAGGATTCAGGCGGCTTTCCGAATCATGATCCTATTAAGAACATGGTCGCAGACGATATACAGAAAAACGCGCCTCTTGTCGTGCATGACCCATATGATTTATAGGTGTACATAGTCTCTACCCACAACAAGAGGAGGGAACCACAGAATGGGTACGACTGACACCGTTACGACTGACTTTGATATCCACATCAAAGGCGGAACCGTTGTCGATGGGACGCGAGTCCCACGCTACACAGCCGATGTGTGGATACACGACGGCAAGATTGCCCAGATCGGCGGACGCTCACCTGGACCTGCCAAGCAGGTCATCGACGCGGATGGTCTGATCGTTGCGCCGGGGTTTATCGATCTGCATACCCATTACGACGCCCAGATTCGCTGGGACCCCTACTGCACGATCTCTGGCTGGCACGGCGTAACCTCGGTTATCCTCGGCAACTGCGGTTTTGGCTTTGCCCCGGTTAAGCCTGATTTTCGCGACCGGTCCATGCTCACCATGACACGCACAGAGGCGATCCCCTACGCGTCCATGCAGGCCGGTATGGAGTGGGATTGGGAAACCATCCCTGAGTATCTGGATTCTTTAGAGCATGCGCCCAAAGGTGTGAACTGCATTCAATACATGCCCACGGCCTCGTTGATGACCTATGTCATGGGACTCGAGGCGGCCAAGAGCCGTCCGGCAACTGCGGCCGAGCGTCAGGAAATGCAGCGGCTGCTCAATGAAGGCATGGATGCTGGTCTGTGCGGCTTTTCTATCCAGCGGCTAGGACCCAACTCGACCCAGGCCGACTATGATGGCTCGCCGATGGTGACTGATACCATGTGCGATGAGGATATCCTGTGTTTGGCTGAAGTGCTGCGTGAGCGTGACGAGGGTTTTATCCAGGTCACCCAGGCCACCGGGCGTATCAAAGAAGACCTCGCCTTTCTGGAAAAGCTGGCCGAAACAGCCAAACGGCCGATATTGCATAACGCCATTATCGCTGCCCGCAAGGACCCCAAAATCCATCGCCGCAGTCTGGATTGGCTGGAACGCTGCCGCGAAAAGGGCCTGCCCATCTTTGGTCAGACCGGTACCATCCGAAGCGGTTTTGCCTTCACACTTGAACACTGGAATTTATACGATGCCAGCCGCGCCTGGCGTGCGCTGACCACGGGGACCAAGGAAGAGAAGCTGGCCAAGATGCAGGATTCTGAATTGCGGGAAGCCGTCAAGCTTGAAACTGAGAAGGCCAATCGCAAACTCCGGGCGATTCAGGCCGGTGTCGGCGGCTCCATTCACCGTCTCATTGTGCAAAGTGTCAACGACCAACCTGATTTGGAGAAATACGTTGGCAAGTCACTGGGTGAAATTAGCGAAGAAGAGGGCAAGACGCCCGTCGATGTGATGCTGGATCTGTCGGTTGCCGGGGACCTGAACGTTGAATTCCTGGGTCCCTACCGGGGCTCTAACGCTGATTTCAACGCTGAGATGTTCACCGACTCAGACTACACCTTCCCCGGCGTGTCAGACGGTGGTGCGCACACCAAGTTCTTTACTGGCGGTGCGTTTACCACGGACTTCTTGCGCTGGCTGGTCCGAGATGAAAAAAAGATCAGCCTAGAGGAGGCACATTATCGGCTGTCAGCCCTGCCGGCCCACGCTGCGGGCTTCCGCGACCGAGGCATCCTACGCGAAGGGGCCGCCGCCGACGTGGTTGTGTATAATCTGGATGAGCTCGATATCGACCCCGACTGGATAGGCGAAGTCACCCACGACTTTCCCGGGAATGAGTGGCGTCGAATCCAACGGGCCAAGGGCTATCACGCCATTATGGTCAATGGCGAAGTGACGTTTGAGCATGGAGAATGCACGGGAGCGACCCCGGGCAAGCTCCTCCGGCATGGGCTGGCCTAACACAGCCCGTCTTGCAGTCAGGACACGAATGGCCTCCCCAAGCGGGAGGCCATTTTTTGTATTGCCGCTATTGGGAGCTGGCATGCGGCTAAGCCGCCTACGCATTTTTAGCGTTGCATAATTCTTTTTCAGGCGTGTATACAAACACTATGGGTGCACGCACGGGAGCAGAATTTATCCAAGGCCTTCGCGATGACCGCGAAGTCTGGCTCGGCAATGAACGAGTTGAGGATGTGACAACGCATCCCGCCTTTCGGACTGCTATTGAAAGCATTGCCCATCTCTACGACATGCAGCACGATCCCGCCTATCAGGAACGGTTGTGCTATCCGTCTCCGACCAGTGGCGATCCCGTTGGGCTATCCTTTTTAATTCCCCGCAGCCAGGAAGATTTGGTTCGGCGGCGGCAGATGGTCAAAGTCTGGGCTGATGCGACCTGCGGCATGATGGGTCGCAGTGCGGATTTTCTCAATACTATGGTTACGGCCTGGGCCGCTAAAGCTGACTATTTTGCCCAGCAAGGCCCAGAATGTACGCGACGCGTCCTCACATACTATGAGCATTGCCGTGAGAACGATCTCTTTCTCACCCATACGTTAGTCGACCCTCAAATAGACCGCTCAAAGAACCGTGCTGAGCAGGACGACCCGTATCAGTGTCTCGGCATTGTTGACGAGACTTCCGAAGGCTTAGTCATTCGGGGCGGGAAGATGATCGCTACCGCTGCTCCGTTCGCAGACGAGATTCTAGCGTGGCCGTTTCCGCCGACGCTGACGGAGGCCGAGTCGCGTTACGCCCTAGTCTTTATAATACCAGTCGCCTCATTAGGCCTGAAAATTTTCTGCCGTGAATCCTTTACCAAGCCTGGCCCAGTAGAAGATCATCCACTCAGTGCACGCTTTGACGAGATGGATGCCGTGGCTGTTTTTGATGACGTACTAGTTCCGTGGGATCGTGTCTTTTTACATAAAGACGTAAACCTTGTCGGACAGATGTATGCAGGTACACGCATCCGAGAATGGACGGCGCATCAAACCAATACGCGGCTCTTATCGAAGATTGAGTTTGTCTACGGCACGCTCAGTCTCATGGCCGACGCCATCGGCGTACAAGACAAACCCGCAGTGCAAGAAATGCTGGGCGAAGCGGCCAGTTATGTTGAAATCATTAAATCCGTTCTCTTGGCATCGGAACAAGAGGCCGAAGTTGATCCTTCCAACGGAGCGATCTACCCTGCCCTCACCACGCTACAAGTCGGACGGGTTTGGGGGCCTCGTATTTACCCACGACTGATGGAAATGATGCGCCGGATTGGAGCGGGTGGACTGATGCAGCTTCCGGCGACATTTTCTGCTTTTGACGGGCCGACTGGTGCGTACTTAGAAAAATACTATCGCGGCGCTCACATTCCAGCCCAAGCCAAAGTCCGACTCTTTAAGCTGGCTTGGGATCTTGTTGGCTCTGATTTTGGTTCCCGGCATGAGCTGTATGAAATGTTCTATGCCGGCGATCCGAGTATGATTACGGCCAGCCTGTATCGCGAGTTTGATAACGCGAGCTATATGAATCGGGTGAAGAAATTTTTAGGGGTGAGGGAGTAGAAGGGTATCGTCCTACACATCGATAGACGGCAGCTTACCCAAGTGGAGCCAATCCCGTAGGTCGGATTAGCGGAGCGTAATCCGACCCCCCACTACCCTATACATCTATCGCCAGCAGCTCACCCAAGTGCCGGTCGATTTGTTTCATATAGTCCTGCTCTATGCCAAACAGCCCGAGGTGGCCATAGATGCTGTGCATCACGCGGAACTCGCTGTTCGGAATGAGTTTCTGTTCCGCTTCACAGTCGCGTGGCGGAAAGAACATATCTTCGTCAATAGGAAGGACAAACACCTTGGCAGTAATACGTTCGAGCGCCTGCTTGAGGTCACCGCCGGTATAGCGACTGACATCACCATGCTGCCATTTCCAAGCCATACACAGCAGATTATTCGAGTCCATAGGCAGAAAGTAGTTTTCCACAAAACCGACCACAAAATCTTCGGTAGATGAGAAGCCCAGCTCGCGGAACTGTTCCTGTTTGAACAGCTCGGTACAGAACCCCATCACTCCCCACAGGCGAGCCTGTCTGCGCAGTCCAACATGGACCGCATGCGGGTCGGTATACCAGCCATTATTCCAGGCGGGATCTGAGGTGATCGCTTCACTCAGCGTCTCAACATACAGAAAATCGTGCGGCGTGTTCTTAGCCGTCCCTGCCAGCGGTGCTGCGCGCTTGACCATATCGGGATAGCGCACTGCCCACTCATAGGTTTGCTGAGCGCCCATGGAGCCACCACACACCAGTTCCAATCGTTCGATACCAAACTGCTCAGTCACGAGTTTGTGCTGGGCGCTCACATCGTCGCCGATCCGCACCCGAGGAAAACGCGCCATATTAAACGGGACAGGCGTGTTTGACGGCGAACTTGATAAACCATTGCCCAACTGATTGGCGATAATGACAAAATACTTGTCTGGATCAATCGCCCGGCCTTTGCCAACATGGACGTCGGCCATGATCTTACTGGTTCCCGAGTACCAGGTCGGCAGGAGAATGGCGTTGTCCTTTTGGGCGTTCAATGTCCCCTGTGTAGTATAGGCAAGCTTTCCGTCATGAAGCGCCGCGCCCTCTTCCAGCGTGAAGTTACCGAGATCGAATAATTCAAATGGGCCGTGATTTTCATGCGAATAGTAGTCGTTGAATGCACTAGACATGCTACGTCTCCTTGTCCGATGGGCAAACCCTTCTCCTTGTTTGAATCGACTGCCTGGTTGGGGTATAGCTTATCCGAGCGGAAAGCCCAAGAAAAGTTAAAGAGCATCATGCCACAAGACACCAATACCAATAGTCTGAACGAAGAACTCGACGCCATCGAATACTACTTCGAGCAAGGGGTTACAGACGGGCTCCCCGTTGTTCCACCCACCGAAAAACGGATGGGACAGATGCTCGCCGCTACCTCAAAAGCTACGGATGAGGCGGTCGCCCTCGTGCCGCCGAACTTTGGAGAAGCAACAGTCGAGAAGATTGCCGTTAATACGATCATGGCCGGTTGTAAGCCGGAATTCTTACCCGTCGTTATCGCAGGCGTACAAGCCATGTGTGACGAACGAGTCAATCTGCACGGAGTGCAGGGCACCACACACACGGCCACGCCGCTGTTCGTCGTCAACGGACCGATCCGCCAGCAGCTCGATATTAACTGCGCAGCAGGGGTGTTCGGTTCAGGCTGGCGTGCCAACGCTACTATTGGACGGGCCCTGCGTTTGATCATGATTAATATCGGTGGCGCGCGTCCGGGTGAAATTGATAAATCAACTATGGGCCATCTGGGCAAATATACCTATTGCATTGGCGAATACGAGGAAGAGAATCCGTGGGAGCCATTGCACGTCGAGCAGGGGTACGACCAAGAGCAAAGCACGATCAGCGTGTATTGCTGTGATGCTCCGCAGTGTGTGAGCAATCACGGTAGTCGCACGGCGCACGGCATTTTGGACACAGTCGGCGCCAGCATGGCCGTGGGCTGGAGCGACAAGACCTATCTGGCTGGTAACTATATCGTCGTTCTCGGTCCCGAGCATGCCAAAAGCATCGCCTCTGATGGAATGAACAAACAAGACGTGAAACGTTATCTCTATGAAAATGTCCGTCGACCTTTGCACGAACTGCTTCCTGGACCAGACGGGAGTGAAGGGATTAAGCGAGAGAGCCTACCCGGTTGGTTAAACGCAGCAGACGACTTCACCCTCATCCCGAAGGTCACCTCACCAGACAAGATTGTTATTGTTGTGGCAGGCGGTACGGCTGGCCGCTTTTCTGTGCATATGTGCGGTTGGGGCGGAGGGGCTGGGCAAAGCGAACTCGTGACCGTGCCCATAGAGGCATAAAGTGTTGAATAGGGGCAACTAGGAGCAAAAGGAGATAGACACATGGCAAAACTCTACGATCCAACAGCAGCGCCGAAACAGGCTAACGCAGCCCTTGCTACTCGTCTGCCGGACTTACAAGGCAAAACCATTGGCTTGCTCGACATTAGCAAAGCCAAGGGCAACTTCTTCTTGGACCGCGTGGAGGCAATCTTAACGGAACGCTTTCAGCCGCGTGAGATCATCCGACGCATGAAGCCCACGTTCGCCCGTCCAGCTCCGGAAGACATTCGCCAGGAGCTGGCTCAAAAGTGCGACTTCCTGATAGAAGCCCTTGCCGATTGAGGGTCGTGTACCACGTGCAGTGTGCACGACGGAATCTTTTTTGAAAAAGCGGGGATCCCTTCGGCAGTGTTTGCGACGACGGAATTCTCCAACGCCGCACGCGCACAGGCCAAGGCATTGGGTCTGCCTGACTTCAAAGTCATCCTGGTTGAGCATCCGATTCAGCCCCTCACACCAGAAGAAGTGCATGGACGGGCGGATACGGTATTTGATCAGATTGTTGAGAAGGTGACGGGACAGGCTGCCACAACGTAACCGCCGCGCACCCCTGTCGCTATTCCAGTAGTTGCATTGAGGAGGGCACGTCAGGACTGCTTCACCATCACAAAGGATCCGGCTTTGCGTACCGTATTGATAAACGTCCCTGAGACACTATTCTGGGCTTGGCTCAGCACGCCAATGAACACGGCCCGAAACGCCTCGTTTGTATTGAGCCGCTTCAAAATGACGAGGTGGTTCCCCGTCTGTGTGTCTTCGATAAGCTCGCCAGCGACCTCAGCTCGGGTCGCCTCTGGATCGGCGGGCGGCTTGCCTGAAAATGGGTCTTGGAGTTGGAGCAGGTCTCCAGAGATGCTCGTGCCGGATTGCTTCAGCGTGAGCCTGATCTGCCCAGCGTAAGGGGCGTCAAACGGATGTCCATCAAAAATCCATTCACCTGATAGGTCAATCGTCATATATTCTCTCCCAGAGGTGTCGTTTTCAATCGTCGCAGTACAGTTGCATCATACGAGCCTATGGAGGGAACAAAAGAAAAAACCTCATGTCTGAACAGCCAGACCGTCAGTGTGCTCTCTACCAGCACTCTGGATATGACCATCTCAACGCAGACAGCCTGGGGCGTTGTGGTGTGGCGGGCTGTGCGTGTGAGCAATTCAACTTACCAAGTCGTGGCTTATGGGCCGGGGTCTCATCAGCCGACCTCGCCTATCTGCTCGAGCTGTGCACCGCATCTCCTGACATAGAAAAAGACCGAGATCGGACCAATAGTAGGACGGGTTAGCGTAGCGTAACCCGACATCTTTTTACTCCGCCAACGGTACGACGCCCATGATCACGGGCTCGTCACTCACCACTCGCGTCGTATGGCCTTGGCCGGTGGTGTCTTCAACCAACCGTGCGTCGCCGGCTCCAAAGCGTCGTTTGGTTCCATCGCCTACGCCGATTTCCAATTGGCCAGATAAAATAATGACGTATTGACGGCGCGGTGCAGGATGCCAGTCCATGAAGGTTCCAACCGGCACTTCTACAAAAGCGATATGTGAAGTCGCCTGAGACTCAGTTAAAGCTGGGTGGGAACTAAGCGCTTGATCTTCAAAGTGTGATTGTCCGTCATCCCCGGTATACAGTCGGTAGAGTCCCATAGTGTTCGCCCCCTTTTTCAGACTCGTCGCTCTTGCGATTCAGATCCACTATGGGCATGATCTCATCCGAAACGTCAAGGAGGGCTGAGGAGGATTTGCCATGACAGATTCAGCACAAGACAAAGTTGCACTCGTAACCGGCGGTAGCTCAGGCATCGGCCGGGCGACTGCACTCGCCTTTGCCCGGGAAGGGGCCAAGGTCGCGGTGGCCGATCTCAATATTGTGGGCGGAGAAGAGACCGCTTCTTTAATTGAAAGCGCCGGCGGTGAGGCGTGTTTCATCGAAGCCAATATGGCCGAGGCCGCCTCAGTTGAGGCCATGGTCAAAAAGGCTGTTGAGACTTACGGCCGACTCGATTGCGCCCACAACAATGCGGGAGTTGAAGGGGCACTCATCCGAACAGCAGAGTATGAAGAAGACCAGTGGGACCAGGTTATCCGGATCAATCTCACTGGCGTGTGGCTGTGCATGAAATATGAGATTCCGCAAATGCTGCAGCAAGGCAATGGAGCGATTGTAAACACGGCCTCTGGTGCCGGCCTGATCGGGGTCAAACGTATGCCGGCTTATGTGGCCAGCAAACACGGCGTCGTCGGACTCACCAAAACGGCAGCGCTTGAATATGCCAAGTCGGGCATTCGGGTGAATGCGGTTTGCCCTGGCGTGATCAAGACCCCAATGGTCGAACGCGTGACCGGCGGCCGGCCTGACATCTTGGACAAAATGATTGCGGCGGAACCGATAGGCCGCTCCGGACAGCCCGAAGAAATCGCAGAAGCCGTGGTGTGGCTGTGCTCAGACGCGGCATCGTTTGTGACCGGCCATGCCATGGCCGTTGATGGTGGAGCGGTGGCACAGTAACGAAGGGGCATCTCATGCTTAAAGTAGCCAACTTTTCTGAAGCTCACAAAAACCGCTATCTGCCTCCCGAGTATCCAGCGGTTCAGTTAGAAACACACATCACCAATCTGATTGCCGACTTTCGTTACGCCAACAATCCTGTCCATCTCAACGGCGGACAGGCCCTCTTTGCCGAGTACGGAGAAGGCATCGCGCTGACGCACTCCCATCCCGTCGATTAGTGGCAAGTCTACTTGACCGGCTCCGCTCATCTGGCCAAGAAGCCGATCTCACTCATCACAGTCCAATACACGGATAATTGGGTGCCGTACGGACCGATTGAGGTCTCAGAGGAAGGATTCACCCTGCTCGCTTTCTGGCCAAGACCAAACGCAGAGACGCACGAGATGCCGAAGGACGCCGACATCATACGCGAACACATTATTGTGACACATGAGACCGCTGCGGGTGCTTCGGAGACCACAATAATCGAAGCAGCAGAGATATGGGCACGCTGTTGGCAACTTCCCGCAGGTGCGACCTTGGAAACGCCAGATCCTGCATCGGGTGGCGGGCAATTCTTTATCCCCCCTGCAGGGCTCGGTTGGATACGAAGACAACGAGTATGACAAATTGTCATCGGTTTATATTGGCCCACAGGAGTGAATTCAGATACGACTATTACAACGTCTGTTTCCGCTTCTTCGCCCATGCAGCCATTCCGCCGAAGAGATCGCCAATACTGGGTGAGGCCATAGCGCCACTAAACTCTCGGTACAGCGTATGGACGTTGACCACGATACGCTCGGCATCCCCCCAGGCCGAGTAATCGCTCAGCGCAATATCATTGGCCGCTTCTGTCTCCGACATCCCAGCGTCAAAGCGCTTGCGCGTCTCAGCCTCGACATATTGCAGATAGCCTTTGACCGACTCGACGCCGCGCTTATCCGTAATCGGGCCGTGGCCGGGCACAACGGTTTCCACATCCAATGCGAGCATGAGATCACACGCTTTGATCCAGTTAGCAATCGGCCCGTTCCACATCAGCGGGGTACCATCGATAAATAAAATATCCCCGGTGAAGATAGTCCGGTCTCCGGGCACATACGCCAGGACATCGCCACGTGTATGAGCAGGACCAACCTCAATGAGCTGCACGTCCTTATCCCCGACTTTGAGATCAAGTCGTTTTTCAAACGTTCGAGAAGGATGTGTGGGAACAATACCCTCAAAATTGAACGAGCCCAAAATTTCGGTAAGATATTCGCCTAGCTCACCCATATTGGGCGCCGCTTGCATCATGTCGGCAATACGGCTCGGCGGGAGCTCTTCCATTTCTTCTGCACAAGCCTTGGAGGCGATGATTTCTGCTCCTTGCACGAGTTGATTGCCAAACCAATGGTCCCCGTTCGCATGCGTGTTCACCAGGGTATTAATCGATCCGGCCCCAGTTGCATCCTGCATAGTAGCTAGCATTTCCTGGGTTAAGGACAGATCGAAGAGCGTATCAACCAACAACGACTGATCTCTGTCCACCACAAGACCGGCATTACTCCAACCCCACGAGCCATTGGGCAGCAGGTAGGCGTAAACATTATTCCCTAAATCGTGGAGCCCTTTAGTGTACTGCCATGTACGCATAAGATCGCTCCTCCTTTCCCCTCTCTTAGCAATTTCTCACGAACCGTCAAATACAAAGAGATGAACTGGCGGATTTCTCCCTGCATCGATATAATCCGCCGAGGTGACGCTGGCCAGTGAGTACGCCTGTTTTCGCATGTATAGACGGTTCAACCCAAAAGGAGGCTGCTATGGAAACCAGTGTGGATGAGATTACGAATGGTATTTACCGCGTCTCAACTTATATCGATGAGGCCGACTTCATGTTCAACCAATACCTGATCAATGCCGACCAGCCGCTGCTTTTTCACTGCGGGACGCGCGGACTCTTTCCCCTTGTATCCGAGGCGGTGGGAAAAGTGATCCCGCTTGAGCGCTTGCGTTGGATCTCGTTTGGGCATTTCGAGGCTGACGAGTCCGGGACAATGAACGACTGGCTTGCGGCTGCGCCGGATGCGCAAGTCGCCGTTGGCACGATCGGCTGCATGACCTCAGTCAACGATCTCGCCATCCGCCCCCCCAGACCACTCGAAGATGCTGAGACCATCGACTTAGGCGACAAACAGGTACGCTATATTGCGACGCCGCATGTGCCGCATAGTTGGGACGCCGGAGTCATGTTTGAGGAAAGTACAAAAACCCTCTTTTGTGGCGACCTCTTCACTCGCATAGGCAGCAGTCCCGCCGTGTCAGCAGAAGATCCGGTCGAACCTGCTTTGGCAGCAGAAGATATCTTTGGGGCAACGGCACTAACGCCGAACACCGCACCAACGATTCGGCGACTTGCAGACCTGAAACCTGACATGCTCGCGCTCATGCATGGTCCCGCGTTCCGTGGAGACTGCGAAAGTGCGCTCAATCGACTTGCAGATGGCTACGCGGAGCGGTTTAATACACGTCTCGGTGAGTAAAAGGAGAATGTATCATGCCAAATTTAATAGAGGACAAAGTGGCTCTTGTGACGGGCGGCGGTTCGGGTATTGGCAGAGCGGCCGCCCTCACGTTTGCGAGAGAAGGTGCCAGGGTCGCTGTGTCCGACGTTGTCGTTGAAGCTGGCGAAGAGACCGTCCAGCTCATCAAGAACGCGGACGGAGAGGCCGTGTTTATCAAAGCCGACGTATCACAAGCCTCCGAGGTAGACGCCCTGATAGGCAAGGTTGTCAAGGCCTATGGCCGGCTGGACTGTGCGCATAATAACGCCGGCATCGAAGGCAACTCCGCAAAGATCGCTGACTACGATGAAGCGGATTGGGACTGCGTTATCGCGATTAATCTGACCGGGGTCTGGTTGTGTATGAAGTACGAAATTCCTCAAATGCTGCAGCAGGGAGGTGGTGCGATTGTGAACACCTCTTCAGTCGCGGGCTTGCTCGGCTTCCGCACCGGGTCGGCCTATGTCGCCAGCAAACACGGCGTCCTCGGACTCACAAAAACGGCAGCCCTGGAGTATGCTAAGTCCGGCATTCGCGTCAATGCAGTCTGTCCGGGCGCCATTGATACCCCGATGATGGGGCGCATTACAGACCATCGTCCACACAGAGCGGCAAAGATGGCAGCCGGAGAGCCGGTTGGGCGGATGGGCACACCGCAAGAGATCGCAGAGGCCGTCGTCTGGCTGTGCTCCGACGCGGCATCGTTCGTGACGGGCCACCCGATGACTGTAGATGGCGGAATCGTGGCTCAGTAAAGGGTGCAAAAAGCAAAGAAGAGGATCTAAGGAGACAAAAGAATGACGGATTTGGCAAAAGGCAAAGTTGCACTGGTCACTGGCGCAGGCTCGGGCATTGGTCGAGCGGCGGCGCAGATATTCTCCCGAGAAGGCGCCCAGGTGGCAGTCGCTGATGTGAATGTCGCAGGTGCGGAAGAAACCGTCAGTATGATTAAGGCTGCAGGGGGCGAGGCATTTTGTATACAAACCGATGTGTCTAACGGAGCGGAAGTCGAGGCCATGGTGAACGCCGTGGTCGAAAAATATAGCCGCTTGGACTGCGCGTATAATAACGCCGGCATCGAGGGCGCGCTGGCAAGGACCGCGGACTATACAGCGGATGACTGGGCGCCGGTGATTGCGATTAATCTCACTGGGGTATGGCTGAGCATGAAGTACGAGATTCCGCATATGCTTAAAACCGGCGGGGGAGCAATCGTCAATACATCCTCGGCAGCCGGCCTGCTTGGAGCCCCCCGCATGCCGGCTTACGCGGCCAGCAAACACGGCGTGGTCGGCCTGACCAAAACAGCCGCCTTGGAGTATGCCAAATCCGGCATCCGCGTGAACGCCGTCTGTCCGGGCATTATTGATACCTCGATGGTCGGACGGCTGAGGGAAAGGCGACCGAAAATGTTTCAAAAGATTGAGAGTGGCGAACCGATTGGCCGCATGGGCCAGCCTGAAGAAATTGCGGAAACCGCAGTTTGGCTGTGT
>CAZBUD010000050.1:2245-32891 GCA_964495015.1 uncultured Enterobacteriaceae bacterium | reverse complement strand
GCACGGTCGACCTGTAGCTCTCCGTTTTGGACCTGGGAAAGAATTTCAATTAGACGATCACGCGTCATGACAGCTTCCGAGCAAAGTGATCAAACCCTGCAAATTCCGTCGCAGGGCGCATGCCTTCAGCCAGCTTGACCCTGACCCCTGCTGCTTGTGGCGTCAGAGAACCGATACGTGTGATAGGACAGCCAGTCTTTGGTGCCACTTCCGAAATTTCCGGGCGGGCAGCCACTGGCGCGCTAAACAACAGTTCGTAGTCTTCACCGCCCGTTAACGCCAGCTTCCAGTCATCTGCCCCAAGCAAGGTTCGATAGCCATTCGAGAGCGGGAGGGCGGCAGCTTCAATAATAGCCCCCACCTGGCTTGCCGCGCATAGATGTCCAAGGTCTTGGAGGAGTCCGTCGCTGACGTCTATCATAGCCGTTGCCAGCTGCCGGGCCGCAATTTCTCGTCCTACACTCACACGCGCTGTCGGACACAAGAAGCGCTGTTTCACCTGTTGCGCCGCGGCATCCTCAAGGCTCCCTGCCTTTTCCTCCCTCAGCAGTCGCAGACCTAGAGCAGCATCACCAACTGTTCCGGTCACATACACATCATCACCAACGCGTGCTCCAGAACGGGCGATCGGGGCATGCGGGGTGCACCCAAGGAGGGACACAGAGATCATGAAAACGGGGGCCGCGCTCATGTTTCCACCAACGAGCGAGGTCGTATAGGCACCCGCAGCATCAAGGAAACCGTCAAAAAATGCTTCAAGGTCCGCGACTGCATAGTCCTGAGGCACGCCCAGACTCAAGAGGGCAAATGTCGGCTCGCCGCCCATGGCGGCGACATCGCTCGCATTGACGGCAAAGGCCTTCTCTCCCAAAACTGAAAAGGGCGTCCACTCACAGCGAAAGTGGACGCCTTCTATCATCGAATCAGTTGTCAACACGGTTATCCCGGGAAGCGAGACCGCCGCACAGTCGTCGCCGACGCCCAGCCGGACTCGCGGGTCGTTAGACATCCGATCACGCAATCGGCGCAGAAATGGGAACTCACCGAGATCCCGGATCTTCATGCTCGTTTAGCCAAAAAGTTCTTTCACTTTATCAAAAAAGCTCTTGGAAATTGGATGGGCGCCGTCACCATCAAGACGCGCAAACTCTTCGAGCAGCTCACGCTGCTTGTTTCCCAGTTTCATCGGAGTTTCAACCACAACGCGCACCAATTGGTCGCCTCTGCCGGCACCACGTAGATCAACCACCCCTTTGCCACGCAGCCGAAAGACTCTCCCCGACTGCGTGCCGGCGGGCACTTTCATTTTTATCTTTCCTTCAAGCGTCGGAACTTCGATATCTCCGCCAAGGGCTGCTTGTGGAAAGCTAATCGGCATCTCACATACCACTGCGTTATTCTGCCGCTCGAAGAGCGGGTGCTCGCGCACCTTGATCGTGACATACAAATCCCCAGGGATACCTCCCGCGGGGCTGGCCTCCCCCTCCCCACGCAGCTTGAGTCGAGAATCAGAGTCGACTCCACCTGGAATTTTGATCTGTAAATTTGATGTTTTTCTGACCGCTCCAGACCCCCGGCATTCTGCACACGGATCCGTGATCACAGAGCCCTGACCACCACACTGGTTGCACGTTCGAGCTATGGTGAAAAAACCTTGCTGGAAACGCACCTGCCCGCTGCCACGGCACGTGCCACACGTTCTCGGTCTTGTGCCGGCTTTTGCCCCACTCCCCTGACAGGCTCCGCACGTCGCCATACGTGGAATGGAGACCGTTTTTTCCGTCCCAAAGGCTGCCTCTTCAAAAGAAACATCCAGGCTATAGCTGAGATCTGCTCCGGGCCGCTGGCGTCGATCTCGGTTTCCGCCGCCGAAAAAGTCACCAAAGATATCACCAAAGATATCCTCGAAATTCGTAGAAGAATCGAATCCGCCACCAAATCCGGCTCCGCCCTGTTCAAATGCAGCATGTCCAAAGCGATCATATTGAGCCCGTTTCTCCTGGTCCCCGAGGACCTGGTAGGCTTCCGCTAGTTCTTTGAATTTCTCCTCAGCAGCTTTGTCCCCAGCGTTACGGTCCGGGTGATATTGTAAGGCTGCCTTACGATAGGCCTTTTTAAGCTCTTCGTCTCCAACGTCCCGACCAACGCCCAGCAGCTCATAATAATCTGCTTTGCTCGCCATACTTGTCCCTGTTCTCCAACAATAAAAACCCCCACTCTTCCAACTGTAGGAGAAGTGGGGGTCCTAAGACAAATCGATTCTGATGCACTCGACTCGACGTCTACTTGTCAACGTCTACTTGACTTCCTCGAAGTCAGCATCAACGACGTCGTCCTTCTCTTTTGCCTGTCCGCTCTCCGCTCCGTTTTCCGCTTGCGCGTCACCAGATGCATCCTGCGCACCTTGCGTATCAGCCTGTTCCTGTGCAGCTTTCGCGTACATGGCTTCGGCCAGTTTATGCGACTCCGTAGTCAGCTCTTCGGTCGCGGCTGTCATTGCCTCGGTGTCGCCCCCTTCCAGAGCCTTTTTGGATTTCTCTAACGCAGACTCGATTTTGCCCACCGTTTCTGCATCCACTTCCTCCTTATGATCAGCAAGCGACTTCTCAGTCGAGTAGACCAGAGAACCCAGCTGGTTATGCGCCTCAATGCGTTCCTTTTTCTCCTTGTCTTCTTCGGCATGTGACTCGGCATCTTGGACCATATTCCTGATTTCTTCCTCGGATAGTCCACTGGAGGCGGTAATCTGAATGGATTGTTCTTTCCCAGTACCGAGATCTTTAGCGTTGACGTGAACAATGCCGTTAGCATCAATGTCAAAAGTGACCTCGATCTGTGGAATGCCGCGCGCCGCAGGTGGAATGCCCACGAGATCAAACTGGCCCAACAGTTTATTGTCTGCGGCCATTTCCCGCTCACCTTGATGTACCCGAATAGTCACCGCGGTTTGACTGTCAGCAGCCGTTGAAAAGACCTGGTTCTTCTTAGTCGGGATTGTGATGTTCTTTTCGATCAGTCGGGTAAACACCCCACCCAGCGTCTCAATGCCCAAAGACAAGGGCGTGACATCCAGGAGTAATACGTCTTTGACATCACCGGTCAGTACGGCGCCTTGGATGGCCGCGCCTATGGCAACCACCTCATCCGGGTTGACACCCTTATGTGGCTCTTTGCCAAAAATCTTGGCGACCCGCTCTTGGACTGCGGGCATCCGTGTCATCCCGCCGACCAATACTATTTCATGGATCTGTTGTGTGGACAGTCCAGCATCCTTGAGGGCCGTTGTGCACGGGGAATCGAGACGGTCAAGCAAATCCGTACACAAAGCTTCCAATTTGGCTCTGGTAAGCTTCATGGTCAAATGTTTTGGCCCACTCTGATCCGCAGTAACAAAGGGTAAATTGATTTCCGTCTCCATCGAGGACGACAGTTCGCACTTTGCCTTCTCCCCAGCTTCTCTCAGACGCTGCAGGGCCATCCGGTCCGTGCGCAGATCCACACCTTGGTCTTTTTTAAACTCATCGGCAAGATAATCGATAATCCGCTGATCGAAATCATCACCGCCGAGAAAGGTGTCTCCATTCGTCGCCTTGACCTCAAACACCCCGTCTCCAACTTCGAGGATAGAGATGTCAAAAGTCCCACCGCCAAGGTCAAATACGACGATCTTCTCGTCCTTCTTCTTATCGAGGCCATAGGCCAGCGAGGCCGCGGTCGGCTCATTAATAATCCGCTGTACATTGAGCCCGGCAATACGGCCCGCGTCCTTTGTCGCCTGCCGCTGTGAGTCATTGAAATAGGCGGGAACAGTCACCACCGCGTCAGAGACGGTCTCACCAAGATAATCCTCGGCCGTTTGCTTCATCTTTTGCAGCGTAAATGCTGAAATTTCAGGGGGGCTATACTGCTTGTCGCGACTTTCTACCCAGGCATCGCCATTCTCTGATTTTACTACTTTGTAGGGTAACAACTGATGGGCTTTCTCTACTTCCGCATCCTCGAAGCGATGGCCGATCAGTCGTTTGATTGAAAAAATCGTATTTTCTGGATTAGTCACAGCTTGCCGTCTGGCAATCTGACCAACCAACCGTTCTCCACTGTCGGTAAAAGCCACAACAGAGGGAGTCGTGCGGTTCCCCTCGGCGTTTGTAATGACTGTGGGTTCGCCGCCTTCCATGACTGCGACAACGGAGTTAGTTGTTCCCAGATCAATTCCAATTAGCTTTCCCATACCGTTCTCCTTCACATCGGACGCCGCAGCTCCCGACTCGTAGCATAAAGCATTAGTTAACCATCACCCAAGTCGTTGGCAACCGTTACGACTCTGATTTTTCTTCCTCCTCGCTGTGCTGGCTCGGCGGGGCCTTTGAGACGGTGACCATGGCCGGTCGCAGCAGCCGGTCATGGAGTTGGTAGCCAGGCTGATGCTCATCAACCACAGTGTTCGGAGCGAGTTGCGCGTTTTCAACTTGGGCTACCGCTTGATGCTTGGCCGGATCAAAGATTTCATCCTTTGCCTTCACGCGACAGACACCGTGTTTCTCCAGCGCTTCAAGAAACGAACGCAATACCAATTCTACCCCTTCGACCAGCGCCTGGTCATTCTCGTTCCCTTCGGCATGTTTCACTGCCCGCTCAAGATTATCCACCAGGGGCAGGACATCGCGGACAAGTGGCTCAGCAGCAAAGCGCAGGGACTGACTCTTCTCGCGCTGCATTCGACGTTTAAAATTTTCGAGTTCAGCTCTTTCCCGAACGAAAAGGTCGTAATTTGCCTGTGCTTCTCCTGTTTTTTCTTCAAGTTTGACCTGCAATGTCGCAATATCTCCCTCAGTCTCCGGAGTCGCTTGGATCTGTTGTTCCACTTGGTCTGCGGTCTCCTCAGACGTACTCTCAACCTGAGTGTCATCAGACGTTTGTTCTTGCGCTTGTTCTTGTAGCATTTCAGCTTGAACGCTCTCTGGATTTTCCATGCTCTCCCTCATTCGCTCATGGGCCTAGTCATGGGGCTGCTCACCAGTAAGTTTTTCCGTATCTCGCACTTTCTTATATTTATTAAGTATTTATGGTAAAAAAGACGAGAAACTGCAGGAAATGTAAGAATCGCTCCCCAGACTGTCAAGGCAAAAATGCAAGAAGAGCGTACCCGGGCCATTGTCCTCCGTACTCGAGCACATGGGGAATCAGATAAGATTGTGACATTTCTCACCCAAGACTGGGGGAAAATCACTGGAATTGCGAAAGGGGCGAAACGCTCACGGCGTCGTTTTGTCAATGTTCTTGAACCCTTCACACATGTCGCACTTCGATTCCGGCCGAGCAGATCCGACGGATTAGCCTTTATCTTGGGCTGCGATTGGATACGAACCTATCGCAGTCCGGGTCAAGACCTGAAAAAATTTGCCTGCGCCAGCTATATGGCCGAGCTTACTGACGTTATGGTTGCAGGGCGTGAGGCTGGTCAGGAAACGTACTTGCTTCTCTTGCACAGCCTGTCTGCGCTTGAAGACCACCCCGTCCTGCCTACCCTTTTTCTGCCAGCTTTTGAGCTGCGGCTACTCATCGACGCGGGTTACGCCCCCAATATGACCGACTGCCAGTTATGCGGCACTGCCCTCACGCCTGACGATCACACCCTGGCCTTTTCTCCAAGTCTGAGCGGCCTCGTCTGCTCGCAGTGCGCCGCCCAGGCAGGAGCAACATTTCGGCTTTCAACTGAGACCCTGATGTTATTCCAGGTCTGGCTCACGAGCAAACAGTCGGTATTCCCTCTTCCCGATATTTCCCTGCGTGCAGTGCAAGAAACGCGCGGCTTGGTTTCTCGTCTCCTTACTCAACATCTGCCACGACCACTCAAATCAGCGACTTTTCTGGATCAAATGAATATTGTGTCTCACGCTTCCATTGACGATCCTCAGACAGGGTGATAGGGCTTCGCGCTGTGTCTGTCTCTATGGAAAATGTGGTTAATCTGAGCAAGCGACGCGGGTTTGTGTATCCCTCAAGCGAGATATACGGCGGTTTTGCCAGCACGTGGGATTACGGACCGCTCGGAGTTGAACTCAAGCGTAACATACGGGACGCGTGGTGGCGCTATATGGTCACAACGCGAGAAAATGTCGTCGGGATCGAGAGTTCGGTTCTCATGCACCCTCAGGTATGGGAAGCCTCGGGTCATATCGCGGGATTCTCCGACCCTCTGGTCGACTGTCATAATTGTAAACGCCGTTTTCGGGCCGATACCATCCCGCCCAAAGAAGATCGCGCCTGCCCCAAGAAGATGGAGTGCGATTTCACTGACGCCCGGCAGTTTAACCTCATGTTCAAAACGTTTGTCGGCCCGCTTGAGGATGACGCAGCCGTAGCGTTTTTACGACCTGAAACAGCACAGGGCATGTTTGTCAATTTCCAGAATGTTCAGCACTCAAGCCGCATGAAGCCGCCCTTCGGCATCGCTCAAACAGGCAAATCGTTTCGGAATGAGATTACGCCCGGTAATTTCATCTTCCGGACGCGCGAATTCGAGCAGATGGAAATGGAGTTTTTCGTCAAGCCTGGCACGGATGACGAATGGTTTGACTATTGGCGTGAGCAACGCATCAAGTGGTATAGCGATCGTCTTGGTATTAAAGCGGCGAAACTGCGATTCTACCACTATAAAAAGGAAGAACTGGCCCATTATGCCAAAGCGTGCTCGGATATCGAGTATCAGTACCCGTTTGGCTGGGGAGAACTCGAAGGCATTGCCAACCGAACGGACTTTGATCTGGGCCGACACGCCGAATCCAGCGGCAAGGATCTACGCTTTTTTGATGAAGAGACACGAGAACGCTATCTGCCCTACGTCATCGAGCCAGCAGCCGGCGTTGACCGGATTCTACTCGTTGTTCTCCTAGACGCCTATGACGAAGACGTCCAGGACAAAGAGGAGCGCATTGTTCTACGTTTGCATCCAAAACTGGCTCCTATCAAAGTCGGCATATTCCCGCTTTTGCGCAAAAATGGGCACCCGGAAAAGGCGCAAGAAATTCGCGACATCCTCAAGCAGCATTTTGCCGTTTTTTACGATCAGGCCGGCTCTATCGGCCGTCGCTATCGTCGCCAAGACGAAGTCGGAACACCCTTTGGGATCACGGTTGATCACCAAACGATGGAGGATCAGACGGTCACGCTGCGTGACCGGGACTCGACCGAACAGATCCGGCTCCCGATTGACGGCCTAGTTGCCGAACTGGCCGGCCGTCTCGAAGGGTAGGAGCCTGACCTAACTGTTTGTTACTGGTTGTGCTTAGTGCACATACGCTAGGAAAGCCGGGGTTTAGCGCTTCCCGTCTTTTGCTTGGTTCACCCTGTTTTACGTCGTTTTTGCTCATTCCGTTAGCAAACCGTTAGCACGAGTCTGTCGCACGCATCTCGTCTCAATTCCTCGATGATACCCGGCTGAAGCAGAATGTCGTTTTCCTCGTCGGTCGCGGATTTGTGTTTGAACACAGCCTCGCCGATTCGAGCAGAATCTAATGAATAGAAATGACTAGAGGCGTTCCGCTACACGCTGAGACGCGGAATAATATGTTCGCCAAAGCGTTCCATCTTTTCCAACATAGGATGGAACTGGAGGTGAAAGGTCGTCACCCCAATATCACGGAATTCGTGAAACCGAACAGCAACGGGCTGCGTGGCGCCGACCAAGCCTGTGCCCCCGTTCGGTCCAACATGACCAGCAGGGTATCCATACGTGAGAGGGGTCATAGCTTTCCGGTTAACACCAGCAACTGCTTCTTCAGAGCGCAAGCGATGCAGCTGGGTATGTTCTTCTTGGGAGGAGGCGTCGTGCCCGCCGTTGTGGTACTTGCAGCGTTGCAACTCCCACTGGTCTTTGGTGCTCCGTCGGTTGAAGTATACGCTTGTTAGCAGGGAGGGGACGGGCTCAGAAGCCAAGACTTCTCTTATTCTCTGGCCAGTTTTCAGCCCTCGATACTGTTCGATGCACTTCGCCAACAGTATCGATTGCCCTCGCAACCCCACTATCCGGTCGGACCTGTGGGTCTTTACACAGGCGCCCGCTCACTTGATGGCGAAGCAATAAAACAAGCCGTCGCCGCCCGTACCCTGCAAATTTTCCTGGCTGCAGCCCCGGGAGCCATGCGCCGAGTTCCACGACGAGGGATGTTCACCGCCACCCGTGCGGTCATGATGGCCCACCCGGCCACTGCCTGCACCGCTGCTCGTCCAGTTCTGACAGGTTGTGTCCGCGTCACCCGAAAACGCCGTGCCGTCTAACTGCGAGCCTGTCAGGATGTCGTGCCGGTTGGGACTATCCCCGCGACCATTGACCACGTCGCCCTTTTCGTTAAGCTGCGTCGCCTTGGTGAGATTGTTAGTGTCTGTATGGAGATCGGCGACGTTCTGAGCGATCCGGACTCCCTTGGCGTTGTACCACGGCCCCTCACCGATACGGTCACGAGCGTTGACCGCGACGTGGACGCCGGAAGCGCTGGTGCTGAGGTAGGCGCGCCAGAGGCGGTTGCCGAGCCCCACGGCGGTGGCCAGCGTCTGGCAGTGCCGGTCGGCTCCGGACAGGCCACCCAGATCACCGCCGTTGCCGGGGCCTGTGCTGATGAGGAAGAAGCTCGTACGGGAGTCCACGTTTTGCGCCAGCAGCGGGTGCCCGCCCAGTATAGCCAGCATGATTGTGGCAAAAACAACTCTCGTCCTGTTCATATCAGCACTCCTTCTGAGTTCTTGTCAAACAGTGTGTAAACAGCAGCAGTCACTACGCTCTGGGAGGACGGTTTTCCTTTACTGCAGCCCCTACGGCAATACCTTCGCCTCCTGCAAGTCCGCCGTCTCAAACGCTTCGGCCAACCCATTATAAACCCCAGCCAGCAGCGCCCGCGCTTTTTCCGCCTTCCCCCTGTCACAGCCGAGCCAGGCTCGTGGCCGCGCGGAACTCCCGGGATTTGGCTTCTTGTTGCGATTCGTTTGGCGTGGCCACAGGGTGCTTTCCCCGTCTACGCGCGCAGGCCGGCCTCACCTCCGCCCGGAGTTGTCGAGCCGAGGCACTACATCCCGAGCAAAAAGCTCCATCTCCCGGAGCACATCGTGCGTAGGCTGCTGCGCCCAGTGCCAGATCAAAACCAGATACTCGGCCGGAAGGCGATCGAGCTGGCTTTGAAGTTGTTCGCAAACGTCGTCGACCGTCCCTCCTACGTATAACCCACAGTCGATCACTGCCTGGACCGGATCGGCCTTGACCTTCGCCATGTCAAAGGCCTTGGGGAAGAACTTAGAATAAAAATCCACGTAGATGTCTACATCATTGCGGGCGATCGATTGCCGGTACTCTTCCCACGAGTTCGTGATGTGGACCCAACGCACGAGCGCCTGCTTCTCGCCAAAGCGGATATCGTATCCAGCTCCTTGGGCCGCCTCCCAGCACGCCAGCCCATGCTCTGCCGCTTTGTCTATCGGCGCGAAGTAACACGGGACGAATCCTTTGCTCCCACAGTACGCCGCCGAATCTTTGCTCGCACTTGTTGCTACAAACACCGGCGGATGGGGCTGCGTGTACGGAGATGGGACGACACTCACCTTCTGCACCTCGTTGTTCGGCCCAATTTCATCCAGCGCCCCGCTCTTGCGCGCCAGCTCATAGGCCGGGTAGCCTTCCACGCCGGTCTCGTATGGATAGGGAATTTTGAAAAACTTTCCATTGTATGACACCGCGTCCTGCGTCCAACACTGCAAGACGATGTCCATCTGCTCTTCAAAAATCTGCCGGTTCAGCTCGTCATCATCTGACCCGTCCGAGAGGGTGGCCTTAGCATTATAGTGCTGCCCCAGAACATTCGCCCAGCGGGACTGATAGCCACGGGCAAACCCAGCGAAAAACCGCCCCTCCAGAATGTGGTCCAAAATCGCACACTCCTCCGCCACCCGCACTGGATCCTGCGTGCTCATCACATACCCCAGCGCACCCATCCGAATATTTTTCGTCAGCCCCGCCCACCAGGCGTTCAGGACGCCGGGGTTGGGCCCCACCTCATATCCTTCGGAGTGGAAGTGGTGCTCAATCGTGCTGAAGCCCCAGTAGCCCAGCTTGTCCGCGGCCACTGCCAGCTTTGCCCAGTCTCGAATCACCGCCTGGTAACGCTCGCTGTTGCGCCCGATGGGACGAAGAGTTTCCCGCTCTTTCCCTTCCGCGGAAATCACCGGGTAGAGTTGGATGATCGGTTTGATGCTCATACACTTCTCCTCTCTATTCGTTATTCATCGGCGTTGCTGTTTGATCATCTCGGCCGGAGGGCCGCGGCGACCCAGACCAGCACTTCGTCCACTGTATTGATTGCGACCTCTTGGCCTATGATACGCTTAAACTTGAAGTCTTCCAGGGCTTCATTACCAAAGGAAAACTAGCGTTTCAGCGTCCGATAGATGATGCGCCCTTCCCTCTTCCGCACGTCTCGTACCGGTTTGATGACCTCCAGAAAATCCAACACTACAGCTCCGCCAGCTCATCATGCAGCGTTTTCGCATCCTTCAAGTCCGCCATATCAAATCCTGCGGTAAACCAGTCATACACCGGAGCGAGCAGGTCACGGGCTTCAGCTACCCTCACCTGCCACAGCCGGGCCAGGCTCGTGGCACTACAGCACTGCCAGCATGTGAGGCGTGAACGGTTATCCCTAACTCTCACACTGGTACCGAAACCCCGGGCCGGTCAGTATCTAGCTTTCGTTCCTCCTCGTCTCCGGTCCTGGTTTTGTCTTATATTGGCGAATCCGCAGGCTATGGTCAACGGATTGGTTCAAAGATCCGCAGGGAACGTTGAAACCGATCATACGGGAGCTTGATCACTATCAACGCGTCGTTTGCGTTCACCTCATCCCGTACTTCGGCGACGCGCTTCCCCAAGACATCACACCAGACCAAGTGCAAGGCTTCGCCTCAAAGGAATTTACTGAGGGGAAACTCACACCGAAGACCATAAACAACAGTCTTGTCCCCCTGAAAACAATGTTCAAACCTGCCGTACGCTGGGGCTATTTGCGCGAGAACCCCGCCCTTTATGTGGAGCGGCCTCGAGTGGATCGGAAGGAAATGGACTTTCTCACTCCGGAAGAAATCCGAGTCATGCTTGCGCGCGTCCGTCCGCAGTTCCGTGCTTTCTTCCTGGGGGCGGTGTTGACGGCCATGCGGCGCGCGGAGCTGCTGGGCCTCCAGCCGGGCGATATCGCCTGGACAGGGCGCCAGATTCACGTGCGGCGCTCCCCGTACTTTGAAGTGCGCCGACCGGGAGGAGACCAGAGGTCGCGTTTCGTCACACCCAAGTCAAAGAGTTCGCTCCGGGCAATAAACATGAACCCGACCCTTGCCATTGAACTGAAGAAGTACAAGCTTGCATATCCCCCAGGATATTTCGATCGCGTTGATTCCCACACGGATGGCAAGCCACGAGAGCCAAGCAATGTTGCGAGACGCGAACTCGTCCCCGCCCTCAGGCGCGCAGGGTTGCGACGGGTCTCCCTTCACTCGTTGCGCCATAGTTTCACCGCCCTCTTGATTGCGCTGGGGGAAAATATTAAATACATCCAGAGCCAGCTTGAGCATACGTTGGTGCAGACGACACTCGACCGCTACGGACACATCGTGCCCGCGACACATCAAGAGGCGGCAAAACGTCTGGATGCGACACTTTTCAGAAATTCCGTTAGCAACTGGGGCAGTAGGGGCAGTTACGCAACACAGCGAAAGCCCGGAACTTATTGAATCATCGGGAAGTTTATAGGGTGCGGACTTAGGATCGATCGCCACGCCTCGAAGGGTAAGAACCTCGTCTTAACCCCAGGCTGCGCACGACTCGGTTAATCAACTTTTTCACACATTGTCACGCAGCCCAGTTTTTTCCTTGTCTGCCTTTTGTTACGATGACCTCTCGCAGGGGATTGCAGGCATGCTCCCTTTTTCTCATCAGACGCGGTATTTCTGAAGGAATGGACTCGACTTATGGCTAATCAAACAGTGAACGCAATGAACGGGAAACGAAAACGATTGCGCCGCAAGGGCTACGTCTACTCTTTTGGTGGCGGACAAGCCGACGGAGACGCTAGTCTCAATCGGTTACTCGGTGGCAAAGGAGCCAACTTGGGGGAAATGGCAGGCCTCGGACTACCAGTTCCCCCAGGCATGACTCTGACTACTGAAGTCTGCACCCACTATTATACTTACGGCCACACTTACCCACCGGAACTCTTTCAGCAGGTGCGTACCGGGTTGAGACGGATCGAGAAGATCATCGGACGTCGCTTTGGGAGTGCTACGAATCCACTCCTGTTGTCGATCCGCTCCGGCGGGCCGGTCTCCATGCCCGGTATGATGGATACGGTTCTCAACCTGGGCCTGAACGACAAGGCAGTTGAGGGCTTGATCAAACAATCCGGGAATTTGCGCTTTGCCTACGACTGCTACCGCCGGTTTGTCCAGATGTACGGAGACGTGGTGCTCGGGCTGAAACCCGAATCAAAGGCGGACCACGATCCGTTTGAGCAAATTATTGAAAAGAAAAAGGCTGCCAAGGGCATCGAACTCGACACACAATTGACCGCCGAGGATTTGCACGATCTGGTGACCGCATTCAAAAACCTGATCCAAGAGCGACTCGGGCTCCCATTTCCCGACGACCCGCATGATCAGCTCTGGGGAGCGATCGGTGCGGTTTTTGGCTCGTGGAATAATGCGCGGGCGGTTTCGTACCGGAAAATTGAAAATATCCCGGCTGAATGGGGCACAGCGGTCACGATCCAGACCATGGTTTTTGGCAACCTGGGAGAGAATTGCGCTACGGGAGTCGCGTTTACCCGCGATCTCTCAACCGGAGCAAAAGGGCTGAATGGAGATTTTCTCATTAATGCACAGGGAGAGGATATTGTGGCCGGTGTTCGGAACCCACAACAGATTACGCTCTCGGCTTCGCGCCAGCGCGCCCAACGCGAAGGCCGCTCTGAAGAAGAGCGGAAAGAGCGCTATCCGGCTTTGGAAGAACAACTGCCGGACTGTTTCAAGCAACTCCAAGCCGTGGCACACACGCTTGAGTCCCACTATAACGACGCCCAAGATATTGAGTTTACCGCCGAGAACGGACAACTGTGGATGCTCCAAACGCGGACTGCGAAGCGTACGGCGGCGGCTGCAGTACAAATCGCGGTTGATATGGTCTACGAAGGGCGCATTGATGAGGAAAGCGCGATTCTGCGCGTTGCCCCGGCTCAGCTCGATCAGCTCTTACATCCCATTCTAGATCCGGATGCGCCGAAAGATCCGATCGCTCGAGGTCTACCCGCCTCTCCTGGCGCAGTTAGCGGAGAGGTTGTGTTTTCTGCCGAAGACGCCGAGGCTGCGGCCACAGCCGGTCGGCAGGTCATCCTCGTCCGTCTTGAAACCTCACCCGAAGATATCAACGGTATGCAAGCGGCAGAGGGCATCCTCACCGTCCGCGGCGGCGCCAGCTCTCACGCCGCGCTTGTCAGTCGTGGCATGGGGAAGTGTGCCGTTGTCGGCTGTGAGGCACTGGAAATCGATTATGCTCAGCAAGTGTTTGGTGTCCGAGGACGAGACGAGGTCATCCGATTCGGAGACTTTATTACGCTCGACGGGTCAACGGGCGAAGTCTTCCGCGGCGAGGTTCCAACCAGCGCGCCGAAAATTGAAAGTCCGGCATTTAAGGCATTAATGACCTGGGCAGATCGCACCCGGCGCCTGGGTGTTCGAGCGAATGCCGACAGCCCGCATGATGCACAAGTTGCGCGCGCTTTTGGCGCGGAGGGTATAGGTCTATGTCGAACGGAGCATATGTTCTTCGAGGGAGATCGGATCAATGCCGTACGAGAAATGATTCTTGCCGATGACACGGTCGGGCGTGTCCGCGCATTAGAGAAGATCGTTCCGATGCAAAGAGCGGACTTTGTCGGCATGCTACGTATGATGGAAGGCCTCCCGGTAACCATCCGCCTGTTCGATCCGCCCTTGCATGAATTTCTGCCTCAGACGGACCAGGATCTTAAAGACCTGGCAAAAAAACTTAACGTTTCGACAGAGCGGTTACGGACCAAACGCAACGTCTTGTACGAGCTGAACCCGATGCTGGGACATCGTGGCTGTCGGCTGGGGATTACGTTTCCAGAAATTTATGAAGCCCAAGTACGAGCGATCATGGAAGCTGCGTGTGAACTCACCCGGGAGGGAGTCGAGGTTCGACCTGAAATCATGGTGCCCCTTGTTGGCCACAGGCGCGAACTCGAAATCTTACGCAAGCGGATCGCTCATGTTTGCGCTGAAGTCATCGCAGGCCAAGATGCGGCCCCGC
Source organism: uncultured Enterobacteriaceae bacterium (assembly GCA_964495015.1). Lineage (GTDB taxonomy): Bacteria > Desulfobacterota > Binatia > Bin18 > Bin18 > Bin18. The sequence goes on along the minus strand of CAZBUD010000050.1, from coordinate 18,529 downwards.
ATTATACGATTGGAACAATGATTGAAGTTCCTCGGGCAGCGCTACGAGCTGACCACATTGCCGAAGTGGCGGACTTCTTTTCCTTCGGGACGAACGACTTGACCCAAATGACACTAGGTTTAAGCCGTGATGATTCCGGAAGATTTCTTCCCGACTACGTCGCGCAAGGAATTTTTCCACAAGACCCATTTGCTACACTCGACCAAGATGGCGTAGGTCAGTTAATCGAACTCGCAGTCAAAAAAGGACGCGCCATCCGAGAAGGATTAAAAATCGGCATTTGCGGTGAACATGGAGGGGATCCGGCCTCAGTCGAATTCTTCCACGGCATAGGCTTAGACTACGTATCCTGCTCGCCCTATCGTGTTCCTATTGCCCGCCTGGCCGCAGCGCATGCAGTCCTCAAGGAACAGGCGGCCCAGAAGGTAAAAGCGCAGCCATCCTCCCGGAAGAAATCGACCTCGACATCCAGCGCTGCGCCTGGCCCATAACCGCCCTGGTGACCAGCATCATCAGCTTTCCGGGTATGTAATATCGTCAGGGATGCAGTATCGACTTCATCGGCTTTTTGGCTTTGCCCTATGCGCGCACTCGCAGTAAGCGGGGAAACCCGCGTGGTCGGGATCTTTGGGCATCCGATCGCCCATACACGCTCACCGGCCATGCATAATGCCGCGTTCCGGTCACTCGGATTGCCGTATATCTATATCCCGTTATTGGTCCACCCGTCTGATCTCGGAAAAGCAACACAAAGCATCCGTAGCCTGAATTTGGTCGGCATCAATGTGACCGTACCGCACAAAGAGGGTATTCTTCGTTATCTTGACGGCCTCAGCACAGAAGCAAAGCTGTGTGGAGCCGTAAACACCGTCATCAATCGGCAAGGCAGCCTGTATGGAGAGAATACAGATTGCCACGGATTCCTCCTGTCGCTCAAAGAGCGTAAGCTTTCGCTGCAGGATCGCGAGGTCGTGCTTATAGGAGCCGGAGGTGCGGCGCGCGCAGTCTTAGTCGCACTCGTTCGGGCTGGCAGTGCGCAGATTACTATCGTAAATCGGACCCAAGCCCATGCCAAAAAGCTCGCCCATACCTACCAGTCGCTGGGACAAACCAGCATCCATACGGCCTCACTGGATACACTCGGTGATGCAGCCCTGCTCAAACGTGCCGTTTTAGTCGTGAACAGCATTCCACTCGGCCTGCACGTGGCAACATTGCCCGCCCTCGACTACGGGGCGAGTCCACGCGGCTGCCTATTTTACGACCTAGTCTACCAACCTGAACCCACGCTCTTTTTACAACGTGCATCTCAGGCTCGGCGTACGACGCTAGACGGACGCCGTATGTTGTTGCATCAAGGGGCACTTGCGTTCGAACTCTGGACTCAACACCCGGCCCCACTGCGCGTGATGTCACGTGCACTCTCGCATGCGCTCCACGGCTCTTCGTGAATGCGCTTTTCCAGTGCATCCACCCCCGATGCTTTCAGCTTAATTTCCCAGCATTTCTGCCAACTTTTTCTCTGAGTGGAGAAATCAATGAGGGAGCACAGTAGAATAGTATGGCTACTCGCTTAGGTGAGTTGCTTGTCCGTAAAGGCTATATTGCCCCGGAACAGCTGGGGAAAGCCTGCGAAGCCCAAAAGTAACACGACGGCCCTCTCGCGGCACCCCTTGTCAGCTTGGGCTGTCTGACTTAAAGAGCCGTTGCTTGCCTACTTACAGATAGAGTATCGGTTGGCCACGGTCGATCCCCTCGACATGGCTATGCCTGAGGAGGTCGTACCACTCGTTCCTCCTGCTCTAGCCAAAAAATATCACCTTCTTCCTGTCGAACTGATTGGCTCAACGCTCACGATTGCTATGGCCGACCCTTCCAATCTCGTTGCCGTCGACGAGATCAAATTCCTCACTGGGTATAAAGTCAAACTTTCTCTGGCTACTCATTCAGCGATCCACGCGCGACTGAAAAGCTCTACGAACAGGCCATGAAGTATGACGAGGTGCTAGGCGATCTGCGTGGCCAGCAACGAACTGGAAAAAGCCACTCAAGACGGCCCGTTGTTCACCGCGTCAATGGTATTTTTACCGACGCGCTCAGATTGACTCCCGAAAATTTTTCAGCGCTTTTGGCTCGAGGCCCAGCTTCTCCAACTTGAGCAGTAGATTCGACTTATCGAGGATCCTTTCTACCCCACGACCCTGATATTATTATGGTTGGAGAAATTCGCGATCAGGAGACTGCGGAGATTGGGGTCAAAGCCGCGTTGACCGGACATTTAGTGCTTTCAACGATCCACACCAATGATACTCCGTCTTCAATTAACCGCATGCTGAATATGCAGACCGTCGAAATCTTAGCTCAACAGACAGTGAACAACACCTTTGCCGGTATTGTTGGCAAAGTGAAACATGATCTGAAAAGTGGTTTAGCGTTTGCGGAGTCTCTGACCAAGCATCAAGAGGTCTTTGATGCACGCTACACCAATATGGTCTCAGCTGGTGAGACCGGCGGCATCCTCCACACCACCCTCACCCGTCTGGCTGTCTATATGGAGAAAGCGGTCAAGCTCAAGGCAAAAACAAAAAGCGCCATGATTTAACCAATCAGCATTGTCAGCGTGGCGGTGCTCGTCACCGTGATTCTGCTGATTTACGTCATCCCGGTAGTCAGCGACATGTTTAACAGCTTTGGCAAAGAACTCCCCTTGCCGCCTCAAATCGCGATGAATGTCGGTTATGTGACGATTGCCTATTTTTGGTACATCATCGCCGGGCTGGTCAGCGCGGTCTTAGGCATACGCACGTACTACCGCACCGAACATGGACAAGAAGTGATAGACAGGCTCTTACTCAGGCTGCCGATCTTCGGCGGTATCTTTCGCAAGCGCGCGGCGGCGCGGTTCACGCGCACGTTGAGCACCCTGATCTCGTCCGGCGTTCCCATACTCGACGCACTGGCTATCACCGGAAAAACTGCGGGGAATAAAGCCGTGGAAAATGGGGTTTTCGCCGCCCGTCAAAGTATTACTGAAGGCTGGACGCTGACTGACCCTCTTGTCGAAAGTAAAGTCTTTCAACCTATGGTGTGCCGGATGATCAACGTCGGGGAAACGACCAGCGCTGCCTGCGTATCACTGCCATCGTGCCCTTCCCCACAAGACCACTAACGTCAAGCTTGCCATTTCGAACCAGAAGATGTGCACGCGGTTGGTAGACAAATCCACGCACCCGGCGTGCGCATTCGCGTCTACCAAAAGTCCTTACAACGGTCCGTTGCCCATAAACTGGATAGACGGTTGCCCATCTTCCTTCATCATACTCCCCAGCAAAAGCCCGGCGGTCATTGTCCGTCCAAGCGCTGCGGTTGCCGTAGGGGCAGTGTTATGGCGTAAGCGCGCTTCGTCCGCTACGCCGGCCGTTACCGCAGCCAGCGCTCGGACGGTGTTTCCAGCGGCAGTCGCCTTTACCAGGACATCAGACAGCATCCCAGATGGAATCATGGTGTTGGGATTATACCGAGGCACGCGTCTGAGCGGTACTCTTCTTTTTTGTAGCGGTAGGTCGCTTTTTCGAACGAAGATCGAGAGGAACAGTCTCAACGACCTCAAGCCCATAGCCGGGCAAGCTGATTAAGCGGCGGGGAGAATTGGTCAACAACCGCATTTTTCGAACTCCTAGATCACGCAAGATTTGCGCGCCGATTCCGTAATCACGAAAATCGCGCAGCTGCGAACCCGGGCTGGTACTCGTCTGAGTTGAGCCGCCGCCTGATCCTCTGCTGGCTCGGCTTGTATCTCGAAAGAGCTGCTCCCCTTGTCCGCTCTGTCGGAGGTATAGAATCACACCCCTGCCTTCAGCAGCCATCAGCGTCATGGATTGCTGTAGAAGCGCGCTCGTATTGCCGTAGGTGTAGCCAAAAACATCCCCCGGCACATACTCGGCATGGGGCCGAACGAGAACGGGCTCGTCCGGATTGATATCCCCTTTTACCAGGACAAAATGTTCGGCTTCATCCACATCACTCGTGTAGACATACCCCGTAAAATCTCCACCATACCGGGTCGGCAAACCTGCCTCCGCAACACGATGCACCAGCGAATCATTCTGCAGTCGATAATGGATGAGATCTGCGATAGTCGCGATTTTGATCCCATGCTCAACCGCAAATTCCTCTAAATCCGGAAGACGGGCCATGGTTCCGTCCTCGCGCATGATTTCACAAATAATAGCGGAAGGATCCAGTCCGGCCAGACGGGATAAATCAACCGACCCTTCGGTTTGCCCTGTGCGTACCAGCACCCCCCCACGGCGGGCACGTAGCGGAAACACATGTCCAGGCACGACAAAATCCTCTGGTCGGGCGTCATCTCGGGTGGCCGCCAAAATAGTCGTCGCCCGATCTACAGCAGAGATCCCACGTGTCACACCTTTTCGTGCATCAAAAGACACGGTAAACGCGGTCCCGAGTGGAGCCGTATTCTTGGCCACCATCATCGGTAGTCCCAGCACGTCAATACGATCTTCTGCCATGGGCATACAAATCAGCCCTCGGCCATATGTGGCCATGAAATTGATCGTATCAGGCGTGACCTTTTCGGCCGCCATATAGAGATCGCCCTCGTTCTCTCTGTCCTCGTCGTCCATGAGAATAATCATCCGACCGGCCCGAATTTCTTCGATCGCCTCTTCGATTGATGCGATATGGCGGCTTTTATGCTCGGGCGCGCGTGAAGGTACGGAAAACATATCTGCCTCTCCTCGGCTGCCTTTTAGTACTCGTATACGAGCATATAACTTGCTCACTGACAATCTGTAAAGTAGACCTTCTGCACATCCTCTTTGTACAGCTAGCGTTTCTTCCCTGTTAAGGCTTGACCACCTTACCGGGGCCAGGTAAATAACATGTACTTAGCGTTTACGGAGGGCAAGCGGCCCGGCCCTGTAAAACCAGGTTCTGGAACACGACAGGAAAGGGGAAACGTGCTTCCAGAAAAGGATTTGTAGTAAGGAGAAGGCTTATGCCAAATGTGACGATCCAAGGGACGATTGATCTACGCCAAATCATTATCCGTCGGCCGGAGATGTTTCTGCGCGATCCGGATGGGATTAAACGTGTCAGCGAGTATTATATCAATACCGAGTGCACCAAGCTGTTGCTTGAAGCGCTCGTCATCGAACCAGGCAAAAAACAACAGTTTTTCTTACAGGTGTGCAAAAAATCGAATGGAGCGATAGTCCGTCTAGAACCGATCTGTCAGGTTGAAAAGACGGTGGGGGTCAAGCGCCTCATGGGGCAAGTTGCGTTTGCTATTCGCTCCTTGTTCCCAGGCTCGCGCTACGCAAAGACGAACATCGCAGAGCATCTGCCGGATAATGATGGGGTTAGAAATTCCTCGCGCGGAGGCGGTAAGAAACTGCGCGCCGTGGCATAAGCGTTCAGCCCAGCACCTACAGAAAGAGGGACATTTGTGCAGAACCATGTCGGTCCGCAATTCTGTCTCTTTGTCTCACTTTCCCCTTTACCAACCTGAGTCCGCCCCCGGGACGTCGTGTGTCGCACGATCGACATCGGCTTTGTACTGGAGCCAGTCCGCAGTGGAGCGTACGACACCGCCACTGTCCACTGCCCGCCAGTACATCCCACATGCACCAATAAGGAATCCACACAGAAAGGAACGAGGCTGCTTTTTCCGCATATCGTTTCTCTCTATCGGAAAGAGCAGGCCAGTCTATATCACCGGCTTACGAGAAGGCGAGTTGGCCACGTCCCCACGCCTTCAACGCCAGACCGAGCTTGCACGGAGTCGTCAGTGTTACCCGCTGCTGAAATACGTCGAATTTCTGCATTTCAATTTTTTTGAGAAGCCGTCGGTAAATAAGGCGCATTGCTTCAGCAGCAACAAGGGAGCGGCGATCTTGCGAAGCTAGGAGGCTCACTGCCCGACGGTAGTAATCCTGGGCCCGCTCCCCTTCGAAGGTCATCAATCTCAAGAATGCCTCATTATACACACCACCCAAAAGCTCTTGTTCCGAGTATTCGAACCGGGCGAGGTCTTCGAGCGGCAAATAGATTCGAGCCCTCTCTGCGTCCTCCCCAACATCTCGAAGGATATTTGTCAGCTGGAAAGCGACACCGAGATTGATTGCATACTCCCGCGTTTGCAGTGCCTGATAACCAAAAATCTCAATGCACGCCAAGCCGACTAAAGAGGCCACACGGTAGCAGTACTCGTACAGCTCGGAGAACGTTTGGTAGCGCGTGCGGCTCAGGTCCATTTCAACGCCGTCAATGATGCCGGTTAGGCCTTCCTGTCGGATGGGAAAACGGCGAACAGCATCCGCTAGCGCCTGAGAAATGGGATGACGTGGCTGAGCCGTATAACACCGATCAAGTTCTTCTCGCCAGGTGTTGAGTAATTGAGCAATTCGCTCTTTTTGTCCGTAAGGCTGCCCCTCGTCCGGCTGATCAGCTATGTCGTCAATAAATCGACAAAAAGCGTAGAAGGCGCAGAGTGCATTATGACGCTCCCAAGGAAGCAGCCGGAAGGCGTAATAGAAATTTGAGGAGCTACGCTGAGTAATCCGACGACAGTAGGCATAGGCCTCAGCAAGCGAAAGTGCTTCCCCTGCTGGGGAAGCTGCAAACTGTTCTGGTTGGGTCACCTTCTCTCCACTCACCCAGTCATCTCATCTTCACACTGTGCTACCGCCTTCATTACTAGGCCGCCACATTCTGGCCGGCAGTCCCTGCGGCTGCCTTCGCCTGTCTCCGTGCCCACTGGTCAGCCCCAAGGACGCTCTCCAGATCCGTCACCGACTGGGCTTCATGGGCCTCGAGAACCCGCTCGTTCACCTCAACTATGTCAGAAAAAGCAATCTGCCCGGACAGAAAGAGAGCCACCGACACTTCATTCGCCGCATTGAGTACGGCAGGACACGTTCCCCCCTGTTGTAAGGCGGTATAGGCGAGCCTCAGACAAGGAAATTTCTCAAAATCAGGTTCGCAAAACTCGAGGTGCGCGGCCTCGACAAGATTGAGTGAGGGCAGATGGTCCAGCGACAACCGATCTGGGTAAGCAAGAATGTACGAAATCGGGATTCTCATGTCAGGAATGCCTAGTTGGGCCAGGACTGATCCATCAATATACTCCACCATCGAGTGGACAATACTTTGAGGATGAACAATGACGGAGATCTGAGCAGGCTGGAGGCCAAAGAGCCAGCGCGCCTCAATAACCTCTAGCCCTTTATTCATGAGGGTTGCCGAGTCTATGGTAATCTTATTACCCATCTTCCAAGTCGGATGCTGGAGTGCCTCTTCCACACTAACCGTTTTCAGGTCTTCAACCGGACGGTGAAGAAATGGCCCGCCCGACGCGGTCAGGAGGATGCGCTTGACTTGCTCAGACTTGTGCCCCTGTAATGCCTGAAAAATCGCGTTATGCTCGCTATCTACGGGGAGTAGCTGAACCCCATACTGCGCCGCCTCTCTCGTCATAAGCTCTCCAGAGACGACCAGGGCCTCTTTATTTGCTAACGCAATATCCTTCCCAGCCCGGATCGCGGCGAATGTCGGCGGTAGTCCGATTGCTCCGACAAGGGCGGCCATAACCATATCCGCCTCTGCGTGCGTGGCTGTCGCAATCAAGCCCGCCTCCCCCCACACAATCACCCCGTGGAACTCAGGAAGATCGTCTCGCAATTGTGTTGCATCCGTTTCTTGAGCCACAGAAACAAGCAAGGGCTGGAAGGCCTGAATTTGTTCAGTCAGTTTGGCCAGATTTCTTCCCGCTGCTAGGGCAACGACCCGAAATCGGTCGGGAAAACGGCCAACGATGTCAAGGGTTGAGACCCCAATAGAACCGGTCGATCCAAGAATAGCCAGCTTTTTCATCTTACCCCCTTGGTCGTTATAGGCGCGCGGCCCCTTCATACTGCCAAGGATTGATACACCCACTTTTCAGAACGGCGGCCTCTTCCCTGAACTGCATTCGTACCGAACAAGGTTAGGGGCCGTCAAGCTCGGCAAGAGTCCGGTGCTGAAACCGGCTCAGGACACGGCGACCTTTCTCTTCTTCCCCATGCCCTCAACGCAGTTTTACTGTCCTCTGGCGGTCCATAAAATTTCTTAGGATATCTTGCACCTCGTGATTCCCCGCAGTAAGGAACTCTGGTATCGTGAGCCAACGGTTTTCTGGAAAAACTATAATGAAACGAAAATATTTGTTTTCTACCGCGTTTATAGTCGCTCTGCTCCTCGTTACGACGGCTCTGGCTCTCAGCGCAGCAGCGATTAATCGCATTGCGTTTGTTGATCGTGCTGGCGATCTGTATGTCATTCGTCCAGATGGTACAGGTCGCCAGAAAATGGCTTCCGGAGAACTGCTGCAAAAAGTCAGATTCGCCCCTCGCCCAGTCCAGCGTGGTCGGGACTTTTATAGCTGGCCAGCCTGGTCACCGAACGGACAACGCCTTGCTAGTTTTCGAGTTGAGATTAATAGCGGCCTACCAACAGATGGCCTGTATATCTTCAACGTTGCGAGCACACGGGTTCTCCATGCCTACAAGGAGCCTGGTCTTCAACCCATCTACGCCTATTGGTCACCCAATGGACAGCAATTGGGCGTCCTTATGGGTAATCGGAGGCCTTTTTCGTTAAACCTCTGGCCTCCATCCAGTGGCCAACGACCTAAAAGGGTCGCCCAAGGTGCTCCCTTTTATTTTAATTGGCGCCCGGATGGACAAGCTGTACTCGCCCATATGGGAGGGAGTCCCGAAGGAGAATCGGGCCACGCCATAAGCGTCGTGGACATCCCCTCCGGAGAAAAGCACCTCGTCTCTCGCTCACCCTCAGCATTTGGACCACCTTCATGGTCTTTTGATGGGAAATGGCTCGCCTACGGCAATACAGTGGAGGTTCAAGGGAAAGCTTCGCTTATGATCGCTGCACGCGATGGCAGCCAGCCTGAATCTGTAGCGCTTGTTCCAGAGCGCATTGCCCTCGAATGGTCCCCCACCCAGCCACTTTTGGCTATCGCCACCACCTCTTTTGTCGGAGATCCACTCTTTGAGGAGATTCGCTTATTTGATGTGGCCACAGGAAGCATACAAACGCTCATTAAAGATAATTTCGCTGCATTTTTCTGGTCCCCGGATGGAGCCCGCATTCTGTACGCCAAGCGTCATCTCGACCGTGAATATTGGACCTGGGTTGTCGTAGATATCGGCAGCGGGAAATCTATTCCAGTGGCTAATTTCATCCCATCTCGCGCGCAGATCCTGGTCTTCCGGTATTTTGACCAATATGCACTTTCGCATCGTCTCTGGTCGCCGGACAGTCAGTTTTTTACCTTTAGCGGTCATGTGGGCACCAATTTGGATCCAGCCCGTGGCTTTCGCAACCCGTTTGTCTATGTTGTACCAGTAAGCGAGAATACGATTCCACAACAGCTTACGGATGGCCACATAGCCTTCTGGTCCCCACAATAAAGGAACTCCCTCCTATTGCCTTTCGCCCTCTCGGAGTTTTCGGGCAATCTGCTGACGAAAAATTAGGCTTTGCCTAAAATCTAGCCAGCGAAAAATTCTTTGGGGCTATATCCCGGTAATAAAACCGGTGAAATGCGAAATTGTCGACCGGCACCTTTTTTGCCTATAGCTGAACAACATCCTCACTATTCGTCTCCAGTACAAGGCGATCGGCAATGGACACTAGTACTGTCTCAGTGTGAGGAAGGGGGATACACGATGAAAAGTTCGCAAAAGGCGTCACGGTACGCCTTACTTGGATTGGGAGCCTTCTCGCTCAACTTGCTCGCCTTGCTCACCATGGCAACATCAGCCTGGGCACAGGAAGCTGCTGCTCTCGACAGCGGAGATACCGCCTGGATGATCACCGCCACGGCGCTCGTGCTCTTCATGACTCTTCCGGGCTTGGCCCTGTTCTATGGCGGCCTGGTCAGGACAAAGAACGTCCTGTCAGTCCTCGGCCAATGCCTTGCAATGGCCGGCGTCATGACCCTGCTCTGGATCATCTACGGCTACAGCTACGCTGCTACCGAGGGGAACGCAATAATAGGAGGTTCCTCCAAGCTCTTCCTCAACGATCTGACTGTGGACTCCCTCAGCGGCACTATCCCCGAGTCGGTCTTCCTGACCTTCCAGATGACCTTTGCGATCATCACCCCGACACTCGTTGTCGGAGCCTTCGCAGAGCGTATGAAGTTCAGCGCTATGTTAATCTTCATGATCATCTGGTTCACCTTCAGCTATGTACCGGTCTGGCACATGGCCTGGGGGGGCGGCCTTTTCGCTGGGTGGCCAGTGCTTGATTTTGCCGGAGGTACCGTCGTGCATATCAATGCCGGTATTGCCGCGCTGGTTGTTTGCGTAATGATTGGCCCGCGCAAAGGCTATCCCGGAGAGCCCATGAGACCTCACAATCTCGTCCTGACCGTCGTCGGAGCCGGTATGCTCTGGGTTGGCTGGTTTGGCTTCAACGCTGGTAGCGCGCTCGCAGCAGACGGCACCGCCGGCATGGCAGTGCTCGTCACCCAGATCTCTACCGCCACGGCCGTGGTTGTCTGGATGCTCATCGAGTGGTTCGGCCATGGCAAGCCGAGCATTCTCGGCATGGCCACAGCTGCGATCGCAGGACTGGGCGCCATCACGCCGGCCTGCGGCACAGCGGGTCCAATGGGCGCGATGCTGATCGGCGCTGTCTCAGCCATCCTGTGCTACTTGGCTACCACCAAGATAAAGCAGACGTTCGGCTATGACGATAGCCTCGACGTCTTCGGCGTGCATGGCATCGGCGGAAGCGTTGGAACGATCCTGACAGGTCTGTGCGCAGCCGAATTTATGGGTGGCGCGGGTCTCGAAGCTACGACGGCTACAGCCCAGGTAATCCAGCAAGTCAAGGCCGTTATCGTCACCATTATCTTGAGTGGCATCGTCTCTGTCGTCGCTTACTTTGTCGCGAACGCTCTCACCGGAGGAGCCCGCATCAGCGAAGCGGGAGAGCAGATGGGCCTCGACCTGATGGACCACGACGAGAGTGGCTATATCCCCTGAGACAACGGACCTTTTTCAACGTCTGGCGCCATCTCGAACGCTATACCCTTGAACAGACAAGGGCGGGCCCAAAGCCAGCCCTTTTTTCTCTGAGAAAGATTCTATCCTCTGAAACAATGCACAAATCAGCTCGCAAATCACTAGTCAAATGAATTGATGACTTCGGCTTCTCTGAGCTGCTGCAGGTCCGCAGCACTCAGCCCTATTGCCGCGAGGACTTCGTCCGTATGCTGCCCAAGTCTTGGCGGAGCACTCCAGATCTCTGCCTGGGTATCAGCAAAATTCCATACTGGACCGATGGTACGGAAGCTGCCTCCAGCAGGATGAGCAGGGTGCCCAACCTCTTTAACAATGTCGAGTTCATCAACCTGGGAATGCGCGAATAGCGACGGATAATTATTGAACGGCACGGCATCACCGTGAAATTCGTGGACCAGCTGGACTACTTCTTCGCTCGTGAGTTTTTCGAACGCTTGTTCCCAAATGGGCTTCACTTCCGGTGCATACCGACCAATACTGGTTGCCTCGCGTCCAAAACCCTTAAACCGAGGGTCGGCAATATACTCCTCAAGCCCTAGCCTCAGCATCAGCTGATCCCAGTCCTCAGCATTACCCCGACGTAAGCCGAAATAGACATGGCCGTCTTTTGTTTTATACCCTTCGTCCGGCGGTCTAGTGTAATGGTCGAGATGGAAGCCATACCACTCATCCGGATCGGTCATGGACGTCCACATAATACCCCGCATATGCAGCAGGGTACCGAGCATACTAACCGCAATCCGCTGCCCTTCTCCGGTCCGTACCCGGTGAAACAATCCAGCTGTGATGGCTTGCGAAGCCATGATGGCAGTATTTAAGCTCGCAACGTCCGTTCCCAACCGGACTGGGGCTTCTCCAATTTTCCCCAGTGAATGGGTATAATCGGCCATCGCCTGGACAACGAGTTCGGCACCCGGCAAGTCTCGCAACGGCCCCTCTTCTCCATAGGCACTAACGGCGCAGTAAACGAGCGTAGGATTGGTAGGGATCAGATCTTCGTAGCCGAGACCTATTTTTTCCGCCTCACCAGGCCCTAAGTCTTCTAAGAGGACGTCAGCCTGTACAATAAGTTTCCGAACCAGCTCCTGGCCTTCGGTCTTCGTGAGATCCACCGCGATGCTTTTTTTATTCCGATTAAGGCTCAAAAAGACCGCGCTGTCATCCTCAATAAACGGCGGACCCATCGTCCGTGAGGTCTCACCAGTCAACGGTTCAATCTTGATGATCTCCGCCCCGGCGTCGCCTAATCGCATAGAGGCAAAGGGTCCACACAGTCCCTGCGTAAGGTCAACGATCCGAAATCCCTGCAGCGCACCGGCCATGCAATCTCCTATCCGTCTGTAATACCGAATTCGCGCAGCACTTCCTGGGTCTGTTCTCCCTTGAGTCCGCCGGGACGAATCGGACCGACCGGAGTCTTGCTAAACTTCCACGGCAGTCCGTCTACACTCAGCCTTCCCCAATGCGTTGTATCAAGATCAACGATGTGCTGATTGCGCGTTACCTGAGGGTCATTGCGCAAGCCGCGAAAATCCAACGTTCGGGACACACGCGTATTCGGCACCCTCTCTTGTGTAAGCCGCAGACTCCACCACGTGGTCGGTTTAGTCTGGAAATGGTTCTCAAGCAGTGGAATCAGTACAGCCCGATTCTCTACCCGATTCGGGTTGTCCAGGAAACGTGTATCATCATACAGGTCTTCTCGCTGTATGGCGCGGCAGAAACGCGGCCATTGGTCCGCACGCACCACACCAATGGCCAGGTATTCCTGGTCTTGGCACAGAAAGGCTTGATGCGGTACTGTGGTTGTTACCGCACTTCCCATAGGCTGCGGCTGCTCTCCTGTTGCAAAATACTCCGCCAAACGACTGGTCTGCAGCGACAGGGCAGCCGAGACCATGTCAATGGTAATATGCTGCCCCTTGCCCGAACGCTCGCGCGCCAAAAGCGCTTGAAGGACCGACTCGACGATCATGGTGCTGGTCGTAATATCCAGGTGCGCCAGATGGCGAAACATTTCACCCGGTGAGCCCGGCGAGCCAGTAATGCTGCACCAACCCCCAAAGGCTTGGACGGTGGGGTCGATGCCAGCTTCTTTAGCCATCGGCCCGGTTCGACCGTAGGCCGAAGCCGACACATACACCATGCGCGTATTGAGCTCCGACACAACATCATAGCCCAGGCCCAAACGCTCTACCGCGCCGGGCCGCATGTTTTGAATGAAGACATCGCTCTTTTCGACCAGCTTAAGCGCAATAGCTCGATCTCCTTCGTTTTTGAGATCCAGGACGATATTGCGTTTATTAAAATTGGCCGAAATGTACAGGACCGCGGTACCTTTAATCGGTGGCGGAATGGCGTGCGCGAGTTCCCCCGCTGGGGCTTCGACCTTGATCACATCCGCCCCGAGCTCACCCAGCAGCTTTGCCGCCCACGGCCCAACTGCGGCAATACTGAGGTCAAACACGCGAATGCCGTCGAGGACTCCAGGCATATTTCCTCCGTCACGCATAAGCTGAGATTTTGTCGGCCCTCTATCCGACTAGAACCGGTCGAAACTTCGCTAGCGTCACCTCATCGGTTACATCGTCATAAACGACTTCCACCAACATGCCGATTCGGATCTCCTCGTTGCTCACCTCAACAAGATTAGTCAGCAACCGCGGTCCTTCTTCAAGTTCCACCTCAGCCACATTGTACGGAACGTCGTCTTTCAGCGAAGCAAAATAGGCTTGATGAAAGACTACCCAAGAGTTCACTTTTCCTCGCCCGCTCAGCTGCTGCCAGCTGAAGTCGCGCGACCAGCACCTGGGGCAAAATCGTGTCGGCGGATACCAGACTTTGTTACACGGCTTGCATTTCGGCAGCGCGATTTCTCGTTGTTTCAGACCATCCCAATAGGGCTGGTTCAGAGTCGAAATTGCCGGCAGCGGTTTTGTATATTCGGCCATGCCCTACCCCTTTCGATACATCAACGAATCCCCATATGCGTTCGCCCACTGTATGAGTTGGGCATTGGGTAATTGCCGCTCACCACATTCACCACGCAATTGGCGCACGATCTCGACTTGGTGATTCCAGCCCATAATATGCCCCTCCGACATAAGTCCACCGTTGGTATTCATGGGCAGCACACCGCCCAGCTCAATGCGCCCGTTTTGGGTAAAGGCAGCGGCTTCACCTTGTTCGCAAAATCCAAATCGTTCCAACGCAGTCCAAACCAGAATGGCAAAGGCATCATAGGTAAACAACGCATCGACATCTTTTGGTTGCGCGCCGGCCATTTCATATACTGGCTGCTGATAGGGTTTGTAGTCAAAGACTTCTTGCTGAGATGTCCCGAAACCTGGGTACGTCCAAATAAATTCTTCTCTTCCCGCTGTCAAACCCTGCATCCCGCTTATGCACACGGGTCGTTTGGCCATATCGCGCCCCCGCTCTTGGGTCGTGACAAGAACACAGGCAGCGCCATCATTAATGAGACAATAATCCAAAAGATGCAGCGGTTCGCATACAAAACGCGAGTTTTGATGATCCTCTACTGTAATCGGAGCCTGCATAATGGCATTCGGATTCATCGACGCATGTTTGCGAAACGCCACGGCCACCGCGGCCAACTGTTTACTCGTCGCGCCGAAGCGATCAAAATACTTCCGCGCAACAAGCGCTGCCCCTGCTCCGGGCGAGGTCATGCCAAATACCGGATCTTCGCCGTGCCCGCCGCCCGCCTCACGCCCACCTTCAGCATCCCCTGCGCCACCCATCATGGGTTTGCGAAAACCTGAAAAACTAATCGATGCCATGCAGGCGACGACATTCGCCAGACCCGCACTCACCATCATGGCCGCCCACTGAATGCTGCTGGCCGTAAAGCGTCCGTGTGCCCAGGTTTGATTGTAGGCACGGAGTTTGAGTCCCAACGCATACGCCAGCGTGTCTGCGTCCGCCCCAATAGGCGTGCCGAAACTCACGATGAGCCCATCCAGATCGTCACGTCCTAGCCCAGCGTCATCCAGTGCATTGCGAATCGCTTCTCCGCCAAGGTCAATCTGGCTCCGATTCATCTTACGACCGTATGCAGAATGGCCCACACCACACACAGCCGCTGTATCTTTGAGATTCCAAGTGGGCATATCCCACCCTCCTTTGGCAGGGATCATAAGCATGTGAGGCCGGCGGGTCAAGAAAATACGTATTTCCCCCGCTCATCACTCCGACTTTGTTCGTGCAAAATACAATTTGACAAGCACCCGCTTGCCTCATAGTAGTGTCCGGTCAGCAAGAATTCCGTATCGAAAAGTGGGACCTTCAAGGGACAGTCAGCATACCATGACACTAACCGACCTTATCCTTATTCTCCTCAGTGGCGTGACGGCAGGTTTTCTGAATGCCGTCTCCGGTGGCGGCGCCATGCTGACCGTTCCCGCCCTGATTCTGATCGGGCTGCCGTCCGGCGTTGCCAACGGTACCAACCGCTTGGCCGTTGTTATTCAGAGTCTGACGGCTCTGGCCGCGTACAAAAAATTGCACATGACAGACAATCGTCTCGCCTTTTCCCTCCTCATACCCGCCATGCTGGGCTCGGTCTGTGGGGCCATGGTCTCAGTTCGTCTCGACGATGCCGTCTTTCAGACCTTACTGGCCATCATGATGCTGGTTATGCTCATTCCCCTACTCTTGGAATCCACACTGCAGACGCGCCTGCTCTTGCAGCAGGGTCCAGATCGAAATCGCAGGATTCTCCAAGGCGTATTCTTTGGCATCGGCTTGTACGGCGGATTACTGCAAATCGGGGCCGGTATTTTTGTCCTTGTCGCCCTCGGCTCGCTGGCTGGTCTCAATCTCGTGCTCGCAAACGGTGTCAAGGTGGTGATCGTCCTCGGACTGACCGGCATTGCCTTAGTCGTCTTCATCTTTGACGGCAAGATAGACTGGGGTGTAGGGCTGCTCCTGTCCGTGGCAACTAGCATAGGGTCCTGGTTCGGTGCGCACTGGGGCGTACGGAAAGGTGAAGCCTGGATACGACTGGTCGTCACCGGAACGGTAGTGGCAATGGCACTACAGCTGTTGGGGGCGTGGGAGTTCTTGGGAGGACTGATTGGGTAGCGAACTTTTTCCGACAGGCCCCACCCACAAGCGCATCGCTCCAGTGTCCCGTCGTCAAAGGATT
>CAZBUD010000050.1:0-2235 GCA_964495015.1 uncultured Enterobacteriaceae bacterium | reverse complement strand
CTTTTTCAGAGATAACCCTCACCTACAGTCGCATCGCTCCGGTCTCCCGCTGTCAAAGAATTTGACCTGATCGGGTGTGTTTCACCGTCCCACAAATCCATCTGCGCCTAACTACGGCCGAAACTGCAACGCTCTCGGCACGAGCCGCGACGGCTGAGACACCACCTTATACGCAGTTTCAACCCACTCACAAATATATCGTCGAGTATCCATGGGGTCGATTATCTCTTCGATCTGGAATTTGTTCAACGGGCCCATCGGCCCGCGTGCGCTCTCGATACGCGCATTGAGTTCTGCGCGTAACGCGACCGGATCTTCCGCTTCCGCCAACTGACGTTTATAGGCGGCTTCGATGCCGCCTTCTGGAGGAATCCCGCCCACATCCGCTGCTGGCCAAGTAACGCGTACAGACGCTTTTGATCGCGGCGTGGCATAGTTGTTCCCCGCGACGCCAAAACTACGCCGCATAAGGACGGTGAAGATGGGGACACCTACCTGGGCGAAGGCAACCATCCATTCAGCACCTTTGCGAATCGTACCCGTGATTTCGTGCTCTAAGCCGACCGCGAAACCTGGGTTATCAATGAGATTCAGGATTGGTATGTGGAACAGGTCGCACAAATCCAGATGCCGCGTCAGTTTGTCACAACCGTCCGCGGTGAGTGCGCCACCATTGACATGGCGGCTATCCGAAGCAATCACACCCAAGGGGTGACCGTTGAATCTCACGAATCCAGTGACTTGGTCTGTCCCCCACAATGGTCCGATCTCAAAAAAAGAGGCCTTGTCTGCCATCAACTTGATGGCCTGTCGAATATCAAATGTCGTGGTACGCTTTCTGGGTATGAGAGTGGCGAGCTGCTCCTCACGCCGGTTAATCGAATCACTAGTATTCGCCGCCAGCACAGGCGGTGCCTCATACACACTGGTGGGTAAATAGGATAGAAATTGCCTGGTGATTGTCATCGCTTCATCTTCGGATTCCGCCAAGTTATCGACTGAGCCGTTCGTACAGTGAATGTGCCAGCCGCCAAGGTCCTCCTTACTAATGTCGTAGCCCATGGCATGGGTTACGAGGGGAGGTCCGGCCACGAAGAGCTGCGCGATATCGCGCACCATAACCGAGAAGTGGCCTAGTACGGCCTTAGCCGCGCCAATGCCAACAACACTGCCGAGTAACAGATTGACTACCGGGATGGTCGATAACTGTTCCATATACATAGAGCTACCTAGGTGTCCGGGCAGATACGATCCCCCGCCTCCGGCCACCCGTGGCCGTCCAGCTTTGATTGCACCCGAGCTTTCTTTGGCGCTACTTTCACCCTCTTTTTTCTGCACTGGCACCATAGCCGCGACACTACCACCGCCGGACGATCCATCCAGCAGCCGTAGCGAGGGCATACACATTTCTGTTGCGAGACGATCCAGATAACCACTCTTGGCGGCGATCGCACCATCCGCATGGCCCCCCCGGGAAGTGAAATCGTCCGCACACACGATGACACTCCGATGGTCAATTTTTCCCGATCCGCCAACACTGTTTGCCGGAGTGAACCCCGTAATGTCGCCCTCTTCATCGTATGACGCGAAACCCGCGACACTGCCAACTTCACGAAATGATCCTTCGTCCAGCAATAACTCAATACGTTCCCGGCACGTCAGCTTGCCACGCGACCGTTGGCGCACCACGCCGGGATCATTGGAGTCGGAAGCCAACCTCTCTTTGGAAAAATTTTGTAACAGACGGACTTCTTCCAGCAGTGATCTCCAGGGCTGCTCGTTCTGTACCGCCTGTTGGGCGTCGCTGTGCGAAGGAGACACGACTGCCACAACCTGCCCTGCGGCGACGGTATCCCCGGCCCGCAGCGGTTGCAGTGCCGTTACAATGCCCGCACCGCTTGCCATAAGCATAGTTTCCATCTTCATTGCGTTAACGACCAGCAGCGTGTCACCAGGCGCTACGCTGTCACCCTCACTGACACGCACCTCGACGACAGAGCTCTCCATGGGACATTCCACCGCCACTTGGCCATCTCCCACCTCTAAGGCCGGCACACGTGTCGTTCCAATCGGTGAGGCAGCCTGCCCTGCCAAGGGAGTTGCTCCTCCCGCGCGTATGGCCTGTTGTTTCAACAATGCGAGTGGGCTGCCGTCAGCAACGGAGAAAGAAGCGGTATTAATCTCTGGAGCCTCGGCCAACAATGACGTTCTCGCATCACCGGCCTGAACAGACGG
>CAZBUD010000049.1:0-32920 GCA_964495015.1 uncultured Enterobacteriaceae bacterium | reverse complement strand
CGCGACGGACTCTCATCCCCGGTGAGGTTTGCCCTATGGACGTGGAGCCAGTTTGTGGCGGAATCATAGACTCCCTCAAGGTGCACCTTCTTGCCGTGGAACTTTTCGGAGGAGAGCTTAGCCGAAATAAAGTGGCTGCTGCCGTAGAGTCGATACGTATGCCCATCAGCGAGTTTGAGCAGCGAGAGGTGGGCGTCTTTCTCGCACTTACCCAGCCTGCGGCGCTCGGACGGGATATCGCAGCGGTAACAAATCAGCGTCCCTTCGAACGCCAGCTCTTCCGAGGAAGCCCTAGGGATAACTTGTGGCAGTGGCCGGAATGGACGAGCCACTCCCAGCGGCCAGCACAGCAGGAAGCACACCACACTACAAATCGAGGCTCTCTTTGTCATCCGGCGGACTCGTTACGTCAGAAATAAACCGCTTACAAAACCGACTTCAAAAATAATCCAGAGCCCCATCGCCAGACTCGCACCGCCTACGGCAACGTGGACAGACGGACTGAGCCCTTGGGTCCTTCGTGCTGCGAGTGAGAAGAAGGCGCTCATCAGTACACTGACGGCTCCCATACCGAGTATTGAACCAAACCCAAAAGTAAGCACATAAACCAGCCCAGTCATGACAGACGGACTGCTTGCGACAACCAGCAGCATAAGAGCCGCACTCCCGGCGAGGCCATGCACCATGCCTACTACTATTGGCTTCCAACCGGTTGGGACAGGGTGCCCGTGCTGATGTCGGGCATGTGTCGCATGCGTATGAAAATGGAGGTGCACAGTCTCGGCGTGAACGTGGCGGTGGACGTGCAACCGACGGCGCCAACAGTCGAACAATGTGGTCAGCCCTAATGCGATCAACATGGCACCGGCAAGGCACTCCATAGACACGCTGACTGCAGGCGGAATATCCAGCGTGAGAGTCAGGACAGTGAGCCCGACGAGCACTAAGGTGAGGGTGTGCCCTACGCCCCACCACAGCCCGAGCCGTACGGTATGCCACGCGGATCGGTTGTGCGTCAGTAGTGTAGAGACCGCCACAAGATGGTCCGCATCAAAGGCGTGTTTTACGCCAAGGAAAAATCCAATGATCAGGATCGAGAGTGTTTGCACAGTCTACTTCCTGTACGGACTGCGCCGGAGCAGTCCGGCCCTGAGTTACGGTGTCGGGCGAGTCACACGGGCCCTCTATACCACGCGCCCCCTAAATAAACACCGCACCTAGTCTCAAGGGGTTGCATTGTATGCATCTTGCATTTTCTATTTGTGGACCGTATTGAGGCAGCGGAAGGCCAGCTGTGCGTCCAACTCTGCACTGGCTTGGAGCGCACTGAGTGCTGCGTCTAGGCCCCGCGAACGGGCCTGAGTGAGCCGTTCCAGCGCCACACTGAACTCAAAAATACTTACCTCTCCCGCCTCGTAGGCTTGCTGCGTGAAGTCCTCACTCTGCGTGAGTTTATCACGGTAGTTTTTTCCGTACACCGCGCGTTGCTGCAGTGCGAGCCGAAGGCGTTCAGATGCGGCAATGATCTCATGCTGTACGGCGAGCGTTCGGGCTTGAAGCTCTTGGCGCGCAATCTCCACATTCGCCAGCGCGGCCGTTATCGCGGGTGCATTACGGTTAAAGAGGGGGAGTGGAATTGTGAGTGCCCCTCCGACCACCTGGTCTTCATCGTCGAACTTATACATTGGACCAAGGGAAATATTCGGTATCCTGTTCGCCCGCGCGAGGTCGAGTTCCGCTTCCCGGGTTGTCACTTGCAGACGCGCGGCTTGGTAGTCGGACCGATGCTCTAGGGCACAGGCCATGAGTTCCTCTTGTGGTGGAAGAGGTTCTGGGACAGAGTACTGCGCAGGGATGCTAAAGAGGTCGCCGACCGCAACGAGTGCTTTCCCCACGCCGGGACCAAGGAGTAGTCGCAGCTGTTTTTCAGCCAGGACGTGCTCCTGTTTTCTGCTGAGCAGACGGGCGTGTGCCTGGTCTGTATCGAGCTGCAGGGCATTGAATTCCAGCACGGAAATATCTTCTTCCGCATAGCGCTCGCGGCCTGCGAGAACTAGCGTCTCGCGGGTCTGCAGGATGTGCTGTTGTGATTGGATGCGCTCCTGCGCCGCCAGCAGCTTGTAAAAAGCGCGCATGACTTCTCGTTGGAGCAGTCGTTCGGCATTCGTTATGACTCGCTCGGCATATACCAGATGTGTGGCGGCTGCCTGGCGTCGGTGTCCGCGCTGGCCAGCAATTTCGACTTCTTGCAAGAGCAGGACTGTGGCATCTGTGGTTGACCTTCCGCTCGGTTCACGAAACCGCCGGTTACGGTAATGGGCCTCGATGCTGACGAGCGGATTTGTCTGGAACAACAACTCCGCTTGCTGGACGCGGCCCTTTGCCAGCCCGAGCGTGTGGCGCTTCGCCTGCACCTCGGGATTGTCCAGTAAGGCGCGTTTCACAGCGGCCGGCAAATCCAGGTACATGGCGGATTTCGCATCCTCGGCCCTCGCCTGCCCAATCTGCCCGACCAGAAGGAACACCCACACGGTCGGAAACCACACACATTGTTTCCGCATCATCGCTCTTCTCCTTCTCTTCCTGCTCTTCCCTGTCCGTCTGGCTCAGCAAGTGGCCGACCAAACTTTAGGTATAAGACGGGCACGACGACCAAGTTCAGTACGGTTGAGGTCAGCAGGCCGCATAAAATGACGATAGCCATCGGGGTGAGTATCTCGCTGCCCGGGCGGTCGGCCCGAAACACGAGCGGCAGGAGCGCGAGTCCTGAGGACAGGGCGGTCATGAGAATGGGTGAAAGGCGCTCTAACGCGCCTCTTTCTACTGCGGCTCGGAACCGCTGCCCTTCTTTCTCTATCAGATGACGAATATGCGTGACCAGCATGATGCCGTTTCTGGTGGCGATGCCAAAGAGCGCAATTAGTCCCACCAGCGAAGCGACACTCAGTATTCCGCCAGACACAAACACCCCAATGACTCCGCCAATCAGCGCCAAGGGGAGGTTAACCAGAATAATGAGGGCGTCGCGCAAAGACCGTAGTGCGCTGGTAAGCAGCAGAATAATGCCCCCCAGCACGAAAGAACTTAATACGCCGATAGTGCGCGACGCCTCTTGGGCGCTTTCAAACTGACCGCCGTAAACGATGTAATACCCTTGGGGCAGGGGCACGTGTGTTGTCACCCGTTGCTGCATGTCGTGCACGACGTCCTGAAGGGCGCGTCCGGCTATATTGCAGCTCACAACAATGCGGCGTTGCACATTTTCGCGTCCGATGGTGTTTGGGCCGAGGGCACGGCTCACCGTGGCCAGCAGACTCAACGGGACCTTTCCCCCGCGCGGCGTATCAATCAGCGTAGAGCGAATAGCGCTCAGGTCGCGCCGGGCCGCATCTTCGTAGCGAACGACCAGGTCAAAGCTGCGCTGGCCTTCCAATACGCGGGAGACGGTCTTGCCCCGGAACGCGGTTTCTAACGCCTCCGCTACGTTGCCCACCGTGAGCCCAACCTGGGCAATCTGTTCACGGTTGAGTTGCAGGTGCAGAATCGGGAGGTCCGTTTGTTGCTCAACGGTGAGATCTACGACACCGGGAATCTGCGCCACTGTATCCCGCACGGCCAGACCTAGACGGCGCAGGAGCTGTAGATCGTCGCCAAAGATTTTCAGCGCAATATTGGCTCGCGTACCAGACAACATGTGGTCAATACGGTGGGAGATCGGTTGCCCGATCGTGATGTTCATCCCCGGCACAACGGTGAGCGCACTGCGCACGGCGTCAAGGAACTCCGCTTTCGAGCGTGTTTGCATCTGCAGTCCTACATCGATTTCTGAGGCTTCGACTCCCTGGGCGTGCTCGTCCAGCTCCGCCCGCCCGGTCCGCCGCGTTGTCGTTTTCACTTCGGGAAACGAGACCAGAATTGTCTCGACCATCTGACCCAGCCGGTCAGACTCAGCGAGGGCAGTGCCTGGCAGGGTAATCGTATTAATCGTGAGCGTACCTTCATTAAACTCGGGAAGAAATGACCGACCGAGCATCGGGGTGAGAGCCAGCGTTCCCGCAAACAGCACAGCAGACGTGGTGATTACGAGACCGGGGCGGGGAAACACGTATCCGAGTATCTTGTGGTAGGCATGTTGTAAGCGACGGACCAGCGGGTTGTTTGTGCTCTCTCTAACTCCCTTCGAGTGAGGAAGCATCAAGGAGCACAGCACGGGTGTGACCGACAGAGCAACCACCAGTGAGGCAAAGAGCGCCACAATATAGGCCAGGCCCAGGGGTATGAGCAATCGTCCTTCTACACCGCTGAGAAAGAAGAGCGGAATAAAGACGAGCGCAATGATAAACGTTGCGAACGTGATAGACGGACGAATCTCCAACGAGGCCTTGAGTGTCACCGCGAGCGGATGCGCGCGCTGTGCTGACCCTACAGTCGCATTCTCCCTGAGTCGACGCAAGACGTTTTCGACACCAATAATGGCGTCATCGACCAATGCGCCAATGGCAATGGCCATGCCGCCCAGCGTCATGGTGTTAATCGTACCGCCCAAGTGTTGCAAAGAGAGCACGGCGACGAGCAAGGCGAGCGGAATAGCCACCAGCGTGATCAATGTGGCGCGTATGTTCATGAGGAATAGAAGCAGAATGCCGACCACCACCAGCGCCCCCTCTAGCAAGGCATCGACGACGTTTTCAATGGCCAGTGCGATAAAGTCGGCCTGCCGGAAGATATGCGCGTTAATGGTCATTCCTGCCGGCAGATCGCGTTGAATGGCCGCCAGCGTCTGATCCAGTGCGTGGGTTAACGTTAACGTATTTGCGCCCGGCTGTTTCTGCAGACTCAGAATCACGGCGGGCTTCCCTTGGACTGCGCCTGCTCCTCGTTGAGGCGCAGGGCCGATGTGCACATCGGCTACCTGATGCACCAACACGAATTGCTCGTCGTGCATGGCAACCACGGTTTGTCCTATCTCCGCAGGCTGACGGACGCGGCCAACGCCGTGAATGAGATATTCTTGGTCACCGTCAACGTAGAAGCCGGCCGAGGTGTTCTGATTCGTGGTGCGGACCGCTTCGGTGACTTCGGTGAGGCTCACGCTGTGTGCGGCCATCCGCTCTGGAGACAGGAGGACCTGATACTGTTTGAGGGCTCCGCCGATGGAGATGACTTGGGACACGCCAGGGACAGCTAGTAGACGCCGCCGGATAACCCAATCCGCGGTAGAGCGGAGGTCTAGTGGTGAGTGGGTCTCACTGGTGAGGCTAATCAGCATGATTTCGCCCATAATGGATGAGATTGGAGCAAGGACGGGCGACTCGACTTCAGGCGGGAGAACGGCACGAGTCAGTTGCAGTTTTTCATTCACCACTTGCCGGGCCTGATACACATCTGTGCCCCAGGCAAACTCGACCGACAACACGGAAATACCAGTGGCAGAAGACGAGCGGACGCGCCGTACGCCGGCAGCTCCATTGACCGCCGCTTCCAGGGGAAAAGTGACCAAGGTCTCAACCTCTTCCGGTGCCATCCCGTGGGCTTCCGTAATGACCGTTACCGTTGGAGCGGTCAGGTCAGGGAAGACGTCGACCGGCATGCGGACTGCCACAACTATCCCGCCGAACAACACCGCAAGCGCGAGCGCCAGGACAATGACGCGATTGGCTAACGACCAGGTAATAAGACGATGCATACACGTACTGCCTCGCTAATGCGCATGCCCATGTTCTGGCAGGGCGCATGAGCGGGATGCCAAGTGCACCCGATACGCACCTTGTGTCACGATCCGTTCGCCAGCGACGAGGCCGGCCCGGACCTGTAGGAAGTCGTTCGTCTGCGTCCCAAGCTCCAGTTCTCGCCGCGCAAACGTCTCTCCGCTCAACTGAACAAAAGCCAAGGGAATCCCTTTGTCGTGCACGATGGCATGCGCCGGGATGGTGAGAGCGAGCACGACTTCTCCGGTCGGCACGCTCAGTTCGCCATGCATGCCGATTTTTAGCTGCCTGTGCGAATTGTTGACTGCGAGGATAAGCGGGATAGAACGAGTCCGGTGGTCGAGGACGCTGCCGATGGTGAGCAGCCGCGCATCCGGTGGAGAGAGCAGCAGCGGCATGCTGAGGGCAGGCGCGCTAAAGCGGGCCTGCTCAACGTGTCGCACTTTGGAGATGTCCGCCTCAAATACCCGGCCTTCAATCCAGACCTGCTCCAGGTTCATAATGGTGAACAGATCGCGGCCGGCCTGAATGAGTGCGCCCGGGGTGAGGTTGACTGTGACCACGGTACCGGTCATCGGAGCCCGCCGAAGAAAATGCTCAGGGCTGTGTTTCCGAATTGTTGTTGTGTCTGCGGGGTTCACATTCAGCAGGGACAGCTGAGAGCGGGAGGCCGACAAGCGCGCCTGGAACACCGCCACGTTTTTTTGCGCTCGCACGAAGCGGCGCTTCGGAATAATACGGTTCGCGTACAGGTCTTGCAGGCGCGTCAATTCGTGCTGAGCGGCCTCAAGTTCAGCCGTAGTCGCATGCACGGCAGACGCGAGTTCGGCCGGACTCTTGGTTGGCAGGGGGAGTAGCAGGGCGAGTGGCTCACCCTGCTCAACACGCTGGCCCGGCGTGGGGACACCGTTCTCAACAGCCAAGGTTCGCCCGCTGATGGGCGCGGTGACGTGGACTTCTCCACCCGCTGTGGGTTTGACCTCGGCGTATAGCAGCAGGGTGGTCCCCAGTTCCCGAGCACTGACCTCCTGTGTGGCAAATGCCATCTGCCACTGCTGCTCCTTGAGAAAAGTAATAGCCGCTCTTGCTGGCTCTTCTTCCGGTTCTTTTTGCGCTGTCAGAACTGTCAGAGCTTCCATGACTTCCACTTGCCCCGCGTCTATCGTGTCGAGCACGGTCTGATTGCTTGGATGCGACCGTGTGAAAAGCAGACGATAGGTGCCGGGTTCTTTCGGGGTGAGCACGGGGCGGTAGATGCCTGGCGAGGTCGCTTCCGAGCGCACGGTTATGTTTTGGCCGTTTTGGCTCTGCAGTGTTGTGATGACTACATCCTGAGACACAGCCTGAAATGTCGACAGGTCGGTCAGATGAGCCGCAAAAGGCGTGGCTGTGCCAACGATGAGCGGCGTAAATTCTACAAAGAGTTCGGTCTTGGTGGTCCACTTGGTGATGCTGAAAGGCTCAGGGGCAAGCTCTTGCTGGTCTTGGGGCAGACCTGCATCGCCCAACTGGCAGCTTGCCAGTAACATCAGCAAGCCGAGGCCCACACAGTAGTTGCGTAACATAGGCGCGGTCCTCCGCAATAGATACACGGCTTCCTGGACACACAGCGAGGTATCGCGGTGCGGAACCCGTCCCGTTATGTAGGCCAAAAAAGAAAAACGGTTGGGAGCTAGACGAGGTGGGGCGGAGAGCGGGGAGAAATGGCCGGGAAAGAAACGGATTGGACAGGCGGTCGATGGTTAGACGAATGCAGCCACGACTGGATTAACGAGAGCGCAGTGGCGGCCGGGAGTACGGTGAGGAAAGCAAATGGCTCGCGTTCGGGCGCGGGAGTGAGCAGAACAAGACTTCGTGGGAGCACGGTGAACAGGCTTATGTGAAAATCGGCTTGCGAGGAGTTTTCATCCGGTACGTCGTGACCCTGGTTATGCGCGTCATGCCCACCACGCTCATCGTGCGCATCGTGGAGTGAGATGGCGAAGAAATCGGCATGCATGACCGTCGGGTGGTCGTGTCTGCTAGCGTGTCCGTGTGTATGCCGATGGTCTGGATGGGTGTGGAAGGTCGGCAGCAGCAACAAGACTGGAAGGAGCACCGCCAACATGCCGGTACGTAGTATGGGTGAAGAGTTTTTCAGCATAGAAAGTGCACGCAGACTAGCATGTATCTCCTATCAGATAGAAGAGCCTTCGCCTTCTGAATCGCCGGTATTGCGGCGGACTCTCTATCTCCTAGGCGGGGACTGCCCGTCGGTTCTCAATCCAGGCATATAAGGCGGGCAGGATCAGGAGAGTCAACGCGGTCGAAGAAACCAGTCCGCCCACCACAACCGTTGCCAGCGGGCGCTGCACCTCACTGCCCGTGCCGTGTGAGATGAGCAAGGGGATCAATCCTAGGGCGGTCGTGACGGCGGTCATCAGTACCGGCCGCAAGCGTAAACACGCGCCCCGTACGGCGGCCTCATTGGCGGGGATCCCTTTACGAACAAGTTGATTGAGATAGGTCACTAACACCATGCCGTTCTCTAGGGCAATGCCAAACAGGGCAATAAAACCTACCGAAGCTGGCACGGACAGGTTCTGGTCCGTGAGCCATAATCCGATGCCGCCGCCGACAAGGGCAAGCGGAATGTTCAGCAGAATGAGCAGCGCATTGCTGAGCGACTGGAAGGTGGAGAACAGCAGCAAAAAGACAATAAGCAAGGTAAGGGGAATCACGATAGCCAGGCGTCTATTGGCTTCCTCTTGCAAGCGAAACTGCCCGCCCCAGGTGACGAAATAGCCGGGTGGGAGGGCCACCTGGGCGTTAATGGCCGCACGGGCTTCCTGGACAAACGACCCGATATCGCGCCCGACCACATTGCATTGAATGGTCAGGAAGCGTTGGTTATTTTCGCGCGTGATTTGGCGCGGGCTGACCACTTCTTCAATCGTAGCCAGCTCTGACAGCGGCACACGCACGTGGTTAGGACCAGAAATGAGGATATTGCCGATTGCGCGGCGCGTGCTTCGATATTCCGGAGCAAACCGTACCAGGATAGGAAAACGGCGAATTCCCTCGAAAATCTGCCCCGCGATTTCACCGCCGACTGCTGCACTAATGGTGTGCTGCACGTCTGCGACATTCATTCCGTACCGAGCCACCGCTTGCCGATTGACGCGGATGACGAGTTGGGGCGTGCCTGAGACCTGGTCTACCTGCACGTCAGTTGCACCTCGGATGCGCTGTGTCACGGTGGCAATCTCATTACCTTTTTCGAGCAGCGCCTTGAGGTCATCGCCAAAGAGTTTAATCGCAAGCTCCGCCCGCACGCCTTCTAAGAGTTCGTCGATGGTCATAGCGATGGGCTGGGTAAAGTTCGTCAGCACACCAGGAATACGGCCCAGCTCAGTACGGATGAGATCTTCGAGCTGCTCTTGGTTTTGCGCCGTGCGCCATTCTTCTTCCGGCTGCAGGAGAATATACATCTCAGCATTATTAATCGGGTCGGTATGTACGCCGATTTCACCCCGGCCTATCCGTGTCATCACGCCGATAATTTCCGGAATCTTCATGAGCCGCCGCTCGACTATCATTGTGAGCCGTTGACTCTCCCGGAGCGAAATCGAGGCGGCCATAGTGAGCCGCAGCACAACAGTGCCTTCCTGCAGACGCGGGGTGAATTCTGAACCAAGAAAGGAAGAAACCGCGCCACCCAGCACGAGCAGAAGAATTGCGCTGAGGACGGCCATCTTCCGCCATCGAACAAACAGCATCACCACCGGCCGGTAGAGACGGATGAGGTTGCGTACGATCAATCCTTCGGATGAGACAGAGGCTGCAGGCAGGCGCTGTGGCCGGCGCATAACGGTGACGGCCAGGACGGGAGCGAGAAAAATCGCAAAGACAAGCGAGCCGCCCATCGCGAGTGCCACGGTGTAGGCCAGCGGCCGAAATGTTTTGCCCTCCACCCCTTGCAGCAGAAAGAGGGGTAGAAAGACAATCACAATAATTGCGATAGCAAAGGCAATCGGTCTGGCGACTTCGGTACACGCCCTGGCGACCACCTGACTGCGGACTTCATCTGGGTCGGCCTCGCGCAGCATCCGGTCTACGTTTTCCACCATGACTATCGTGCCATCGACTAACATGCCGATAGCGATGGCGAGCCCGCCCAGTGACATGAGATTGGCTGAAATACCGAAATAGTCCATCCACAGCGTGGCAAAGAAGACCGAGAACGGAATAGCAAGCGCGACGACCAGGCTCGCCCGCACCCCGCCCATAAAGACCATCAGCACCAGCGCGACTAAGCCTATGCCTTGAATAAGCGCATTCGTGACCGTGGCAACACACGCTGCCACGAGTGTCTTTTGTTCATAGTAGGGAACAAGCTTGACTCCACTGGGTAGAATCCGGTTAATCTCGGCCATCTTGGTTTCAACCTGTTCGATGACCGTCGACGAATTAGCCCCAAAGAGCTTGACCACCATCCCGGCGACGACTTCTTCGAGACCGTTCCGGGTTTGCACCCCACGTCGAATCGCACCGCCGACCTGGATGTCTGCGAGTTCGCGTAGAAAGACTGGGGTGCCATCTTTGGCTTTGATGACGATGTTCTCAATATCGGAAATGTTTGAGACCAGCCCGACCGAACGGACCACAAACTCTTCGGCGTTCTTGTCGATGAATTGCGCCCCGACATTGAGGTTATTCTCACGAATACTGGTAATCACCTCGCTGATAGTGACCCCGGCGCGCAATAAGAGTTCCGGGTGTACGGCGACCTGGAATTGTTTTTCATAGCCACCAATGCCGAGCACTTCCGTCACACCGGGTACCGTTTGCAGCTGAAACTTGACGAGCCAATCTTGCATACTGCGCAGTTCTTGCAGAGAATACCGACCGGTCTCGTCTTCTAAGTAGTAAAACAGGACCAGTCCCATACCGGTGGAAATCGGGCCTAGCCGCGGGTCACCGAACCCGGGAGGAATCTGTTCGCGTACTTCTTGCAACCGTTCACTTACCACCTGGCGGGCGAAGTAGATGTCTGTTCCATCTTCAAAATAGATATTGACGACTGAGAGCCCAAAGTTAGAGACGGAGCGAATCCGCTCCAGGCTGGGTAGTCCGGTCATGACGGCTTCAATCGGGTAGGTGACGTATTGCTCCACGTCCTCGGGCGCAAGGCCCTCAGTTTCGGTAAACACTTGCGCCAGATTGGGTGAGACATCCGGGAAGGCATCAACCGGAAGTTGCAGATAGCTGCGATAGCCGGCCACCGTCAACAAAACCCCGAGTACGGCCATGAGCAAGCGGTTTGAGAGGCTGAGCTGAATGATCCGGTCCATGCCTATTTTCTCTTAATGACCGTTGCCAAGCCCAAACTGCTGGCGGGACAGTTCCGCTTTGAGCGTAAAGCCTCCGCGGCTGACGTAGCGCTCACCTGGAGCGATGCCTGTGCGAATTTCTACCTGCTTGTCATCGGCGTCTCCCGTCGTCACCGACCGCGGCTGAAAACCCTCGTCCGTTTCGACAAACAACACCACCCGCTCCGCTATCGTCTGCAGGGCCGCTACTGGAATCGCGAGTGGCACGACCGTGCGCTTGACGATGACCCGACCGGTGACAAACATGCCCGGCCGCCAACGCTTCTTTGCATTAGGTAGGACTACACGCGCGGTCGCCGTGCGTGTTGCCTCATCGACGGTCGGAGTCACGTACGAGATTTTTCCTGCGGCTTCAGGCAGACCGTGGCCGGCAGAGATTGAAACGGACTGGCCCACGCGTACAGAGGATAAGTCTCGCTGATACACACTCAGATTGACCCACACGCTCTTCAGGTTCGCAATCACAAACGCTTGGCTTTCTCGGGTTACGGCTTCACCGTTAGTGATATGTTTTTCGATCACTGTTCCCGTCGTGAGTGTTTTGAGTTCATACGGTGCTAGGCTTACGCTACTCTCGATAATCGCCAGGACCTCGCCGGCGCGAACGGTATCACCGGTCCGTTTGTGTACTGTAGTTACGATACCGGGAAAGCGCGGGACAATATGCGCTAAGCGGTCTTCATTTGGTTGGACTTCACCTGGTAGCTCGACTGCCTGTGTGATTGTTCCAGGTCCAGCTACGGCCAGCTCGATACCGAACTCGGTTAGTTCTCCCGGGGAGAGTTGGACACTCTCTGCCTGTTCTTCCGGCTCTTTCTGGCCGTGAGGCTCTTCGCCTCGTACGTCCTGACATGCAAACAGGAGTGCCAGCAAGAGGGTGCTGAGCATATGAACGAATTGGCGATATCTCATAACTATTTTTATGTCTGTGTCCGGCCTCATGTCACTGTGTCCTGTCGGTCTCGTCTATCCCGTCTGCGTGGTTGAGCGCAGCCAGCGGCTCAGCAATGAGACGTTCCACTTCCGCCACTGCGGCATGGTAGCTGGCCAATGCCTCAACATGCTGTCCGCGCAGTGTAAACAGCGTGCGTCGAGCATCTAATACGTCCAAGTAGCGCAAGCGTCCGCGCCGGTATGCTTGGCTGACCCCTTCAAAAGCAGATTGGGCTTGGGGGATAATGCTGTTTCGCAGCGCGCTGACTTGCTCAAAGGCAGATACGAGGGATTGATGCGCGGCGGCTAACGTAGCTTGGGTCCGCACGTGTGCCGCGCGCTGCTCAGCCTCGGCCTTCGCCAAGCGGGCGTGAGCTTCCTGAATACCGCCTTGATTCCGGTCAAACAGCATGAGCGGCATGCGGGTCTCAAAGACTAAGGCTGCGGTGGTGTCCGCGTTGAAATAGCGCACGCCCGCGCCGACTTCGACGTTTGGGATCTGGCGTGCCTGTTCCAGTTCAAGAGCGGCGTGGCGCTGTTCTTTTTCAACGCTCCAGCGAGCAATGTCAGGATTGTGTATGAGATGTGGCCGCAAGTCGTCAGCGGATGGGGGCGGGACGATAGTCTCCAGGTCACCGCTGACGGAAGAGAAGGTGACCGCCGTGCTGCCCCAGGTCGCGGCAAGCTGAAGTTGGGCGGCAGTCCGTTCCCGTTTCCGTTGCGAGAGTCGAACCTTGCTGCTCGCTAACGCCACCTGGGCACGGGTTTCTTCCACTGGCGACACAGCCCCGGCTTTGACCTGCCGGGCTACGGTTTGAAGAACTTCTTGCGCTAGTTGAACTTGTTCTTCTTCCAGGCTGACCTGCTCCTGCGCAGCGAGTGTTACGACAAAGACTTTGGCAACGGTAGTGAGCACATCCAGCCGACGAGTCTCGTAATCCCAAGCCGCTAAATCCCGTTCCAACGTCGCCAGTCGCTGGCGTTTGGTCCGTTTGTCTCCGAGCTCAAGCAGTTGGCCGAGCAGAAAAGTAGTTTCTGAGTCATCAAACGCTGAGCGGCTCCCGCCTCCGCCAAACTCTTCGACTTCAAATCGGACTTCAGGATTCGGACGCAGGCCGGCTTGGAGCGCGCGAGCTTCACGCGCAAGTACCTCCCAAGAAAACATCGCCAGTGCAGGGCTGTTGAGTAAGGCGGCGGCCAGGGCAGTCGGCACCGTGAGCAGGCCAGCGGGTTCAGTAAACGTGCGAGCGAGGTGGTCGTCCGGGTTAGATCCAGCAGGCGCATGATAGGTCTGAAGTTCACGGCCTAAGCGGCGCGGCTCAGGGGTACTGTCTGCAACGGGGGCTGGGGCGGGTATTAGGCTGCAACCCGGAGGTCCAAGCAGTAAACATAGGCTGAGCCCGATATTACCAAAGCAGGTCGAATGTCGAGTAGGAGAGGCGAAAACGTGTAACATATCCATTATCCAGACAGCGTCTAGGCAAAACAAATGAGAGTCGCGGAAATCGTGCTAGTCGCGCAGGTGCACGAATGCCCACGTAACTGCTCTCAGGGCAACCTCGGCAGCAAGCTGCAATAAGATGACGGGCTTTAGACGATGAGAATAATGTTACGCAATGAGTCGTGGATGTAGCGTAGCCCAAGGCGAGTGGCGGGCGACCGGACAAGACGCGGGCGATTGTTCGTCACAATTGGCGGCCAAGAAGTGGCAAGCGGCTGGAAAGCTGGGGACCCCGATTCCACATTCGAGGGGATAGTAAACTGCGAGCCAAGTCCAAGAATCGGGGTATCCTGACAAGGTCTGCGGGTAGGATTTTCAAGCGCAGATGCAAGCGGTGCAGGTTGGGAATCCTTTTGGACTGTTACGCAGCTCGTATTGGTGTGGGCGTTCTCTATTGCAAAGTGACCATCCTGCGCAACGCAAATGACGGCTCCCTGGGCCATCCCCGCTCCTGCAAATAGATGCAGCAGAAGGACAAAGCAGGTGAAGGCGGTACGGAGTGTAAGTTGTGTCGTTGTCAGCATGAAACCTTCAGGCGTTCGCTTTCACAGACAGAGGGTATCGTCCTCAGTGCCAAATATGTTTAATTATCGTCCACTTTTTGGGGGTGCGGAGTCAAGGCCCACTTAGCTGTGCATTCACGTTTGGGGAGAAAAGCGGTATGGCACAAGCTGACGCCAGTCGTGCTGCCGTCTAGTTTTCTTTTATGGTCGAGCCTGGGTTGAGATTGCGGTGCCCAAAGCGAAGAATATGAACTCTTGTCGGAATTGAGCGACAAGCAAATAATCGCCTCGTGGCACACAAACGCCGAGCCCTGGGCGAAAGCAGTGCAAAACGAAGAGGTCGAGAGACCCAAGCTTGTCACTGACCAAGCGATCGTCAATGCGGTGCCCGACCTCAAGCCGCAGCGAGTCTTTGACGTGGGTTGTGGAGAAGGCTGGCTTGCTCGAACTCTCGCTCAGCTTGGCATCGGAGTCTTCGGCGTTGACGTTGTGCCTGAGCTCTTAGAAAAGGCGCAGCACCTTGGTGGCGGCCAGTTTCAGGTGTGTTCATATGAGGCCATCGCGGACGGTTGCTTTCAGGTCGCTCCGTTCGATACCGCTATCTCTAATTTTTCCTTTATTGGAAAAGAGGCGGTTGAGAATCTCCTGAGAGCTCTTGCGGAGTATTCGAAGCCCCAGGGTTCTCTGCTTATTCCGACTCTGCATCCGCTGACAGCGTGTCGTGACCAGACCTGTTGCGATGGCTGGGGACCTGGTTCATGGGACGGCTTTGGTCCGGAATTCACGGACTCCGCTCCGTGGTATTTTAGAACGATCGAGTCCTGGGTCAGCCTGCTTCGAAAGAGCCATTTCGAAGTATTAGAGTGTCGTGAAGCTATTCATCCGAAGACGAAAAAGCCCGCGTCGATCACCTTCACGAGTCGTAATTCGGCTTAGCGTAGCTTAAGCCGACAATGCTCTATAACTCGCGTACGCTCGGCAGCACCTCTTCCGCAAAGCGTTGTATTGCGACCTTCACTTGTTGATGTGGAACGGTTCCGCCGGGATTGAACGAACAAATCAGGCAATCTAGCTGCGCGCGCTGCTGTATTTCTGCAATCCTGTCTATGCATTCTTGCGGGCTGCCAAAGATGGCCATTGTCTTTTCCGCCGTCTCATACGATGTACGCTGCCCAATCGGGTGACGCGCAAAGCTGTCAGCCATCTGCATACGTATGGCAACCCGATCAAGAGCCGTAAAGGCAAAGAAAAGGCCTGATACATACGTATTCTTCGAAGCATGTTTCGCTGCCGAATCGCGGTACAGCGCGAGATGGGTCAGAAAATTGTCTGGCCAGCGATGAATGGGCGCAGCCATGAGCAGCCGTAGGCTGCGCTGACCGGCAAACTCGGCGGTGCTTGGACTGTTGGCCGCAATATGCAGCGGCGGGCCAGGCCGCTGGAGCGGTTTGGGAACGATGTTAATCGAGTCGAACTGGTAGTGCTGACCCTGGTACGAGAGGGGTTTGTCAGACCAGGCTTGCTCAAGAATATCGACAGCCTCTTCGAGTCGAGTCGTGCGTTCCTCCCACGGAATGCCAAAGCCCTTAAAATTATGATCCCACGTCCCGCGGCCAATACCCAGATCTAAGCGTCCGCCGGTTACAATATCAACGGTCGCGGCTTCTTCGGCCACGCCAACGGGATTGTGTAACGGCAGTTGGCTCACGCCAATGCCGAGCCGGATGCGGCGGGTCCGGCCGGATAGGGCGGCGGCAACCACCAAGGGTGCCGGCATAGTTGAAAAGCCTGGATCAAAGTGTGCCTCGGCCAGCCAGGCGGAATCAAAGCCGATCTCGTCGGCTAAAACGATCTGCTCCAGCGTGTCCTGATAACGATGAGGGACGGACTGCCCGGGCGCACATGGCAGTTGATAAAAGAGGCCGAATTTCATGTTGAATTTTCCTGTACTTCTTATCGCACTAGCGCAATAGATTGGAGCCGAGCGCTGTGTGGTCGACGCGTGCTGTCATCTCACGTGGGTTCGATCCAAAGCTTCAATGTAGTCGCTGAGCGAAACCTCGTTAGGACTATCCTGCACTGTACGAGCTCGGTTAGGCAGTCGTTCTTGGGCGGCAAAACGGTCCAACCCTTGTGCGACCGAGGGGTTATGCCCGCCCGAGCACTACGACCGGAATCTCGCGGCCGGTCTTGGCCTGATAGTCATTATACGGCGGATAGATTTTTTCCATTCGCTGCCACAACGTGGCTCGTTCCTCCCCCGTTGCCGTCCGCGCCGTCGCCCGAAAACGGTCAGCCAACACCTGCACCTCAACAGTCGCCTACGCGACCAGGTTGTGGTACCAGCCTGGATGTTGCGGGGCGCTGCCTTCAGAGGCGACGATAACATATTTCCCGCTGGTCTTGCCATAGATCAGTGGCAAGAGACTCGTCTGGCCTGAGCGCCGCCCCACAGTGGTCAACAGTAACGTCGGCAGGGGGCCTGGGCCGCCAACTGAAGCGGAATCCCACATATGCCCATCCGCGCCATCGGTCTCAAGATAACGCCGAAGATGATCGGCCATCCACTTGGGCATATTCTCTGGAACATTGACCTCACTCATGCGCTTCTCCTTTTGTACTTGATCCTGGTAGAGAATATGGATTTACGCCTTGTCCAACGAGACGTCCTGTCTGGTCTGGGCAACGCTCAGAATCACTTATTTCAATCGTCCAATTTGCCTCAGCACAGTCGCCTGGTCCCAATAAATACGTTCGGCGGCCATCTTACCATCGCGAAACTGAACGATCAGGACAATATCAAATTCAATCGGCTTACCAGTCGGCGGAATACCCGGCAGAAACCAGTCCATCTGCTGAGAATGAACCAGCTGGATGCGTGCCTCGTCGACAATATAATCATCTGTAACCACTTTATCTGTAGTGATGTGCGTCCACGAGGGCGGGATGGAGGGAATAAACTCATCTCTGTAGAGGGATTTCAATTCGGCCTTGCTTTTGCCGCCCCAGCCGGTGGGGACTGTCAGGACCGAAGCATCCTCTACCATCGTAGACAGCGACAGCTCCGTATCTTGGTCCATGAACTCACCGCGTATATGCTCATCCCAGAGTCTGAGATTCTCTTGCACTGACATGCTGCCCTCCTGTGTTTACCCGATGCCGTATCTGCCCGGTGAAAGAATGCCATTCGGGTCTAAGGCCTTTTTTATATCCGTACACACCGGCAAAAACGTTTCGAGCCGCTGCATGGCCTCTGCTTGAAAATCCAGCGGGGCACGCGAAATAGGATAGCCGGCTTCGGCATAGGCTGCCATGAGTTCCCGATAACATTGACTCATCCGCTGACATTCTTCAAAGTCCTGACGGTTGAAGACGATAATGTGGAGCGCGCGACTCATGCGTGGTCCACACGCATATTCGGTGATGTACTCAAAACCGTGCGCGCGCAGGATTCTACGTGACAAGGTTTGATGTGCGTTGGCAATGGCTCCGACCATAGGCGTGACCGGGAGAAACCAACACGCCCCGCCACCAGGTCGCCAGTTCAGCAAGCCGAGCTCTGCTCGTGTCGGACGTCCGCTAAACGTATCGCTATGAATCCTGAGCAGTGGATTATGCTGCGCCTCTTCATGCGAAACATAACGAGCCTTGCCTGACTGTCCGAAGTGAGCTGTAATTCGAGCAATCAGAGGCTCAAGGGCTTCATCCGACGCGCCGTAGAAAGCTCCGGAAACGCACCAGGCGTCAACTCCGTGCTCTCGCTGAAGCTGCTGTCGGGTGTCGTCAGGAAGTGGAGTCTTTCCCCCTGTTCGGTCAAAAGGGTATGTGGCGACTGTCCCTATCCCATACAGATCACTTGTGACCTTCATGAGTGATGGAACGGCATTGTTCATCTTGAGTGGCCGAATCAATTCAATGATGTCGCCCAAGTCTTCGTCATCCGGAAACAGGAAAAAAAGGTCCGAATCGTGGACGGGCGTGGCATGAGCCATACCCCCAGCCGGGTGACGATGCCGAAATTGGACTGCAGGAATAATCCGTCCAGAGATGGGCCATAGCCATATTTGGCGATATGCCAGGTCTTGGTACCGGGCGACGCACCGTCGCCAGTTCGGAGCAACCGGCCGTCACCAAGAACCACTTCAAGACCACAGCTCATGCCGAAGTGATCAAAATACGGCGTGTAGCCTGCCCCTTTATCCAAGGTGTTACCGACAATGCCACCGTCCGGTGAGCCCGAAGTCGTGTCAAGCATAAGCTTGTGTCCGCGTCGTCCCAGTTCGTCGTAGAAAATTTGATAGGTCACGCCAGGCTCAATTTCTGCAAAGCACAGGGTCTCGTCGATTTCGAGAATACGGTTCATGTGTGCGCCCACGTCAACAATGACGCTGCCTGGCTGAACCGGGCTCTTCAGACCCAGACCACTGTTTTCACCGGTGCTGGTGCTGTACAGCGAGGTCTTACTCTCATTGGCAAGCTGGACAATGGTTTGCACTTCGGCGGCTGAGCGCGGATAGACGACGCCGGACGGACGTCGATCTCCGTCAAGGAGACGGTTGCGACCGTAACGCGTCAGTATGTTTTCTGAACTATCAACCGCTTCATATCCGAGGGTCTGTTGCACGGCGCGAAGAAACTCAGACGAGGATGTAACCATAGGGGCTGTGTATAGTTTCAGTAGGGGCGAGGCTACCTCGTCCCTACTGTTGTTGGACCTAATGGAGGAAAACCGACTTGCCAGCTTTTCTAGATTGAAAAACTGTTGCGCTATGTCGGCAATATTGGTCGAGGATTCTTCTACCTCAATCTATGGTTTGAATTTCGTCAGCTACGAGCTAACCCAAGCGGGCTAATCCTTCTGATGCCGGATAGGCTTTGATCTCATGAAACAGAATGAAGCCGTACAATTTTGTCCAGCCGATACGAAAGAAGTCGCGCGCACTAAACGTTACATCTGCGCCCGCCGATACTCCGTAGGTGACTCGGATGCCGTCTACAGCAGTTTTCATTTGGCTTTGCCAAGGTTCTTCACCCTCACCCGCAGTCGCTCTGCTCCTGTTTCCCTCTTCCAGTGGGAGAGGGCGACGCCCTCTATGTGGGCGCAGGTGAGGGCTTGCCTTTGCCTCTCGTTCCTCGTGAAATCCGGACAGTGTATATGCTAAGAGGACTGGGTGATGAAATAATCGAGGCCCAACCACAGGCTCTTTGAGTGTCGAAAAAAAAGAATGGGAAATCCGGTCGCAAACACCGCCCAAATAATCATCTGCTCAGTCAACGTCAGGTTTGTCCAGCAGTCTAACAGTAAGAATCCGGGTGTTGCAATCAGGACAATCGCCGCATAGTTGACATAAATCGCGCCGACGTAATAGCCTTGCTCGGGCTCAAAGGCAAGGGAACACGATGTGCATCGGTGTGCTACAGAAAAACCGTGTGTAAACATCCGTCCCTGCCCACAGCGCGGACAGCGCAGGCGGATGCAGCGGTCTAGGATGGGAAGCAGGCGTCGTAGCATGGATCGTTTTCGTAGCGCGCAGATATGAGCTCAGTGAGGAAGATCAGACTGGGAACAATGAGTGCCCAGCTGATGGCAAGCACGCTGAGCGTGAATTCAAGTGTCGACAGAAAAGTGAGAGCGCCAAGACGGACCCCGGCATAGTAGCTCAAGGGTCCACCAATGGCACCCAAGACGGCGGCTCGGCCATAGTGTCCGTGCAGCCAACGCATGGAATGATTCAAGGTAGCGCCGAAGCTCATCCACAGGGCGGTCATCCATACGGGACAGATCCACAACAGGCTAGGGCCGGTAAATGCATACAGTCGCACAAGTATGAGAGCCGTTTCGATGGCTGAGCCAATGAGACCAACGAAGAGGATGAGCAGAGCGTCCTGTTTTCTGTTCCTGGTCAAAGAAAGGTGGAGTGTTAGCAGGCCAAGAACCACGACGGGACCGATTATGGGAGCGCCGTGGTTCGCTCCAAAGAGACAGGCGGCCCAGCTGATATAGAATTGCGTAACGCTCAGGATATAGCCGACCATGATGTGATGGGTATTGTTAGTCTAGGCGTGTTTGCCTTTTCAGTTTTCTTGGATTCTCTGAGGCTCTCCTAACAGCTTCGGGCCGTCTTTCGATACGGCCTACTACGGAACACTAGCGGGCAACGGCATGTTGGCTCGGCGGACAGGCGTGCCTAAATACCCAACGGATATGAAGACCTGAGAGCGTCTAACAAAACTGCCTAGCGCCCATTGTTAACGCTCCAGCCTTTCCCGTCCGGATTCTCGTTCCAACGGCAATTCAGCCCTTTTTTGTCATACCCACGATAAGGAGGTATCTAGGCCGGCAGGATCAGACCGAGTTTTGTTAGTGGTTCTTAGTAGTCCCTCTCGCCAGACCCTGTTTTTATTTGTTGGGCGCGAGGCCGAGCTTGTTTTTATGACTGGAGAAGCGGGCATAGGCAAGCCCACACTGATCGAAGGGTATTTGCCGCTGCTCGAAGCGCTTGAACGCCTAAGGAGTAAGAGACCACACACGGAAGTCCGAACGCAAGTGATCGACGTAATGCGCCAGACTGCTCCGCTGTGGTTGGCGCAGATACCGGTCTTACCCGACGACGCCCAATTGGCCACCCTCAAACCTGGCATCGCAGGCGCAACGCGTGGGCGGAGGTTACGCGAGATGGCGCTGACGCTCGTCCAACTGAGCCAGCAGTGACCGCTAGGGTTGGTCCTCGCAGATGTGCACCCGGCGGATGTGGCAACGCTTGATCTGCTGGTCTCCCGCACCCGGCGGACGGCGTCGACGCAACTGCTTATCTTGTGGACATACCGCTCGCCGGACGTGCACATGAATAATTCGACTCCGCAAAGCCTGCATCCATTGCAGATGCTGTTGCCTGAGCTGCGCGTACGTGGCCGGTGTGCCGAGCGGTCACTGCTCCCGCTGGAGCACGACGCCGTGGCGGCCTATCTTGGCCAACGCTTTCCGCCGCATAGTTTGTCGGCTGAATTTATCCAGACCTTGACCCAACTGAGCGCGGCTCGGGTTGGTATTGGTGATTAGTGCATTGAAGCAGAGTGATGGATCAGGTTGGTCCCTCACATCGAAGGTGTACTTTACGTCCTCCTCAAGATCCGAGGTCTGTCCGAACAGTTTGATAAACGTTATGCAGGTAGCTTTACGGGCCACGTTGAAGCAGTTTTGTTGCCCAACAATACAAAACACGTCGGTGACTGCATTATTTTCACCAAAGCAAGGATACTTATCGCCTATGTTTAGGCCCCCCCTTGATGGCAGATGTAGCCGCGGACAGACAGAGCAGGGGTTCCCCAGACACTCAGCTGACGAAACGGTGTTTTTCCCCAGAGATTGCATTCGAGCTGTTTCCGCATTCCAATCATCTCATTTTCCTGCTGCTGGCTGGCGCAGCTGTCCGGCTCTCAGGCTACGAATTCGGGAGAATATAGCGCGAATCTGGCTGAAAGAAATACGCAAGTTCTTAGTTTTTGGCTTCGTCTTATTAGTTTTCTCTTAGCTGTGCGCGGAGGAGGGGGAGAACTCGATGCCACGAGAGCCAGAGGGTATTTGGAAACTCGTGGGACACGGCATTGCGAGCGTAGCGAAACCAGCTTAGCGGTATAAGGGGCTCTCACGGATTAGGCATCACTTCATCCAGGCTGCATTCTCCTGAGACGATCAGGAGGAATGGTGACACTCCCGTGCATCAATGGAGGAAGTAGTGTATGCAGAGTGAGCATTCTGAGCATGCTGAATATGCTCAATTCGGTGGTGTAGGGGAAACTTGTCAACCGAAAAACAGCCACGACAGCCGGACAGGCCGGGTGCCCGCTTGGTGACACTCCGCAACCTCAGCAAGGTGTATCACGAGGGCGACCGTACTCATGCTGTCTTTCACAATATTGATCTCCACATTCATCAAGGCACGTTCACCGTCCTGCTGGGCCGGAGCGGCTCAGGAAAATCGACCCTGCTCAACCTGATCAGTGGTATCGATTTGCCAACCGCCGGAGAGGTGATTGTGTATACCGAACAGGGGGACGTGAACCTCACCCGCTTGAGCGAGCGTGAGCGAACGCTCTTTCGACGCAAACATATTGGTTTTGTGTTTCAATTTTTCAATTTGATCCCCACGCTTACTGTCGAGGAGAATCTGCTCCTGCCGCTCGAACTCAACGGGCGTGCCGGACCGGCTGGGCGTGTGCGCGCGCTGGAGCTGCTGGAGGCGGTTGAGCTGGCAGACCGGATGCACAGCTTTCCGGATCGGCTGTCCGGTGGGGAGCAGCAACGTGTGGCCATTGCGCGTGCGTTGGTCCACAATCCTTTGCTGCTGTTGGCCGATGAGCCGACGGGCAATCTTGATATTGAGACCGGTCAAAGCGTGCTGAACTTGCTGGATGGCCTGACGCGCCAGCGCGGCAAGACGCTGGTCATGGTCACGCATAGCACCGAAGTGATTGGAGTAGCCGATCGGTTGCTCACCATGCGTAACGGCCAGCTTGTCGAACGCGACTACCCCCGATCTGCCCAGGGTTCAACCTGAACCACATGAACGACATGAATCAAACGAATGGATTACTGTGGCGATCGAGTTTGCGCTATATGATCCAGCATCCGTGGCAGATCGGCCTGTCTGTACTGGGAGTGGCCTTGGGCGTTGCGGTTGTGGTGGCGATTGATCTGGCCAACGAGAGTGCTCGCCGGGCGTTTGTCCTGTCAACCAACAGCATAGTCGGCCGCGCAACGCATCAAATCGTGGGTGGCCCGAACGGTTTGCCTGAGGCCGTGTACCGCACCCTGCGTATTGAAGGAAAAGTGCGCGCCATTGCCCCCGTGGTTTACAGCGATGTGGCTGCATCCGACTATTCTGGCCGTATTTTTCATCTGCTCGGCGTTGACCCTTTTGCCGAAGCCTTGTTTCGCCCGTATCTGGGCACCCTGAATGCCGATAGCGGGGCAACCTTTGTGTCCTTGCTGACAACACTGTCAACCGGGCTGATCGCTGCTCGCACTGCCCAGCACCTGGGTCTCTCCGTGGGCGATGGCCTGAATGTCCGCATCGGCGGCCGCCAGCGTGCGGTCAGACTCGTCGGCCTGCTCGACCCGGAGGACAGTGCCGCCCAAGGCGCCTTGGAGAATCTGCTGATTACGGATATAGCGACTGCTCAAGAATTGCTGGGCCAGCCTGGTCGGCTAAGTCGGATCGATGTTCTGGCGCCTGCTGACGCAGCGGGTCAGGACCTTTTGACGCATATTCGATCCTTCCTTCCGCCTGGGGTAACCGTGCTGTCTTCCCAAGGACGCTCGCAAGCCATTGGACAGATGACACGAGCGTTTCATCTGAACCTGACCGCGCTGAGTCTGTTGGCGCTGATTGTGGGTGTGTTTCTCATTTACAACACCATGACGTTTTCCGTAGTCCAGCGCCGCAGTCTGTTTGGCTTGCTGCGTATCCAAGGGGTCACCCGGCGTGAGATATGTGTTTTGGTATTAGGCGAAGCGTTTCTGCTGGGTCTTATTGCAACCGTTGCCGGCATCCTGCTGGGTGTAGTGCTGGCCCGAGGACTGGTGCATCTGGTGACGCAGACGATTACCGACCTGTATTTTGTCCTCACTGTGCGTGAACTTGCGCTGACACCGTTTGTGCTCGGTAAAGGACTGTTGCTTGGCATTGGAGCAACCCTGCTGGCGGCGCTTGCGCCGGCCTGGGAGGCGACATCCACTTCGCCACGCGTGACCTTACAGCGCTCCTCACTGGAAACCCACTCGCAAGAAACGGCATCACGTACGGCGTTCATCGGGCTGTTGGTTCTTGGGGCCGGACTAGGGGGCCTGTGGATATCCGGAACGAATTTATGGCTGAGCTTTGGCGCTCTTTTTGCCGTTCTGCTGGGCTGTGTTTTGATGACGCCGTTTATCACCCTTGGCTGTATGCGTCTCCTGCAGTCCGTGCTTGGTTCGTGGGCGGGATTGCGCGGGTGCTTGTGTGCGCGCACTGTGGTCGCGACGCTGAGTCGGACTGCGGTGGCGATTGCTGCGCTGATGGTCGCGGTGTCGGTCACGGTCGGTGTAGGGATTATGGTCAAGAGTTTTCGGCAGACGGTGGTGCGCTGGCTTGAAACGTCGCTGCATGCCGATGTGTATATCGCGCCGCCGAATTTGATCTCTCGGCGGCGCGATTCCACGCTAGCCCCGGGGCTGGTCGAACGCTTCTCTGCTGCGCCTGGCGTTGCGTTGACCAATACCTACCGTGGGCTTCAGGTCGAGTCGGCCGCCGGCGTGACCCAGCTTGTGGCCATCCAACTCGGCGCACGCAGCTATGAGGCGTTTCAGTTCCTTGCAGGTGAAACCGGAACGATCTGGCCGGCGTTTCAAAATTCTGGATCGGTGATAATCTCCGAGCCCTACGCTTACCGACACGATCTGGGGCTAAACGATACGATACGGTTGCGAACAGACCGCGACGGGCATGATTCCTACCAAGGTTTTAGGATTGTTGGCGTCTTTACGGATTATGGTTCAGATCAAGGTATAGTGATGATGAGTCGACGCACGTATGACCAGTGGTGGCAGGATACGCGGGTGTCTTCTCTCAGCATTTATGCTGAACCCGGCAGAGATGTCGTCCGGCTTGTTGAGTCGCTCCGGAAGATGGCCGGCTCAGAATATGAAGTCGTGATTCGTTCCAATCGTAGCTTGCGCCTGGCCTCGCTGGAAATCTTCGATCGGACCTTTACCATCACCACCGTGCTGCATTTGCTGACAACCGCGGTCGCCTTTGTGGGTGTACTCAGCGCGCTCATGGCGCTGCAGCTTGAGCGTGCGCGCGAAATCGGGACGCTGCGTGCGATTGGATTTACCCCTGGTCAGGTGTGGGGTCTGATGACCTCACAAA
Source organism: uncultured Enterobacteriaceae bacterium (assembly GCA_964495015.1). GTDB lineage: Bacteria > Desulfobacterota > Binatia > Bin18 > Bin18 > Bin18. The sequence goes on along the minus strand of CAZBUD010000049.1, from coordinate 7,993 downwards.
CCGGCCTGATGGGACTGGTCGCCGGCCTGCTGGCCATTCCCGTCGGCATCGGGCTGGCGCTCATTTTAGTATTAGTCATCAATCGGCGCTCGTTTGGCTGGACGCTGCAAATGGAGATTGCGCCGGAGGTCCTCGTCCAAGCTGTGCTCATGGCTGTCGTGGCTGCATTACTGGCGGGACTGTATCCAGCGCTGCGCATGGCCCAAACGTCGCCGGCGTTAGCATTGCGGGAAGAGTGAAGGGTCGGATTACGCTACGCTAATCCGACCTATGCGAGCGGCGGGATCTATGGGAACGACAGGCCGGGTAATATACAGTCGTTCAGGAGAAACAGTATAATCGCTTTAATGACAATAACCCAAAAACGCAGGCTACATATTTTCATGAGTTTCAGTCTGGTCGCCTGCCTGTTCGTTAGTGCAAGTATCTACCTCTTCAGCTCATCGGAGGAAAAATGGGCGGCGCAGCCTTCCATGTCGTTGGCCCAAGCCCTGGGCGGCGATACAACCGGATTTGCGCGTGCTGACATATCACGGGCATTGACCTTTCCGGATGATCACGGACCACATCCCGCGTATCGGACTGAATGGTGGTATTACACCGGCAATCTTCAGACTAAGGCGGGCCGCCACTTTGGTTTTCAGTTGACGTTTTTCCGCACGGCCCTCAGTCCGGAGTTGAATCCTAAGTCGAACGCCAAAGCAGCCGCACGCGCGTCGCAAGCTTCAGCCTGGAGCACGAGCCAGGTGTATATGGCTCACTTTGCGTTGAGCGATGTTGCGCCTCAGCAGTTCCACACCTTTCAACGTTTGAGTCGGGCAGCGCTTGAGCTGGCGGGCGCCTCAGCAACGCCGTTTCGCGTGTGGCTTGAAGACTGGTCGGTCGAAGGCCAAACCGCCACCGCGTTGCCTATGCACTTACGCGCCGGGGAAGACGACGTTTGGCTTGATCTCACGCTCACCTCGGACAAACCCGTGGTCCTGCAGGGAGATAATGGACTGAGTCAAAAGGGTAGGAGTGAGGGCAACGCTTCCTACTATTACTCTCTAACGCGGCTGCAAACGTCTGGTGTGATTCAGGTCGGAGCCGAAGAGTTCAAGGTTCAGGGGCTGAGCTGGATGGATCGGGAGTGGAGCACGAGTGTGTTAGACGACACTCTGGTTGGCTGGGATTGGTTTGCCCTGCAGCTTTCAACGGGGCAAGAGTTGATGTTCTACCAGCTGCGTCAGGCGCAGGAGAGAAGCAATGATTTCAGTCGCGGAACCCTGATCGAGTCTGACGGAACTACCCAGCCGCTTGCTTCCGACATGTTGCAGATCGAGGTGCTCGAAACCTGGCGAAGTCCACGTCTCGGAGCCGTGTATCCTGCCAAGTGGCGACTGCGTATTCCGAGCCGTGACATCGACCTAACCATTACCCCGCATATGGCAGACCAAGAAATGCATACCCTGATTCGCTATTGGGAAGGCGCGGTGCGAGTCCAGGACAGTCAGCACGGACAACGGCAACATCCGATTACCGGGCATGGCTATGTTGAGCTGACCGGCTATAGCGAAAAAAAGGATCAGAAAACCGTCTCGTTTGGGCGCGGGTTTTGAAAGTTTAACGGAAGGATGAAAACACAGATCTTCTCACGTCGGTATCTATTCCCGCGCCTGCCATGACTGTTTTCCAATGGCACGCACGGCCTGGGGCGTTTGAGCGGCCGACGCCGCCGTGGGAGGGGGTTGAAATATTGGAACGTAGCAGCGGAATCGAAAATGGCGCCCGCGTCATCCTGCGTATGCGCCTGGGCCCATTTTCGCGCCAGTGGATTGCTGAACATTATGATTATGAAGAAGGATGCCAATTTCGAGACATCCAGGTGACAGGACCATTTGCCCACTGAGACCACACCCACCGTATTGAACCATACGGGATGGACAGTTGCATATTAGAAGACCGGATTGAGTATGCCCTGCCCGGAGCACAGCTTAGCCAAGTGTTGGCGGGCGCATTTGCGAAGAAGAAGTTGGAACAACTCTTTACCTTTCGTCACGCGGTTATGTATGGCGATGTTTTGGCCCATTATGCGAGGACTCACAGTGAGCCCGGAGGTGTGTCGATGAAAGTGCTTGTGAGTGGTGCGAGTGGTCTGGTTGGATCTGCGTTGCTACCCTTTCTTACCGCAGGCGGCCACAGTGTTAGCCGCTTGATACGGACCCTGCCTCATGCGGATCAGGCAGGTCGAGCGGGTCAAGTACACTGGGCACCGGATAGCGGCAGCATTGATCAAGCCGGCCTGGAAGGTCTAGACGCCGCGGTACATCTAGCTGGCGAAAATATCGCGTCCGGTCGCTGGACGCCTGAGCTGAAGCGGCGCATTTTCGACAGCCGGGTGAACGGCACGCGTTTATTGAGCGAGGCTTTGGCAAAATGTACTCAGCCGCCCAAGGTCCTGGTGAGCGCCTCGGCCATAGGCTATTACGGCAACCGAGGCGATGAAGTGCTGACTGAAGAAAGCGGGCTTGGAACGGGTTTTCTGGCTGAGGTGTGTCGCGACTGGGAGGCGGCTGTCGAGCCTGCCACCCAGAAGGGTATCCGAACTGTTTTGCTCCGGATTGGTGTGGTCCTTAGCTCGACAGGCGGAGCTCTCAAAAGGATGCTTCTACCGTTTAAGTTTGGCTTGGGTGGTCTCGTCGGAGATGGCAAGCAGTATATGAGCTGTATAGGATTGGATGATGCTGTTGGTGCGATTCATCATACCATCGTCACTGGCTCGCTTAGCGGTCCGGTCAATGCGGTGAGCCCGCAGGCGATCACGAATCGGGAATACACTAAGGCCCTAGGCAAAGTCCTTGGCCGTCCAACAATTTTTCCCATGCCTGCTTTTGCCGCACGTATGGCGTTTGGGGAAATGGCGGACGAACTACTGCTGTCAAGCGCACGCGTCGAAGCACGCAAACTGCTGGAGAGTGGCTATACGTTTCGCTCTCCCACGCTTGAAAGCATCTTGCGTCACGGATTGGGAAAGTAAAATATGAAACGCTTTTTTGACAGCGTCTTTCTTTTTCTAGAAAACCTCGGTGCTGGAGTCTGGATCGGTGCCCTAGTCGGCTTTGGCTTTGCCGTGGCAGGAACTGTCTTCCGCGAAATTCCCAGCATCAATTTGGCCGGCAGTGTGAATGCCGCTGTTCTGTCGAAGCTGAATCGCCTCGAATTCATTGCGGCCGCTTGTATGGCGGCATCTGCAGTTTATTTTCTCTTGCGTTCGGAATGGTGGTCGATGCTGCGTTTTGTAAAAACCGTACTCGTCGTCAGTATGGTTCTCACTTTGATTTATTATGCGCTCGTAGTGGGTGACCGGCTGGAATATCTGCGAACGGTTGAGATCCAAGAGTTCGATAATTTTGATGCGACGAAACAGATCTTTCGAGACGAATTTACCCACCTCCACCAGCGCTACACTCAGCTTGTGAAAGCCAATCTAGGGATGGGTGTTGGCTATCTTCTGCTCTCGGCGTTCGAGCGCAGAAGATAGCCGCATGGTCACTATACGTGCTTACTGATTTTTGAGGACCTCTTCGGGATAGGGACTGCTTGCCTCCTCGTACAGCTCATCTATATTTGGTAGCCGCTTCCATACGACATCAGCGATTCCTTTTGCCTGTGGGTTGAGCGCTTCCCTGGCTTCGGCAATTTGCTCTTCGCGCTCAGCACATGCGAGAAAGCCTTGTTTTTGTTGCGGGTCTGTCAAGGTCTAGGCCCAGGCACGGTAGCGGTTCGCATGAGGCGTTCGAGAATGGCCAGCGGGATACGCTGTTCTTTCGAGCCGCATTGGTCAAACAACCGGGTCAGGATTTTGACCAGATCGGGTAGGGTTTGGGTGCTCATGAGATATCTTCCTTTAGGGTTGTAGCGACTGTGGAGAGGAGCGGAATTTTCTACTTCTTCGGCGCTAAATTCCGTACCGCGTTCAGAATATTTTCGCGTTTCTGAGCCCGGTCGGGTTCAAACGACTGCATTTGGAGAAAGGCGGTATCTACGCCAGCATCAAAATAGCGTTGAACCTGTTCCTTCATTTCGTCCGGCGATCCCTGGACTATCAAATCATTCATGACCTCTTGCGGTACGGCAGCCACCGCAGCCTTACGGTCTCCGCTGGCCCAGGCATCCCACATCGGACCAAGTGCTGCACCACGGCCCAGCCATTCGTGGAAGGCTTTATACACGGGGACATTTAAATACGCGTTGATATGCCGCCGAATGCCAGTATCGACGGCCGGGCTCGGAGGGTCAACGCTGATAAACAGACGCGCGGTGATTTCAACATCGTCAGGATTGCGACCGGCTTCTTTTGCCGCTTCCCGCACGACGGCCACCGACTTTTTGGCATCGGCCGCCGCGAGCCAGTTCACAATCGCGCCATCCGCATCTTTGCCAGCAATACGCAGCATCATTGGCCTTAAGGCGCCCACGTGAATCGGGATGGATTCCTTGGGCGGACGGCTGAAGCGAAAGCCTTTGACCGTAAACGTCTCGCCTTCAAAGGTTACCCGCTCACCTGTGAATGCCTGGCGTAAAAACGCCAGTGTCTCCCGCACGCGCGTAGCAGGGCGCGCAAACTTGCCGCCATTCCAGAATTCAACAATCGGTGCCGAGCCCGCGCCTATACCCAAACAAAAGCGTCCGGGTGCGAGCTCGGCCAGTCCGGCGGCACTCATGGCCAGCGTCGCCGGCCCGCGTGTATAGACGTTGGCTATGGCTGTGCCCACCCGCAGATTGGTAGCCTGGGCAATGGCGGCCAGTGGGGCGAAACAATCGATTCCATCGACTTCCATCGACCACGCATCGGTATACCCCGACCGCTCGGCCTCGCGGACGATTTCAATATGCTCCGTGAGACTTAATTCATCCATAGGAACAGACAGCGACCAGCGTTTTTGACCCATGTAAAAACTCCAATTCGTAAATTTGAGGCTCAGACTATAACCGTTCGGGTGGTGCGGGGCTACGCTGTCTCCTCCGACGCAGACCCCTCCCGCCCAATTGAATAAAAACCCAACTCTAGCCCATCGACCTGCTCTTGTCTGTCAAACTGCATTTCAATCTTTTCCATCACTCGAATAGAACCGACATGGGGCACATCTATATTTGCAACAATTCGCTCGAAGCCCAGGCTCTCAAGTCCATATTGCAATACCGCCTTGGTTGCTGCGGTTATCAGATCTTGCTTCCAATAGGAGAGGGTAATGGTGTACAGGAGTTCGGCTTCGCGTGGATTGCCTTCAGCCAGAAAGCCACAGACCCCAATAAGCTGCGTGTGGTTTTTCAAACACACGGCCCACAGTCCAAGACCGTGTGTGGTAAAGCAGTCGATCGTTTTATGCAGCTCTTGTGTTGTGTGTTCTTTTGGAATGATCTGATCGTCCGACAAGTCGCGCCGGACATCGGGATCAGTCCACAGACAATGGAGAGCGTCGATATCATCCCGGGTTGGAGGACGTAGGGTAAGACGCTCGGTTCCAATGTGAGGCTGCGTGTTCATGCCCTTAGCCGTGTGGTATCGGATGCTTCCGATACCACACAACAACATCCCGCAGCGTTTCTTCAATAGGCCGAAAGGTCGCGTCAAGTTCGCGTTCGACTTTGGCTGAGGTTACTTGCATCTTGGCGTGCATGAGGCGTACCGCTTCGCGTGTGACTAAAACGTCTTGGCCGGTCAGACTCCCCGTAGTTTCCTCAAACCACGCGTACACCATCAGCATCCCATGCGGGACATGCATCGTTGATGAGGGAACGCCGGAGACATGCTTTAGCGTCGGGTAAACGTGGGTTAAAGACCTGTTGTGCAACAGGATTATTTATCGCCAGGCGGGGATGGTGTTCGGCAGTAGCGTTTGCATTGTGCAAGAGGATCTGTTCCATACGTCGGATTAGCGGAGCGTAATCCGACTCCGTACTGGGTCAACCCGTCACGTATGTCTGCTTCAGATACGCCACAATATCGGCGGACTCGAACATGGCCGTGTGTGTATTTCGGTCAATTAGATACGGCACCGTCATCTTGCCCGAGCGGGCGATGAATGCTGCACGGCGCGGACTGCCCTGGGCAACGTTGTGGAGCAGGTAGGGAATTTCAAGCTCGGATAACGTCTCACGCACCAGGCGACAAAACGGTGAACCTTCATAACTGTAGAGCTCAAGCGATTCCTGCGGTGGTGTAGAGGGGCGGTAAAACGATCCGCATCCGGGACGGGTCAGTGAAGCGAGAGAAACTGTCAGCGTGGTCAGCAAACCCGAGGACAGCATGAAGGGAACCGCGCCGCTGCCATAGTGCTCAAAGAGATAGTCATTAATAGCGTCGGATTCGTACATTTCGATGCCGTTATTGGGATCAATAAGATATGGGAACTGGTATTTCCCACCGCGCCGCTTGATGGCTTTACGATAGCGCGGCCCGCTCTTGGGGCAGGGATAGATCTTTACCTCTAAGTCCAAAACGCTGCAGGCCTCACGGACCTTACGGCAAAACGGTCAGCCTTCGAAGTCGTACAGCTCAAGCGTTTGCTTGGGGCGTGGACCGAGTGCTCCAATACGCGTGGCATAACCCAAGCGGGCAACAGTAGACAGGACTGAAGTCGCAACATTAAGCGCGCGCATGAATCGCTATCCTTTGTTAGCGAGTAGCCAATTTAGCGGGTCATATGCTGCTGCATTTTATTGCGCTGCTCTTTCTTTATCTGGTCCATTGTTGTCCCTTTCAAGGTGAAGTCTATGGCAAAGACACGGCTCGGGATGGAGGCCTCGGTGATACGAAGAATCCGGAACGCGTTGATGTGAGCCTCGCGGGAACGTTCCGTTTCAATCTCATAGCCGGGCAGCGGAAATCCCCGTTCCTGAAGGGCGTCTCTTGGATCTTGTTGTTTGTTCCCGCCAAGGCCGCCTAACACGCGTTTCTGATTTTCACTGAATTTCTCCATCATGTCCCGAATCTTTAGAAACTGCGCAGAGGTGCAGCCTAAGCTTTTTTCTATTCTTGAACGGGGCAGTATACGTCGCACGGGACCGTACCTTGCCCTTTGATCCGGATCCATTCTGTTGCCAGCTTTTTGACTTGTGTTGGAGCAGATGGCCCTGCGGCTCTTATGCCCAGCATGTTGGCCATGTCTGGGTCGAATTGTTGGATGGCTTGCATGCTTTGTAGCATACGCTGTCGGTTTGCAGGGTCTGTTGTAGTGGCCAAAGTTTCTTGCATGCGTTGCGGGATTATGGCCTGTATATCCGACTGGGCGGATTGTGCGATTTTGTGTGTTTTGGCAACCTCTCGCCGACTGAAGGTCATGACTTCTTTCTTTGCGGGCTGGACAAAGTGATACGTGTCATCTTCGGTGAGCGTATAGCCACCGCGACCAACTCGTTGCTCAAACCCGCAGAACTTGATTTTGTCACCCTTGGCTTGAAAGAGGATTCCCTGTTCTTCTTCCACCCCTCTCACTTTTTCCCAGCCTGCTAATAGGTCGGCCATGAGCTCTTTTCGATCGGGATAGGCGTCTGGGGCTACGTCCGTCGTCTTCATCACAATGGTGGGATCAGCGCCTGCTCCTAGGCCCGGGGAAAAGCCCGTAAGCCCGAGCAGGCAGATGCCCATAAGCGAGATCAACTGGTACTGCTTCATCTTCATGCGGTCTTTTTTCTCCTCATTCAAAGTAGAGCAAAATAGTGCAAAGCAGTCCGAAATATTGTCAGTCGTTCTCGATCCAATCAATAATCCGTTCTTCAAATTCTCGTGCAGGAATCGTGTCCTCAGAAACGACTTTGCCGCGCACGGAGATGCCTGCCTGATGTACGGTCTTGTAACTGTGTGAGACCAAGGGGTGCCACCAGGCCAGGTCTTTCCCTTCGGCCAGACGCCGCTACGCACACGTGTGCGGAAGCCAAGTGATTGCCCGAATGTTCGTGGGTGACAGGCTGATGCAGTCGGGAACAAAATCCACGCGCTGCGTATACTGGC
>CAZBUD010000048.1:0-33762 GCA_964495015.1 uncultured Enterobacteriaceae bacterium | reverse complement strand
ATCCGCCCAGCAGAAAAAACGCACCCAATGAATCGGTCAGCGAGACGGCGTGCGACCGCGTATAGACGTCCGGCAAGCGCAGTACTCCGATTGCCGCCACGAACAGAAAGAACAAGCCAACCAGAATCAAGCAGATCGACACCGGCGTGATGAGCCATTGCACTGCTGCAGATAGTTCATTCAGAGACATTAAAAGATCTCCTTCCGTTCTTCCAGATACTTGACGATGGCTAGCGAGCCAACCAAGTTCAACAAGGCATAGCCAGCTGAAATATCCACAAACATGTCTACGCGTTCATAGACGGTCCCGATCACAACCAGCAGGATAATCGCCTTGGTCGAAATTCCGTTCAAACCCAACACCCGGTCAAACACCGTCGGCCCGCGGAGAACGCGGTACAAGTAGATGGCGATCAGAAGGGTGATGGTCATCAGGACAAACAGGAAAAAAGCGTTCATTTTGTTCCTCTCGCGATAAACACGCTTTCAATCCGCTGCTCGATTCGCCGGCTCGTAACGTCGGCGGCGGAACTGTCGTCCATGGCATGGACGACCAATTTCTGAGCATCAACTTCGACGGTGATCGTGCCAGGTGTCAACGTGATGGAATTGCCGAGCAGCACGATGCTGCCGTCGTCCTGCAACTCGGTCCGGTGATGGATCATCTTCGGGTCGATTGGGAGAGCCGGATGCAGAATGAGCAGGGAAAGATGGAAACCGCTTCGCAGAATGCGGCCCACCAGCCAAGAGAAGTACCACAACAGGCGCCAGCCGCGGACAGACGACCGGGTTGAGGAGCGGTCGGTGTTCAACCAGGCGACGCCGAATGCCACGACGACGCCCAATACCACTTGCGGTCCGGCGAAGCTCCCCGACAAGAGCAGCCAGATGAGGAAAAAGGCGCAGGTTTTGATCGCCAACGTGTAATGGTAGCTCGATTTCACCCGCACACCTCCCACGTCGCGTCTGGGCGAAATCGGTGAAAATCTCGAGTCACCGGATCCATTGCCACCAGGCCGATCCATTGGTTTTGGAACAAGTATTGTAACTGAGTGTGCTTGGCGATGACAGCGGCAATACGGCTCCTGGGTGCATCGACGATGACCAACAGACGGACCGGTTCGTGATAGTGCCGCGGGCCGTTGTTGACGCTCTGCAACGGCAAGCCCGATTGTAAGTCACCGTGGCTGCCGTGCATCACACCGACACCAGCGACCACATTGTGCGTCACTTTGCTGCCGCTTCCGTAGACGACCGGATCAACGGCCGAGAAGTAGTATTCCATGCTAATCCACTGCGCAACGACCACTGGTGCGTTCATGAGCGCTTCGAGGATAGCCCCCTCAGTATCAGCGTCCGGATCGTAGGAGTGCAGAAAGACCCGCCCACCCAAATCAAGGTCTTTGGTGAGCGAACGGCGTCCTAGAATGAACGCAGCGTTGCTGGACAAGCCCCATTCGGGCCGAACATTCGTCCAGTCGACCGTACGCGACAGCATGTGGTCGGTGGCGGATTGCGGCGAAATGTCCGTGGGCGCTTGCGGTATGCGATGGCATCGTTCGAGCGCCTGATGGCGGCCGGCCTCTTCCAAGTCCTCGGTGAGCCGGCGGAGGTCGTCGGCGTGGCTCGTCGGCACATCTTGTACGTCATAAAACGAGACTCGGTCGGTCGCTGTATTATGTTTGGCGGCAAGGAACCACGTGTCGTCCGGAATATCCAGTCCATGCTCTTTAAGAGCGCGCCGGACGTGCCGCCGATTCCCCATCGCCGCGAACACCCGCGCATTCGGATCACCATGACCGCCGCCACACGCGCCGCAGTTATACGCGGCGAAAAAGGGATTATTGTCTGACGTGCTGCCGTGGCCGCACAGCACGATGAACCGGCCGAAGTTCCGTGTCAGTCCAATCGCCCGCAGTCCTTTTTCAACAAACGTCGCCTGTTCCTCTGGTGTGAAACCGTGCGGCGGTCCGGCGGGCGGTTCAGCGTGTCCGTCTTCTCCATCTTCCATGCGATCGACGGGGATCTGGGTCGCCACCGAACGAATAAACCAGTCATGTACACGCGCCTTGATCGCTTCGTACGGCATGCGCAAAAACGTTTTTCCGAACAACCGCGCGCTAAAAAACAGGCCCAGCACGTCTATCAACATCAACGACGAGACTGGATTGCTCTTTAAGGCATGAAACAGATGCGCGCCGAGTTGGTTCCACCTCGATCCCACCGCGTAATGGTTGAGTGGCCCTTCTTCGCCGCCACGCGGAACCTCGTCGACGTTGAACCCCGGCGGCACGATGACCGGACACAAAGCGGCTCGTGCCGAGCTATCGAACGCTTGAAAGCTGATGGGAATGCCGAAGAAGCCCGCATAGCCGAATGTTACATAGAGCCCTTCGGCCTCAATGTGACGGCGGAACGACTCCGAGCGCACGTCGATACACAAGACAAGCTGGGCCCGCGGACGGTTTTCGGTCCGGTCTTCATTGGTAGATGGCGCAGCGTTATGATTGGCGAGCCGCTGGATCAGTTTCTTGCGATAGCTCGACTCGAGCGCGTCTAACCACACCCGACCATGCTCATCGCTGGGAAGCGCGTCCAACCAAGCCAGCAGGGTCCGCGCGTCCGCGGGTGAAAGCATGTCAACATCGTCGGGAGACAGTTGCAGAAACTGCGCCAAATGAAAGAGGCGCCAAGCATCGTCACACACGGCTCGAACATAGCGGTCGGTCGCGTGCGAATCACGCCCTCCGAGTTTCTGGTACTCATCGCTGCGCCTCTGCCAATAGGAGACGATGGCGGGCAGCGTCCCGTCAATACGCCACTCTTGGCGACAGCACGTATCGACGAGTTCGACTTCATAGAAGAGGCGAACCGCCAGATATTGAAGCGGGTCGATCGGATGCTGTTTTTGAGCGGCATAACCGGGGTTTTCGCCCAGCCAACGGATGAATCCGGCCCAACCCGGCAACTGGGCTAACTGCCGTGACAGGTAATCCACCCATCCCTGTTCGGGAATCCCAAGCCCCTGGAGGCTGCGAGCGATTGCATCTTCCGGTGAGTCCGGCAAATCGCGGACCTTCGTCGCGAACTGTTTGATGCCAAGGAAACGTCCAGAAAAGTCCCTTGCCGCGAGCGTTCGCCACGCGCGATAAAACCCAGCCTTCCGGCCGGGCATCTCCCAATCGGCCATTCCTTCATCAAGAAAGGCTCCGGTCCACTTTATCATCTGATCGTTGATCTCATCGACCAAAGAAGCTCCGGCCAGTAATCCCAGCCAATCACTGAGCGTTCTTCCGGAAGGCAGATCAACGCTGGGACTCGTTCCTTCCTCGCTGACCTGTGCCCGCAGATCGTCGGTCCGAACAGAGAGGCCGAGCGCGGATAACGAGCTCTCCCACAGTTTCGACACGTATGACGCGTCACCATCGTCTGGCTTCCTGGACTCCGATGGCAGATCATCACGAAACTGCTCTGTTGCGCCTCCGCTGCCAAGCTGCCAGGTTAACAGGGCAGGGTCCAGCCGATCGAATCCGAACACAAGATGCAGACGCAACACTTCCGATGTCAGGACTTGACGAGAGCCTACGGTGACAGTCTGCGTACCGACGCTGGAGGCGACTGCCTGCAGAGCCTGCTTGACGGCATCCTCCGTGACGCGTCCTTCCCGATACAGTTGACGGTTGTCGTCGTTCGGGATGTAACCGCTTCCCCCAAGCAGATATTTGGCTTCGCGAATGGCCTCGTCAAACGGCAAGTGTTCCCAGCCGCGAAGAGGATTGCGATAAGCAAACGTCTTCATCGGCCAAGACTGGGCAATCGGCTTACACGCCTCAGCAACCGCATCGCGCACTCGCTCTTCCGAGGAAAGAGAATGAGCCCGCTCCGAAGTCAGTTCAAATGACATCCGTTCCGACTCTCTTACTTGTGTCACGACCCTCCTCACTTTTTCCGGGCGGCAGTCGGATAATCCGAGAGCTTTCGATGTTGGTCTAATCCGGTTATGACCAATGTCGAGTCATTCTCCTTGAATTCATTTTCCATCTCCTTGAGCCGTTCCATCACGGTGTGATCAACAAACAAGGTCTCCGATAAGTCGAGAACCACCGTGGGCTCCCCTTTTAAGTGCTCCAATCTTTTCTTTAATCCGATCCACGTGCTGAATATTGCAGAGTCTTTCACGGCAACCGTTATCCCGTCATTCTCTCCCCGCTCGACGTTGACTCGTAGGCGGAAAAGAGAAAGCCAGGGCGCGCCATTAAAGATGTGGAAGGCTGCCTTGACCCCTATGCCAATGGCAATCCCGCTGAGCAAATCCGTTGCCAAGACACCGATAATCGTTGAGACAAAGATGACCAACTGTTCGCGCCCGACTTTGTACATATGGAGAAATTCTTGCGGTGCCGCTAAACGAAAACCAACGCGGACCAACATCGCGCCCAATGCAGCAAGTGGAATTTGATTGATCAATCCCGGCAAGAGCGCGACAAAGATGAGCAAAAAGAGCCCATGGAACACGTTGGCGAATCGCGTTCTCGCCCCGTTATCGATATTGGCTTTGCTCCGCACGATTTCCGAGATCATTGGCAACCCACCAACGAGAGCGGAGACGGTATTCCCCACCCCGACGGCAAACAGATCACGGTCCTGGTTGGTTTTTCTGCGCCAAGGATCAATCTCATCGATTGCTTTCGCACTCAGCAGAGATTCCAAACTCCCAATCAACGCAAACATCAATATGTACTTCAGCCCTGTGGTAGTGGCCACGCCAGAAAAGTCTGGAAATGCGATGGCGCTGACTATATTGTCGGGGACATTGACGAGAAATTTTCCTCCAAGAGGATACTCGCGGCCGCCGAACGAATAGGTGTGCTCTTGACCAAGATCGAAATATAATCCGATCGGGACGGCAATAAGAAGGACCACCACAGGGGCAGGAATCACCTGAAGACGCGGAATCCTAATATGTTCCCAGCCGAACATAATGACCAGGCTGATGATCCCAATGAGCGCGACAATGGGGTTCATATCCATGATGAATTGTGGGATCCTTGCAAGCAGTTCCAACGGCGCGCCTTCCGGTCCCAAGCCCAAGGTAACCGGGAATTGCTTAGCCATGATGATCACGCCAATTGAGGCAAGCAACCCGTGAATTGCCGAAGTAGGGAAGAACTCGCCAAGGATCCCAGCTCGAAACACGCCAATGAGAATTTGAAGAATACCGGCGGCTACACCGACTCCAAGGGCGAGTCGATAGGCTTGCATGTCGGCAACCGGATCCGTCCCCCCGGTAAAACCAAATTCAGTGACACAGCCAATCGCTATAACAATAAGGCCCGCTGCCGGCCCCTTGATAGTGAGTTCTGAATTACTGAAAAAGGGCGCCAGCATTCCACCGATAATCGCGGTGAAGATACCAGCAATAGCCGGGTATCCGCACGCCAGGGCGATTCCAAGACAAAGGGGCAGCGCAATCAGAAAGACAAGAAAACCCGAAAGGATGTCGAACTTCCAAACGTCACGAAGTCCTTGGAGTGTCCCTCTCGGCACCTGGTTTGCTTCTTGAGTCATTGATGTGGACCCTCATCCATCCTGTGCCACGAACCGACTGATCGCCACGAAAGTAACAGTCAGTCCAGCCACAAGTTTTTTGGCTAGTTCGGCCGCAATATTCTGATTAGGATTCTGCAAAGAATCCCTAGGGACACGACGCCCAGAGAGTGCGTGACGCTCAAATCAGCAAAGGCGCGCGGAAGCCATTCGGAAGCTGCTGGCCAACGATCGCTAGGAAATGACCGGCGTATGACGCGACTTGGCGGAGCAGGCCGCAGGTATCATAAGACCGACTGAGATGACTGCCGCATCGGTGGTTCACGTTGCGGCGTGCCGCAGGGCGAACCACCAATTCTTCCTTAGAGCTCTCTGAGCCCTCGTGTCTGGGAGGTTCCGCCTCAGCCGGTGCTGCGTATGTCAGCACGGCAAGCTGAGGAGCTGGTAGGACGGCGAAGAGACAAAGACAGATCGACACACATACGAATCGTGCGAAAGTCAGCCATGTTGTTGATCGTGCCTTGAGTGTCATTAACGCCTATCAAACGATAATTGGATCTGGATGGATTGCGATTTACTATGACATTTTAGCAGAAGTGTCAAACGGATTCGCCATTTGTCCAGCTAAAAGTCAATGTATGCCCTGTCTATCTTCAAAAGAGTTTTTCGGGCGATGACTTTAAGGCATAATGAGCGAGTTTCTAATGAGGAGGAGGGGAAAGAATGAAGTGGCACAAACAACTCATTGTTCTGATTGTGTTGACTCTGTGCAGTGCGTGGCACGCATCTGGGCTGGCCCACGACAATCCCACGGTCGAAGAGCTGTTAAAGGTCTTACGAATCAATGGGCAGATTACGGAACAGCAATATCAAGAGCTGCAAGGGAAAGCTGACGCCTCCGACTCTTCTCAGGCTTCGCCAACCTCACCAGCTCGCGCTAAGGTCGACTACAAACCTGGCCGAGGGTTTCAGTTTGAATCGGCAGATGGCAAGCATACCCTGGCTATCGGCGGGCGCTTACTCACGCGGTGGGGGTATACCGACCGTGATGGCGGTGCGACTGGCCAATCGGATGAGAGTGAGTTTCGGATTGCGGCGGCCCGACTGGTGTTGCGGGGACAAGCTTTCTCCCCGAAGCTGCGGTACTTTTTCCAAACCGAGATGCTCAATGGGGACGTCAGCCTGCTCGATGCTATATTTCATTATCAATATCAACCCTGGCTTGGGGTCCGGTTGGGGCAGTTTTGGCCCGGTCAGTCACGTCAAGAGACGACGCCAATAGTCGCCTTGCAGTTCACAGAACGGTCTATTGCCCATGACTTTTTCAATGTCGGCCGCGATACCGGGGCAGAGCTGATAGGCGGCCTGTGGGAAAAGCGGCTGCACTATCGGTTTGGCATCTTTAACGGGAATGGCTTGAACCAGCGCCAGCGGTCGACCGATTATTTATATTCGGGACGCCTCCAATTTGACCCGCTCGGCCCTTTTCCAGCCGGGGAGCCAGAGATCGACGATCTTCAACACCCACGCGTGTCGTTCGGCCTATCAAGTCAGTTCAACAAAGTGGGTAAAAAAGACATCACCCGCCTCAACGCCGACAACGATGCGTTAGAAAACATTATTATTCGTCCAGGGTTCAGCGGTGATAATATCGATATTTGGACATCCACGGCGGATGCGGCCTTTAAATGGCGCGGCTTTAGTCTTGTCAGTGAATATTACTTCGGTAATATCACAACGGATCGGGCCTTCGACTTTGGCAGCGGCAGCCCAAACCGCACGTTTGATGCACACGGTTGGTATGGTCAAGCCGGCTACTTCCTCATTCCCCACCACCTGGAAGCCGCATTTCGGTACTCCTTTGTTAATCCAAACAACAACGCCCTTGATTTTACGTTACGAGATGAAATTCGTGGTGCGCTGAACTACTACTTCTACAATCAGAATATCAAATTACAGACGGATATTGGCACGATCAGCACTGCCCGCAAGAAACGACGAGCCAGAGATGAATTCGAAGCGCGTATTCAGCTGCAGCTAGTGTTTTAAAAAGCGACTGAACACCTCCGAATGAAAACTACGCCCCCTGCCTCGGCATAGGCAGGGGCGCCATCTGTCATCGATATATCATTGCTTTGTCATCTTCTTGTAACATCCTCGACTTACCTTCGATCGGAGAAATCCCATAGGAGGAAGGAAAGGATGTACATGAAGGTACTAGGGATGGCCCTGTGTATAGGGCTAGTACTCGCTGGCCCGTGGAGCATCACGACGGCGCAGGCCAGGAAGAGTGTAGCGGAAGATATTCTCGACATCCTTCAAGCCAGCGGCCAGATCAGTGACCAGCAGTATAAAGACTTACTAGATAAGGCTCGAGCCGAGGAAGAACAATCGCAAGCAGTATCGGACCTCCGGGATACCGTTTCCAACCTGGAGGAGAACGTCAACGACCGACCCAAAAATTATCTGATGCCATACTGGAAAGGTGGTTTGCGACTCGATTCGCTTGACGGGAACTTTAAGCTCAAAATCGGAGGCCGGATATTGAGTGATTGGGCACTCTTTGACACCGATCGCGATGTGAACGGCGGCAGAGCGATTGGCGACGGGACGGAATTTCGACAGGCCCGAATCCTGATCTCCGGATCAGTCTACAATAATATGAAGTATAAATCTCAGCTCGATTTTGAGGGCACGGACACCGATTTTAAAGATGTGTATATAGAAATCACCAAGATCCCCTACTTTGGCAATCTGCGGGTCGGCCATTACAAAGAGCCGTTCTCGCTCGAACAGGCCAATAGCCGGAAACATTTTACGTTTATGGAGCGAGGTCTGCCAAATACGTTTTCCCCCGAACGGAATACGGGTTTCATGTTCCACAACACAGCTTTCGACAAACGCGCCTTATGGGGCGTCGGCGTCTTTCGCGACGCTGATGATTCTGGCAACTCCTTCGGTCCGGACAGCAATTACAACATCACGGCTCGTTTTTCTGGCGCGCCGTGGTATGAAGAAAAAGGCCGGAAGCTCCTGCACCTTGGTTTGTCGTACAGTCATCAATTTCGCGATGGACGGGGCATACGCTACCGTGCCCGGCCCGAAGCCCACCTTAGCCCTCGTTTTGTTGACACCGACACATTTGCTGCGGAAGGTGTCAATATCTTCAATCCAGAGCTCGGCTTCCAATACGGGCCCGCCTCGATGCAATTTGAATGGATGAGCGCCTTCGTTAACCGTCCCGAGCAGACTGACGCCCACTTTCACGGTTTCTATGTTCTTGGCACCTACTTCCTCACCGGTGAGCATCGTTCATACAGACCAACAGTTGGCTCATTTGATAAAATTACTCCGTTAAGAAACCTCGACTGGAATAGCGGCTGGGGCGCCTGGCAGCTAGCGGGTCGGTACTCCACCCTCGATCTTAACGATAATAATATTCAGGGAGGCGAGTTAGGGAATCTTACCTTTGGCATCAACTGGTATTTGAATCCCAATATGCGGGTTGCGTTTAATTATATCCATGCAGATCTCAAGGATTCCGGAGCAGCGAACATCTTCCAAAGCAGGTTCATGGTCTTCTACTAACAGCCTGTGCAATCCCGAGCCCATCGAACCAGGAGTTCGGGAAATATTACATCCGGAGCAGTTTTTGGCACAAAAAGCGCTTGCAGCGTCTACAACGCGGCCCAAAGGAACCACTATGCAAATAAAGAGAATTTTGGCAACATTCGGAGCAGTAGTGCTGAGTGCTTCTCTCGCTACCGCCCAAACCATCCCAGTTGATGCCAACCTCCCCGCGTACAAAAAGGTCAGCGGCATATCCGGTAATCTCAATAGTATTGGCTCTGACACCTTGAACAACCTGATGACCCTGTGGGCGGAGGGATTTAAGAAAATCTACCCGAACGTGAATATCCAGATCGAAGGCAAAGGCTCCAGTACAGCCCCACCCGCGTTGATCGAAGCGACTGCCCAACTCGGCCCTATGTCGCGCGAAATGAAGAGTAAAGAACAGGATGCCTTTGAGAGCAAATTCGGCTACAAGCCCACACCGATTCGGACTGCACTCGACGCCTTGGCCGTCTTTGTCATCAAGGATAACCCGATCCAGGGCCTGAACGTCCAACAAATGGACGCCCTTTTCTCAAAAAACCGCACCTGTGGTGCGATAGCCGACGCAGTCACGTGGGGCGACATGGGCCTGAAAGGAGCCTGGGCTTCTGCGCCTATCAGTCTGTATGGTCGCAACTCGGCCTCAGGCACCTATGGTTTCTTTAAGAAAAAAGCGCTGTGCAGAGGCGACTACAAAGACAGAGTCAAGGAGCAACCTGGATCCGCCTCCGTCGTACAGGGCATTAGCGAAGACAAGAATGGCGTTGGCTATAGTGGCATCGGCTACACGACTTCTGGTGTTCGCACGGTTCCCTTGGCCAAAAAAGGCACGCGCTATGTTGAACCAACATACAAAAACGTGCTGGACGGCAAATATCCGCTCGCCCGTTTCCTGTACCTCTACGTCAATAAGGAACCCAATAATCCCCTCGATCCATTGGTCCAAGAATTCCTCAAGTTTGTCTTGAGTAAAGAAGGCCAAGAGATCGTGGTCAAAGACGGCTACTATCCAATGTCGGGCACGCTGGTCACAGCTGATCGAACTACATTAGAATAGGGCCTATTGGGGAAGACAAGAGACACCGCAAATAATGACCCAACCCCCGGCCTCACAGCCCGTTGACGTCCGCCTCTCTACGATTAAAGACAATCGCCGCGTGCAGCGCAAGAAGCTGGCCGACAAGGCTGCGACGATTATCATTACCTTCGGTGGCTTTGCAGTTATTCTGAGCATTACAGCCTTGCTCTTTGTTATCGTCGCGGAGGCCCTCCCCCTCTGGAGCATACCGACTGCGGAACTTGAGACGCCTGTGACTCCGCTCACCGACCTTGTTTCGCATGTTTCGATTGAAGACTCCCCCGCACCCTTCGCTCTTGGCATCAATGAGTATCGGGAGATTGCATACACGATTACACAGGCCGGAACAGTAGACTTTATTTCCTTAACAAATAATCAGCTACTGCAGCGCCACGTTATCCAGGCTCTTCAGGGACGCCGGCCAACTACGGTGTATTATCACAACCTGACCCATACGGCTGCGATAGGGACGGCAGACGGTGCTGTTATTCCGCTCGTCATCTCTTTCCCTATCTCGTTTGACGGTAAGCAGCGTATTACTACGCCTCTAGTTAATGAAGGAGAGCCCATCTTCCTCGACCCGAAAGGCCGGGCAATTACCGCACTCGTCTATCAGTATACGAACGAAGAGGAAAAAATGATGGCGCTGGCCGCTCTCGTCGGCCCTCGCACACTTATCTTTCTAACCCAACGCACAGAAGAATCCTTTTTGGGTGAGGCTGAAGTTGAAGAATATACAATTGATCTCTCGACAGCTCTGACCGCCGATGCAACAGCGCTCGCACTGGACGCTAAACAAAGAAATTTATTTGCCGCACTCGAAACGGGCGAAGTCATCCATTGGGACATTAGTGACGGGGAAGAGCCTCAGGTCGCACGTCGTTTTCTAGGCAGTAGTCAAGAGAACACGCCCATTCGCGTAATGGCCTGGCTGATTGGCGGCCGTTCTCTGGTTATAGGTGACGACGCGGGCGGCGTGAGTGTCTGGTTCCAAGTTCGTGATCAAGACAATCCAGCTGAGTTACCTTTTCGTAAAATCCACGTCCTTCAATCGCACCGGGCAGCGGTGACAGCTATTTCTGCCTCGCCTCGGAATAAAGGTTTTGTCAGTGCGGATGCTCACGGTTCGGTTCGGGTGCAGTATGCCACGACCGAGACAACCCTGCTCGCGCTCGATAGCGGTCAGAGCCCGATTACATTCATAACGTATGCGCCACGCGCGAACGGCATTCTTGCCCTCAACCAACACGGTCGGTTGTATAACTGGGCAGTTGAAAACCCGCACCCCGAAATCACCTTCTCAGCCCTGTTTGGAAAGATCTGGTACGAAGGTTATAGCGCGCCAGATTACACCTGGCAGTCCAGTAGTGGAACCGATGATTTCGAGCCGAAATTCAGTCTCATGCCGCTTGCCTACGGCACCTTGAAGGGCACATTTTACGCCCTGCTGTTCGCCATCCCGCTAAGTCTATGCGCTGCACTGTATACTTCGCAATTCATGCATCCACGCTTGCGCAATATCGTCAAGCCGTCGGTCGAGGTCATGGCAGCACTGCCGAGCGTCGTGTTGGGGTTTTTTGCAGGTCTGTGGCTCGCCCCACTCGTAGCCGACATGGTCCCGACTCTGCTCCTGATGTTTATCGCCCTCCCGCTTGTGACTCTGATTGCATCCCTTGCTTGGCAGGGGATTCCTGTTGCAGTCCGCAGCCGTCTCAAACCGGGCGTAGAGCTACTGTTTTTGACGCCGGTCATCATGTTTACCGTCTACGGCTGTATTGTCCTGAACGACCCAATCGAAGCCGCTTTTTTTGGCGGCGATTTTCCGCAGTGGTTGTTTGACACAACCCACGTACGCTATGATCCACGCAACTCCCTTATTGTGGGTTTTGCTATGGGGTTTGCTGTTATCCCCATTATCTATACCATTTGTGAAGATGCCTTCTCCAACGTGCCACAACATCTCATCTCTGGTTCCTTAGCCCTGGGTGCGACACGCTGGCAAACTGCCCTACGGGTGGTGATACCGACAGCAAGTCCGGGTGTTTTTTCTGCGATTATGATTGGGTTCGGCCGGGCGGTGGGTGAGACCATGATCGTGCTGATGGCGACCGGCAACACGCCCATCATGGACTTTGATCCATTTACAGGCTTTCGCGCGCTCTCAGCCAATATTGCCGTGGAAATCCCTGAGGCTCCTCACGGCGGGACACTCTACCGGGTCCTGTTCTTGGCTGCATTTCTGCTTTTTGTTTTGACCTTCCTCGTCAACACAGCGGCCGAGGTTGTACGCCAACGCCTGAGTAAACGCTATGGCCGCATCTAGATCGTCGCAACTTTCAGCACCGCGCCAATCGGGAGGCAGCATGTTCAAAAGGCTTTTGCACAGTGGCGATCCATTCATCTGGCTAACCGGCGGGGCACTGGCCTTTAGCCTGCTCATGATTGCGGCTCTTATCTGGATCGTTGCGGCAAACGCACTTGGCTTCTTCTGGCCTAATCAACTCGGCGCCGTTGAGTTACAGGATGGGCAAAGGCTCCTGGGTGTCGTCCGCGCGACAGAAACAATCCCTCAGCAAGACGGATCGGACGCTCCTGCCCAGTACCGGACCCAGTTCCAGGTTGCGAACCGTGATTTGTATGGCGCGGATTTCCGCTGGGTTGACGACCGCATCATGACAGCGCACGTCTTTCCAGAAGAAGTCGTTTATCTGGAGCGCTATGAATGGGGGCCGTTCTTTGGTTTCCTCACTACAGTTCGGCAAGATGGACGAAGTCTTACTGAGGGGTTCGCGCAGGCCTGGCCGAAATTTCAAGAGCTCCACACCCGTACTCAGGTAACCCTGGACAAAATTCACTCTATCGAAAAGAAGGACATTGGCAGTATCAACTATGAACTCGAGCAGCTCCGTATTGCGCTAAAGAGGACCCAACGCGAAGAGACGGATCCAGTCCGGGCCGCCGAAAAAATTACTGCGTTAGAACAAGAAATAGCCTCCTGGCAACAAACCTATGAGACAATGGCCCAAGAGCTGGCCGCTCTATACAGAGAAAACGCTCGTTATCACATCGTCGTGCAAGATATAAACGGCGAGCAAAAAGAACTCGCTATCGCCGGCATTGTGCGCGCCTTCTTGCCTAATACCATGAGCGGGCTTGAACGCTTTGGTTTGTATGTGACTCGATTCTGGGAGTTTTTCTGGGAAGATCCGCGCGAGGCAAATACCGAAGGCGGAATATTTCCTGCCATTTTCGGTACGGTCTTGATGGTGATCATCATGAGTATTGTGGTCGTACCCTTCGGCGTGGTCGCGGCCCTATACCTGCGCGAGTATGCTAAGCAAGGGCCGCTCGTCCGAGCGGTACGGATTGCGGTAAATAATTTGGCTGGAGTACCTGCCATTGTCTTCGGCATCTTTGGCTTAGGATTTTTTGTCTATGGTGTTGGCGGGACGCTCGATCAGTTTTTCTATCAAGATGTATTGCCAACGCCGACCTATGGCACCGGCGGGATCCTGTGGGCCTCGTTAACCCTTGCTCTGCTGACCGTACCCGTTGTCATTGTAGCAACCGAAGAAGCACTCTCTTCCATTCCCAGAGAGTGGCGCGAGGGGTCGTTAGCACTCGGGGCGACCAAGTGGGAGACTTTGCGAAAAATTGTTATTCCGGGTGCATTGCCGGGCATTCTCACCGGCACTATTCTAGCTATGGCGCGCGGAGCCGGAGAAGTGGCCCCGCTTATGATCACCGGAGTCGTAAAACTTGCTCCAACGCTGCCCATTGACGGCCACTGGCCGTTTTTCCATTTGGAGCGTAAATTCATGCATCTCGGGTTCCATATTTACGATGTCGGTTTCCAATCGCCCAACGTTGAAGCGGCAAAACCTATGGTATTCATGACCACTTTGTTCCTAATTGTGATAGTGATTGCATTGAATCTTGTGGCTATTGCCATACGCAACCGGCTACGCAGTCGGATGCGCTTTGGTGTATTTTAGAAAACCTGGTATGGAAGACCGAGAAAAATCGACTGCTGGTTCATCCGGCCATAGAGTCACGTCGCCCCGCCGTCCGGAAACTGGCAACGGCCGCGTCTCTCCTGTGTCGGCATCAAACCAGACGCCGGAGCTCAAAATTACAGACTTGTGCCTCAGTTATGGCAACGCCCCCGCCCTCAAGCACATCAGTATGGATATTCCGCGCGGCCAGGTTACCGCCTTTATTGGTCCATCAGGCTGCGGTAAGTCGACCTTGTTGCGCTGTTTAAACCGGCTCAACGATTTGATCGATGACTGCACCACAAGTGGCAGTATCGACATGGGTAGTATAGAAATTCTTGATCCAACCCTTGATGTCACGGCACTGCGCAAACGGGTCGGCATGGTATTTCAAAAACCCAATCCGTTTCCCAAATCAATCTATGAGAATGTTGCCTACGGCCCGCGTGTGCTCGGCATCAAGAACCGAGCTCGCTTGGATGAACTTGTCGAGAGCAGCTTGAAGGCGGCAGCCTTGTGGGATGAGGTGAAAGACCGCCTACACGAGAGTGCCCTCGCGCTGTCCGGTGGGCAGCATCAGCGCGTGTGTATTGCGCGGACCATCGCGGTAGAGCCCGAAGTCGTACTGATGGACGAACCGTGTTCGGCCCTCGATCCCATTGCAACGGCAAAGATCGAAGAACTCATTCACGAACTCAAAGAGCAGTACACCATTGTCATCGTGACCCACAATATGCAACAAGCCGCACGCGTATCAGACTATACAGCTTTTTTGTATTTGGGTGAGTTGATTGAGTTCGGGAAGACCGAAAAAGTGTTCACAGCGCCCGAGAAACAAGCTACAGAGGACTATATTACAGGCAGATTCGGCTAAAAACGGGGGACGCCATGCCGCTACACACTGATCGACAATATGAGGAAGAACTCCAACAGCTGCGCGCCAAGGTGTTGCAAATGGGCGGCCTTGTCGAAAAGCAGATCGGGGATGCGGTTACCTCACTCGTTGAGCGCAATTCAACTCTGGCAAAAACAGTCATTACACAGGACCATATGGTCAACTATCTCGACGTAACGATTGATGAGGCGTGCATTCGCCTGCTTGCCCTGCATCAACCAGCGGCAAAAGATCTCCGTTTTATTACCACCAGTCTACGTATTTCGACTGACCTGGAACGCCTGGGTGATATCGCTGAAAACATCTGCGAGCGCGCTATCGAACTGAACCAAGAAGCGCCGCTTAAATCGCAACATGAGCTACCGGAAATGGCGGAGGGTGCGCGGTCTATGGTCCGTGACAGCCTGGACGCCTTTGTGCGTGCGGATCCTGACCTCGCACTGAATGTCTGCCAGCGCGATGATCGGATTGATGCCCTGACCGCCCAAATTTTTGATGACCTGCTGTCTCGGATGCAACATGAGCCGGAGTATGCCAGCCGCGCAACCCGTACCCTGTTTGTTGCAAAATATCTTGAGCGGGTTGCAGACCACGCCACAAATATTGCCGAGATGGTTATTTATATGGCTAAGGGGAAAAGCATTAGACATGTGTCACCCCTACCCTCTTCGGTGTGAGGAACAGGATATTATGGAGGCTCAACACGGCCAACACGCCCCAGCGGTTACGATGGAGCCCAAACGTAAAATCTTGATTGTCGAAGATGAAAAAGATATTCGAGACCTGCTGCGCTACAACCTAGAGGCCGAAGGCTTCATCGTTCTCGAAGCAGATGATGGTGAAGTCGGCCTGAAGCAAGCTTCCGCACAACGGCCCGCCCTCCTCATTCTTGACCTCATGTTACCCGGCCTGTCCGGTCTTGAAGTGTGCCGGCTGCTACGGGCGAGGGACGAAACTCGTAGCCTGCCCATTTTGATCCTGACCGCACGCGCATCAGAGATCGACAAAGTTTTAGGCCTGGAGATGGGAGCAGACGACTACGTCACCAAGCCGTTTAGCCCACGCGAGTTGGTCGCCCGGGTGAAAGCCGTCTTGCGTCGGACCTCTGGACCGACCCTGGACCACCCGTTTCAAACGTATGTGCGGGGTCGGCTACGGATTGATTACGACACCTATGAAGTAATCCTTGACGGAAAACCCGCTGCGCTTGGTCTGCGCGAGTTTGAGCTGCTCAAATTTTTTGTCCAATCTCCGAACCGCGTCTTTAGCCGAACGCAAATTCTCGACCTTGTGTGGGGGCATAATGTCTACGTTGAGTCCCGCACTGTCGACGTCCATATTCGTCGTTTGCGCCAACGTATTGAGCAAGACGACGCGAATCCGACCCTGATCCTCACTGTCCGAGGTGTCGGCTACAAATTCAACCCCAATGCGCTCGAAGAGTAGCATCACGTGCACGCAGAGTAGTATCGTATGCAAGCGAAGAGCAGCATCACTTTTTCCATACTGTTTCCAGTCGGCCTCGCCATCCTGGCGCTGCTGAGCCTCCAGCTCTTCTTTCTCTTCCCCGCCTCGGCGCAGCCTGTCTGGGTCTGGTCTATCGCTCTTGTGTGTGGCATGACCGCTATCGGCAGTGCTCTCCGCCAGAGTGCTCGACTCCGACGTCGCTTGCAAGAACTCAGCGCATTTTTGGCTATTGCCTCGGACCCAGATACCTACCCCACCCCCCCAGTCAGAAAAGACGACGAGCTGGGAACGGTGGAGCACTCTTTGCACCGACTTGTCGCCTTCCGAGCCCAACAGCTCCAACAGCTGCAGGACGAAAACAGCGAACTCGAAGCCATCTTACAAAGCATGACCGAGGGCATTGTCGTGATCGATCTGGACGGGAATATCGTGCGCTGTAATCGTGCGGCCGTACATCTGTTTGGTCTCGACCCGATTGAAGATTGGCTAGGCAGACCGTTTCACGAGTTTTCTCGGCATCCCGTCCTACACCAGTTGTTAGCTGAGCAAGGACTCGGTGCTGGATCACCGAGCTCAGCCGTGTCTATAAGCCAGGAAATTGAAGTCGAGAGTAAAGAAACTCGCCAGCTTGCCGTCAGCGTTATGCGCCTGTCGCAAAGCGGAACACCGGGTGCCCTAGCCAGCGGCTACGTGTTGGACTGTCATGACCTCACGCCGATGAAACAACTCGAATCCATCCGGGCAGACTTTGTGGCCAATGTCTCACATGAACTCCGCACACCGCTGACGGCGATCAAAGGCTATGCGGAAACCCTCTTAAACGGCGCGTCTCAGGATCCTGAGCACGCCACGCGGTTTTTGACGATTATTGACCGTCACTCTGAACGCCTGAGCCGTCTCATTGACGACTTGCTCACATTGTCTAACTTGGAACTAGGGCGGACGGAACTGCAACGCGAGGAGTTATCTGTCTCCGAACTGGTCGATGAAGCCTTTGACGTCGTGCAGGAGAAAGCCCAACGGGGGAAAATCACACTTTCGCGGAATCTCCCGCCTTCCTTACCAATGATCAGCGGCGATCGAGATCGCCTCCACCAAGTGCTGATTAATCTTATTGATAACGCGGTCAAATATACGCCCGCTCAGGGGCAGGTGACGGTGTCCGTCCAAGTCCTGACTCAACACGCTGGACAGGACGGACAGTGCGAACTCGGGGAAACATCCAGCTCCACCGGCCAGACCATTATTGAGACTACCGCACAGCCAGATTGGCTCGAAATCGCAGTCTCAGACACAGGCTGCGGGATTCCAGAGACAGACATTCCACGCCTGACGCAGCGTTTTTACCGGGTGGATAAAGCCCGTTCTCGCGAACTCGGGGGCACCGGGCTCGGCTTGGCGATTGTGAAGCACATCGTTCTAGCGCATGGCGGTTCGCTGCAGATCGAAAGCCAACTTGACCACGGCACGACCGTACAGGTCACGCTGCCCCTCACCTCCCCAGCGCCTGATGCACCGCCACAGCAGACCCATCCGACCCCATCGCTTTCGGGGGGTACCTCTTAGTCCTGCGTTTCTGGTTGCCAATGCTGCTGGACCCAGGAGACGGCGTCTTCACGCGTCCGCACCTGCCCCTCAAGCTGTGCCTCTTCAACGGCGTCAAGGATGACGGTAAACTGCGGGCCGGGTTGAAACCCGAGTTGGATGAGATCTCCTCCGCTCAGTA
This sequence comes from uncultured Enterobacteriaceae bacterium, assembly GCA_964495015.1. GTDB lineage: Bacteria > Desulfobacterota > Binatia > Bin18 > Bin18 > Bin18. The sequence goes on along the minus strand of CAZBUD010000048.1, from coordinate 15,439 downwards.
GACAGGATGGGGCAATTCCCTCCGGCCCCAGCTCTTTGAGTTTTTTCCGACAGAACCTATACGAACTCAGATCACCGTTTGAAGCCAACTTGTCAAGTCGGGCCAACGCCAAGAGTTCTTCAATTCCATCGAGTCGTAAAAAGCGTTTGAGCGTAGCCGTGCGCATGCGGGGTGCATCGAGGAGGCGCAAATGGTTTTTCACTAAAAAAGCCACACGCTCCCAGGTTGCACGAGAGCGTTTCAACCGTTGGCAGATCTCGACCGCCATGTCAGCGCCTTTTTCACAATGACCATAAAACGTAATGCGCTCTCCCTTACGGCCCTGACTCAGCGGCTTTGCCACATCGTGGAGCAATGCCCCGAGGGCTAACGTCTCACTCGGCTGAGCGTGTTCAGCCTGCTTTAACTGCTGATTTAATTGGTCCAACTGGCTGAGGAGCAACAAGGTATGCACAAAAACATCACCTTCAGGGTGAAAATCGGGCGGCTGCTCCACTCCCCGCATAGCCGCAATCTCAGGCAGGATAATTTGTAACAATCCAGATTCGGCAAGCAGTACGAAGGCCCGACGAGCCCCACCTTCAATAAGAATTTTGACAACCTCATCCCCCATGCGTTCCCAAGCAATATCGCTGATAGACGGGGCGAGGTGCTCAATGGCAGTCAATGTCTCCGGAGCGATACGAAAATCAAGTCGGGCTGCAAAGCGTACGGCGCGGAGCATGCGTAAGCGATCTTCCCGAAACCGCGCCGTAGGGTCGCCAATGGCACGGACCGTTCGATTTTCGAGATCCTGCTGCCCGCCAACATAGTCAATAATCTCGTCTGTCAAGGGATCAAGGAACATCCCATTAATAGTAAAGTCGCGCCGTAAGGCATCTTCACGCGCGTCACTAAAGTGGACGGTCATCGGGTGTCGACCGTCAAGATACGCCCCATCGGCACGAAAAGTCGCCACCTCATACGGAATGTTGTCAAGCAAGACAAGGACGACACCAAACTGCACTCCGATTGGAATGGTATGAGGAAAAAGCGCTTGGACATCCATGGTGCGGGCACTGGTCGCAACATCAAAATCCTTGGCCTCGACCCCGAGCAGCCGATCACGCACGCAGCCGCCAGCCAAATAAGCAGTGTAGCCACGTTGGCGCAAAGTCTGGATAATCGTCCTAGCGTGTCGCTCTTTCTGGGTCACATTGTTATGGTGACACGCAGCACGAGGCGGAGCAATGGAGCGTACGCCACGCCTGAATGAGCGCAAGCGGCCAACCGCTTGCGGCCAGCCTGGAGCCTCGATAAAGTCGGAACCGTGAGAGTTCAACTCAGTGCGCAGGACATCTGCACAGCAACGAAGGGTACTTTGACGTGCGGGCGCCCGGATACGGTCTTTACCTCTGTTTGTATTGATTCTCGACAGGTCACTCCGCACACTCTGTTCGTCCCGCTCCCAGGCGCACGAACCAACGGACATGCCCATATCTCAGCCGCCATTGAGCACGGTGCGGCGGGATTCTTGTTTTCAAAGAGCTTTCGAATTGTGTCGCCCGCCGGGGCCGTCAGCATTAGCGTGGATGATCCCCTGACTGCACTCCAAGACGTGGCTACTTGGTACCGTCGACAGCTGCCGGCCACAGTGATCGGCATTGCCGGTAGCAACGGCAAAACAACTACCAAAGAGTTCATGGCTCAGGTCTTCTCCGACCAGCTGCAAACTTTGGCTTCCCAGGGCAATCTGAATAATCACATCGGACTACCGCTCACCGTCCTGCGGGCCACCCCGGAAGATGTGTTCCTGATCTTGGAGATGGGAACAAGTGGGCCTGGGGAACTCGCCACCCTGTGTCGTTTTGCCCAGCCGCATATCGGCGTCATCACCACGATTGCCGAAGAGCATACAGAGACACTGAAAGATCTCGACGGCGTTTTAGCTGCGGAAACCGAATTGATCGCCGCACTCCCGGCCGATGGGATTGCCATAGTCAATGGAGACGATTCGGCCTTACTGACAGCCGTCCGTCGTCTGACCCACAGTCGGATCGTCACCTTTGGTGAGAACGCGTCCAATCATTTCCGGGCGTCGAATATTCTGGTTGCACGGAAAGGGACGAGTTTCCAGCTCTGCGCTCGTGGTCAGCTTCGGCCTGTGCAACTGAAACTCATCGGTAGTCATGTCGTTCTGGCCGCGCTTGCGACCATTGCTGCAGCAGTAGAGAGTGGTCTGGACCTGACCGCCGCCTGCGCCGTTCTCCAATCCGCACACGGCGCCCCGCATCGTCTGGCTGTCGTCGAGTTACCGGCCCTCCAGCTCACTGTACTCGACGACTTCTATAATGCCAATCCCGCCTCTATGTACCATGCTATTCTGACAGCGAACACTATTCGTGCGGCAAACGAACGTCTGATCCTCGTCTTGGGCGATATGCTGGAGTTGGGTGGCATAAGCCAACAGCGGCATCAGGAGATCGGCGCATACATTGCACAACTCACGCCGCCACCAGACGCTGTTGTGGCGATAGGTCAATACGCGCAGCCGCTCGCGGAATTGGCTGCACAGGCGAATATTCCAGTCCTCGTCTTTCCTGACGCACAAGCTGCCGCACCCAAGGTCCTTTCCCTTGTACAGCAAACGGAAAGTCCTCAGCTCATGCTCATCAAGGGGTCACGCGGCATCCATTTGGAGCAGATTACGGAATCTCTTGTTGAGCAGACCACTGAGCAGGTATAGGCAAGAATAGACGCACTAGAGCAAGGAGATCGCATGACCCCTCAAGTCGGCATCATCATGGGTAGTGACTCAGACCTTGACACCATGAAGGCAGCGGCCAAGGTCTGTGAGGAATTTTACATCGGATATGAAATCCGGGTCCTCTCAGCCCACCGCACCCCACACGATACTACGGACTATGCCGGCCAAGCTCATGAGCGGGGGATAAAAGTTATTATTGCCGGAGCCGGTGGGGCAGCCCATCTGGCTGGCGTTGTGGCCTCTCATACGCCTCTTCCGGTCATTGGCGTTCCCATCAAAAGTGCGGCTCTGAGTGGACAAGACTCGCTACTTTCCATCGTGCAGATGCCGGCAGGAGTTCCGGTTGCCACCGTGGCCATAGATGGCGCACACAATGCCGGACTGCTGGCTATCCAAATCCTGGCAACCGGAGATGCCGGACTGCTGGATCGTTTCCAGGCATTCAAAGCAGCCCTCGTACAGAAGACGCGCGACAAGGACCGTCGCCTTCAGGAACGTGTCTCAGCCGGCAAACTGTAACGTGGCTCAGCAGTGAACGCCTGGAGTATGCTCGTATGATTTCGGTACACGATGCCCTGGCAACAGTTTTAGAGACGGTCTCTCCTCTGGCCGGGGAGCGCATCAGCCTGCTTGAGGCGACCGGACGGGTGCTGGCCGAAGACGTCCACTCCGGACGCGAGGTTCCCCCGTTTACCAACTCGGCTATGGATGGCTATGCCGTCCGCCATGACGATATACAGCGCGCCAAGGCTGACCAGCCGGTTTCGTTGACGATTTTAGAGGTGATTCAAGCCGGCGCCGTCCCAACCCGTACTGTTGAGCAAAAGACGGCGAGCAAAATCATGACCGGCGCCGTCCTGCCACGAGGGGCGGACACAGTCATTAAGGTTGAGGATACCGAAGAACGCGACGGACAGGTGCTCGTCAAGCAGTCGGGACCACGCGGGAATAATATTCGTCTGAGTGGCGAGGATATTCAGCACGGACAGGTCATTCTCAAGCAAGGCCGTGTCCTTCGATCTGCAGACATTGGCCTCCTGGCTTCGGTCGGGCGGGGGTTTGTCCTGGTGCACCAGCGTCCGCGAGTGGCCATCTTGAGTACCGGGAACGAGCTGGCCGAAGTTGACATGCCGCTGCAACCGGGTCAGATCGTCAACTCGAACGCGTATACATTGGCCGCAGCGGTTCGTGAAGCGGGCGGCTATCCCGTTCCCCTCGCTATTGCACGCGATACGCTCGAAGAAACGCGGACCGCGCTTGAGGAAGCCGTACGCCACGATGTGGTGTTATCCACAGGCGGGGTGTCTGTCGGCGATTTTGATTTTGTCAAAGCGGCTATGGATGAACTCGGGATTCAGCGCCTCTTTTGGAAGGTCGCCCAAAAGCCGGGCAAGCCGCTGACATTCGGCTTACTCCGCGGTCGACCCTATTTCGGTCTGCCTGGAAATCCCGTGTCTGCCCTGGTCTGCTTCTACCTATACACATGGCCGGCTCTGCGCCGCATGGCCGGCCACCGTAAGCTCTTTTTTCCCATTGTCCAGGTTACTATTGGAGAAGATATTCCTAAGGCCAGGGGTCTGACCGAATTCGTCCGCTGCCGGTTGATTCACTCCGGTACAGGCTATGAGGCCCATTCTACGGGCACCCAGAGTTCGGGGGTACTGAGTTCCCTCTCTCTCGGGGAGAGCTTGGTCATCGGTCGGCCCGAGCCTGCCATGCTCACAAAAGGGACGACGGCCGTAGCTATCGTGCTCGACAGCGAAGAGTTTATTGATACGGACTTTCCATTTTAGATCTTAGTGAAGGACGCGGTCAGGAGGGGTATATCGGCTTCCGCGTTCTCTCATTCAATCGTAGCGGTATTGACACTCAATGATCGTAATATGCTTATCAGTTACCGCGTGTACAAGCCGATGGGAATCGTCGATCCTCCGAGACCAAAAACCTGAGAAATTTTCCTTCAACGCCTCTGGCGTTGCAATACCTTCAAACGGAGTTCGGCACACCGCCGCTACCAATTTATTAATACGCTTCAATGTTTTTTTATCCTGCCCTTGCCAATACACATAATCTGACCATGCAGCATCCGTCCACGCCAACTGCCTACTCATCCAGCAGTTCTCTTTCCTGAGCTTGGCCTTCGCGGAACTGCTCAACGGATTTTCTTAGGTGCTCAGCATTCGCCGGGGACCTTAGCAAATACTCCGTTTCCATGAGGCTGTTGTAGTAATCCAAAGACATCACCACAGCGTCTTCACTATCTCGCCTGGTTATCACAGTACAGTCAGCATCGTTAACCACTTGATCCAAAACAGTTTTCAGACTATTCCGCGCTTCCGTAAAGGAGACAATACTTAGTTGCCCCTCACATGCTGAGCTTATTTTACAAGTATAGATGCGAACGTGGACATGTACAGTATGACGAACATGTCTCTATGTATAATCAGAAGGAAAATGCGATGAGGCTCTTTACCTCCGATTTGTCATTTCACCGTCACTACTTTCCCGGCAAATGTGACTAAGGCCATTCCTGTTCCTTGCCTATTTTCGGCAGCGAGCTTTCAGTCAAGTCGCAAGCCAAGGCACTCTATCCAATCCGACGATATCAATGGGACTTTTGTCAGCCACTAGTTGACTTTCCTCAGAGCTTCTGATTTGCAGAAACGTCTTTTGGCAAGGAGGCTTCTGTGGGAAATGGCAAAATCTGGATGGACGGTGAACTCGTTCCCTGGGACGAGGCGAAAGTCCATGTCCTCACCCATACCCTCCACTATGGCGTGGGTGTATTTGAAGGCATCCGCTGCTACGTCGGACAAGATGGGCGCTCGGCCGTTTTCCGCTTAACTGAGCATATTGAACGGCTGTTCGACTCCGCCCATATTCTAGATCTCAAGATTCCGTTCTCACAAGACAAGATCCTAAACGCGTGTCTGGAAACCGTTCGGACCAATCAGCTCAAGGAATGTTATATCCGCCCTCTGGTCTTTGTGGGCGAAGGGGATCGTGGCCTTCACGCCCGGACAAATCCCATACGGGTTGCGATTGCCTCCTGGCCATGGGGCGCATATTTGGGCGAAGAAGGTTTGCTCAAAGGTATCCGGGTCAAGACGTCCTCGTTTCAACGTTTCCACGTCAATTCGCTGATGACGAAGGCCAAAGCGGTCGGTACTTATCTGAATTCTATTTTGGCCGGCCAGGAGGTCTGGGCACTCGGCTATGATGAAGCGCTGCTGCTCGACACAGATGGGTATGTGGCCGAAGGTCCAGGCGAGAATATTTTTATTATCCGGAGAGGAAGAATAAAAACTCCGCCGCTCTCTTCCTCGCTTCTGCCTGGCATCACACGTGACACGGCAATCAGCCTCTTACACGATATGGATCTGCCGCTGGAAGAAGATCGCATCACGCGTGACGAAGTCTATCTTGCAGATGAGGTCTTTTTTACCGGCACAGCGGCAGAAGTCACGCCGATCCGTGAGGTTGATGACCGTCAAATCCGGGGGGAGACACCTGGAAAAGTAACAAAGGCGCTCAAAGAGCGTTTTGATGCCGTCATCAAAGGGGCCGATCCGAAGTATACACGTTGGCTGACCTACGTCTAAAAAATTCCGGGACGAGGGCTTGGAAGATCGGGGTTGGGGTCTTATTATTTTTTCTGCCATGCTTCTTCCTCCCGCCCCTGACTCCTAATTCCTAATCCTCATTCCATGTCATCCATTCGGAATCTCTGGTTTGATACGCGCCATTTGCTCGGCGATTCTCGGGGCCTAGCCTTGCGGGCCAAACTCGATGCCTTGCCAGAGTCGGCGCATGCAGCCATTTTAGCTGCGGGAGATGAACTGGCAGAAACCTCACTGACTCTGGCTCAGGTCTTTTGCCGCAACGCGCCCGCAGCTTGGCAAGTCTTTGGAGTAGCGACGTTTTCTCGTTGGGTAGACATAGGCGGACGACTGGCACGTGAAGAGCCGACTTCGCGAGACGGCGCGGCTGCATATTTTACCATTCCGCCAGCCGATCTTGCCCAGCTTGGACTTGATCAAGCCGAAGATTGGGCCGCCCTTGGTCGAGATATCCTGCAGATCTCCCGCCGTCTGGGTTCTCAGTTTTTACAGACCTCAGCACTGCTGCTTTCCTCCCTGCCTCAGCCCTTGGCGCCGCGTCTGCGCGCCTGGGCAACGCATGGCAGCGCATTGCTGAATAAAAAGGGCTGGAAAGGTGAATTTCTGGCGTTCTCATACTTTTCGGCTGCTCCGGTAGCTCTACCTGTGCTGAGTCCGGAAGAAATGCAAGAATGGGCAGCCTTAGGCGCATTGCTTGAGGATTCCGGGCCATGGAAGTTTTATGCGACGCTGCCGAACGGCTTTGCAGAGTTGACCGGGGAAATACGTCTCAGTTTGTTGCTGGACTGCCAGACTGCCGCCCGCCGTTCGGCCCAGGCTGCTCAAGCCATCTTTTTGCAACTCCCCGCCGTTTTGGCGATATTTTCAAAACCGTTGCAAACTTTTCTTTTTTCCATGGTATCACCCGTAATCCGGGTTGATCCGGAAGTACTGCCGGCGCTCTTTCCTCTCATTGCGCCGTGTGTCAAAACGCTTGAAATCGAACAGCGTAAAGTCCTACGCGACGCGCTGGCTGCCCTCGCCCAGGACTTTACGCCAGGGATTCCGCCACTGATTCGGACCCTACCCAGGGCGTTTGAGGAGGCGGGAGAACAACGCCTCTTGGAGTGGATCACTGCAGGAGTCGACATTGGCCGAAACAACACGGAGGCCGGTGTCGTATTTTTCGCGCTCCAATCCCGCACAAGTCTGCGCGTACTGCGCCACGACGCTACCAGCGTTGATTTAGAGGAAATACAAGAAGTCCTGCGCAAATATATTCAGATGCTATCCGGCTTAGCTGCGGGCATCGAGCGCCAGGAATTTTTCTCCTATCCGCCGCCGCTCGAGGAATTCCCAGTGCCTGGAGATGCGATTCCATTGCCCGCCCGGATTGATCTTTTTTCGACCTATGAGGAAAATTTTCGACTGTTTCGTACTTTGGCCGTGTTGCAGGCCGGACGCCGGGAGTTCGGTACCTACGCCTTCAGCCTAGAGCACTTGTGGCCGCAGCTATCTGAGCAGATCCGCCAACTCAGGCAAGACAAAGATGACGAAACGCAACCGTCCGGCGGATTGTACGCTTTCTTTTTCTGCTTTCCGCATCCCAATGTTGTGGAAGCCCTCTTTCTGCTGACAGAAACGCAACGGATAGCGCACCAGGTCGGACGGGCATACCGGGGGCTGCAGTGCGATCTCGAATGGCTAAACACGTTGTCTTTGCCCTCGCTCTTACCCGAGGCGCTGCGTACAGTTTTTTCAACGCTTGCTATCCCTGCACAAGCGCACGATAGTGTGTACGACTCCGCACTATGGGCGGCCGAAACGTATCAGCGCATGCTTTCTTCATTAGTCATGGTACAACGCCAGGACCAAGACCCAGCCGCGTTTGAAGCCGCTCTGTTTGAAAAAATGACTGGTGACGCGCTCATTGATCCGGACATGGACGAAGACAGCCCGCCACCTGCCGATGCGCCGGAATTGCCCAAGTTAGAACTCGAGCCTGAGGCAGACGATGACTCGGGTGGGTCGCCCCTCTCGGCGGAAGAGCTGAAAGCCTTGATCGATGCCGGTGTAGTACTCCAACTCCGCCAAGGTAAACCAGACAGTCTAACGCCGCAGGGGCTCTACATCACCGATCTAGCGGGCAAGCTGCCCGCCCAAGCCGACCCGGATACTCTCCTACCTGAGAATGGCACCGTGGTCAGTAGCCGACGTCATCGCGATCGGGAAGAGGCCCTCACCTTCTTGTATGACGAATGGGACTATAAAATTGCCGATTACCGCTCGCGTTGGTGTCGGCTGCGTGAAATCACCCTGAGTGGCGATGCCGGCGAATTCTTTGCCCAGACGCTAGAGGACTATGTTGCCCTGACCCCCGCTATCAAGGCCGAGTTTCAACGTATCCGACCCGAGCAGTATCGTTTTGTACGTGGACTTGAAGATGGGGAAGACTTTGATCTGAACGCCGTGATTACGGCGGTGAGTGACCGCCGTGCACAGCTTACGCCTTCGCCCAAGGTGTATACAACCAAGCGCCAAACCGAACGCGACGTAGCTGCGTTGTTTCTGCTGGATATGAGCGCTTCAACCGACGAACCCATTGTCCCTCTCGAAACTCACTATAGTGACGACGACACCGACGACTGGCTGGCGGCGTGGAAGAAAAGGCCCAGCGCAGCCCAGTCCAAACCACGCCGGATTATCGATGTGACCAAGGAGGCGCTGGTCTTGATGACCGAAGCGCTGGAAGAGATTGGCGATGCCTACGCCGTGTACGGCTTTTCCGGTCAAGGCCGGGCCAATGTCGAATACTACCATATCAAGGCGTTTACCGAGTCGCTCTCGCCGACCATCAAGGGCCGGATTGGCGCGATTGAGCCCAAGCGCTCAACCCGCATGGGCGCAGCCATCCGGCATTCCCTTGAAAAGCTCAAAAATATTGCCTGTCGGGTCAAACTCTTAGTGCTCCTAAGTGACGGTTTTCCGCAAGATATGGATTACGGCACCGACCGGCGCTCGACCACGTATGGCATTCGAGACACCATGATGGCACTGCGCGAGGCCGACCAGGCCGGGGTGCTGACATTTTGTCTCACTGTTGATAAAGCCGGCCACGACTATTTACGCGAGATGTGCGAGCCGTCCCGGTATATGGTGCTTGAAGACGTGGCGTCCCTTCCCACGGAACTGCCGAAAGTATACCAACGGTACATCCGGCCCTGGCAGGCATAAGTGCATATTAAGAAGAGACTATTACGATAGCGCGATAGAGATGGAGGAACACCATGGATATCAAAGATAGTGTCGCAGTTGTGACTGGCGGGGGGTCAGGCCTGGGAGAAGCAACCGCGCTAATGCTTTCAGCCAAAGGTGCGAAGGTAGCCATATTGGATTTGGGCAAATCCAGAGGTGCCGCTTTTGCCGAAGAACTTGGCAGCAATGCGATTTTTGTGGAAGCCGACGTGACCAATGACGACCAGTTGGAAGCCGCCATCGCACAGGCGGCCGAGACTTTTGGGGCCATTCATGTGACGGTCAATTGTGCGGGTATTGCCACCGCAGGCAAGACTCTGGGCAAGGGCAGCCAGCCACTTGATTTGGGTCCATTTCGCAAGACGATTGAGGTCAATCTCATCGGTACATTTAATGTCATTCGTTTAGTCGCCGCCCATATGGCCAAAAACGCGCCAAGTGACGACGGCGAGCGCGGCGTTATCGTCAACACCGCTTCAGTTGCCGCGTTTGACGGGCAGATCGGGCAGGCAGCCTACTCTGCTTCAAAAGGCGGTGTTGTCGGCCTGACGTTGCCAGTCGCTCGGGACCTGTCTCGTGACGGCATTCGGTGCTGCACCATCGCGCCGGGCATCTTTGAGACGCCCATGCTTATGGGACTGCCGGAAGCGGCCCGTCAAGCGCTGGGCGCCAGCGTGCCCTTTCCGCAACGGTTAGGCCGTCCGGCGGAGTATGCTGCCCTGGCGTGTCAGATTATCGAGAACACCATGTTAAACGGTGAAACCATTCGGCTTGATGGCGCCATTCGCATGGCGCCGAAATAAGCACATCCAACAGACTCCGTGTGCTCTCGTGGCATATAATCGTAAAGACGCCTTCTACAGAAAGGCCAAAAAGGAGGGGTATCGTTCACGAGCAGCGTATAAGCTGCTCGAACTCAACTATACCTGGCGCTTTCTCCGGCCGGGAACCCGCGTCATTGATCTCGGCTCTTGGCCGGGCGGCTGGATTCAGGTGGCTGCCAAGATCGTTACTCAAGCCGGACAAGTGATCGGTATTGATTTGGTCAAGCTCGATCCCTTAACCCCCGCCCATGTCACGCTGGTCCAAGGCGACGCCACAGATCAGGATCAACAGCAAGCTTTGCTTTCTTTGTTAGGACAACGCGCCGACGTGATCTTGTCCGATATGGCTCCAAAACTGAGCGGCGTGCGCGAGGCGGATGAAGCCCGCGCAACAGCCCTGTGCCGCACGGCGCTCGCCTGCTCCCACTCCCTACTCAAACCGGGTGGCAGCCTCTTGCTCAAAATCTTTATGAACGACGAATATCAACCCCTCCTGGCTGAGTTGCGCGCAGCTTTTGGCCATGTCAAAACCTCCCGTCCGCAAGCCACCCGTAAGGGCTCGGCTGAAGTCTACCTCCTCGCAACCGATAAGAAAAACATGGTTTGACAGTCTATAGGGGCTGAGATATGAGTTGCGGGCGCTTGTTGAGGGGGTGTCGGGAGAAGAGCCTCAATCCAGCCCGTAATTTAAGTTTATTCAACTAATAATGCAAAGGACAGCGGGTTATGCAGCGACGTATTCATAGGGGTCGGTTTCTCTGGTTCAGCGTTTTGGTCAGTCTGGTGTTTCTGCCTGCTCTGGTGTGGGCAGGCCCGGAGATTCGGACCATGGACAATCCAAATCGATTACTCTTTTCCGGTTTCTCGTCAGCTTTGGCGGTGATTGGCGACGTGAATGGCGATAATATTCCCGACTATGTTGTGGGTTCATACAATCAGGCCTGGAACGATAACGATCACCAAGGGCGAGCCTTTGTGTTCAACGGCCAAAGCGGTAAACTCCTGCTAGAACTTGATAATCCTTATCCCCAGGCAGATGCGGCGTTTGGCTTCTCTGTTGCTGCAGCGGGCGATATCGATCAGGACGGGATCCCGGATATCGTTATCGGCGCCTTTGGCCAAGGCGAGGCGGGCAGTGCCGAATCGATAGTTTTTGGCTGGAAAGATGAGCAAGGCAGCGAGCACGGCGTAAGGAAACGCGTCGGAAGTGGACAAGCCTTTGTCTTTAGTAGTCACGATGGGAAATTATTGTATGCCCTCGAAGCTCCCCAACTCCGTGCCGGGGCAGGATTCGGCTGGTCTGTCGCATCGGTTGGCGATTTGACTGGGGACGCCATTCCCGAACTCATTGTCGGCGCCCACAGTCAAGCTAGCGAAGGCCGAGCCTTTGTGTTTAACGGCAAAGACGGAACCCTACTCCGGACCCTCGCCCCACCGCCGGGTTCCGGTGCAGCCGGATTTGGCTGGTCTGTTCATTCCACAGGCGGCGATCTCAATCAAGACGGCATCCCGGATATCGTGGTTGGCGCGCCCTACTCCACGGTCGAGGGGATGAGCGTCCAAGGCCGTGTCTATATTTTTAGCGGCAAAAATGGCGGTTTGCTATCCGTCATTGATAACCCTCAGCCCCAGGCGGGCGCATCATTCGGCTTGCGTGTCTCCTCAGCGGGAGATCTCAATAAGGACAACATCCCCGATTTGCTCATTGGGGCGCCGTATCAAGATGTCGGAAGTCTAGCTGCGCAGGGAGCAGCCTTTGCATTTAGTGGTAAAGACGGGGCACTGCTTCTGACCTTACACGATCCGGTGCCGCGACCACATGCGGGATTCGGCTGGATGGTCTCAGCAACCGCAGATACCAATGCTGATGAGATACCTGAAATTCTGATCGGCGCACCGTTCCAAACTGTCGATGAATTTCACGTCCAAGGCGAAGTCTTTTTGTATAATGGCCGAGATGGACGGCATTTGACTACCTTTGATAATCCCTACCCCCACCAGGGTTCAATGTTTGGGTATACGTTTGCGTCGCCGGGGGATATCAATGACGATCAAATCCCAGAGTTTGTCTTTGGTACGCCGGGCCAGCACATTATGGAAAAGGCGGCTGCGGGGCGCGTATATATGTTTGTCTCAACCCGGTAAGACAACCATAGAAGATTGGGGGAATTGACACACGAAGGACAAGATTTCTAGAATGCGCCTGCGCCCCGCAGCGTGAACAAAAGGAGACGACTATGGGGAAGTCCATCCTAACCTTGTCCCATCTGTACGGCAGCGGCGGAAGTGTCATTGCTCGCTGTCTCGGTCGCCGGTTGGATTGGACGGTCTGGGAAAAAGAAATCGTCCGGCAGATCGCCTCACAGTATAAAGTGTCGGAAGAGTATATCGAGGCCAAAGACGAACGCGTCGATTCGTTTATCGAACGCATGGTCGGGCTGTTTGGCTTAGGCGGCTTTGAGTCCGCCTACGACATTCCGCCACCGCTGTGGCTGAACGACGCCCAACTCGTCCGTATGACCAAGACCATCGTCGAAGACGTTGCTAAAAAGGGCAAAGCCATATTGATTGGCCGAGCCGGGAATCGCATCCTTGAAACCCAACCCGACGCCCTGCATGTATTTGTGCATGCGCCTTTAGAAGCACGCCTCGAGCGGGTCATGCAGGCCGAAGACATGGACCGAGACAAAGCCAAGGAACGTATTGTCGGGATGGACAGGATTCGTGCGGATTACGTCCACACCTTTTACCACGACGACTGGCGCGATCCGAGCCATTATAATCTCTTGATCGATTCCAGCCGCTGGGGCGACGAGGGCAGCGTCGATCTCATCATGTGGGCGTTGGAACATACGGCATAGCCAAGGACGCATGACACAACTGCCCGGCGTGCAGTATCAGCGGCCCGAGCCCTCCCGCCCGGATGGGTGACAATATTTCTATGAATCTATGTTGGAAGAGTACGATACGGGACCGGCTGGTTGGGGAAACATCTCCTAGGTGTGGAAAACAACGCCCCGTTTCAATAACCGCCCGTCTCAGAAAAGTCCACTTCAGGAAAAGCCCGGCGCCCGTACCTCATATCGGTTGGCCCGCCCGAAAAAATGTAGGATTTTCAGTCTCAATGCGTGAGTATTCCGATAGGATACTCTGTAACAGCCTGTGGCATTTAGGCTAACAAAAATGCAGGGGAGGGGCTATGATCCGAAACACGCTAGATGCCAAAGATGCGGAGCAGCTGTTGTCGATTTCCAGGGCATCTCTTGGTCATCACCGTCTGCGCTGTTACAAAGCAACCAGACGTCAAAACAAGATGTGCCATCGCAACAGACTCACCTTTTTGCTCGCTCTGTTAGTGGCGGCCTGCTCGCAGACGGTTCGGCCCACCGCACCGCCTGCACCGACGGCAGTAGTGTCCTCGCAGACCCTGACAGAGGAAGGTAAGCATGTAGCACTGGGTCATAGGGAATTGCTGACCTTCTCACTCCCACCGAAGCAACTTGCGCATTTCGTGATCGAAGTCGCACGCCAGCACGGATGGAAAGCTGAGGACACAGTCAAAGAATGGACAGCCTTTGTCGTGGTACATATCGAACGTCCGTCTGGGTCCGTGTTCATCAGCGACAAGAAACGCATCCACATCTTTCGAGCCAAAGCCGAGGTAGATGCTCCCCCTGGTGGCAGTTTTATTCTACTCAGCAAAGACGTGCTCGGCAGATTCCCCGTGGAGCAAATCGAACCACTCAAGGAACAAGTCCGAGTACACCTGGCTGGCCGCCCGTTAACAACCAAAGAGAAGAAGGAAGCCGCAACCTAAGTCCCCAAGCCTCCCGGGCAGATTCTCGTAACTTCTGGATCGCTCACCCGCCCACATGAGACCCTCGGCGAGGTGCGCCATAGCACAGCGGGCGCTCTCTACATGTCTACGATATCTGACGCGCTCTTCCGCTCGCCACTTTCGGTTGCGGCAGCAGGCGCAACCCCAGACCTGAGCCGTGAAGGGATGAACAATCAGCTTCGCCAGGCGGCACGGAAAAAGTACGGGAATCGCGTTGATGCCATTGTCAACGTCACCTATGACACACGACCTGACGGTAATACGTTCGGCTCCGGACTCGCCGTCCGTTTTCTTGCGCCTGACATGGACAAACCCCAACAGAAAACAGTGAAAGAAAGAATGCAGGAGCTGCAAGCGATCTACGACCAAGGCTTAATAAATGACGCAGAGTTTGACGCGAAGCGTAAGGATTGACTCGATAGTTTGTGAACGGTGAACTTGAAGTGAGAATTTGCCTCAGGTGTCGCGTGTTCGCCCATGGCGATCAGATTATCGCCCGCAAAATCGAAGGCCGCTTCCCTGCGATTCACTACGTCGAGGAGCGCACCCACGGAGCAGCCTGCCTGTCGAGCAGCCAACGTCGCTCAGTTTTTCAATTTGAGCCGGGCATTTTCAGCCTGCAACTCTTTGATTTCTTCACCACTCATGATTTTTCCTTTCTCCTCCATTGGGACCCGCTGCTAATGGCCCGGTTCGGTTCCGTTTTCCCCCATGTCGACCACAACGGTTGGCCCTGACGCCATACTTCGTCGTCCACGCTTCTTTGGTCACAAAAGCCGGAATTCCGTACACATTCTTCGTACCATACTCATCCGCCTCTAAAGAGGTTGGATCTTCCCGAGTGCCAATGCCCTGGATCTTGCACCGCTGCTCAATACAGGTCAGCACGATATCCAGAAAACGCGGTGACCCAGCCTACTGCCGAATACGCTCAACGGTGCGATAGCGTTGCGCCGTTTCCACATCACTCACACCATCGTCACCAACCTGATCAACAGCATGATCAGCATATGCAATGCTGTCGATTTGCTCACCTACAGAACGCCGCCAAGCGGCCCACGCCTCCCGAATTACAGCCTATGTTACGAACGGGAGGCCCTGGCAGGCGGAGGCCTTTCCATTCCCCAGCTACTCCCTCGCTGCAGCGTCCCTATAACGTAAAGGTAAAATCTTCGGT
>CAZBUD010000047.1:0-33815 GCA_964495015.1 uncultured Enterobacteriaceae bacterium | reverse complement strand
TAGAGACCCGGCTCAAGCAGGACCAGGAGTTGCGCGATATCCTCACCCGTATCGAAATTATGATCGCCCGCTAAGAGAGGCTATTAGCCTCCCCCATCCCTTCCCCAACTCGGAAGCTTATAATCTAAGACCTGCTCAAACGCTCCTATAGAATGCTCTTCGGCGTCCGCACTCGACTGGGTGTGAAGACCGTGCCTTGTCCAAGCCCGTGGGACTCTATAGGAAGGGCGGTGCACAACTTTTCCCAAAGGAGGACAGTATGAAAGTCGGTATACTCTTGCCAAATCTCGGTCCGCTGGCCACAGGCCCGGGCTCGGTGGATGTGATGACGTCCATTGCCCAAAAAGCGGAAGACCAGGGTTATGAATCGCTGTGGGTGGCGGACCACATTGTGATTCCGACTGAAATCAAGTCGCACTATCCATATAACGACACGGGTGTGTTCCCCGCTGATCCCGAACACGGCTTCTTAGAGCCACTCTCAGCCCTGGGTTACTTGGCCGGAATTACGAAGCGTGTGCGGCTTGGTACCTGGGTCTTGGTTTTACCGCATCGCAATCCCATTGTAACGGCCAAGATGTTTGCCACGCTCGACGTATTGTCGCGTGGGCGCATTATGCTTGGGGCCGGTATCGGCTGGATGGAGGAGGAGATCAGTTTGCTCGGTGCGCCGTTTAAAAAACGTGGCCGACTGAGCGACGAGTATCTGCGAGCTATGCGCGAGCTCTGGACTAATCCTGACCCACAGTTTGACGGAGAATTTTGTCATTTTAGCGGCATCAAATGTGAACCCAAGCCGGTGCAGAATCCGTTGCCGGTTTGGATAGGTGGCCATTCGGCACGGGCCATGCGGCGGGTGGTGGAGTTTGGGCATGGCTGGGTTGCTGTGGCAAAGAGCTATGGGGGATTCAAAGAGGGGCTGGGCATGCTGACCGCAGCAGCCGAGCAGGCAGGCCGAGATATGAAAAGTATCAAGATCATGGTTGCGCCTTCGTATGCGACCTCGGTCGATGTCTTTATCGAGGAGACTAAGAAGTATCAGGATCTTGGTTATACGTCGTTCCTCGCTCCGCTGCCGTTGTGGAGTCCCGAACTTGATGGCGCGTTGGGTTTTATGGACGATTTTGCCAAAAAGGCGAGTTTATGAAGGCAAATCTGTAAGCTGGGAAATACGCGGCGATGACTATGCACGCGCTTCACTGGGATGGACACACTCTGCGGGTCTAAGCCGGCCATCCAATACCTCGGGCAACGGAGGACACCGCCGTCGTGCGCGTGCGCCTGGCCGGAGTGTGTTCTACGGATCTGCAAATTCTGAAAGGCTATACGGCGTTCGAGGGTGTACCTAGTCATGATTTTGTTGGTGAGATTCACGCCGGACCGAGGGAGCTCATGGGCAGGCGTGTCGTAGGAGAAATAAACTTTGCCTGTGGCACGTGTGAGCCCGGCCTGCGCGGCATGGCATGGCGCTGCATTGCCCGACGCGTCAAGTTATGGGCATTCTTGGCGCAGACGGGAGCTTTGCCGAATACCGGGCGGTGCCTGTCGCCAATCTTCACCTTGTCCCGGGCTCGGTCTCTGATGAAGAAGTCGTCTTTACTGAGCCGCTCGCCGTCGCGTTTGAAATCCTGGAACAAATACATGTCCAACCCGGAACATAAGCCGTTATCTTTGGCGATGGGAAGCTGGGTTTAATGTGTGCGTTTGTACCCCAGGAGAACGGAGCACGTGTGACCGTTGTCGGGCGACACGACAAGAAGCTTGAGCTCGTTCGGAAAGCGGGCATCCACGGCATACAGCTTTCTGGCTGTCGACCCCAGCTAGCGGATTTGGTTGTTGAGGCAACTGGCTCATCGACTGGACTGAAGCTTGCCATCGAGACGGTCCGCCCGCCGGCTACGCTCGTCCTCAAAAGCACGCTGGCTGAGGAACACGCCCTTTCGCTGGCACCGTTGGTTATTAATGAGGTAACGGTGGTCGGCTCACGCTGCGGGCCATTCCCGCCCGCTCTGCAAGCCTTGTCACACAAACACGTCCCGGTTTCGTCTTTGATCGAGGCCGCCTATCCGCTTGCCGAGGGTATTCAGGCTGTAAACCATGCCGCCCGGCCTGGCGCACTGATGGTCTTATTGCGGAATACGCACTAAGCAAGCTCGTGTGTAGAGGCGAGCACCCTCGTACCAAAGTTCGGTTTCCCTCCCTTAGCCGAAGCGCTACACTAGCCTCAAGAGGGAGCACGGAAGGAGGACTTTCCAATGGATAAAAGAACGTTGATCGGGATCGGATTGCTCGTTGTTGTCATCGTGTTTTCTCTTGAGTGGTTGCGGTCGGGGCCATCTTTAGAGATACCGCCAGAAGTCCTACAACAAGATATCTTCATTGAGTCTGCAGGATTAGGTGACGCGACGACCATGCTGGAGATGATAGAGCATGGTGTCGATATTAATGGCCATAATCCGGTGTTTGGTCATACGGCTCTGATCGTGGCGTCACGCTTCGGCCATTATAAAATCGTACAAACCCTGCTTGATCGTGGTGCCGAGGTCAATGCGGAAGATGACTACGGTTTCACCGCTCTGTATTGGGCCAAGAAAAATCATAAAGATAAAGTCATTGAGTTGCTCGAATCCGCCGGGGGGACTTCGCCTGCGGTAAAAGGGGAAGGTGAGGAGCCACCAGTCAGCGATGTTTAGTCTCTGGGCAGCCGCATTCTCCGGTCCATTTTTGGTCTGGCGAGCCGGTGATGATTGACCTTTCCCCGGTGGTTAGATAGGACGAAAACTCAGTCACCACAGGCAAGGGCAGGGGGAGTCCGCTGTTGCTGTGGGATGAATCCCAACGTGTATAGTATGAGGAGAAATATTATGGCAGCAGCGGTGTATGTGCTTGGTGGGTATCAAACCGATTTCGCGCGCAATTGGATGAAGGAAGGCAGTGGCCTTGTTGATATGATGAAAGAAGCTGTGTCTGAGGGCTTCACCGCAACCGGCATCGATCCGCATGAAGTCGATGTTGCCCATGTTGGTAACTTTGCTGCGGAACTCTACTGCAAACAGGGCCACCTGGGGGCATTCTTGGCCGAAATCGAGCCGACGTTATCCGGTATTCCGACCTCTCGACATGAAGCTGCCTGCGCGTCGGGCAGTGTTTCGATGCTCATGGCATCGGCCGAAATCGAGGCCAGTCGTTATGATCTGGCTCTTATTCTTGGGGTGGAACAGATGAAGACGGTTGCCCCGGCGACGGGGGGGGATTTCCTCGGAACAGCAGCCTGGTACGAGGAAGAAGCCAAGGGTATTGAGTTTGCGTTTCCCAAGCTATTTGGTCAACTTGGCGATGTGTATGAAGAGCGCTTTGGCTTAAAAGAGGAGCACTTGACCCGCATTGCGGAGGTGAATTTCTCCAACGCGCGTCGCAATCCCAGGGCGCAAACGCGAGGCTGGTTTACGGATGAGACTCAGAACCTGAGTTCGGGAAAATACACCAATCCGGTCGCCGGCCGTTTGCGCGTGCGGGACTGCTCCCAGGTGACCGATGGCGCGACTTCGATTTTCCTTGCGTCTGAGACTTTTGCTCGCAAATATGCGGAGCGTCGGGGCGTGACATTAGAGAGTCTGCCCAGGATTCTGGGATGGGGCCATCGCACCGCACCCATCAAATTTGACACAAAGATCGCCGAGAGCAAAGGCAATCCTTATGTGCTGCCGCATACCCGTCAGGCTATTCTGGACGCGTTCCAACGTGCTGATCTGGCTGATGTCTGGGGAGTGCAGGGGATAGAAACACATGACTGCTTTACGACCTCAGAGTATATGGCTATTGATCATTTTGGCTTGACCAAGCCGGGTGAATCCTGGAAAGCGATTGAAGAAGGCGTGATCGAATTTGGCAGCAAGCTGCCGGTTAATGTGAGTGGCGGCCTCATTGGGTGCGGACATCCGGTCGGCGCTACGGGTGCCCGGCAGGCATTAGACGCCTTTCGACAGGTCACGGAGACGGCGGGTGAGTATCAGATCGATGGCGCGAAAAAGATCGCAACCCTGAACATCGGCGGCTCAGGCACGACGAGCGTAGCCATGGTGATTGGATCGTAGCCCCAGCACACGACCCGCATCTTACCGCCCAACGGGATAGATGATGAGTCGCCGAAAGGGTTCGTCTCCCTTACTTTGAGAAATCAATCCGAAACTCTTGACCAACTGATGTTGGAGGCGGCGTAGCCGGGCGCATTGCGGGCCGAGTTCATGCTGTTCGTTCTGGGCAATAACGCGTTGGACGATTTCCTCTGCCTCGGTCAAGGCGGCCCGGTCTTCCGGAAATTCTTCGCTCAGATGGTCGCGCAGAAATTTTTCCATTTGAGCTGCGCTATCGCTCCGCAAGGCGTAGAGCGGCGTTCCCCTTTCGACCAGTAGCCGGAGCGCCTTCGGTTGGCGTTTAGCTTGGCCTCTGAACGTGAGAATAACGTCCGCGTAGGTTGGTTGGCCGACCACGCGAGCCGGAACGTCGAGGGCGTGGATTGCCTGCTCCAGTCGTTGTCGATCAATCCCATACGGGTAAATGCGCAGTACCCGACGTGACCTGGATTGCCGGCCACGCTGCTGTGTAGCTTTGGTATCTCCGGGAGCGGGGGAGGCTGCAGCATCAATCTGCTCAGTGTTAATGCTGCCATCTTCCTGGCGCGTTCGTATTTCTACACTCGCGCTCCAGCCGCGCAGGAGGCTGTCAACCGCAGCGGCTACGTCTGGGTGTACGGCAAAACTGTGCCGGTTATGTATCTCAATCAAGATGTCGAAGGTGGGGGGCGCCTTACGCTCCTGGATGGTCTTTTGCGTTCGTCGCCGACGGGCTTCGTCGTCGCCTAGGGTGACGGACTGAATGCCACCGATCAGGTCAGCAAGAATGGGGTTGAGGACCAGATTTTCTAGCGTACCGCCATGCGCCGTGGCAATGAGTCGAACCCCCCGTTCGGCGATGGTTCGGGCCGCCTCGGCTTCAGGCTCCGTGCCGATTTCGTCAACAACGATGACTTCGGGCATATGATTTTCGACCGCTTCGATCATGACCTGGTGCTGACGGTCGGGTGAGGGGACCTGCATACGACGGGCACGGCCAATCGCGGGGTGGGGAATATCCCCGTCTCCGGCAATTTCGTTTGAGGTGTCAACAATGATCACTCGTTTGCCGTCTGCGTCAGCCAGAACGCGCGCGGCCTCGCGTAAGAGGGTCGTCTTGCCGACTCCGGGTGCGCCTAACAGTAGGATGCTTTTCTGTGGGTCTTGGACTAGGTCTTTGACAATGTCGACTGTTCCAAACACGGCGCGCCCGACGCGGCAGGTCAGGCCAATAATCCCGCCGGTGCGGTTCCGGATTGCTGATATACGGTGCAAGGTCCGCGGAATACCGGCCCGATTGTCGTGGCTAAACGTTCCGATCCGTCCAACCGTAAAGGCTAACTCCTCCGGGCCGACCGTCTGGTCGGACAGATAGACTGTCTTGCTGACGTAGCGTGCTTCAGGTGGACGCCCCAGGTCAAGGATCACCTCTATGAGGTCTTGCAAATCGCCTGTCTGAATAATCGCCTCACGAATAGTTGGTGGGAGAACGTCGAGCAGGAAATCAAGATCGTCCACAGTCTGGACTGCAGCCTGCAGAGAAGTCAGTCCGGACAGGGGTCCAGTGCCGGGCTCAACGGACATGTGTGTGAGCCGAGAAGTTGCCGTTGTCATGGATGGTGGGTGCTTCCTCTTAAATCGGACAGATATGATACCTATCCATGCTCTGAACTGCCACTCCCCTATACGAACACAAGAGACGTTAAGAGGGTTTCCGAAAAGTCCATTCTGGGCGTCGCCCGGCTGCAAGTAGCCTGTCTGGCGTGGCCCTCCATCGCCATAGCACAGCGGCTATGGCGATGGAGGGCCACGCCGTTTTCGCGCTGGCTTTCGCTACAGAGACACTTGTTAGACTCCCTCTAGGATGTTTAAGATTTAAGACCGGGCGGCCGGGGGGACACTGCGTGTTGGGTACATGGCCGCTATTTCTGCTTGCCGCGTTAGAAGCACTTCGCGACGTTTTACCTTGAGGGTCGGGGTCAACTCATTCCGGTCTTGAGAGAATGGTTCGGCTAGTAGAGTAAATTTACGTATCCGGGCATACAAGGGTAAACTTTTATTGACTGCCTCGAAACGCTGACGAAAGAGGATGTATATCGTGTCATGCTTCAGGAGGGCTTCCCAGTCCTGGCTCAGCCCACGTTTTTGCGCCGTCGTTTCGACCAAGGTTCGGTTTGGCACGAGCAGAACGGTCAAATAGGGACGCTTGTCACCGATGAGACAGGCTTCTTCAATGAGTGGATCTTGCCGAAAGAGTCCTTCTATGGGTTGCGGGGCAATATTCTCGCCTTCTGAGGTTATAATCAGGTCCTTTTTTCGATCAGTGATTTTGATGAAGCCTTTGGCATCGATTTCTCCCACATCACCCGTATGCAGCCATCCCTCGGCATCTATGGCCTGCGCCGTATCGTGTGGTTTGTTGTAATAGCCCTGCATCACATTTGGGCCACGAACGTAAATCTCACCATCGGGAGCGATGCGAACCGTGACTTGCGGCAGGGCCGGGCCGACCGTCCCTACGCGGTTATGGCCCGGGATATTGCAGGCTATAACTGGTCCCGCTTCGGTCATCCCATAACCTTCGTACACGGTAATTCCCGCGCCGAAGAAAAAACGAGCAATTTGAGCATTGAGGGGTGCGCCGCCAGACACTAAGAATCGAATCCGTCCTCCCAGGACTTGGCGTAGTTTGTGGAAAACCAGACGATCCGCCATGTAGTGTTGCATCTTGAGAAGTGGCGGCAAGGGCGCCTCGCCGGTTGAACCTGCGGTCCGTACGTGACCGGTTGCTTGCCCCACATCCAAGGCCCAGCTTAAAATCTGTCTCTTGCCAAACGGCGCATTTTCTTTTTCACTGAAGACACGACGGTAGACCAGCTCTAATACCCGAGGCACGCAACAAAACAGGGTCGGACGGACTTCGCCCAGGTCTTTGTTTAGAGTGACTGTGCCGCCACCATAGGCAATACACGCTCCCGCTCGCAAAATAGTATATAGCCCGGCTGTGCGTTCAAAACTATGCGACAGCGGCAAGAATGAGATGGTTTGGTCCTCTTCCGTAATGGGTAAGATCTGTGCGGAGTCCTTGGCATTGGCCAGTATATTGGCATGGCTTAGCATGACGCCTTTGGGCAGGCCCGTTGTGCCGGAGGTATAAATGATGGTGGCTAGGTCTGGGCGCGAGACCGGCTGGGTCGTTCCTGCCGCTTGCTCGCCTTGTGCGAGTAAGCCTTTCAGGCTAAGAGACGGGAGATGACCAAGCCGGCCCTCTTGAGAAGAAGACACATCGTCGGACTCATCGTCAAGCCCATCGTCTAGATTGATGACCTGCGAAAGTGTTGGAACCTGAGCGGCAATCTGCTCAATCTTTTTGCGTTGATCGTCGCCGGCAACTGCCAGAAACGTGACGCCGGCGTCTTTCAGAATATACGCCAAATCATTCGGCTGACTGGTGAGATATAGCGGGACGTCGACTCCGCCCAGGTAGAGACAGGCCAGATCGATCAGTGGCCACTCGGGTCGATTATCGGCGAGAATGGCGAGACGCTCCCCCGGCTGAAAACCGAGCGCTGCCAGCCCTTTCGCGGCGTGGACAATCTGCTCTCCAAACTGGTGCCACGTGATATCTTCCCAGCTACTCCCTCGTTTACGCTGAAATACGCGCTTCGAACCGTAGCGTCTTGTCCGTTCGAGAATCATGACGGCAAGTGAGGTGTCGTTCATGGGTGTTGGTCCGGTTGTGTCAGAGAATAGAGGGTTAAGACGTAAGGTGTAGGGGCACGGCATGCCGTGCCCCGTATTCCTGCCTGAAGAGAATAGCCCCACGAAAACAAAGCTTACGCAGTCACCTGTTTCAGGAATTGGGCTAAGTCGGCGTTAAAGTCCGCTGGTTTTTCTAACTGATAGAAATGCCCAACATCCTGAATGATTTTAATCTGCGCACTCGGGATGTTATCTGCCAGGAATTGATTTGCTTCGACCGGCGTGGCTTGATCTTCTGCTCCGGCGAGTATGATGGTGGGTTGCCCGATGTCTTTGAGCTGGTCGGTAATATTCCAATTAAAGACGCCACTTGGGTCGGTAGCATTTGCAAAAAAGACTTGCTCGGTGAAATTGTCGTTGACACTGAAATTGGCCTTCATGAGGTCCAAAATTTCCGGCTTGTCTCGTTTTGTCTTGGCCGAGACTGCTCCTTCCATCAGACCGCCGAACGCGCCACTCAGATCCTGTTGAAACGCTTGCATGGCTTCGGGTGGCATACCCGCGCCGAGGTTGGTGCCGCTGCTGACGATCGCAGTGCCTAGGACCCGATCTGGAAAGTCGAGGTTGAACTGCATGGCGATCATACCGCCAATCGAATTGCCGACCAGAACAGTTTTCTCGTTCCCTGTCGCATCAAGGATGGCTGCGACATCAGCCGCCATCTCTTTGATGGCATAGCCGGACTCAGGCTTATCCGAACGCCCGTGTCCGCGATGATCGACTATAATACATTGATAATTCCGGGCAAACGCGAAGGTCTGAAAATACCAAATATAGCCATTGGTCGAAAATGGATGCAGAAAAACAATGGGTGTTCCCGACCCATACTTTTCGTAATAGACATTGACTCCGTCTCGATTGACACGCGGCATCGCACCCTCCTTATGGTGTGATTACAATAGCCTCCGTCTATCACACGCCCAACAGCTTGACGAGGGTTTACGGGTATGTGAGAACAGGGGCAACGCGGAGAGTCCGATCACGGTTCCCCTTCTCTGTGATGGGAACGTCACGCATCAGACCAATCGAATTCAGACAAGACGTGATATTTCAATAATCTAGATGGTCGCGCCGTGCAAAACGCTGTACCTTCGTGCACGATCTACGACCCGAGCAAGGGAGGCACGTGCCATCCTCGGCTACGCGGAGGTGATCCTCGATGAGGGATTCTACATGCTTCTTTAGGGGTTCTAATCTTCCAGCGTCTTCTGATACAGGTCCAAGTTTCCTTTGGTCCGCTCTCTATACATCACGTCTATGCGCACCGTCCACAAGATACGATCTATCTCAACGAACGAGGTATGCAGCTCGTCCATAAGGAATATCCGGTTGTACAAGGCGTGATCGTGAAATGCGTTTGATCTGGCGCTCGGGGTGATGGAAGCGATGCCAGGGTAGTTTTTTGCGGTACATGACCCCACGGTCTTGGCTCTCAGTGTCTCTGAGCTCCTCCCTCTCATGGATCTTTGAGGCCCGGCTGAGCTGAGCGGTCAATTTATATTTGTGGTCTTCTAATATTTCATTTTGTGCGCGCTTCAACTCTTCAAGATTCTCTTGGAATTTCTTGTCTACCCACTTCAAGCCCACCGTTCGTAAAAGGGCATACAGTGCGCCGACTAATACGCTTGCGCCCCCAAGGTGTGATAGAAGGGTCTGCGTTCCCAGCGGCAGTTGCCCTACTGCTCAACAATGAATTGCGTGGTGTTGTCATTTTCGAGCTGTTCGCGTGCTTCTCGTAATCCGTCTTGCTGCGACAACTCATGGAGCAATATACCCAGCGACGCTGTGATACCCGCGGACTGCCACGGTTTCTCGTCCGAACATAGAAACTATAGCGCTCCTGTGTTCGCTGTTTGGGTTCACGATATGCAATTGAAGGGGATCTGCCTCTCTCGACTCGAAGGCTTGCTTCAAGAGCCACCGGAGCTCAAGGGCTCTCGGGGCTAAGGACAACCCTATAATCACCCAGCACTCTGCTTCACACAGCTCAGGAAAGCCAACGTTCCACAGGAACGACACTCCTCCACGGTTTTGCAGGCTTTTTGTCGCTACCGGTGGGATTACAAGTCTCTAAAGGTGATTCGCAGTAGCGACACGGGGCACTCGCTCCGTCCTTCCTCTTCCCGACGGGAGAGGGGCAACGTCTGGACCGGACGGGGGTGCATCGATATATCTGGCGCCTACTCTTGAAGAAGACAGGATTTCGGCATATCCACAATCGAATTAGGAGATAAGGAGGACGAAAATGGAGATCATGACTGAGCGTGTACATATTAATGTTGGCAACCAGACTATGGGTGGCTATTTGGTCCGACCCGCGGACGCGACCCCGCGTCCAGCGGTCCTTGTCTATATGGAAATTTTTGGCGTGAATTTGCATATTCAGGAGGTCACCGAACGGGTAGCCAAGGAAGGCTATGTAACCTTGGCGCCTGACTTTTTCCACCGTACCGGACCTGGGGTTGAGTATGGCTATGACGAACAGGGTATGAATGACGGCATTAAACTGCTCAGCCAGCTCAAAGCGGATGAGATGGTCGCTGATGCTCAGGCTGCGATTTCTTTTCTCAAACGGAAGAACTTTGTCATTGGCGATAAGATTGGCGCAATGGGGTTCTGTGTGGGTGGTCACATGACGTATTTGACTGCTTGTGAGACGGATGTGAAAGCCGCAGCCAGCTTTTATGGTGGGGGCATTGCTGGAGATCAGGGTTTTGGTGGCCAGCCTTCCACTGTGGGACGGACCGGTCAGATTGAGGGCAGAATCCTGTGTCTGTTTGGCGGAAAAGATGCGCACATCCCTGTGTCTGATGTAGACAAGGTCCGGAGCGCGCTTGAGACCAACAAGATCCGGCATGAAGTGGTTGTGTATCCAGACGCCGACCATGGCTTTCACTGCGACCAGCGTGCTTCCTACAATGAACCCGCCTCAACAGATGCGTGGGAACGGGTAAAAAGTTTATTTGCGGAAGAACTTGGTGCGTAAAATTAGCGTGCTTACTGTGGAATGGTGACCATAAGGGCGCACGGGCGTGCGCCCTTATCTTTTTCAAGATGAAGGAAACATTATGGGCAGCCTTGATGGAAAAGTTGCCATTGTGACAGGAGCTGGCCGTCTGCGTGGCATTGGTCGTGCCGCTGCCTTGGCCCTGGCCGAACTCGGTGCGGATATCGTTGTGACCGGAACTGGACGAGACCCTGAACACTATCCAGCGGATGAAAAGGCCGCGGGCTGGCGCGACATCGAGAGTACGGCCGAGCAGGTGCGTGGTGTTGGGCGGCGTTGCTTAGCTCTTGTTGCCGATGTGACAGATCGTACGGCGGTGCAACAGACGGTGGAGGCGACAGGTAAAGAATTTGGACGCATCGATATATTGATTAACAATTCTGCTTTTGCCCGCGGGCAGGATCGTATCCCACTGACGGAGTTGACGGAAGCTGTGTGGCGAAAAGTCCTGGACATTAAGTTGACGGGCAGTTTTCTGATGAGTCAGGCTGTAGTGCCGGCGCTCATTCAGCACGGACAGGGAGGCAGTATCCTCAATATCTCATCTATTGCTGGAAAAAAGGGCAATCCCAATATGGTTGCCTATTGTACGTCAAACTTCGGCATTCAGGGTTTCAGCCAAGCGTTGGCCATGGAATTGGCCCCGCACAATATTCGCGTCAACGCCGTTTGCCCTGGGATTATCGATACGTCACGCATGGACGACCTGGGCCGGGGCGATACATGGGATAAAACTATTAAGCAGCTGATACCCCTGAAAAGGCCAGGCTCAGACATAGAAATTGGGAAATTCCTGGCTTATTTGTGTACACCAGAAGCGTCTTATATCACGGGTCAGTCACTCAATATCGACGGTGGTATGGTGATGTGGTGATGTGGTGGTGTCTTTCCTCTTGAAGAATCTCAGTCTTCAACCAACTTCACACTAATGGTATCTCGTCTTGAATCTACCTGATGGATGCTGAGGCGGACGGGCGTGCCAAGTGGCAGCGACTGCGCATTATTGAGTGGGACTACGAGCAAGGTCTCATCTAACTCGACAAAGAGCCGTCGGTGCTGTTTACGAACGACTTGGCCACTGACGATCTGCCCTTTGTATGCTTCAAGAAATTTGAGTAACCAGAAACGCGTACTCTCTCGTTCGCAGCGACGTGCGTCGGTACTCGCGGCTTGCGCGCTAGCCGCCACAATCTGCAGTTGTCCCTCATCAAACAACGGTTTCCCGTGTCGCAAATGATGCTTGAGCTGGTGGTGCATTTTCAGATCAAGGTAGCGGCGCAGGGGTGAGGTCACCTGCGTATACAGGTCGAGGCCCAAAGCCGCATGTGCTTCTGGCGTGGTGCCGATCTGTGAGGGACTCATGAGTCGTCGGGCGGCATGCACATAGACCCGCGGAGTGGGAAAATCTGCTTTGTCGGGCACAGGATCGTCTGGTGGGGGCTGGCTAATGAGCAGTGCAGGAACGTGCTGTTCATAACAATAGCGGGCGGCCGTTTCATTCGCCATGATCATGCACTCGCTGACGAGATCACGAGCAGGAGAGTCGCTATTCAGTAGCGTAGCGGTGATGATCCCATCAACGACTTTGACTTTGACCTCGGCGCCGTTAATAATAATCGCCCCCTGCGTAACTCTTTGGGTGTTTCGTTTTCGGGCCAAACTGGCAAGCTGTTGCAGCGTGGCTCGATAGGGTGGCGCGCTCTCGTCGTTGAGAATCGCGTCGACCTCATCATAAGAAAGACGCTGGGTGACGCGGATGATACTGCGTGTAATACGTTCCGGGTACAGTTGCCCGGCTTCATCAACATGGACAAAGAAACTGAGCGCTGGCCTCAGTTGGTTGGCAACCAGACTCGCCCTCTCTTGGCTGATCACTGGCGGGAGCATGGGGAAATTGCGGCTGGGCAGATAAACGGTGGTGCCCCGCGCCAGCGCGGATTTGTCTAAAATACTACGCGGAGGGACGCAATAACCCGCGTCGGCAATATGAACGCCGATGAGCAGCTTGCCATCCTGTTCTGACAGGCTGAGTGCATCGTCGATCTCGGCGGTATCCACGTCGTCAATCGTAAAGGTGTCCAGCTCAGTGAGATTTTCCAGATCTCCACAGTCCGCCGCGTCCGCGTTGAACGCAGGGAGGTTATTGGAGGCCTGCAAGGCTTCCTCTGAAAAACGGGCCGGAATGTGATAGCGCAGAATGCTCAGCTCTTCGTCCTGGCGCCAAATCCCGAGCTTGACGAGGAGCTGAAACGCGACATCCCAGGGATGGCCTTTGCCTTGAAAGCTTATAGAATTCAGCAATTGGAGAGCTTGGGGCCGTTTTTCATACCCGTCGCCATACAGGGCCAGGCCCTGTATCAGAGACAGGAACTGTTTATGTTCTAACTGCGGTTGGGCTGCGGACTCTGCGCTGAGTTGAGTCTCAATCCAGGTGAGGAACTCCTGCTGCGCGCGCGCCTTTTCGAGTGCGATGCGTTGTTGGCGCAAGCTCTCTTCAATGCTCTGTGCGTCTCGAGGTGAGAAAAAGCCAGCCTGCTTTTCTTTGAAATATAGCGTTTGGCTCAACAGTGCTTCCAGCGCGCCAGTAGTGGCCAGCGGATCTTCAGACGAGACCAGAAACTCTGCTAACTCCTGCCATGAGAATACGGTTGCGGTTTCCGCCTCAAGCAATTCCCAGAGTTCCTTGAGGTCGATCGCTTGGGCGTACGCACTCATCTGAGTTTGCATCTCCAGAAGGCGTTTTCCGTGGCTCATTGGGGAGAGGTCGAGGGGAAGCACAGTCCGGCAGTCAAAAAGGATACGATCACGGGTAAGCGTGAGCTTCTTGTTGTCTGCTCCTACAATTTCAATAGGAGCCTTGCCCGTTGTGATGATTTTGCGCACCACACCAAGGGCAAGGCGTCCATGTTCGCGATAGAGAACAACGGTTCCAGATTGCATAAGGTTACAGTCTTTTACGATAGTGTGTTTGGGACCTTCCGTAGGGTTGGCGCGCCTGTATTACATACCTGTTCAGCTGGAGCAGAGAAATACCCTTCCAAAAGGTCATTACCAGCAGCCGTTGCAACCGTCTGCAACGACCGCTTGTTAGATGAGACCGGACTGATAGTCCTTACGAGGGGATACGGATCCTGTGTGTGAATGCTATACTGATACCAATTATGGATAGTCTGTTTTTTATCTGGAGACTCTGATGCGCGACTATGTTCTTTACCACGCCCATTGCCCGGACGGTTTTGGGGCGGCCTGGGCCGCCTGGAAGCGGCTTGGGTATGCGGCCACCTATGTCGCGGTACGCCATAGTGTGCCGCCACCGGAGATGCCGCACTGTGATCGGCTGTTTCTGGTTGATTTCGCCTATCCGGCGCAGGAACTGGCCCAGCTCCGCGAACGTGTCCCTCACATCATCATCCTTGACCACCATAAATCCGCGCAAGCCGCGCTGACAGGAATCGGTGAGCCACCACCACGTTTCGATCCGGACCAGGCACGTCCGGGCATATTCGTGACCTTTGATATGGAGGAGTCCGGAGCAACGTTGGCCTGGCGGTATTTTCATCCAGACGCTGACTGTCCGGATCTCTTGCTGTACATCAAAGACCGGGACTTATGGCAGCACGCTTTGCCGGCGAGCCAGGCCGTCAATGCTGCCATCCGCAGCTATCCTTATGATTTTATGGTGTGGGCAGAACGCTTGGCCGACGAGCATGCTATTACCCAATTAATCCCAGACGGCGAAGCCATAGTACGCAAGCAAGTCCAAGATGTAGATGAGTTATCCACGGCGGTCATGTGGATGGAGCTGGAGGGCCATCGTGTACCAGTTGTAAACGCGACGGGCAGCATCTCTGATGTCGGCCATCGGTTATGTGAATTGTTTTCTGATGCCCCGTTTAGCGCCAGCTATCGTGACACTGGAGAGGATAGGCGCGAGTGGAGCCTGAGATCCGTGGGTGATTTTGATGTGAGCGAGATCGCCAAGCAATACGGCGGAGGGGGCCATCGGAACGCCGCCGGGTTTCGGACTGCGCGGCCACCCCTGCTGATTGATGATTGATACCGAATGACTGCTGAAAGGGCGGGGCGGAGTGTTGGCCTCAGTATTCTCCGCTCTGGTAGCCATATCTGAATTCGGGTATCTGGTTCCCCATGTCCGGACTGAAAGTCAAATTGCTGAATAGTCTGCAAGAGGTAGGACGGGACGAGTGGGACGCCCTCGTCGCTGATGGCTCGCCTTTTCTTGAATGGGATTGGCTGGCCTGCCTCGAAGAGTCGCAGTGCGTACTAGCCAAAACCGGCTGGCAGCCCCAGCATCTCACGGTGTATGACGATGAGCGTCTGATTGCGGCCTGTCCCATGTATCTCAAGGGCCATAGCATGGGCGAGTTCGTCTTCGATCATTCGTGGGCTGATGCGGCCCAGCGGGCGGGGATTCATTACTATCCGAAGATTCTTGTCGCAGCCCCTTTTACGCCGGCCACCGGCGTACGCTTTCTGACCGCTCCGGGTTCAGATCGAAAGGGCTTGATTCAAATCTTAGGCAGAACTCTGCGGGAAGTGTGTGAACGTAATAGCCTGTCTTCCGTTCATGTTAATTTCTGTTTGCCGGACGAAGCGGAAGCTCTGTCCCAGATCGGCTATCTCAAGCGGGTAGGCATTCAGTACCAATGGCTGAATCATAACTACCAGACATTTGATGATTACCTCGCCCATTTTCGGAGCAAACGCCGCAATCAAATCAAACGCGAAATGCGGGAGATGGAAAAGCTCGGCGTTAAGATAGAGGTGTTGAGCGGTGAGGAGATTCCTGACGAATTGTTTCCCGCTATGTTTGAGCTGTATCAAGCCACGGTGAACAATTTATATTGGGGACGCCAGTATCTCCTGCCTGAGTTCTTTGATTTGTTGGCTGACCGGTTTAAGCGCAATATGTGTTTTGTTATTGCGCGACAGCACGGCGAGATTATCGCTGGCACGTTCAATGTCCAGAAGAGCGGTGTGTTGTACGGTCGTTATTGGGGCGTGCTTCGTCAGCTACGGCACCTGCATTTCAATGTGAGCTATTACGCGGCCATTCGGCACTGCATTGAGGACGATTTTATCCGATTCGAACCGGGCGCGGGTGGCGACTTCAAACGGCTGCGTGGATTTGACCCCCAACCAACGATAAGTATGCACTCTCTCAGCGA
The DNA here is from genome assembly GCA_964495015.1 of uncultured Enterobacteriaceae bacterium. GTDB lineage: Bacteria > Desulfobacterota > Binatia > Bin18 > Bin18 > Bin18. The sequence goes on along the minus strand of CAZBUD010000047.1, from coordinate 17,745 downwards.
CCCACGGTTGCACGAGGCGGTCAGCGATTATTTAGAACGAGAACGGGATCACACCGGACAATCGATTGATTGGATGTGGGAGGAGAGTGAACTCAAGCACGTCCCCGGGGAAAAGACGTTTGCGTATGGCAAGACGGAGTGTAGAAGATAGCATGGGCGAAGAATATTCCGGTGAATAACACCCACCCTCCAACTTCCAGCCCCCAAGCCCGACTGCCCTCCCTCCGTCCATCACTGGGTTTATTTAGCGCGACTATGCTGGTGGTGGGCAACACCATTGGTGTTGGCATATTTACCTCAACGGGTATTGTCGCAGAGCATGTTCCTGACGCCGGCTTGCTGCTCGGCATGTGGTTTGTCGGTGGCCTGCTGTCTTTAGCCGGTGCGCTCACGTGGTCCGAACTGGCTACTCTATTCCCCCATGCAGGTGGCGAGTACGTCTATCTACGCGAGACCTTTGGGCCGCTGTGGGGATTTCTGAGCGGCTGGGCTGCTTTCATTGCTAACTTTTCCGGGTCTATTGCCGTACTAGCGATAGCGCTCGCCACGTACGTACTGAGTCCTTTCGTCGGGTCCGCCTCTGACGCGCCAGTGTGGACTATGGGAGCTGTATTGACTCTGACATGGGTCCAAGGTCTTGGTATTGTCCTGGTCTGGGCCTTTTCCATACTCAACTATCTTGGCATGCAGTTCGGCAGCGTTATCCAAAACATCGTCAGTGTGAGTAAACTGCTGGCTATTTTTGCCTTGGTTGTCGTCGGCTTTGGCTGGGGACAGGGTGACTGGAACTATTTCGTACTCCCCGCATCACATGGTACGTTTGGCGCGCTCGGTTTTGCCTTTATTCCCATCATGTTCACCTATAGCGGCTGGAATGCCGTGGCCTATGTTGCCAGTGAAGTCCGTGAGCCCGGAACTCTCCTGCCGCGTGCGTTGGCCATGGGCACGTTGATCACCATTGGTGTCTATCTGCTGCTTAATGTCTTGTATCTGTATGCCGTGCCTATCTCGGAATTACGTGGGGCTATTCACGTTGGCGAACTAGCTGCATCGGCTTTGTTTGGTAGTACTCAAGCTTGGCCTGTTGCCGCGATTATCGCGCTTTCCATCGGTGGTGCGCTCAATGTCATGATCCTGACGGGCAGTCGTATTTATTATGCTATGGCATGCGACGGGGTATTCTTCTCGCAGGTTGCGAATGTTAATCCACGCTTTCGGACACCGGGTACCGCTTTGCTTTTCCAAGCTGCATGGTCATCTGTTTTAATTCTGTCCGGTACGTTTGAGCAACTTTTGACATATACAACTTTTACGCTCGTCGCCTTTTCAGCCTTAGCCGTGACGGCCGTGTTTGTGTTGCGTTCTCGCTACCCCGAATTGCCTCGCCCGTACGCTGTGTGGGGTTACCCTTGGTTGCCGGCGATCTATCTCCTGGGGGCTATTGGCATTCTGCTCAGCACGATCTGGGAGCGGCCGGTGGAATGTGGAATCGGCATGGGACTGTGCGCCGTTGGCATTCCAGTCTACCGGTTATGGCAGGGCAGGAACGCGTTGACAGTATGAGCCAGTCGGCATAGCATCACCTGCATCAATAAGGTGTTAGGAGAGCTGGGTTTTAGGGTGAGGGGGCTCAGCATTTCCATGACGAAACCTTGCCTGCAGAAGGTGCGAAGGTCGTCCACTTTTGTTCGATGTGTGGACCGCATTTCTGCTCGATGAAAATAACGCAAGACGTGCGCGACTATGCGGAGAAGAGGGGATGAAGGAAAAGTCAGACGAATTCCGCCGCGGCGGTTCGGAGATTTATCGGTAGGGTTTACTGCAGTGAAGGCGTCTTAAGCATTTTGACAGGGCTTAAGTGAGAAATTTGTCATTCTGAACTGAAGGTGAAGAATCTCTCAGACGAGTGGGACGGAGAGATTCTTCGTCGCAAGGCTCCTCAGAATGACATGTATCGAGGAGCAATATCATGGCCAAGCTGCAAGTTATTCCAGGCAATAAAGGGAAAGAGAAAACCTATTCGCTCGTGTATGGCTTGCGACTCTACCTGGACGCTGATTTGCAGCACGCGGAACGCGGCAAGGTCACGCATCAGGATGGGCAGGAGAGTGGGGTCACGTTGCATCTGCTCGAAGGCACACGCGAACAAATCAAAGCTCAGCTCCTGGAGAGCATTGACGCCTTCTTCGATATCTATAGCGACGACAATGTCTCAATAACGAGGTCCACTCATCTCCAGAACCAAGCACAGCGGGAGAGAGCGGCGCGGGGACCCGCAGAGGAAGAGACAGGCTGTTAGCCTCTGAAGCCTTTGCGCAAGGCGCGCACGGCTTTCATAACGCCAGACAGACTTGTGGATTTTTCCGCTTTGACAATTTGGGCCAAAGCGTCACGCTCGACCTTACTCAAACCGTTCTTCTGCTGCAGGGAAGCGTTGCGAATGAACTTCTGCCACGGTGAGGCACTCGGTGCAACGGGCTTCTCTTTTCCCAGGAGAGTCCGGACGCGTGGATTAGCGAGCAGGTAAAGATCTTGAGAATCTAATTTCAACGCGTTCGACAACTTCTCAACAACTTTCTGACTCGGATGACGCATGCCGCCCTCGAGATAGCCAACATAATTGGCTCGGACGCCGACTTTTTTGGCTACTTTCTCTTGCGTCAGTCCTAACTCGCGCCGTCGACCCTCAATTACGCGTCCAAAATTCTTATCTGCCATGACCTAGACCCCTCCTACATCGGCTTTTTTCGTTTTGAAACGAGCTGTCAGCTTTAGCATATTTATTTCGAAGGCGCAAAACGGGGGCGAGGCACCTCAGGAGTGAGTGTTCGCACTGTGAGAGATATCACTATTGGCGTGTCTTGTGCTAAGGAAAAGCCTGCCCGGTGAGGGACAGAGACGAGGCTGGCATGCAGGCCCGACGGTGAAAAAAAGCCCGCAGAGGTGCGGGCTTTTTCATGGTCGCACGGTGACTCGAACACCGGACCTCTTGCATGTGAGGCAAGCGCTCTAGCCTGCTGAGCTATGCGACCGTATGCGGGGTTCCTAGCATGGGGAGTCGGCCTGTGTAAGAGGGGGAGACCTGGGAAAAGTCTCCTGCGCTATGAAGCTGAGGAGTTCGTTGATTTGGACGCGCCAGTGGTTTCGCTGGAACTCTCTTTTTTTGAAGAAGAAGAGGAAGAGCTTGAATCCTCGGTTCTACCCTTGGCATCGCCGCTCTTGGCATCGCCGCTCTTGGCATCGCCGCTCTTGGTGTCGCCGCTCTTGGTGTCGCTGTTCGTAGTGTCGCCACTCTTGGTATCATCCGATTTTGGTGACTTCTCTCCATTTTTCCCGTAGTCGGTGACGTACCATCCACTGCCTTTAAGATGAAATGAGGACCGGGAAATCAATTTGGTTACAGGCGTTCGCTTCCCACAGTGCGGACAGAGATAGCGTTTAAACGTTGCATCGGTAATGCGTTGTGAGACGTCGAACTCTCCCGCACACTTTTTACAGGCATATTCATAAATTGGCATAACCACGGGCCTCTTCCCCATAGGTTCTTAAAACCGAACGCTAATCATCACCCTGTCGATTGTCAAGACTGGCTGAGATGCCGTTCGAGTTGATGAATAACCGTTATTGGGTCGGGCGTAGTAATCCGCACCTGTTTGCCTCGGCTTTTTGATCCAGATTCAAGAGCGACTGTGGAGCGGGGAAGCTTGAAGAGATGCGATAGAAATGCGACCAGGGCAGTATTGGTTCGACCTTCAATTGGCGGGGTGGTCAGGCTGATTTTGCTCGCATCACCATGCAGGCCGACCACACGATTCCGTGCGGCCCGGGGTTGAAGGTCAACCTGAAGTGAGAGGCCATCAGGAGTATGGCTCCAGGGTGTCGTCGCAGCATGGTGTGTCATCGCGGTCAGCGCAGGGCCAGGGACAGGTCCAACAGGCTTTGGACTAAAAAGATCTGCAGAAACTGGACAAAGAGCATCACCAGGAGCGGTGTGAGATCAAGAGAGCCTATTGTTGTTGGAAACGGCAGAATACGACGACAGTAGTAGAACACTGGGTCTGTTACAGAAGACAGAAAGCGGACAATCGGGTTGTAGGGGTCAGCGTTGACCCAGGACAGTACAACACTGACGAGTAAGACCCAGAAATACACCGACAACAAAGCGCCCAGGATGCTGGCCACTGCCTGAAGAAGATTTCCGAAAATGAACATACTGCGATACCTCCTACTTCTACCCTTTCCCTAATTCGCGCGACCGGCGCGTTGCGGCCTCGACTGCCGCACGCACAGTCTGAAAGAATCGACCCTGTTCCAAACGTGTCAGACCCGCCAGCGTTGTACCGCCTGGTGACGTCACCATTTCGCGTAGCTCTTTGGGACTCTGCCGGGTCTCCTTGAGCATGGCCACGGCACCTTCCAAAGTCTGAAAAGTCAGGCGTTCCGCTACTGCGGGGCTTAACCCCTTTTTCACGCCACCGGCAATCAAGGCTTCAGCAAACAAATAGACATAGGCTGGTCCGCTGCCGCTGAGTCCGGTCACGGGGTCCAGTAGCTTTTCGTCCTGCACGGCTAAGGCATCTCCGACACCACAAAAAAGGGTTAGAGCGAGTTTTTCGTCCGCAGCCTTTGCCTTCTTGCCGCGCACGACTACGGTCATACTTTTGCCGAGTAATGCTGGCGTATTGGGCATGACACGGATCACCCTGGCGTCTCCGCCTAAGGCTTTTTCCAGGCGCTTGAGCGTGACGCCTGCGGCGATGGAAATAAAAAGTTTACTTTTCGTCACTTCGGACCGCATGTCAGCCAGCACCTGATCAATGATCTGGGGCTTCACGGCTAGGACAATGGTCCCGGCTTCGCGCAAGACCGTTTGGTTCTCTTGCGTCCCTTCGACCTGATACTGACGTTTCACTTTTCGCAACTGTGCGGGTAAGGTATCACTGACCAAGATCTCTTGCGGCGTATAGAGTTTCGCCTTGATGAGCCCTTTGATAAGAGCACCTGCCATATTCCCTGCGCCGATAAACCCAACCTTTTTCATCCGTATCCTTCCCCAACAAGTATCTTCGACTATCTCCGTTCGCCAAAAATAGCGCGACCAACCCGGACAATGGTCGCGCCTTCTTCAATAGCAACGGTAAAATCGCCGGTCATGCCCATCGAAAGTTCGTGCAATGCAATAGTAGGCACCTCTACTGTAGCATAGCGTTCGCGAAGCTGCGCCAGGGCGCGGAAATATGGACGGGCCTGATTGGGATCTGATACCGGAGGTGGGATAGCCATAAAGCCTTCAAGACGCAAATGCGAGAGCTGGCTGACTGTTTCTAAAAATGCCTCTATACCGTTCGAGCCGTCAGGGGCAATTCCGCCCTTTGTGGCCTCTCCAGCGAGATTGACTTCAACCAACGCAGACACCGTTGTCCCGAGTTTCTTGGCCTGACGGTGCAGCTCTTTGGCTAAAGCCAGGCTATCCAGGGAATGAATCACATTGAAAAGCCTAACTGCGATTTTTGCTTTGTTCCGCTGCAAATGCCCGATGAGATGCCATGTCGCTCGCTCTGGAAGGGCAGCGATTTTGGTCTGGGCCTCTTGAATGTAATTCTCTCCAATATCCGTTGCCCCGGCTTGCAGGGCCGCACGCACGAGTTCGGGACCCTTTGTCTTGGCCGCGCACACCAGGGTGATGTCTTGCGGACGGCGTCCTGAGCGTTCGGCCGCCCGCGCGACCTGCTCAAACACCCGTGCATAATTGCCCGCTACATCAATGATGTCCTGCATGTCTTGTATATCTTGCGACTTTCTCTCTGGGGAAATCCCTTTACGAAAAAAGTCCTGCTGTGCGTAGTGCTGCTCCTACTTCGTCCATAGGCAAACCTACGACATTTGTCAGCGAACCCGTAACACGGTCCACAAGGAGGCGCCCTTTCCCCTGGACAGCATAGGCGCCTGCTTTGTCAAAAGACTCACATGTAGCGAGATAGGCATCAATCTCCGCGTCTGAGATGCTCTTAAACGTGACCTCACTTGTGACGACCTGAGCCGCAGCCGACTGTCCTATCTCGTTTAATAAAACAAAGGCTGTCATGACTTGGTGGGTTTGACCCGACAGCTTTGCCAGCATCTTTCGGGCAATTTCAGAGTCGCCCGGCTTACCCAAGATGTGGCCATTGAGTGTCACGATCGTATCTGCGGCTAAGACCCAGCATCCTGGCTGCTCTTGAGAGACGGTCTGGGCTTTGTCTACGGCTGCGCGCTGGACATAGGCTAAGGGTGTTTCTCCAGGGCGGTGACTTTCATCTGTTAGGCTGGGAATCACGCGAAAGGTAATTCCGGCTTTCTGCAAGAGGTCACGCCGCCGTGGCGAGGCCGAGGCAAGAATGAGACGACGGGGGCTTGCCGATTGCTCCATGTGCTCTAGAAGATGGGTGGTCCGTAGCCAGCGCCTGTAGCGATAGCTATCCGTTTGCCTTTTTCGCTTTGTAACGCTTTTTATCGGCAAACACATCAATGACATAGGTGCGCTCGCGAAACTGGGCCGCATGGACCGTTCCGGCCGGAATATAATAGCTATCGCCCTTGCGATATGTTTGGGTCTTTCCCCCGATCCTAAGGTCCATTGCGCCATCCACCACAATACCCCACTGCGCGGCATGCGCGTGAGCAACGACCTCATCGATCGGGGCAATATTCATAAACACGACCTAATTGTCTTTCGCTTGCGAAATCCAGCCTTTTACGCCTTTAAACGCAATATCCGCTTCGGGCAGGTCTCGGATCATTTTGGCAAATGGATTTTTGGCCATACAGATACTCCTTATGTGGTTTAGGGATAGGGGATCGGGGTTGGGGACCTTACTTCTTAAAGTGAGGAATCACCTCGGCCCCAAATTGGCGGATGCAGGCCACTACGCGCTCTGGCGCCGGACCGAGCGGTAAGCGAAAACGCATGATGATGTAGTCAGCGCCGACCACGTCGCGCCACATTTCAAGTTGTTCGATGCACTCGCTGGGTGAGCCCATCACTAAATATTTGCTCAACTTCTCAACCGTGAAATCTGCCTCTGATGTGAACTCTTCATTTGGAGATAAGAGGTTCCAGCGCCAGTAAAAGAGCATCTCTTTGACCCAGAGCGGCCCAAAAGTTTCTTGCGCTTCTTTGCGCGAGGGGGCAACCCAGCCATCACGCATGAGAACGACTTTCGGCTTCCGGCCGTACTCGGCGGCACTCTCACGGTACTTGTCGGCTTGCGCTCGTAAATTAGGAATGGGGTCCCAGAAAGGCAAAATTCCCCACGCATCCCCAAGGCGTCCCGCCCGCTGAATGGCTTCCGGATAGGCTGCGCCGATCCACAGCGGGGGGCCACCCGCCTGATAGGGTTTAGGCGTTAGCATGACATCGTCGTATTGGAAGCGTTTGCCGTGGTAAGAGAAGGGCTTGTGGCTACTCCAGGCCAGTCGCAGAATATCAATGCTCTCTTCAAAACGAGAAAAGCGCTGTTTGTAGGGTTCGTTGAACAGTCGAAAATAATCGGGATGGTAGCCGAGTCCAATGCCCAATACGACGCGGCCTTTTGACATCAGGTCTATCATGGCCACATCTTCGGCCAGGTGCATGGGGTTGTAATACGGAGTTTGCAGGACGAACGTTCCCAGATCTACGTGTTCAGTCCGTGTGGCGTAGCCGGCCAGCATCATCAGTGGGGGGGGAAACATCGTCTCCGTACGATGATGCCGTTCAGGCAAAAAGATGCCGTCAAAGCCGGCCTTTTCGGCCTCAATGCCTTCATTCAGGAGTTGGTCGCAGAATGCAGCTGCGGCTTCAGGTGAGGGTTCGGGTTGATTGTACGGGCCGCCATGGGTATCGGGCATATAGCCTATCTTCATACGTCCTCCTATTATCCTCTCCGCTCCTTTCCTCAGTACGATTTCGGCAACCCTAATACGTGCTCGCCAATATAGTTGAGCACCATCTCCTGCGAGATGGGAGCGATGCGGAACAGGCGCGCTTCGCGCCAATAGCGTTCGACATCGTATTCCTTGATATAGCCATACCCGCCATGGGTCTGAATGGCCCGGTCTGCCGCCTCACAGGCTGCTTCTGCAGCCATGTATTTGGAGATATTGGCTTCTTTGCCACACTGCTGGCCTCGGTCATATAAACTGGCGGCCTTTTGGACCATGAGCTCAGCGGTTTCGAGTTTGGCAAAGGATTCCGCTAGTGGAAACTGAATGCCCTGATTCTTTCCAATCGGACGACCAAAAACCTCACGCTCTTTGGCATACTGGACAGCTTTCTCAACCGCTCGCTTACCCATGCCGACACACTCAGCAGCAATCAGAATACGTTCCGGATTAATACCATCGAGCAGATAGTAAAAGCCCCGGCCCTCCTCACCAATAAGATCTTCTTTTGGCACGTATAGGTTGTCGATAAACAACATGTTTGTATCAACGGCTTTGCGTCCCAGTTTGTGGAGTTCGGTCACCTCCACGGCTTTTGGGTCAATGTCCGCAAAGAAGAGGCTGATGCCCATGGTCTTTTTGTCCACCTCGTCATACGGCGTGGTTCGGGTCAGCAGCAGCATTTTCTTGGACTCTTGGGCCTTGGTGATAAAGACTTTGCGGCCGTTGATGATATAGCCATCGCCACTCTTGGTCGCGAACGTGCTGATCTGGGTGGTATTGGTGCCCGCGTCAGGCTCGGTCACCGCAAACGAAACATGAATCTCTCCACTGAGTATGGGGGCAAGCCATTTGTCCTTGGCCGCTTGGGTGCCATATTTAATCAGCGGCTCCAGACCAAAAATGCCTAAATGGATGGACGAGCAGGCTTGGGTCCCGCCGCCAGATTCGGCAACTGTTTGCATCACCAGCGCGGCTTCCGTAATGCCGAGTCCGGCACCGCCGTATTCTTTCGGAATGGTAATCCCCAACCAGCCTCCGTCAGCAAAAGCCTGGTAGAAGTCCCACGGGAATTCCCCGCTCTCATCCCGTTCGCGCCAGTATTCGTCCGGGAAGCGCGAACACAAAGCGCGCACCTGTTTGCAGATTTCTTGTTGTTCATCGGTCAGCTGAAAATCCATGTAGAAATCCTCCTGTATGCGCACCATCACTACCACTTGGCTGACGCCCTGCCAATTCCTGTTGAATTCCTTGCATGCAGAAACCGCCTCAGCTAAGGTGCGGGCCGATCAGCTGAAGAAGCGGGATGAATTTCAGCAAGGAGGAATATATGGCCGGACGATTAGACGGAAAAGTCGTACTCGTTTCAGGCGGGGCAAGCGGGATTGGGGCCGCCCACGTGCGCGTATTCGCTGCTGAAGGAGCCAAGGTCATGGTAGCGGATGTGCAAGAAGACAAAGGGGGTGAAGTTGCTGACAGTGTGAACACGGATGGTGGTGTAGCCGTCTTCGTGCGTCTGGATGTGTCCCGTGCCGACGACTGGCAAAACGCAGTAAATGCGGCGATCTCACGCTTCGGCAAGCTGACCACGCTCATCAATAATGCCGGCGTGTATTGGCCAGGTGGGGTTGAGGAAGAAACGCCGGAGAAATGGAAAAAGATGGTCGCGATTAATCAGACCGGCGTCTGGCTTGGGATGAAAACGGCAGTGCCGGCTTTGCGTGATTCAGGTAATGGCGCCATTGTGAACATTTCATCGCTGTATGGTCTGATTGGCAGTCCCGGTTCGATTTCCTACCATGCCACGAAGGGGGCGGTGCGCATTATGACCAAAGCTGCGGCGCTGGAGTATGTCCGGCAAGGTATTCGAGTGAACTCTATCCATCCGGGACAGATTGATACGCCGATCTTAGCTGGACTCACGCCCGAACAAAATGCGCAAATCCAAGAGGCTACGCCCATGGGCCGTCTTGGTCGCCCTGAAGAAATTGCCTGTGGCTCACTCTATCTGTGTTCTGATGAAGCGTCCTATACTACAGGTATTGAGTTGGTGATCGACGGCGGCTGGTTTGCTCAGTAAACGGCCGGGGAGCAAACAATGAACCGCCGCAATCAAATTGGCATGACGCCTGAGGAGCTGACAGCCTATCTCGATGAAGCACGAAACATGGCGCTCTGCACCGTTGGTAAGGACGGCTATCCGCATGTGGTTGCTATGTCATATATGGCTAAGGACGGCATCATTTATATGTCCTCCTTCAAGAAGGCGCAGAAGGTGCTGAATGCCAAAAGAAATAAAAAAGTAGCGGTCATGGTCGAGTCCGGACGAGGCTATAGCGACCTCAAAGGCGTCTTGATTCGGGGGGACTGTGAAGTCATAGAGAATCCAGAAGACGTGTGGCAGATCATGAAAGAGGTTCGCGATTTTCAGGGGACGGCTGTGAGTCTAGAGGAAGACGCTGTCCTGAAAGAACGGGCCAAAAAGCGCGCGGTCCTCAAAATCACGCCAGTCAAAACGTCAAGCTGGGATCACACCAAGTTGCCGACGGGGGTGTACTAGCTTCTGGATAGGCAGCGAGGTGGACTTCACCGTCCGTTCGGCTACTTTTTTCTCTTCTTACCGTACCGAGTCGGCCGGCGGGCGCGGAAGTCGAGACGGACCGGAGTGCCGATAAGATCAAATTCTTCGCGTAGTTGATTCTCTAGATAGCGCGCGTAATGTGCGGGAACGCCATCTGGAGAGCTCGTGTAGATGGCAATCTTGGGTGGCCTCGTCTCTACCTGGGCGGTGTAATAAAAGCGTACAGGCTTGCGTTTGTATATTGGGGCGGGGTGGCGCGACGTCCATTCCTGAAATACACGGTTCAGCAAGGGTGTGGGAATCTCGATACGACGGGCTTGGGCGACGCGCTGGACGGTTGGCAGCAAATTTTTTACTCGTGAGCCCGTGAGTGCCGACAGAAAAATAATGGGCATGGGCTGGGTAAATGGAAATTCTTCATGCAGGGCATCGGTAAAGCGCGCGTGGTTTTTCTTGTCGGACGGAATGAGGTCCCATTTGTTGACCACGATGACCATGCCACGTCCGCGCTCCCAGGCATAACGAACAAGACGTGCGTCCTGATCCGTCATCCCTTCGCCGGCGTCGAACACCAGCAGCCCGATCTCTGCGCGTTCCAGAGCCTTGAGCGCAATGAATGAACTGGCTTGTTCGATGTGCTCGTGAATGTGCGTACGCCTACGTACGCCAGCCGTATCCACGAGAAGAATATTCTTGTCTTGCCAATCAAGGCGACTATCTATGGCATCACGCGTGGTGCCTGGTGTGGTATCAACAATAGAGCGTTCCGCCCCAACGAGACGGTTCAGCAACGAGGATTTGCCGACGTTAGGACGGCCTACAATGGCAAGTCGGATATCGGGTCTCTCCGTTCGCGCCGTTGTTGCATGCGTTGAATCCGGGCTAGGCGCTTGCTCGTCTCTGTGAGCGAAGGTCTCTACGACTGTATCCAGTAGATCCGAGATGCCGCGCCCATGTGCGGCCGAGATGGGGAAGAAGGAGTCTAAGCCCAGTCTATAGAATTCACTCGCGGCGAGTTCTTGGCGGTCCCCGTCAACCTTGTTCACCACAAAAAAAACAGGCTTTTTGCTCCGTCGGAGGATATCGACAGCCTGTGCATCTTCTGGATTAAGACCTTCCTTGCCATCAAATAAAAAAATGACGAGATCGGCTTCGTCGATAGCCAAACGGGTTTGTGCTTGGAACTGTCCTACGATGCCTTCAGTTTCGCTCAGGTCGATACCGCCGGTATCCATGAGTAAGAATGGGGTATTGTCCCATTTGACTTGGGCAAAGTTCCGGTCTCGAGTCACACCTGGAGTGTTATCAACGACGGCTTTGCGTCGGTGGCTGAAACGGTTAAACAGGGTGGACTTGCCGACGTTTGGTCGTCCAACCAAGGCCACGACAGGCAGCCGCCGGTGTGGTGCAGATTGAAGGGGTTGAGTAGGGGATTCGATCGTAACGTGCTCCATGACGGTCTTCTCTAAATGATATTTCTCTCTCACAAGAACAGAATACAAGCGGAAAGCTGTTCTGACGATTCAGAAAGGAGGCGGCATTTCTCCTTCCACCTGCCTACCAGCCATGGTATCGTCCGCCATTATATCCCCGGACAAAGCAGGAGGTAAGGGCATGCCCAAGGCAGTGCAGCCATATGTGGCGGTTGGAATCTCATCAACAGTACGAGGCGTGCTGAAGCGAGAACAGATTGCCGAGAATCTTGAGCATCTGCACGAGATATGTGCGGCGGCGTGTTGGCTGTCCAGCTTGGATTTGCCAGTACGTTTGATTGTAATACCCGAAGGCGGACTGCAAGGCTTTACGGATGAGGTGTTTGACTGGGACCACGAAAAATACGCTGAGGAGATCGCTATCGATATCCCTGGTCCTGAGACGCAGATGCTGGGCAAGCTGGCTAGGGAGTTTGACGCCTATGTGGTGGCAACCGCGAAGGCGCGTGAAACCGAGTTCCCCGGTATGTTCTTTAATAGTGTCTTTCTCATTTCTCCCCAGGGTCGGGTGATTCTCCGCCATCGGAAGAATTCACCCCTGTTTCCGGTTGAACACTCGGTGTGCCCACACGACGTATGGGATCGCTGGATCCAAATTCATGGGAAATCTCTGGACGCCTTTTTCCCCGTAGCGGATACCGACATTGGAAAGATCGGTCTGTGTATGGCGAACGAAGGATCCTATCCTGAACTGATCCGCGGCCTGGCTATGAACGGAGCAGAGGTAATCTGCCGACCTGCTTTCCCTGAGCCGCATGTGGGCAATGGGGCCTGGGAAGTCCAAAACCGTGCCCGCGCGCTTGATAATACGTGTTACATGGTGGCACCAAATCTGGGCACGTATTATCTCCTGCCTGACTCCAAGCTCCCGGTGGATACTTTCGGTGGTCACTCGATGATTGTGGACTATAAAGGCCGGATTATCGCTCGGCACGATTACGGTGCAGGGTCGTCGTACTGCGGTGGAGCGATTGACGTCGAAGCATTGCGTGATTTCCGAGACCGCTCTCCGCTTATGAACTGGATGAAGGATTTGCGAACGGAAGTGTTGGCGCTTATTTACGAGCAGCCTATTTATCCCAAGAATCTATGGCTCAAACGCAAGCCCATGCGGCATGTCGAGTACAAGGAAAAGGTGTTGGAGCCACAGATCCGGTTAATGCAGAAACGTGGCGTGTTTACCCGACCCCAAGGAGGCGGAAAGATTGTGGCGAGAAAAAAGAAAAGTCTCAAGGTAAAGGGAAAGCCGAAAAAATAGGCTGCCTCCCTTGCCGCATCGTTTCCGCTCTAAGATTGTACATCCCTGGTCGTTCATGCTTCGATGGGGCTCAGCACGAACGGCCCCGTAGTCCCTGATCCCGGTCCGTCCGCCGTGCGCCTGTCGAAGCCTGTCCTGAGCAAAGCCCAAAAGGGGGAACGGTTTTCTGGGCAGCTATATACGACCTGCTAAAAAATAATGACACTTCGAGGCACCTCACCTTTTTCCATCCATTCAAAGGCATCGTTAATCTCGTCGAGCGCGATCCGACGCGAGACGAGCTCATCCAGCTTCAGTTTTTTGTTCATGTACAAATCGAGCAGCTTGGGCATATCCACGCAGCGAGCCTTTGAGGGTTTTTTCCTGAAGTAAGGAAATAGCCGGGATGGTCAGCATATCGTCGGGTTTGGCAACGCCGACGACGACCGCAGTCCCACCGGGCCGAATCGAATTGTACGCCTGCACGGCCGTATCAGCGCGACCAATGACCGCGAAGGCATAGTCCGCTCCCAGCCCGTCATTCAGTGCGAGGACTTGATTGCAGGGATCGCCATCCTTTGGATCGACACAATGCGTCGCCTCAAACTGCTTTGCCAGTTCTAATTTCTTCGGATTGATATCAACGGCAATTATTTTTTCTGCTCCGGCCAGCACCGCACCCTGGACCGTGTTTAACCCAACGCCACCGCATCCAATAACGACGGCGCTCGCTCCGGGCTCAACCTTGGCGGTGTTGATCGCTGCTCCGACTCCGGTCACGACTCCACAACCGACAAGCGCAGCCGCTTCGAGCCGGACATAGGAACCAATCTTCACAACCCCGGATTCCGGAACAACCGCATATTCGGCAAAAGATGAGACGCCGGTAAAATGTCTAATCTCGGTTCTGTTGTTGTGCAGGCGGCTGGTGCCGTCGAGCAGGAAACCTGTCATGATCTCCATGCCTGCGGTTTGACACAGTTGGGGCCGGCCGGTCACACAATAGCCACAACGTCTGCAGGACGGTCGCCAGGAAAGGATGACATGATCGCCCGGTTGTACGGAGGTGACATCGCTACTAACCTCCTCCACAATCCCAGCGCCTTCATGGCCCAAGACCGCTGGGGGTGGAGGGAAAGGGAGATTCCCATTTATAACGGACAGATCACTGTGACACACTCCGCTTACTGCTATTTTAACCAAAACCTCTTCCTGTTTGGGCCTGTCGATCTGGATCTCTTCTATCCTCAGCGGGCCGTTTTGTTCATAATAGACTGCGGCTTTCATCTTTGGATCCTCTTTCTATTGACTCAATGGTCTTTCTGTAAAAGCGTCCGGCTACGCATGTTCTGTCTGTGAAATATGGCATAAGTCAAATAGCCGGAACAACACACCAAGGCTTGACGGCAGATAGGAAAAGGCATTCTTCTGTTGCGGAAAGAATCCTGAGAAAAGGAGACCCCAATGCCGAAACTGACACTCGAAGAACGTGACGCTTTTCTTCAAGAGCGTGGTCACATCGCCAGGATTGCTACACTCCAAGAAGACGGGAGTCCTAGTGTGGTGCCGGTGTGGTTTGTCTACGAGGATGGGAAGATCATTATCACGCCGCGCAAGTATTCTGCTTTTTGGGCCAATATCCAGAGGGACCCGCGGATTGCCATTACGATTGATGAAGAAGAGGGCGTCTATCGTAAGGTTTTGGTCGAAGGCAAAGCCGAGGTCCTGTATCCGCTCGGTCACGACGACGAGTGGCGCGCTATCTACCGGCGTATCACCCTGCGCTATGTAGATGAGGAGTCCGGCGACTATTATCTGACTGAGACCCACGATCAACCGCGTGCCCTTGTCGGGCTGAGACTTGAATCTGCCAAGGTCGTGACCTGGCGTATGCCGGGTGAGCATGAACCCTTCAGCGGCATTTGGGCTACGCGCTTTTATGAGCAGGGATCGAAAATGTGGGATCAGGTTGCGACCGGTGGGGGAACAGCAAGCGGAGATAAATTGAAGGTGGGGTGAGTGAATAACAGGTCAGGATTCAAGGGGAGGAGCCGGTTGCTCGCCCAGCGCGATAAGAATTTCGCTTCTCACCTGCGACTCTTTTTCTCGCCCAAGATGCTGTTTGAGGGCTGAGTGATTCTCGAACTGTCCCAACGCCCAAGCTGCATGACCACGAATCAACGGTTCGGGGTCGTGTAAAGCTATCTCCAGTGGACCAATGGCCTCGGGGTTTTTACTATTCCCTAGCGCAATGGTGACGTTGCGTAGCAGGCCACGGCGTTTGGTCCGCGAGATGGCACTGCGGCGGAAACGAACCCGGAAGCCTGCGTCATCCAAGCGCATTAATGCAGGTAAAGAAGGGCAGAGTTCCTCCACCAGCCCTGTTTGCGGCTGCCCGAACTTCACATTCCACGGACACACGTCTTGGCAAATGTCGCAACCAAAAAGCCAATTGCCCATTTTCGGCCGAAGTTCGTGAGGAATGGGCCCCCGATGTTCGATGGTCAAATACGAGATGCACAGCGGGGATTTGAGCACATAACCTGTCTCTAAAGCATCTGTCGGGCAATCGTCCATACAACGTGTGCATTTGCCGCAGTGGGCGCTTGGAAGACCTTCTCCCTCAAGATCAAGACTGATCAGAATCTCGGCCAAAAAAAACCATGAACCCATAGATTTGTGGAGCAGCATGGTATTCTTACCGAACCAGCCCAGTCCGCTGCGAGCGGCCCACTCGCGTTCAAGTAGCGGGCCCGTATCTACATAGGGTAGAGCCCAGACGTTTGGCTCACGGTCTTTGAGAAAGCTCGCCAATGTTTTGAGCTTTTCCTTGATGAGATCATGATAATCTATGCCAGCCGCATACGCAGCAATCCGGCCACGCAGCTCGGATTGCCAATCGACTGGGGGAAGAAGCGGGGGGGAGTATGGGTATCCCAGGCATATGATGCTGCGTGCTTCGGGAAACGGAATATGTGGATTCAGACGGCGTTGGGGTTCACGAGCGAGATAGCCCATCTCTCCGGCGTGACCTTGGGCGAGCCAGTCCGCGAAAAACTGTTCCCTGGGTAAGCGTGTCAGTTGCGTAAATCCACATAAGGGAAAGCCTAAGGTTGCAGCGTAGTCGCGGATATCATTTTCGAGCGGCACGGCTTCCTGGTATCATAAAAAAACAAGAGGCAAAAATGGCGAAAAGGGTACAAAAGGATGGGCTTGGGGATTGACTCGATAGAACGAAGACCTTACCTATCTATCATACGGACGAATCAAGGAATCATGGAGAATTGGAGATCTTGCTTCACTTTACATGATCTTGCTCTGAGGAGACGATAATGGATCAAGAAATGCAGCAGCCGACCGAACCAACTCAAGCAGCGCCCCAAATCCAGGACGGACCGGCTTTGTCTCTATCTGATCTGGCTGTGGAGAAAGTGAAAGAGACCATGGCCAAAGAAGGAATGGCGGAAGGTGGTCTGCGCGTATCAGTTGTAGGCGGTGGCTGCTCTGGCTTTCAGTATAGCCTGGGCGTTGACGCTGCGCCGCGCGAGGATGACATCATTGTTGAGCAACGCGGCGTCAGACTCTTCGTTGATCCCACCAGCCTTCAATACGTGCATGGAACCATGCTGGATTATGTGAATGGCCTACACGGGGCGGGGTTTAGGTTTGTGAATCCGAATGCGACCCGGACCTGTGGGTGTGGCTCTTCTTTCTCAGTATAGTTCTCTCTTCATTAATGTAAGCTATGAGGGCATGGAATTCTCCATGCCCTTTTTATTTTATGCCACGTTTCAGTCATCTTATTTTTGACCTGGATGGAACGCTCGTCGACACTAAGGCCGATCTCGCTGCAGCGACCAATCATATGCTCCAGGAATTGGACCTTCCGTTGCTGTCTGTGTCCCAAGTCGAAGATTTTATTGGGCTTGGTGCCCGGGTGCTTATTAAACGTGCTCTGGGCTTAGACAGGGCGGCACTTGTTCCGCACGGCTTTGACATCTTCATGGATTATTACACGCTGCACCTGCTCGACCAGACGAGACTGTACCCGGGTATCGAGCCGCTGCTGGACGCTGCACTCGATCAGAAAATTCATTTGTCCGTGTTGACGAATAAGCCAGAGCAACCAACACTAGCAATTCTCTCTGGGCTAGGTATTGCTAAGCATTTTAGTGCCGTCATTGGTGGCGATACGCTGCAAACAAGAAAGCCTGATCCGGAAGGGGTGTTTGCCCTCCAGAAGATAGCCCGTCGGGCCTTGGCCCAGACCGTGCTGATCGGTGACTCTGGCATTGATGTCGAAACCGGCAGGGCGGCAGGCATAGCGACGTGTGGCGTGACGTGGGGCTTTGGACAAGACGGATTTGCCATGCATCCGCCTGAATTCTTGTTGGACACGCCGGAAACGCTGGGCGAGCTGATACTCTAAGAGACGCGGGCTGGACGTAAGCGTTCGGCCATCCGAACCGCCTCAACCGTCTCTTTTACATCATGAGCGCGAATGATGTGTGCTCCGTTGAACACGGCAACCG
>CAZBUD010000046.1:24579-35336 GCA_964495015.1 uncultured Enterobacteriaceae bacterium | reverse complement strand
TATGTGCCCGACCTCGACTTTCGCCAAGGCTTTGACGGGGAAGGCTTTGCCCGGGACGGCAGTGGTTGGCGGGCGATTCGGTATAAGCCGTTTCCCGGCACCTTTTGGCCAACGAACGGCAGTACGGACGACGTGATGATACGCCTGCCGCGTGCGTTTCAAACCGATAAGCACGGTCGACAATCGCGTCCGATTTATAAACTAAACCTGGCCATTCTTGAGGCTGGCATAGCCGTTGATCCCTCGATGAAAGATATTGATAGAGAGGTTGAGCCGCTCAATGAGAAGCTGGCTGGGATAGACTTCGATGGAGATGGAACAGTGCAGCCGGAGGTTACACACCTCCGGACACTTCCCACACACTATATTGGAGCGGCGCAAGAAATAGCAGTCCATCGCTATCTGTATCCGCAAGGCACTGAATTTTTACACACGGTTCGCTATATCGATCCGGATGTTCCTTCTCTTCTGTCTACTCGGATGAAAGAAGTCCGCTACGCCCGCAAAGTCGAGTGGCTTGATGATTGGGCTCGGCACCGGGCATATGAACACGAGCGGGACGAAAAAGAAGACGGCCTTTCGCCGCTCTTTCCCGGCTCGCCCCTTGTAGGTTTGCGCAATATCTTTGGCTGGCAGTTTCAAGGATTCATTGAAGATGCAGCTGGTCAACTGCGACTGCAAACTGAAGAGGAGCATCTATTCTGTCTGGGCTGCCATACCTCGCTTGGTGTGACCGTTGACCAAACGTTCGCTTTTGCGCGTAAAGTTCCCGGTATTGCCGGATGGAGACACCAGTCTATACACGGGATTCCTGATGTTCCCCAAGTCGGACATCAGGAGCCGGAGATCTTGACCTATTTTCAGCGGGTGCGAGGCGGAGATGAGTTTCGAGCTAATACCGAAGTGCTGGAACGTTTTTTTCAGAATGGAAAGGGTGGAAAAGATGGAAAGCTCGATACGGCTCAGGTTCGACGTGCGGCTCCGGGTGGGGATCGAGACATCGCTTTTCTGATTGCGCCGTCGCGCAAACGCGCACTCCTGCTGAATAAGGCTGCAATAGTCCTCGTCCGCGAGCAGAGCTTTGCGTTGGGCCGTGATCCGCTTCTTGCCCCTACGATCAACGTACACACAATAATTCAAGACGATTCGACCGGCCTCGGTCCTGCCGGGCGCATCTATCGAGACGGACGTCTCTGGCTGAATTGGAGCGCCCTTCCACCTTATTCTCAAAAAAGATGACACACGCTTCCCCTGTCACCATCAAAGGATGCGAGGGCCGTTGGGTACATTGAAACCGTTGGGGAAATCCTCTAGCGTGCGAGGCTATGTCCGAACGAATTTGGGTCTTTTTCCTGAGCATCGTTTTGGTGAGTGTTGGTGGGTGCTCGGCGACAGTCAAACGGCCCTCAGCAAAAGAGTATTATCAAGGGGCAGCTGAGGCCTTTGAAGACGAGGATTATCTGCTCGCGTCCGAGAAGTATCAGGAACTGCTCGAGCAGTACCCGCTGAATCCCTACGCTGAGGAGTCCGAACTTAAAGCTGCCTATGGGCACTTCCTCGACGAAAATTACGCTGAGGCCATTGCCGGACTCAGAGACTTTGAACGCGCCTATCCAACTAGTCAGCACATGCCGTTTGTGAAGTATTTTCTCGGCATGGCGAACTATGAGCAGATCCGCTCGCTGGATCGCGATCAGGCGGTCACGCGCAAGGCGGACGGATTCTTCCAGCAAGTGATTGACCGCTATCCGGAAAGTGCTTTCGTACTGCAATCGGAGGAAAAGAGCAAAGCTGCGCGCGATGTCATGGCCAAACATGAATTGTATGTGGCGGATTTTAACGAAAAGCTGGGGAATGTTGCGGCCACCAAGGCACGACTCCGGACCCTTGTTGAGCGGTACTCCGAGACGGACGCCACTGTTGAGGCTTTAGGCCGGCTCGAAAAAATTCTCAATGAGGAAGGGCATGTCGAGATGGCTGACTTGGCCGCACGGGCGCAAGCCGCGCGCACAGCGCAGGCTGTGGGTGCAGCGGGAAGGGATGAACCACAGGCTGATGAGCCGGATGCCGCAGCATCGGATTTGGATAGACCCCTCGCGTCCGGAGTCGACCCGTTACTGCTGCTCGTTTCTGAATTGAAAAAGCAGGAAGACGGGGAACGCCTCGCGCGTACTGAGGCAGATACGGAGAAGTTTGCTGCAGCGAAAGCGGCTGAACAGGAAGAGCGGGCGTTAGATGCGGAATTTGAAGACGGAGAAAGATCATTCGAAGTCGGTGAGGACTATCGGGAAGAGGTTGAGCACGACGATAGTGAGGATAGTGATGAGTTTGAGATGAGTGACAGCGACGCGCTTGAGTTTGACGCTGACCTTGCCGCTGACTTGGAACAGGAACTAGCGGTGGACGATGAGGACTTTGAACTTGCCGAGGACATCGAAGCACTCGAAGCAGCCGGCGTTCTGAGTGCTGAAGAAGACGGCATGGACTCAAGTACGGCAGACAGCGTCGTCCTAGAGTCTGAAACCGCTGGGGGGCTGGCTGAGACTCCGGAAGAAGTATCTGTTGAGAGTACACAGGTGGCAGACGAGGGCGCTGTATCGAACTCAGCTGCAGTTGCTCCCGTTGTCCGGCGAGAGACAGAGCGCGGGGCTGAAACCAAAGCGGGGCGGGAAGCTATTCTTGACGTCTATATTGAAGATATCGACTTCGAGTTCGAGGCCGAATAGTCTTCTTGTCCGGATAGTGAGAACAGTAAAGATATATTGACACATTATTGCGTATTCGGTAGCCTCGTAATAGCTTTCACTGTAAAGGATTACACAGGACTACCCTGGCGATACACAGAGAGCCTTATCGAGAGTGGCTGAGGGACTGGCCCGGTGACGCCACAGCAACCTCTTGTCCTTCCCAGGAAGAGACAAATCTGGTGCTAATTCCCACCCTCGCATGAGAGGGAGAGATAAGGAGACTGATCTGAGTTCATCAGCCTCTTCCTTATCGGGAAGAGGCTTTTTGTTTTCCGTCGCTAGTCACGAAAGGATCTGGTATGGAAAGGGCCGAACGCGCGGGCGATGCTCGTGTTCGGGACGGCAAGGTCTTAGTCGTTGGTGTTGGTGGGCTTGGTTCTCCCGCCGCGCTTGCGCTGGCCTTGGCTGGCGTTGGAACAATTGGTTTAGTAGACCCGGACACGGTTGAATTGTCGAACTTGCAACGCCAGATTTTACACTTTACTCCCGATCTTGGTCGATCCAAGGTGTCTTCTGCTCAAGAGAAACTGCAGCGCATGAACCCTGCAGTGACCATGTTTCCCTATGTACAGCGTTTGAGCGCAGACAATTTAGCTGATCTTTTTGCGGGCTATGATTTTATTATCGACGGGACGGATGGGTTAGACACGAAGTTTCTTATTAATGATGGTGCAGTGCTACTGAACAAGCCGTTTTCGTATGCCGGGATCGTACAATTCCATGGGCAGACACTAACCGTCCTACCCGGGCATACGACCTGCTTACGTTGTCTTTTTCCAGTCCCACCTGATTCGGATGAAATTCCAACCTGTCAAGAGGCCGGCATCCTGGGCAGCTTAGCGGGAAGCCTGGGTGTGGTGCAGGCCAATGAAGCGGTGAAATATTTACGCGGGGGAGAGGAACTCCTCACCGACCGCCTTTTGACATATGACGCATTGGCGTTGCGCTGGCGGGAGGTGCGGGTCCGACGCAGCCTCCGCTGTCCCCTGTGCGGAACGAGGCCGACCATTACGACTTTGCAGCCACAGGCGCGACAGGCGGCGCCAGAGACGAGGTCTCTGGCCGGACAATGAGAAATGATGAGATACGAGAGGAATACGAAATGGACACAATTACTGGACTGACCTGTCGCGAGTGCGGACACGCCTACCCTCTGAGCCCGCTCCATGTCTGTGAGATGTGTTTTGGACCCCTTGAGGTCCAATATGACTACACCAGTATTCGGCAACAGCTCTCACGGGAGATTATCGCCTCGCGTCCGGCCTCGCTGTGGCGCTATCGGGAATTACTCCCGGTCGCCGGAGAGCCGCAGGTCGGCCTCCATAGCGGTTTTACGCCTCTCGTCAAAGCAGGCCGTCTGGCCGACTATTTAGGAGTAAAGGAACTCTATGTGAAGGACGATTCGGTCAATCATCCAACCTTTTCCTATAAGGATCGGGTTGTCTCGATTGCGATTTCAAAGGCCATCGAGTTTGGCTTTGGCACTGTCTCCTGTGCCTCCACCGGAAATCTAGCCAACTCGGTCTCGGCCCATGCGGCTCGCGCCGGACTGCGCTGTTTCATCTTTATTCCGGCCGACCTCGAACAGGGAAAAGTTGTGGGCACAACGATCTATGGTCCGTGCACGGTTGCGATCCGGGGAAACTATGACGACGTCAACCGCTTGTGCAGTGAGATCGCTGACAAATATGGCTGGGCGTTTGCTAATATCAATCTCCGACCGTATTACACTGAAGGCGCGAAGACCTACGGGTTTGAAATTGTCGAGCAGCTTGGCTGGCGGTTTCCCCAGCATGTCGTTGTTCCAACCGCTGGGGGTACGATTCTGCCCAAAGTCGCCAAAGCCTTCGAAGAACTTCAGCAGGTCGGATTGATGGAGAGTGGTCCGCGCCCGAAAATTTATACCGCCCAGGCTGCCGGATGTGCACCGGTTATACAGGCCTTGCACAATGAAACCGACCTGATTGTCCCCGTGAAGCCCAAGACGATTGCCAAGTCGATTGCGATAGGCAACCCAGCCGATGGATATTACGTTCTGCGCGCCGTGCGTGACTCAGGTGGCTGGGGAGAATCGGTGACGGACGCAGAGATTATCCAAGGGATCCAACTGCTTGCCCAGACCGAAGGGATTTTTACGGAACCGGCTGGTGGTACGACTGTTGCGGTGACGAAAAAACTTATTGAGCAAGGCCGTATTCCTCGGGATGAGTCCATTGTGATTTGCATTACCGGCAACGGGTATAAAACTATTGAGGCTGTGCTGGATCAGGTGCGGCGGCCGTGGCTTATCGAGGCCCGATTAGCCGACTTTGATCAGTTGTATGCCTCTCTGTCATCCGAACAGAAAGGCGAACACCTGAAAGTAAATCCAGAAGAGCTGCATTGAAAGGGTGATTGTCAGACCACAGCAAACCCGCAACAGTAACAGTGAACCCAAATGAGGAGGTAGTTTATATGAGTGTTCAGGTACGTGTCCCAACTCCACTGCGTCGCTTGACTGGCGGTGAGGCAGTTGTCTCGGCCAATGGAGCCACGGTTGGGGCGCTCGTTGATGATATGGAAAGTAACCATCCCGGTATGAAAGAGCGGCTGTGTGATGAGGAGGGACAGGTGCGCCGCTTTGTCAACATCTTTGTCAATGGCGAGGACATTCGTTTTCTCAATAATCTCGAGACCCCGGTCAAAGACGGAGACGAAGTGTCCGTTGTGCCTGCCATTGCCGGAGGGTGAGACGTGTCCCTTTTGCCTGGACGTTCCGAGTGGCCGCCCCCGTCCGGACCGCTGCGTGTCCCGTCTGTCCTTCATTTGATTGGAAACACGCCGCTTTTAGAGATTACCCGGATTACCACTGGCATCTCTCCGTGCGTCCGCATCTTTGCCAAACTCGAAGGTTTTAACCCTGGTCGTTCAGTCAAAGATCGACCCGCACTACGCATGATCCAGGAGGGAATTGAGACCGGAGCACTGACGCCGGGCAAGGTCATTCTCGACTCAACTTCCGGTAACACTGGCATTGCCTTGGCCATGGTTGGGGCGGTGATTCAATATCCTGTCGCGCTGGTCATTCCAGCCAACGTCAGTATAGAACGCAAGAAAATAATTGCCGCCTATGGCGCTCAAATGATTTACAGCGACCCCATGGAGGGATCGGACGGCGCTCTCGAACAGTGCCGTGAGTTGTTGCATGAGAATCCGGAGCGTTATTTCAAGCCTGATCAGTACTTTAATCCGGCCAATTCTTTGGCCCACTACGAGACGACCGGACCCGAGCTGTGGTGGCAAACGCAAGAGAAAATCACGCACTTTGTGGCGGGCATGGGCACTGGGGGAACGCTGATGGGAACCGGTTGCTATCTGAAGGAGCAAAACCCTCACATTCAGATTGTAGGGGTTGAGCCGGATGATGGGTTGCACGGTCTGGAAGGACTCAAGCACATGGCCAGCTCCATCGTGCCCGGCATTTACCACGAAGAGCAACTTGACCGCAAGATCAATGTTTCGACTGAGGATGCGTATGAAAGCGTGTATCGACTCGGCAGGGAAGAGGGCCTCTTAGTCGGTCAATCTTCCGGTGCTGCGATGTGGGCGGCGTTGCAGATTGCACGCGAAATCAATGACGGTATAGTGGTGACGCTCTTTCCGGATTTCGGAGACAAATACCTGAGCACGAACCTGTGGGTCGGCTGGAAAGACTTTGAACTCCGGCGGACACGCGCTGAGACACGGGGCAGGCATGACTGAGAAGTTCTATTTGACGTATCCCACAGAGCGCATCAAGGAGCCCCTTATCTATATTGTTGGGCAGCAGTTTCATTTGGTGACGAATATCCGCGGGGCGAATGTGTCCGAGGAGATGGGACTGGTCGCACTTGAAGTCGAAGGGGAGCAGGGGGCTATCGACCAAGCCGTAGCCTGGCTACGAGAAAAGGGTGTCACGGTCGAACCGATCGAAAAGAACGTCATTGAATAACCTATGCTCTCTGACGCCCAGATCGAACGCTATAGCAGACAGATCATCCTCCCCCAGGTTGGGGGCAAAGGACAAGAAAAGATCCAGCGCGGCCGAGTCCTTGTCCACACTGACGGATTGCTGGAGGCAGCCGCTCTCCTGTATCTTGCTGCGGCCGGGGTTGGGACTATCGGCATTGTCCGCCCGCAATCTGTGCCATCTGTTATACCTGGCACGGCTCGCACGGTCTTTCCGGCTTTGGCTGAGGACGCGAGTGAGTCAGATCAGGATGAGCAGGACGTGCGGATCAAGACGCTCAGACGCCTGAATCCTGATTGCACCATTATCACGCATACCGAAGGGAACGATGAAGAGGACGATCTCCAACCCGAACGACTCGTTCAACATTATGACCTCGTGTTAGCTGCAACAGCGGTCCTCCATGACGCTTGTTATATGGCCCGGAAGCCGTTCATTTGGGCGCACCTCGTGGAGGGACGGGCATACCTGTTAGTCTGTCGTGGCGACAAGCCGGACTGGCCGTGCCTACGCTGCCTTTCGTCCGATTCTCCAGTTTCTGATCTGTTGTATGGAGAGCTGGCACACGGTGTGGATTCAACAGATGCTGCAGCGGCGTTATTCATGGGAGCGCAGCAAGCGACGGAAGCGCTCAAGGTGATCGTTGCCGCCGATCAAGAAAGCGTGCCAAAACTCCTGCAGTGTACATTTCCTGCCTTTCATTTTACTGAGCATGGTGTAGAGAAAGACCCGCAGTGTTCCTTGTGCCGGCCCGGCCTGACTCGTTCATGCTGAATCTGGCTGAGCGTGGGGTTTTTGTGTCTCTGTTTTATTTCTGCATTTACGTATAATGAAAATATCCAGTCTGGTCGGGTCGAGATAGGGAGCTGGGGAATTGGAGAGTCATTCTGAAATGAGTTTGACAGAAAGGAATTCGGGCGGAAAAAATTCCTATGCTCTCACGCATTTGAAATGCCTTGAGGCAGAAAGCATACACATCATTCGGGAAGTTGCGGCCGAGTTTGACAATCCGGTCATGTTGTATTCGATCGGTAAGGACTCTGCCGTCATGCTGCATTTGGCTCGTAAAGCATTTGCCCCAGGTAAGCCGCCTTTCCCGCTCATGCACGTTGATACGACCTGGAAATTCCGGGAAATGATCACGTTTCGGGATAACTACGTCAAAAAAGAGCTGGGGTTCGACCTCATCGTGTATTCCAACCAAGACGGCGTCAAGGCCGGAATTGGGCCTATTACTCACGGTTCAAAAAAGCATACCGATGTCATGAAGACGCAAGCGCTCAAACAAGCCCTCGACAAATACGGGTTTGATGCGGCCTTTGGCGGAGCGCGGCGTGACGAGGAGAAATCCCGGGCCAAAGAACGAGTGTATTCGTTCCGGGATCGTAATCATCGCTGGGACCCGAAGAACCAACGCCCGGAGCTGTGGAATTTATACAACGCGACTGTGGACAAAGGGGAAAGCATTCGTGTTTTTCCTTTGTCAAACTGGACAGAACTGGATGTCTGGCAGTACGTCTATCTGGAGAATATTCCTATCGTACCGCTCTATTTCGCTAAGGAACGTCCGGTTGTGGAGCGAGATGGGGTGCTTATTATGGTCGACGATGACCGTCTGCCGTTCCTTCCCGGCGAACGGCCGCAGATGAAGAAAGTACGTTTCCGCACGCTCGGTTGTTATCCGCTGACTGGGGCGGTTGAGTCCGAGGCAGACACCCTGCCGCTGATAATCCAGGAGATGCTTTTAACCACCAAGTCGGAACGCCAGGGCCGCGTGATCGATTTTGATCAGTCCGGCTCGATGGAAGAGAAGAAAAAGGAAGGCTATTTCTAGAACGCTATTGGCTATTACCGCATGTCCCATAAATCTGACTTAATCGCGACGGATATTGAAGCCTATCTGGCCCAACATGAACGCAAAGACCTGTTGCGTTTTCTCACTTGCGGCAGTGTGGATGACGGCAAGAGTACGCTCATCGGTCGCCTGCTGTATGACTCCAAGATGATCTATGAGGATCAGCTTGAGGCGATGAAAAAGGACTCGCTACGCTACGGCACGACAGACACAGAATTTGATCCTGCCCTATTGACGGACGGACTGAAGGCCGAACGTGAGCAGGGAATTACGATCGATGTTGCCTATCGTTACTTTTCAACGGCCAAACGCAAATTCATCATTGCCGATACCCCAGGCCACGAGCAGTACACGCGTAATATGGTGACCGGTGCCTCCACGTGTGACTTGGCCATCATCTTGATTGATGCCCGACTGGGAGTCCTTATCCAGACCCGTCGCCACAGCTTTATCGCCTCTTTGTTAGGCATCAAGCATATTATTGTTGCGGTCAATAAAATGGATCTGGTTGACTACAGCCAAGAGACCTTTGATCGCATTGTGGCAGACTATATCGCGTTTGCCGCTAAGCTCGAACTTGGCGACGTGCATTTCCTGCCAATGGCTGCGCTCAAAGGTGACAACGTTGTGCATCACAGCGAAAAGATGCCCTGGTATGAGGGCAGTCCGCTGATGCATATGCTGGAGAACGTCTATATCGCCTCGGATATCAATCTCATCGACTTTCGTTTTCCGGTCCAATACGTCAACCGACCCAATCTTAATTTTCGTGGCTATTGTGGGACGGTGGCCTCCGGGATTGTACGTCCGCGCGATGAGGTGATGGTTTTTCCGTCCCGCAAAACCAGCCGGATCAAAGCAATTCACACCTTTGAGGGAGAGATCGCGCAGGCTATGCCCCCGCTGGCTGTGACCCTGACCCTTGAGGACGAAATCGATATTAGTCGCGGCGACATGCTGGTCCACCCTCACAATGTGCCTATGGAAGCCAAGAGCTTTGAAGCCATGCTGGTGTGGATGGCCGAAGAGCCACTACGGCTGGACAAACAATACTTCATCAAACACACGACAAATAAAACGCCTGGGCTGATCACCGACGTACGCTATCGGATGAATATTAATACGCTCCATCGAGAGAACGTTGACCAGCTTGCGCTGAATGAAATCGGGCGGTGCGCGTTTACTTTGGAAAAACCGGTCGCGTTCGATCCTTACCGGAAGAATCGGGCTTCCGGGGCGTTTATTGTGATTGACCGCTTGACGAACAACACGGTCGGAGCGGGCATGGTCCTTGACCGGATGCCGGAGCAAGTCCTTCAGCGTGATGTGCCCGTTCAAGTCGATGCTCAGAAATCTGCCCATATTCGTGAAGAGATGGGTCTTATTTCAGTAACGGATCGGGAGAGTGCACTCGGCCAACGTGCGCTGACCGTCTGGCTGACCGGCTTGTCCGGTTCCGGCAAATCGTCGATTGCCGAGCAGCTCGAACAGCGCCTGCATGCTGAAGGTTTTCACGTGTACCGTCTCGATGGAGACAATGTGCGCTTTGGCCTCAACCGTGATCTAGCGTTTTCTAAAGACGACCGACGGGAGAATATTCGGCGCATTGCCGAGGTTGCCCAACTGTTTAATCAGGCCGGCCTGATCGTGCTCGTCCCGGTCATCTCACCATTTCAAGCTGACCGTCAGGATGCAGCCGAGGTTATTGGGCCTGAGCGCTTTTTTGATGCATATGTGGATACGCCGCTTGAGGTGTGTGAAAAGCGGGATGTAAAGGGGCTGTATGCAAAGGCGCGTGCGGGTCAGATTCCGGAATTCACCGGTATCTCGTCTCCCTACGAGCAGCCTGAAAATCCAACCTTACGCCTGACCACAGTCGATCAGACTGTAGAAGAGTGCACCGAAGCCGTCTTCAACGCGATCGAGGAGCGGATTCGTTTGTGAATGAAGCTCAAGCGGTTTTCGTTGAATTTTCGTAATTTACTATTATCCTAGAAATATGTTATCGATCCCACTTCGAAGCGGTCTACCGGGCCCCTTCCTGTTGACCGTTATTTCTCCTAATAGCCATTTTCTGCAACTCGTGGAGCAGGCATGACCCTGGGCGCGAGCCGATTTAGCTTGAGCCGGGCAATAATAAAGATTTAATGGCCCGTATTCAGAACCC